>CAZVNL010000066.1:0-2962 GCA_964628055.1 uncultured bacterium | reverse complement strand
CCTTTAAATGAAGCGGAATAGGAGTAATTAATTGACAGCGACCCCAGCCCTTCCGTATACTCTTAGCACCCTTTAGAAAGGGCAATTAAATGAACTATCTGAAAAAACGGCTCCCGAGGTTTCGGGTGAAACAACTGGGCCCGCTTTTGGCGGCCTTGAGCTACCTGTTTTCACCCCTCAACGGGCAAATCACCCCTTACTTCGGGGAGGTCTCTTTCGACTACAGCGGCGCCACGCTGAATGGTCACTTCCAGGGGTCTCTATCGGCTCCGCCCGATACCCTGGCCTTACCTGCCAGTGCAGGTCTGGGGGCCGTGTACGAACCGTCGGATACAACCCATCTGTTGCTTTCCGCCTTTCAACAAGCGGACTCGAACGCTATTGACCTGTTTTTCATCTATCTCCGGGATGACTCCGGTGGGGTGGAACCCCAGTCATGGACCCTACCGGCCAATCCCCTCGATCCTAACGTCTTGTTGGGTTTCATCCCTAACGTAGATTCTACTATTATTATCAATTTGGTATCCCTTTTTGGGGACAGCCTCCCCGACTCAACAATTATTGACGCTTTGTTGAATTATCTGCTGGTTGAATTGCTGGACCAAGCCTACATGGGGGTATCGGGGACCATCACCTTGGATACGGTGAGTATGGACACGCTGGGTGGGATTTTCAACGCCACGGCCATGACGGGCACGTTTCCACCAAACGCGCTCCAGATCTTCAACGGCCGTTTCAACCTCTCTTCTTTTATCCCGCCCGCCCTGGGCGTAGACCCTGCCGAGCAACTCCCCCAAGCAACAACCCTCGATCCGGCGTATCCCAATCCGTTCAACGCCCGCACCACGATTCATTTTGTCTTAGGCAACACCGAAGCAGTGCGCCTGTCAGTCTACGATCTGACCGGTAAAACGGTGGCGGTGCTCGCCGAGGGGACGAAAAGTCCCGGAAGTTATTCCTACACCTGGTCCGCTGCTTCCCTGGCCAGCGGTTTGTACTTTCTTCAACTGCGGACGCACACGACGGTTCTGACTAGGAAAGTATTGCTGCTGAAATGAGGATATCCCGAGATGGGAACCGAAACGGTACCAGGGTAGTTTGTTAGCACGGAGAAAGTCCCGTATGTGAAGACCAGTGTACCAAGAGGAGGCTTTTGTGAACTCTTTTACTCCCTTGGAATAGTCACCGCATTAGTAAGGAGTAGCCATGAGGAAACGTAACGACCATTGGACGCCCTTACCGGTAGAGACGTTTGATATTCCCGTACACGAGATCCGGCGAGGTTACCGGAGCGATGTCTATTTCTGGCGCAGCAAGGTAGCCTTAGAGAATGCTCGGCGAAAAACTTCCGTCCTCATGCAGGTGTTTCAGAAAAAGGAAGCGGTCATTTGCGGTGTGGACGAATCCCTGGCGGTGTTAAAATTAGGCGCCGGTTATTATCGCGATCGTAAGCAAGCCTATGAACTGTTTGACCGGTACATTGATTTGAAGAAAGCCATCCGGCGCATGTATTTTAATTCCAAGGAGCAGATGTTAGAGCTGCAAAAGCAGCGCCTCGATCTCCAGCAGGAGTTGGATTTATTGTGGTGTGATGGGTCCGGCGATCTCGTGGTCCACACGCTCCGGGACGGCGACGAAGCCGAGCCGTGGGAAACGGTGATGACCGTCGAAGGGCCCCTGTACGAGTTTGTGCACTTGGAGACGATCTACCTGGGAATCCTCGCCCGACGCACGCGCATTGCCACCAATGTCCGGCGGGTAGTGGAAGCGGCAAGGGGGAAACCCATTCTCTATTTCCCGGCGCGGTTTGATCACTGGTTCCTGCAGGGTGGGGATGGGTATGCCGCCAAGATCGGTGGGGCCACGGCCGTCTCCACCGATGCCCAGGGAGAGTGGTGGGGCGCTTCCGGCGCCGGGACGATTCCCCACGCCCTCATCGCCGTCTGTAGTGGGAACACGGTGGAAGCGGCCCAACACTTCGATGTGAACTTTCCGGAAACCAACCTCATTGCCCTGGTGGATTTTGAGAACGATAGCGTCCACACTTCCTTGAAGGTGGCGCGCGCCCTGGGCAAGCGCCTGTGGGGCGTCCGCCTGGACACGTCTAACACCGTAGTGGATAGATCCGTCATCCCCCAAATGGGCCAGAGCAACCCGACGGGGGTAAATCCCCAATTGGTGTGGAATGTCCGCCGCGCTCTGGATAAGGAAGGCTTTGAACACGTGCGCATTGTGGCCTCGGGAGGCTTCAATGCGGAGCGGATCAGGGAATTTGAAAAACAAAGCGTCCCGGTGGATGCTTACGGAGTAGGATCGGCGCTTATGGCGGGGAATTACGATTTCACCGCCGACGTGGTCCTGGTGGAGGGCCAACCCCAGGCAAAAGTAGGGCGGGTTTATCGACCCAACCCGCGATTACAAAGAGTGTGGTACTTTCAAAAGGAGGAGAACTGACTATGGGCAAAATTGCCTTAATCATTGTGGATGTGCAGAACGATTTTTGTCCCGGTGGTAGCCTGGCGGTTCCCCGGGGGGACGAGGTGGTCCCGGTGATCAATGACCTTATCCAGCGTTTTCGGGAAAAAGCGCAGTTGATCGTGGCCACCCGGGACTGGCACCCGGAGGAGCACTGCAGTTTTCGGCTTCAGGGCGGACCCTGGCCACCCCACTGTATCCGGGGGACGGAGGGGGCCCGGTTCCACCACGATTTGAACTTAGACGAGCAGGTGTTGATTATCAGCAAAGGGACCCAACCTGACCGGGAAGCCTACTCCGGTTTTGAAGGGACCGATCTGCAGGAGAAACTGCAGAAGGCGGGTGTGGATCAAGTGTACGTGTGTGGTCTGGCCACGGACTACTGCGTAAAAGCCACGGCCCTGGATGCCCGGCAAGGAGGGTTTAAAACGACGGTAGTGACTGATGCCATCCGGGGAGTGGACGTGAAAGAAGGGGACTCACAACG
>CAZVNL010000065.1:0-3169 GCA_964628055.1 uncultured bacterium | reverse complement strand
GACTATATCGAAATTCTGTCGGAGATTGTGCATTGGTTTTCTCCTTATTATTAAATGATTTATCACCATTAATTTAACAAGAAGAAGCTAATGCACGAGCTCTTTTTTTGATCAAACTAATTTGCACAACGGGTTTTATTAGTTCATTAACCAGCATTTACTTTTCAATCTCTTAAACTTCCAGTTAGATTCGCTAATCAGCGATTAAGAACTGTTTTCAAATTGATACATTTCTATGTAGCACAACAACTCAGTTCATTCACATTTTTTCTGAAGGTGATGGCTGCCAACTTGATGCCTTCTGACAGGGTCAGGTAGGGATGGAACATGCCCACTAATTCCTTCACCGTAATTCCGTATTTAATGGCCAGGCTCACTTCCATGATTAGTTCTGAGCCCTCGGGGGCCAGAATGCGAGCGCCGATTAGCTTATCCGTATCATGGTCGCGGATCAGTTGGATAAATCCCCGCATATCCCGAGCGGCGATAGCACGGGGAACTTGCTCCAGGTCAATAGTCGCCGTTTCTGCATCGATTCCTTTGGCTTGCGCCTGAACTCCGTTTAATCCCACGCCGGTCACTTGTGGGTCGGTAAAAATGACCCAGGGCAAGACGGAGTAGTCGGTTGGCGTTTTTTCCACGCTTAGGGCGTTGTGGGCCGCCAGTTTCCCTTCGTAGGCGGCGGTGTAAACGAACATATTTTTTCCTAACACATCCCCCGCCGCATAAATAGTAGGGACGGAGGTCTGAAGGGTATCGTCGGTCACGATGGCTCCGCTGGGAATAAGTTCCACCCCTACCTCTTCCAATCCCATTTCAGCGGTGTTGGGTGTCCGCCCGGTGGCCACGATGAGTTTTTCCGCCCGGAATATTCTCAGTTCACCCCCCACCCTGGATTCCACGACAACCTGGCCTTCCTCTTCACGAATCCGGATAAACTCATTTCCGGTTACAATGGTCAGGCCTTCCTGTTCTAAATAGTCGGTCAGGCGATTGGTGAGGTCGGCCCTCTCGGTGGGTAAAATGCGTTCCGAGCGCTGCAAGACGGTTACGTTGCTTCCCAGCCGGGAGAAGAGCTGACCGATCTCCAGGGCGATGTAGCGCCCGCCCAGTACGAGGAGGGAAGCGGGTAGTTGGTCCAGTTCGAAGGCGCCTTCGTTGGTCAAATAGGGGACGTCTGCCAAGCCCTCAATAGGAGGAATGTGGGGACGGGCTCCCGTGGCGATTAAGAGTTTATCCCCGGCTATTATTTTGCCGTTGACTTCCACTGACGTGGGCGACAATACCCGAGCGTGACCCTGAATCAGGTTAAAATTGTCCATGTTTTTAATGATGTCAGTGTATTTGTATTGCCGCAAGTCCTGGACTAGGGTCCGTTTTTGCTTCATCACTGCTGAAAAGTCGGTGAGGGTTCCGCGGGTTTCAATTCCTGGGAAGGGGTTGTTTCGGGAGCGGTGCAGGGTTTCGGCGGCGCGGATCAGGTTCTTGGAAGGGACGCAACCCACATTCACGCAGGTGCCTCCGATGGGTAGTCCGTCGTTTATCATGGTCACCCGGGCTCCCTGTTCCTGGGCTTCGATGGTGGCGGCGAAAGCTGCCGAACCCCCGCCGATGATGATGAGGTGCTTTTGTCCTTCATTCACGGTGGGCTGTTCTTCCCTGGTTCCAGTTACCTGATAATGTCCCGTGTCATTGATCGTGCTGATGATCTCTGCCAAAGATATTTTTTCTGCGTCAAATTTGATCTTTGCCGAATGATCGGGATAACTGACTTGCTCTTCTAAGATACCGTCCCTATTCAGGAGGTTGCTAATCGTCGTGGCGCAGTGATCACAGGTCATACCGGCAAGATTCATGGTAATTGTTTTGATGGTCATTGTTTTCTCAATTCATGTGATTTAATGGACGGTAGATTCATACCCGGCGTTCCGGATGGCCGCTAACAGGTCCTTGGTGGAAATCTTGGTAGGATCGTATTTCACAATGGCAATTTTCTTTTCAAAACTGGCAGTTGCTTCGATGACGCCGTCTACTTTTTTTAGGCTTTTCTGGATGGTTACGGGACAGGCGGCGCAGGTCATCCCTGGCACATCCAGCACCACTTCCCGCACCTGTGTGTTGAGCTGGAGGGGCTCCTGGGCATCGGAAAATACCGTTGGCACCAGATAAGGAACCGCCAAAAGACCGATGATGAATAGGGTGACGACCCATAAAGTTATTTTGTTGCTGCGGTCCGATTTGGGATTGGCGCAGTAGGAACCCGGTTCACATTCCTCGGCGTCAGGTTTACGGTAAATCTGGTAAAAGGCATAGCCCAAGAAGATCGCCGTGAGCCCTATTAAATAGGGTCGGAAGGGTTCCAGGGCCGTGAGGGTGCCCATCCAGGCACCGCCGATTCCCAGGCCTATCAGCACTAAAGGACCAACGCAACAGACAGACGCTCCGATAGCAGCTAAAGTGGCTCCTACAAGTCCTTTTCGCGAAGCCTTGGTGGGTTTGACTTCGGATTTCATTTTCGCTCCGTATTGCTAGTTTAATTGGTGTTGCTACTTATTAGATAGATTGTACCTAAGTACGGAGTTACACAAAAATTAATTAAATTTTTCAAAGGTATCTAAAATGGGGCACTCCTGGGTAGGTCCCGTCCCCTCACAACTGGCGACTAAGATGGTTAAAGCATTTTTTATTTGTTCCAGTTCGCGGATTTTTTCTTCGATCACCTGGATTTTGTTTTCCGCTCGCTGACGTACGTCCTTGCAGGTGCGGTTAGGATCCACGCGTAAGTGGAGTAATTCCTTGATTTCTTTCAGCGAAAATCCGTGCTTCTTGGCCATCTGAATAAACCGTAGCCGCCTTATATCCTCTTCGGTGTAACTGCGATAACCAGAGGGTAAACGCCTTGGTTTGGGAATAATCCCCTTCCGTTCATAAAACCGGATCGTTTCTAAGTTCACATTCGCTTTTTCAGCCAGTGTTCCGATGGTAAAACCGCTCATAATGGACTCCTTTCAGAAGTTAAATATACAACCCCGTACTTTACTCCAGGGCAAGAAAAAAATGATCCCTTTTCGATTTGGTGGGGGTTCACTGTAGGGGGCTATTCATCAACACAGTTGATGCATTACAAAAATATTTGAATTCAACTCCTAAGTGCAACTCAATACTAATT
>CAZVNL010000064.1:0-4533 GCA_964628055.1 uncultured bacterium | reverse complement strand
ACCCTTTATTTACTAACAAAGCCTAAAATGTTCTTGGGAGTCACCACTGACATCCAGTAAGCTTGAATAGTAAGTAGAGCATTATCCTGCGTTTAATTGATCCAGGCCCGGGTAACACATAACGCCACCTCAACTATGTCTTGACCTCGTTAGATTGCGGAGACCATAATGAAAAAAGGATCCCTAACGCTGCTTCAATTGTTGCCGATAATTGTTAGCGCGCTTTTGATGGCGGCTCATTTCCTGCGAACGGGCAATTATTTTCTATTGCTGGCAAGCCTAGTGGTCCCCCTGATCCTATTAATCCGTCACCCCTGGTCGGCCAGGATCATGCAAGGGGCTTTGGTCCTGGCAACCGTTGAATGGATTCGGACTGTCTTTACGCTCGTGTCTCTTCGATCAAGCCACGGTTTACCCTGGACGAGAATGGCTGTTATCCTCGGAATCGTGGCCGGTTTTACGCTCGCAACAGCCCTGGTCTTTTATTCAAAACCGCTGCGGGAACGGTACCGATTCACTAAAACGTCGTAAAGTAAATTGTTTTACATTGAACTACCAATTTGCTTTACCTTCCTTTCACCACCAATCTAACTTCGAATCAACCTTAGAAGGAAAGAAACATGAACCTGCAATCTATTAGAACAAACACCAAATTTTTTTGGACCCTACCGGTTCTGCTCGCGCTTATGGGTTGCACTGGAACAAACGAACTTTTGCCTCAAAAGTTAGGTGAGTTAAAGCTCACCAATGTTATCCGCGGTGAAAAGGCCACCAAAATAGTTCAGAAAATGCATGGCAAAGTCCTGGGCGCCTCGGAGTACATCATCGGCTACTATGGCGGTGACCAGTCGGGGAATATCCTGTATTTAAGTCTCTTCGAAAACGAGGAGGCCGCTCGAAAAGACCTCATGAGCATGTCCCTGAAAATGGCGGCCGGCACACCCGTTTTTTCTCCCCTTACCTTCGAAGAAACGGAGGCTGGTTTACAAATGAAAACGGAAGGGATGGGGTTTACACACTATTTTTATCGCCGCAACCGGACCGTCATCTGGTGGCAAGTGGCGCCTGATTACGCGGAATCCACATATCGCGACCTGCTGAACTTCGACTTCCAGAACATTTAAAGCCGAACGGTGGCATCAAATGTTTGTTTTGTTTGCTTATCCTTTTTAGATTGAATTTCCTATGAGACGCATCCCAACAGCCGTTATAATAGTCTTTTCCTCTTCCCTGATTTATTCACAAGCCGTCCCTTACGACACCCTGGGCGTCAATACCGCCACAATGCATGCCCAGCTGACCAACGTCGGATCTTTGGACTGGAGAACTTTGAATATGCCGCCAATATACTGGTTAGAACAAAATGGATCGTCGTGGGAACAATCCATCGAATTCGACCATGGTCTCTGGCTCTCTGGCTATCGTCAGGACACCTTAATAACCACGGCCTCCAGTTGGTCCCTGGAATACTCCCCGGGACCTATCATAAATGGTGAAGCGGCTATGATTGCCGCTCCGGAAGATTCTACCAGTTACCGTATTTACCATCTGGATAGTACCAGTGCGCCAGGGGACCCGAATTATGATCAGTGGCCCCTTCAGTGGGGCGCTCCCCACAGCAGCGACGGAACACCCACCGTCATCGGGCAACAGACCTCGTTCATGGTCTACAATGATGCCCATCCCTCTCCCGACCTGGAGGGGTGGCCAGAATCGCCGGCCATTCCTGTTGAAATCCACGAAACGGTGTGGGATTATGGGAACGCCGACAGTCTCTCCAACGTCATCTTCTTCCGCTACCACATCTTTAACCGGGGCGCCGAACCGTTACAAGATTTCATCCTGGGACTTTGGACGGACATAGATCTCGATTTTGCCGGAGGGAATCGAGGCGGGTACAATGAAACAGGAAAGTACCTGTATATGTACAACCCGTATAATGATACGGTAGCACTGAAGCCAAGAGCCTGTGCTTATGTGCTACTGCAGGGACCCATGACCCCCTCCCTGGGGAATACAGCTCATTTCTTTGGCACGACTGTCGCCGATGCTAAAAACCTGCCACCCACGGCGGGATGGCACATCAGCGACGATAGTAACATCTACGGGCAATTAGGGGCCTATCCGGTTACGGCCACAGAACAGAGACATATCATGGAAGGCCACATGCCGGATGGTTCGCCGATAATAAATCCCCTCTCGGGGGACACGACAACTTTCACGTTTAATGGGAATCCAGTCACCAACGAGGGCTGGAACTGGACGATAGGTAGTGGTGGAGGCGCCGGTTTTTTAACGAGCGCCGGTCCCTTTAACTTCCTGGCCGGGGACTCCAACGAGGTGATTTTCGCCCTGGTAGCCATTGTCGATACAGCCTTCGAAAGCGCCCTCACACGCCTTGAAAATCAGATCGTCTGGTTGCGCTCCTGGTGGGAAAATCATTGGACCGTCAATATTCAACAGGAAACACCCCTACCCCGCCAATACGTCCTTCACCAGAATTACCCCAACCCCTTCAATCCAACCACCACAATCCGCTATGAACTCCCCTACCGATCAGAGATCCAGATCATCGTTTATGATATGTTAGGCAGGAAAGTGACCACCTTGGTTTCAGGGACCCGGGAGGCCGGGAGCCAATCCGTGGTTTGGGACGCCACCGGTCTATCCAGCGGGGTGTATTTCTATCAACTAAGAACCGCCACCGCTGTACAAACAAACAAGATGATACTCCTAAAATAACGTTTATATGCGTGTGTAGCTGGTTCTCGGGAACCTCGAGCCGACCTCCCATTTTGTATAAACAATGCACATAATCTGGCAAATTATGCACAAACTAACTCGATGTTAAAACGAGAATTATTCCTAATATCCTACTAAATTAAAGGATAGAACATGGACTGTTGCCAGTTTCAGGGCATCGAAAAGATGTTCGATAAAAAAACAGCTAAAAAGAACCTAAAGAAATACCGGAAAAAGGGTCCTTCAAAAACCACATGGATGCTCCTAAAAGCAATTGAAGACCAGGGAGTGCGGGAGCGTCGCTTCATGGATATCGGCGGTGGGGTGGGCGCCATTCAATTTCATTTCCTGGAACAGGGAGCCGCAAAAAGCAACAGCATCGACGCTTCCAAAGCCTACCTGGAAGTTGCCCGTGAGGAAGCTGCAAAACGCGGCCTCAACGATAAAATCGAATTCAGACACGGGGATTTTACCAGCGTTACCTCAGAGTCAGACTAGGCTGACATCGTTACTTTGGATCGTGTGATCTGCTGCTACGATGACATGTTGTCCCTGGTGGGGCTCTCTTCCCGGTTGGCGAAAAAAACCTATGGTGTAGTGTATTTGCGGGATACTTGGTGGGTCAAACTCGCCCGGTCCATCCTGAACCTGTATCCCAAAATAATGGGCAGTCCCTTCCTGGTGCTTGTCCACCCCACAAAAAAGGTGGAAGCCATTATTACGAAGAACGGACTGAAACGCTACTTTTACGGCACGACCCCCATCTGGCAAGTGGCTGTTTGTGCACGTTAACCTAACATCACGACTGTTTGGGTCTCAGGAGAGGAACTCCTGGGCGCGGATTACTCAAAATTACCCTTTGGGGAACCGGGCGCTTTACGTTTCGCCGTGCCGCGCTGCTACTAATAAAGTCGGAAAAATGTAGGTCTGACAATGGAAGGTACGGCGCTTTTGATTTGGGGTACGGTCTTCGGGGTCATCGGCCTGGGCTTTTTCGTCTATGGTAAAAAACAGAAGGCCGTCGTCCCCCTGTTTACCGGCGTTGCCCTCTTTATCGTTCCCCATTTCATTTCCAACGTCTATACCCTAATTGTGGCGGGTGTCATTTTAGTGGCGTTGCCATACTTCGTGAGATTATAACGCCGGTCCTACCTTGACAAGAGAAGGTTCTCCTACCTGCCGCCAATGCTAAAAACCACTCCCTAAGCGCTACCCAAAATGAATCGAATTGACCGTTGGGAATTCCTCTACCAGGCGAGCGCGTTCGTCACCGTCCCCATCTTTTTAAACACCTTCGGTCCCTATATCAAACCGTTGCCGGTGAACCCCAGCGAGACGGTCCTCGAGTTCATCCACCAAGCAGCCGCGAGGGAGCGCCTCAACGGACTGTTCATTAAGGCCATGGAGATCGAAACCAATACCTATCGCATCTACGACGAGACCAATCAGTCGTTTCGCTTCAGCGACGCCGAGATTGCCCGCTACAAAGATGGCATTTCATTAAGCAGTAATGGCATGTCCGGTTTGTTCAGGTGGATTGCGGAATAATTTATTCTGTCACTGGAGACCTGTCATTCAACCAGTAACAAGACCCCCGGTTTAAACGCCTTCCGGAAGGCCGTGGAGAGTTCCCGGGGATTCTGCTACTTCAAATCGAAAACTAATACACCTGTAAACCGAATAAAGTCCAGTCGAATCTATTCCCGGTTGAACCTGGCCACAACGAAATTAGGCCTTGCCCTGCACCCCCTGAGCCAAATCCTTCAGGAATTCCCGGAAATGAAAGCAACA
>CAZVNL010000063.1:0-4926 GCA_964628055.1 uncultured bacterium | reverse complement strand
GTAATGAGCGACTTTCAGACTCTTTCTTTCTCTCCCTTAACCTCAACCTCCTCTCTCCAACCTGCTCTTTTATCGGCTTGTCCTTGTACCATATATCCGTATCGGGGTTATTTTCCGTCATTCATTGGGAGTAAAAACCATGCCAGAACCCCTTTGGTCCCCCAGTTTAGAGGTCATTGAAAACGCCCAGATGACCACCTTCCGCCAGGCGGTGAATGAACAGCGCAATCTGCATTTGCGGGATTATCACGAACTCTACACCTGGAGTGTTACCGAACCGGCGGCCTTTTGGGAATCTTTTTACCAGTTCAGCGGCTTGTTAACTGCGGCCCCCTATACCAAGGTTGTGGATGACCTTACCAAGATGCCCGGGGCCCGCTGGTTTTTGGGAAGCGAACTGAACTTCGCCGAGAACCTCTTGCGCTATCGTGACGACCAACCGTCGCTAATCTTCAAAGGGGAAGGGCAGCCGGTGCGTACTCTCACTTACCGGGAATTGTACCATAAAGTAGGGAAAATGCAAGCCTTCCTCCTGGAATCGGGGGTTGAGAAAGGGGACCGGGTGGCCGGCTTCCTGCCCAACCTCCCGGAAACCGTCATTGCCATGCTGGCCACGGCTTCCCTGGGGGCCGTCTGGAGCTCCTCCTCGCCCGACTTCGGCATTAAGGGCGTCCTGGACCGCTTCAGTCAAATTAAACCTAAAATTCTTTTCTCCGCCAACGGCTATTTCTATAACGGAAAACAATTTGACTCTCTCGCTAAACTCCAGGGAATCTGCTCCCAACTTCCCAGCGTTGAACGGGTGGTCATCGTCCCCTATCTAAGCCCCGCAAACCCAACGATCTCCATCCCCAATGGAATCCTTTTTGACGATTGTCTCCGTAATGCGACGAGTACCGAGCCGGTCTTCACGCCGCTCCCCTTTGACCATCCCTTGTACATCATGTACTCTTCCGGTACGACGGGATTGCCCAAGTCCATCGTGCACGGGGCCGGGGGAACTTTGTTACAACATTTGAAAGAACTGCGATTGCACACCGACCTCCGACGGGAAGATACGATCTTTTACTTCACTACCTGTGGTTGGATGATGTGGAACTGGCTGGTCTCTTCCCTGGCCGTGGGAGCCACCGTAGTCCTTTATGACGGTTCTCCGTTTTATCCTCATCCAGCGGCCCTGTGGGACTTAGCTCAGGAACTGAATATTTCCGTATTCGGGACCAGCGCCAAATATATCGCTGCCTGCGAAGCAGGGGGGGTTAAACCCCGCCAGACTCATCAACTCCCGGCCCTGCGCGCCATCCTCTCCACGGGCTCGCCCTTGGTAGAAGAAAGCTTCGACTACGTGTACCGGGATCTCAAGGAAGATGTCTTGTTAGCCTCCATCTCCGGGGGAACCGACATCATTTCCTGCTTCGCCCTGGGAAACCCCACCCTGCCTGTGTACCGAGGTGAATTGCAATGTCGTGGGCTGGGGATGAAAGTTGCTGCTTACAATTCCCAAGGGAAGGCGGTGACCAACGAAAAGGGGGAATTAGTGTGTGAACTTCCTTTTCCCTCCATGCCCATTTATTTCTGGAATGACCCCGCGGGAAAAAAATACCAGGCGGCTTATTTCGAGAAATTTCCCGGTGTCTGGACTCACGGGGACTTCATCACCATCAACGATCACGGTGGGGTACAGATCTTCGGTCGCAGTGATGCCACCCTGAATCCCGGTGGCGTACGCATTGGCACGGCGGAAATCTACCGCGCGGTGGAAGTCCTTCCGGAAGTAGCGGACAGCCTGGTTGCGGGCCAGAATTGGCAAGGGGACGAACGGGTAATCCTGTTTGTAAAGTTGAATGCCGGAGTTACCCTGACACCGGAATTAATTGATAGAATAAAACGCCGAATTCGTACGCAATGTTCTCCCCGGCACGTACCTGCGATCATCCTTCCCATCGCTGATATACCTTACACCATCAACGGGAAGAAAGTGGAAATTGCGGTGAAAAAAATCCTCCACGGAGAAGACGTATTAAACCGGGACGCCCTGGCGAATCCGGAGGCCCTGAACTATTATCAGAACCTGCCGGAACTGCAGAACTAACTCAGTTCCAACGCTGGATGATACGGAGTAAATCCACCACCCGGTTAGAGTAGCCCCACTCGTTATCGTACCAGTTCAGCGTCTTAACCAGGTTTCCCCGAACCACCTTGGTGAAAGGGGCGTCGAAAATGGAAGAGTGCGGATTCCCAATAATATCCGTAGAGACCACGGGGAGGGTGGAATATTCAATAATGTTTTTCAGACGTTCCGTTTCCGCTGCGGCATAGACAGCCTCATTCACATCCGCTCGGGTAACGTCCCTTTTTAGCTGGAAAATGCCATCCACTACCGATCCGTCCGGAACGGGCACCCGCATGGCGATGCCGTCCAATTTCCCCTCTAACTCAGGCAAAACTTTCCCCACCGCCCGAGCGGCCCCGGTGGTGGTAGGAATGATGTTCTCGGCCGCGGCCCGGCTGCGCCGCCAATCGGTGTGAGGGACATCCGCCAAGCGCTGGTCGTTGGTATAAGCATGGATGGTGTTAATAACGCCGTACTCAATGCCAAACGTATCCTGGAGGACTTTGGCCATGGGAGCCAGGCAGTTGGTGGTACAACTGGCGTTGGAAATTATCCGGTGTTCCGGGGTCAGGCGGTCATCGTTTACTCCGACCACCACTGTAAAATCAATCTCATCCTTGGCTGGTACGGTGAGGAGTACGCGTTGGGCGCCGGCCTCGAAGTGCGGTTGCAAGGTTTCCCGTGTGCGAAACCTTCCCGTCGCCTCCACCACAATATCTACTCCCAATTTTCCCCAGGGCAACTCCCGGGGATCCTTTACCGCCAGCATCTGGACTTCGTTATTGGAGGTGTACAGGCGATCTCCCTCCAGGCGAACGGTATCGGGGAAACGCCCCATGACCGTATCGTATTTCAATAGGTAAGTCAGGGCGTCATTCCGGGCGATATCATTAATGGCCACCACCTGAAAGTCCGCTTGCCGGTTTAGGATACGGAATACTGACCGGCCGATGCGACCGAATCCGTTAATAGCGATCCTCATGCGACACCTCCTTCCATCGGTGCCTGATTGAGTAGGGCGTAGGCCTCCACTAAATCCAGAATCCGAGCCGCAAAACCCCAACCGTTGTCATACCAGGAGACCGTTTTTAACAGAGCATTCGCGGCGATCATAGTTGCTTGAGCATCGAATACCATGGTTTCCCCGCTGCCAATCACATCACTGGAAACTACCGGATCTTCGGTATAGCCGATTAACCCCCGGTAGCTATTCTCGGCGGCGGTTTTCATTGCGGCATTGGCTTCTTCGACAGTGGGCAGGTGCTCCAGCTCGGTAGTAAGATCAAGACACGATCCATCCGCCACCGGCACATTAAAGGCAATCCCTTCCAGGCGGCCTTTAAATTTAGGAACGAGTTGTCCCACGTAATGCGGCGCCCAGGTCTCGTTGGGAATGATATTCTCCACCGCGGAACGACTGCGTCGCAGGTCGGAGCGCACGGAATCAGCCAGGGGTTGGTCGGAGGTATAGGCATGAATGGTAGTCATCATGGCGCGCCGGACGCCGAAATGCTCATCCAGGACATTCAGCATTAAAGCCAAAACCTGGGTCGTGGTGGAGGCCGTGGAAATGATGCGATCTTCCGGTTGAATTTCATCGTCGTTAAGGCCCCGAATCACGATGCGGTCGATCTCATCGACTGGTGGTTTCGAGACCAGTATCCGTCGGGCGCCGCTTTCCAGATGGGGCTGTAATTGATCTCGGCGGCGATAAGCACCCGTGGAATCGATGACCACATCCACATCAAAGGCATCCCAGGGGATCATCCCCGGTTTCCCCCCTACCAGGATGCGGATTTTTTGATCCTCATAACACAAATATTGGCCTTCGAGACGGAAGGATTCCTCCATGGGACCGTGAATGGAATCGCGCATGAGTAGATAATGCAAGACCTCGGCATGCCCCAAGTCGGAAATGGCCATAAATTTGAATCGCGGATTTTTATAACCGATGCGAAAAATGTTCCGCCCGATACGACCAAAGCCAAAGAGTCCGATACGTATGGGTTGCTCCATAAATGTTGTCCGTTTCTTTGAGTAGTTTATTCTTATTTTACAACCTTGAAATTACAGGGAAAATTGCTCCCGTACGATAAAAATTAACCCTATTAACTGGCGATACCATTGAATTTCGGGCTGCAGTAAGCAACGGTTTTTATTCACGTAAACCCTTTGATCTCCACTGTTACAATCAGTTTAATCCTTACCTCAGCAGCCCTTTTGGCGGTGGTCAGTATCCCCCGCGTGGCAACCCAGCGCTGGATCTTTGGGGTCGTCTTGGTCTATGCCATATCAGCCACAACTTGGTACAATTGGGATCATAATCCCCACCTCGTCCTGTGGTTATGCAATTTCACGGCCTTTTTTGCCCTAATTCTTTTCTTCAAATTCCACCAGGGACTGTTCAACATTTTCTTCTATTTTGTCTGGACCGGGGATGTGTTCACCTTGCTGATCATCAATAACCCTATCTGTCCACCCATCAATACCTATCCTCTATCCTGGTTGGGATTTTATCTTAAACACGTTACACCCCTCCTTTTCAGTATTTACCTCTTACGAGTTGAAAAAAAACGTCTTTCTCAACGCGCATTATTTATGGCCCTAGCCACCATGCTGGTCTACACTGGTCTCATGGCCATTTACAACGTGGTTTTTAACCAGAATATTCTCGACTTGCGTTACCCTACACTACCCATTGAAGAGGCCTTTGGCCCCTGGCCGTGGTATGTTGTGGTTAATTTCACCATCGCCATCGCATGGTATCTTGTTATACATTTTATATCAAGGCGTCTGAGAATCGTCGCGGTGAA
>CAZVNL010000062.1:0-5285 GCA_964628055.1 uncultured bacterium | reverse complement strand
ATGGCGTGTGGGTTCTGACGAAAAAATGACATCCGCCGGTTTGAATGAACCTGTTCTCGCCGTCACCGGTTTAACGAAGTCTTACCACCGACGAAAGGTCGTCCACAACCTGACCTTTACGGTTCAGAGCGGCGAGGTGTTCGGCTTTTTAGGCCCCAACGGGGCGGGGAAATCCACTACCATTCGAATGTTATTGGCTTTAGTCAAGGCCGATGCAGGGGAGATTCGCATATTCGGTCGTTCCGTCACGAAGGAGCGCAATCAAGCCCTCCAGGGCGTAGGTGCCCTCATCGAAGAACCGAGCTTTTACAAGAACCTCTCCGCCCGGCGGAACCTGGAACTCCTGGCCCGAATGGAAACCTTGCCCGCTGAACGGGTGGAGGAAGTACTGGTTACCGTGGGCTTGTTGGATCGCGCTGACGATAAGGTGAAAGCCTATTCCCACGGCATGAAGCAACGCCTGGGGATCGCCCAGGCCCTGTTGAGTCACCCTAAACTGCTCATCTTGGATGAACCCACCTCCGGCCTGGATCCCCGACACATGAAGGAAGTGCGGGAACTCATCCGCCAGTTGGCGCAAAAAGAGATGACCATCTTCCTGTCATCACACCTCCTGCACGAAGTGGAACAAACCTGTACTTCCATGGCCATCATCAACCAGGGCAGACTAATGGTCTCCGGGAGAGTGGAGGCGTTGTTGCACAGTGTAGCCCGTGCGACGATGGAGATCAGGGCCACCCCCCTTGATCGCGCCCGGGAGATCATCTCTAATTTGGAATTTGTTGAGGAGGTGGAATCGCACCAGGAGCGCCTCCACGTTGCCGTCGCTGAAGATCGTGTTTCCCAAATCACCCGCGCGTTGGTGGAACAGGGCGTGGAAGTAAACGCCATCATCCCCAACACCTCTCTGGAAGCGTACTTTCTCTCCCTCACGGAAGAGGAAACCTGATCCCATGTGGCTTTCACTCATCAAAAATGAACTCGTCAAGATCTCGGGGAAATGGCGTTCCTATATCGGTTTCATCGCCATGGCGGTGTTGGGTCCGCTTATTCTCTGGGGCTTCTCGGTAGGGGGTGGTGATATTCACCGGGAGATGACCCGCCAGCTCCAGGATTCATTCATCATTGTGGGGTCTATTTTCAACGGGTTTTTAGCTACTTACATCGTCATGAATTTTTTATGGGTGCACATCCCTTTTCTGGTCATGTTAGTGGCTGGCGACGTGGTGGCCGGGGAGGGCGCGGCCGGGACTTTCCGTATTTACCTTACCCGGCCCATTTCCCGGGCGCGCGTCCTATGGGCGAAGCTCCTGACCACCTACGTCTATACCGCCGTGTTGATCCTCTTTTTTGCCTTGATGAGTTTGGGGGTGGGCACCTTCTGGCTGGGGAGTGGCGATTTGATCGTCTTGCACCAGGGGATTTTGATTCTACCGCCGGAAACAGCTTGGCTGCGGTTCGCCCTGTCTTTCACTTTCGCCATCCTTACCATGGAAGTGGTGGCTACCCTGGGGTTCATGTTCTCCACCATGGTGAATAATGGCATCGGGCCTATTATCGGGGCGATGGCGGTGCTCATAATAGGGCTGGCCCTTTCAAACATACCCCTGGACCTCTTTCGGGAAATCCGTCCTTATTTGTTCACCTCTTATCTGGATATCTGGCGCAAGGCCTTCTACGATCCCATTCCGTGGGGAGAAATTGGGAAAGACCTTTTAATCCTAGGGGCTTACACGGCGGCCTTTTTGGGAATCAGCTTTGCCGTCTTCACGAGAAAGGATATCTTGACTTAGTGCGAGAAAGAACTTCCCTTATCACCCTTTTACTTCTTCGGTTCGGCAGGATTTTCGGGCTCTGTATTTTGGGCTCTTTTTTATGGGCTCAACCAGCAGGTGCCTCCACAGACACCTCCCTGACAGTGGCTGCCCTGAGTGACAGCCTCATCCAGCAGTTCCAACGGGTGCAGGATTACACGGTCAGCGTAAAAATCTCCGTTAAAATGCCCCGGTTTCGCATGCCCAAGAAGAAGATAAAACTCACCTTCAAGCAGCCGAATAAGGTGAAAGTGGAAGCTCGTGGTTTCGCTGTGGTACCGAAAACGGGTCTTGCTCTGTCGCCAAAGGAAATGCTGGACAATTTCACAGAGACTGCTGTAAGGGGAACCGTGGTCATTGATGGGCAAGAATATTGGATGGTCACAGGCCGGGTACACCCCGATTCATTGGCCTTTCATTTTCCCACTAAACGCGATAAAGGAACCATTCCTACTCTTACCATGACCTTGTGGGTGGATGCCATGCGGTGGGTTATTCCCTGGGCGGAAACGAGAGTGGATACCATGACGGTGCTGTCGGTGAAGTCCACCTACACGGAGGTTGAGGAGGGGATCTGGTTACCGAAAGAGACTGAGCTCCGTTTTACCCTTTCCGGTGACTATCTGAAGAAGATCGGGGATCGTCAACCCATTGGGGGACCTTTCCAGGAAGAGATGGGATCTCCCCTGCCGGAAGGGAGGGACTACGAAGGGATCGTACGGTTAACCTATTCCCGTTACCGGGTGAACCAGGGGGTAAGTGACGACGTATTTACCACCCCCCAGTCTACCGATTGAGTGCCGAGGTTTCAGGTAACGCCGTAATGGCTCCGGATGATCGAGTCAAATAGGCGGTCGGGCAGGAAGGCCTTGAGGGTAGCAACCGCTTTCTGGGACCAGAACCCAACCCGGTAACGCGGACGGGGGTGCGGAGTGCAAATGATGCGCGCCACCAGCCGGGCCACGCGCTGGGGATCAGCCCCCTGGGACTCGTCCTGTTTCATGATGGCCAGTGCGCGGGAGAAGAACTCCCAGTAAGGCGAGTCAGGAGTGGATTTTTTAATTATCTGACGGTTACTGGTAAAGGCCGTGCGGAAATCCCCGGGTTCCACCAACACCACGTGGATTCCCCAGGGACGGACTTCCTTTGAAAGGGCTTCCGAAAGGCCCTCCAGGGCAAATTTGGTAGCGCTGTAGAGACCCTGGAAAGGGAGGCCAATGAGGCCGCCGATGGAACCGGTGTTGATAATGGTCCCAGACCCTTGTTGGCGCATGGTGGGTAGAACCGCCTTAATCACCCGTAGCGTACCGAAGAAATTGGTGTCGAATTGGGCCTGGGCTTCGTCTATGGGAGTGTCTTCGATGGCCCCCGCAATGCCGAAACCAGCGTTGTTTACCACCACATCCAGGCGTCCTTCCCGTTTGAGAATGGTTGCCACCCCTGCTTCTACGGAAACCGCCTCCCGCACGTCCATGGTAAGGGTGGTCCACAGCGGTACCGGGGGAAGTTTTTCTGGGTGCCGACTGGTTCCGTACACTTTCATCCCCTGGTTAGAGAGATAGGCGGCGCAGGCTTTCCCCAGCCCCGAAGAGGTGCCGGTGATAAGGACCACCGGGCGTGCGGCTAAACTTCCCTGGGGGCTGGTGGACATGGCGTCGATCAGGAGATGATTCGGTGTTTTTTACCGTATTTTTCGAATTGCTCCAGGCAGAAGTCCAATTGCTCCCGGGTGTGGGTCGCCATGTAGCTGGTGCGCAACAGAGATCGTCCCCGGGGTACAGCATTGGGAATGATGGGATTGGTGTACACGCCAGCGGCTAAGAGGTCTTTCCAGAAGTTGAAGGTCTTCATCTCTTTACCAATAATAATGGGGACGATAGGGGTTACGCTTAGACCGATGTCGAAGCCTAAGTTGGTGAGTTCCTGGCGCATGTAGCGGGCGTTTTCCTGGAGCTGTTTCCGCCGTTCCGGTTCCTGCTGAATGATTGCCAGGGCCTTCAGAACGGTGGCGACGTTGGTGGGTGGCAGGGCCGCGGTAAAGATCATGGTGCGGGTGTTGTGCTGGAGGTAATCAATGACGGCTTCGTTCCCGGCGATGAAGCCCCCCACGCCGGCCAGGGACTTGCTGAAAGTGCCCATTATGAGGTCTACCTTCTTGGTGAGTCCAAAGTGCGCGGCCGTACCTTTTCCAGCGGGCCCGATCACGCCTAAGGCGTGGGCGTCATCCACCATGACCCGGGCGTGGTACTTCCGGGCGGCGTGCACCAAATTGGGTAAATCAACGATATCCCCCTCCATACTGAAGATACCGTCGGTGACAATGAAGCGGGCCTGTTGGGGATCGGTTCGGGCCAGTTTTTCTGTTAGGTTGGCCATGTTGTTATGGCGGTAGCGGGTGACGTGGCAGCGGGAAAACCGGGTGCCATCCACGATGGAGGCGTGGTTGTACTCGTCGCTGAAAAGGTGGTCAGTAGGTTCCACGGTAGCGGCGATGACTCCTAAGTTCACCCCAAAGCCGGTGGAGAAGACCAAGGCGCGTTCCTTGCCCACAAAGCGGGCCAGTTCTGCTTCTAATTCCTCGTGGAGAACGAGGTTTCCGTTAAGAAAGCGACTACCGGTCAAGCCCGCCCCGTATTGCTTCAACGTGCGGACGCCGGCTTCGATAACTTCCGGATGGTTAGTGAGCCCCAGGTAATTGTTGGACCCCAGCATGATCTTCCGCTCACCGCCAATGGTAACCTCGGTGGCGTCGGTGGCTTCGATGTGGGGGAAGTAAGGGTAGTAACCTAAGGCACGGGCGGTCTTCGCCCGCGTGAAAGCGTACATCTTGGTGAAAACGTCGGGCACCTGATGGAAGTGACGCTTCCCCTCAGCGATGAGCTTCTGCTTGGCAACATCCTTAAATTCAATGAACATCTACACACCTCTCGATTCTCTAAAGTTTTTCCTATGCCCCGATGATGTCCTCCCCAGCTTTACCACCGGGTGGAACGAAGGGAAGTTAACGCCTATGAGAACACTTTGTAAAGGAAGAGCTGGGAGTGAAACAGACGGCAAAATGAAGGGTAAAGATGACTTATTAAGAGCCATTGATTGAAAATCGTACTGGGAGTCTCCCGGCCACAACCTTTTTATAAATCACACACCAGGGAAAAAATAATTTCGAATGTCGAACAAGGAATGTCGAATGACGAATTGAAGTGGTTGTGACGCTATGAAAACGTTAGAAATTTTTGGAATTTTTAATTCGACGTTCAGTATTCGTCATTACATTGGGGGCAGTGGGGAGGTCCCATTTTCACTAATATCCTACGAGAGCAGGAGACCCCAAGGTGTTAGATTGAGTTTAGATAAACAATACGGTGTTAGGGGGTTTACCCCCTTTTCCTCATAGTAACAACTAAGCTTTCCTGTGCTTTTCTTTTTAGAAAAGTACCAAAAGAATCGTCGCGGTGAAAAAACCGCGTGCCT
>CAZVNL010000061.1:0-5899 GCA_964628055.1 uncultured bacterium | reverse complement strand
TAAAGAAGATCTCGATCTGCCAGCGTTGTTTATAGAGTTCAGCGATGGTTGATGCCTGCCCGACTATGCCATTCAGGCGACCTTCACCGCAACTTTAATCCCGCCCCCCTCCGACTTTCAGACCATCAGACCTTTAGACTTTTTAACTCCCAACTCCCGGTTATTAGGTTGCCAAACTCCCGGGATTCACGTTATTTTGACCATAGCTTCTTCCCCATTCATGCATAAATAAAACAGTCGGAAACAAGTATGAGTACCAAGTTTCGTCCGCTATTAATTGTCCTTTTAGGGACCTTGGCCTTTTCGCAAACCGAGGCTCCGCCCGATTCAGTGGTTGCGGATGAACCTCCGGCCGATGTCCTTATCTTGGACTTCCAGGGCGTGGGCATTACGGGTCTGGAGGCCATGACCCTCACCATGCGCCTGGCCAGTGAATTGGCCAACACGGGGGCGGTGACGCTCTTAGATCGGGAAGCGGCGGAAACGGCCCTGACGGCGCAGGGGTTGAGCCTGAGCGGCTGTAACGCCCTTGAATGCGCCATGAGCGCTGGCACAGCCGCAGAGATCCCCAAGGTGATCATCGGATCATTTGAGAAAACAGGGGATGCCTACCGTATTTTTGCCCAGTTGATCGCCGTCGCGGACGGGACCGTGGAAAATGAGGTGGATAAACCCTACCGGGGCGCAGTTGATGGTCTGGTGACCCAGGTGGAGCTCACCGCTTGGGAACTGGTGGGATTGGAAGCCCCCGATGCCCTGAAACAAAAAGCCGGTATCCCCCTGGAAAAACCCAAGGTGGCTAAAGCCAGCAATAGGAAATGGTATCTTTTAGCGGGTCTGGTAGCCGTGGCTGGCGCCGGCGTGGCCATAGCCCTCAGTGGTGGAGAAGAAACACCCCCCGCCTCCAACGACCTCAAACTGCCACCTGATCCCCCCGTGCGACCTAAATTCGGCTGGGGAGGTGAACGATGAAAAAATTACTTCTCCTGCTTTGCGCTTCCTTCCTTTTTGGCCAGGTTGATTTTTTAACTCAGGTACAACCCATCTTCGATGTTAGGTGTGCCACCTCAGGTTGCCACGTAGCCGGGCATGTCACAGGCCTGGACTTAACTCCGGGGAATAGTTATGGCAACTTGGTGAACGTCGTGTCAACTAACTATGCCCCCGGTATCCGGGTGGAGCCTTACAATCCCTCCAACTCCGTGCTCTATCACAAGATAACCGATAGTCATGTGTTCGGAGGTGTCATGCCTCCTACGGGGGAGATGGGCAGCGATACTATTCAGACCATCACCGATTGGATTAGTGAGGGGGCGCTCTTCAATCCCGGGGCCGCCATCAGTGGCACTGTGGCTTATGATGGGAATAACTATTCCAGCGGCATTTTAACAATGCTCCTCTGGGAGAACCCCGCTAATTGGCCCTATGCCGACACACTGACCGAACCGCCTTTACTTGTTTTCACCCTCGGCCCGCCCGTGCGTTTTCCCCAGGAGTTTGTCCTGGATGATCCCGTATTGGAAAATGTCTGTTGCTATTATCTTGCCGTTTGGTTCGACCTCGATGGAGATGGAGTTAACGACGCCGAAGCGTGGTTAGAACCACACCTGGACTTGGTCGGGGGGCCCGTCAGTGATTTGAACCTTACCCTTCAAGACGTGGGGGGTGGGGAGTTGCCCCAACTCGCAGTATCGGTGGATTCCCTGAAATTTGCCGTGGGTGATACAGTCCTCACCTTTGCGGTGGGAAATGCGAACCAGGTCGACACGATTTACTGGCAGACCTGGGTCGACTACAACTCGGTCGATACCAGTTGGATCGTCTCGATTGACCCCGCCAGTGGTTTTGCCACGGCACCAATGGAAGATGAAGTTACTGTTACGGTGGCGCCCACTAGCAGCCAAGAAAACGCCTTTTTGCACGTTGTAGCCTATTCCGACGCCGCGATGACTAATTGGGTGGATGAAAAGGTCATTGCTGTAGCTATGGAAGCGTGGGATTATGCTGCCCCTACCATTTCAAATTTCCAGGTGGTGAACGCGCCCCTTAGCGTAGGTGATAGCGTTCAAATAAAGGTCAATGTTTCCAGCAGTACCGGGATTACCGGGGTGATACTCCGTTACTATCCAGGGGGAGACCGTCAAGCTCAAGTGGTTGCAATGGCCAATGTCGGTGGAGATCAATGGGAAGGGACCATCCCAGCCACCGACATAACCCTGCGCGGATTGGCGGCCAGCATTCTGGCGACGGATGTTCAGGAACGAAAAGACAGCCTGGATTGGGTGGAAATCCCGGTGCAATTTGACAATATTATTTTTGCCACCACCCAGAAAAACACCTATCGCATGATCTCCTTCCCCGGAGAATTAGACAATACTTCCCTGGTGGGTATGTTGGAAAATCCCCTGGGAACCTACGATCCAACCAAGTGGAGAGTATTTCGTTATGACGCTTCTACGGGGGAGTACGCGGAACGGCAGGGGACCTTAACCAGCGGAGCGGCTTACTGGATCATTACCCTCGGTTCGGAAACCCTTACTTCTGGTACTGGCCAGTCCACTACTTTGGGTGGGGTCACGGTTTCGCTTGAGAGCGGGTGGAATATGATTGGCAATCCCTATGCCTTCAACGTGGACGTCTACGATACCAGCGCCGTCGCCGTTACCGGGGATGTAGAATTAACCCTCTACTCCTATGTAGGGGGTGGCTACAGTCAGGTGAACGTGATGGTTCCAGGAGAAGGGTATTGGCTGTGGTCCAACACGGACAATGCCCAGTTACACATCAAGCCCCTGGAGGCCCAGTCTGGTTCCCGGGCGCAGCCTAATCTACGCACCACCGGCTGGGAGGCCACCTTGCGGGCTACCGTGGGCCCATGGCAGGACGGCCTCAACCGGTTCGGCGTCCATCCCCAGGCCCGGCAGGAATACGACTCCCGGGAAGGTCACGAACCACCGGTTATAGGCAACTACATATCCCTGGCCTTCGATCATCCAGATTGGGAGCAGTACCCGGGACGCTATACGACCGACTTCCGCCCCGTAGGACGGGACCTGTACCGTTGGCCCGTGACGGTAACTACCGATGTCCCCGGCGTGGTGAACATTGACTTAGCCGAAGTTCACGATTTACCTCCTGACTTCATCCTGTGGTTGGTAGACTTGGCCTCCCGGGAAGTGCAACTCCTGCAACCCGGGACCAGTTATCACTATCCCAGTGATGGCTCCGGGATTGCCCGCTCCTTCGTGTTATTAGCGGGAACACCGGCAGCCCTGAAACGCCAAATGGAAGAACTGGACCTTATCCCCGAGCGATTCGGCCTGGCGCAGAACACGCCCAATCCCTTCAATCCGGTTACGTCCATTGGGATCGAACTAACCTCCCACGTCTTAGTGACGCTGAAGATTTATAATCTCCTGGGTCGGGAGGTGGTTACCCTCTGGGATCAGACGCCCCTGAGCAGCGGGCGCCACTCCATCCTCTGGGATGGGAAAGATGCCCGGGGAAAGAGCCTTCCTAGTGGGGTCTACCTATACCGGGCAACGGTTTACGACACCGACAGGACGTTGCGTTACCAAGCCATCAAAAAAATGATTCTGGTGAAGTGAAATGAAAAAGATCCTATTGCTCAGTTTTCTGTTCGTGGCAGTTGTGGTATCCCTTTCCCCGGCGGAGGGGAGCGCCAAGGCCTTTGGAAAAATAACACTTCCATTAGGGAAGGTTGAAGTTCAACAGGCGGGTTCCGACCAATGGCAACGGGCAAAACCCAACCAAACGGTGTACGAGGGGAACGTGATACGCACCTTGACGCGCTCCCGGTGTGAAATCACCCTGGTAGGCGGGGGGAAGGTGCGCATCGGTGAGAACGCCGAACTGGTCCTCACCAAGGCCAGTGTAAAGCCCATGGAAAAGAATTTCCAGGCCAACCTGAAAAAAGGAAATATCTGGGTCTCTGCCAAGGCCGCTTTTGGTGAAAAGAAGAATGTTTCCGTGCGCACCCCTACGGCCGTGGCTGCCATACGAGGGACCAAATACCGGGCCCAGGCCGGAGAAGAGGAAAGTTCAGTACTGGTCTACAAAGGGAAGGTGGACGTGAATTATGCCAAGAACGTGGTGGAGGAGCGGCAGGAGAAGCGCAAGACGGGCGCTCCTGGTGGAAAACCCCAATTTAAGTTAGGTCCGGTTCAGGAGGTTGCGGCGCCGAAGCAGGTGGCTGGCCCCTATGAGGTAACCCTGGAAGAGTGGATTACGCTCGTAGAAGGCATGCAGATCAACGTGCGCAAAGACGGAAAATACAACCTGTTCAAATTTGACCAGACCGCCGACGCCGCCCTGGATTTTGTGAAGTGGAACAAGGAACTGGACGGCGAGGAGTAACCTCTGCCTCTTGAACTTTGAGATGAATACCAGTCCTCGGTAGGTGGGAATCCACACCGAGAACCAGTTGGTAAGAAAGTATGTCTGATCTTTTAAAACGGGGTGCAATCGGAAGTCTCGTCGGTTTTTTTATTGGTCTATTGATTGCCTACGGTACCACCATTCAGGGGTTTTTCCTGAAGGGTTTATTAGACGGTTACGAGTTCCGCTCCTACGATTCCCGCATGCAGGCGCGGGTGGCGAATGTGGTAGAGGCTTCCATTGATACGGTGGTCATCATTGACATTGAGCAGATGTCTGTAGCGGCCCCTGAGGAAGGGGGCCTGGGGAACTATAAAGATTGGCCCCACGCCTACCATGGACAGTTAATTGACGTGGTGACTTCCGGGAATCCCCGGGCGCTGTTGTTTGACATTATCTTCGACCGGGAAAACACCTTTCAGTACGAACTCGTCAGAGCGCTGGCAGCCTCGGGCAGGCTGTTAGATAAGAACCTAAAAGCGGTTACCGAACAGTATTTAATCAGTAATGATCCCCAGCGGTTTGTGAATTCCACCCGGCAGAGCGGGAAGGTATACCATGCTTTGGTCTTTGAAGAAGAGGATACCCTGAATTTCCTCTACCGCATGGATAGTGAACCTGCGGGCTACGATCCTTCCCGACACATCCTTGCTTTGCCCCAAGAGCAGGCTGAACACCTACCTCACGGGGCTCGCCTGGGGAATACGTACGTGGAATTGTTGTCGGCGGCTAAGGGAGTGGGGAGTGCCAACTTCCCCCAGGATCCCGACGGCATTACCCGCCGGGCTCCCACCGCCATCTACTTCGAAGGACCGGGACACGTCTACCCCTCCCTGGCCATGTCAGCCATGATGGATATCCTGGGTATACCCAAAGACGGCTTAGACTACGATTTTGACAACCACCTCCTAACGCTGACGGATACCACTGGCACGGTGGTGCGGCAAATCCCCATCGATGATGAAGGACGCATGTTCATCAATTTCGCCGGGCGTTTCAAGACCTTTTACTACCTGCCCTATATGTATTGTTTTGACCCCGAAATGCTGGACCCCGCTTACTGGGAGAACAAGATAGCCCTCGTGGGAACTTCCCTGCCCGGCCTTATGGACCTACGTAATACTCCCGTGCAGGAATCCTTTGCCGGGGTGGAAATTCATGCTAACGTGCTGTATAGCATCATGAAAAATGAATTTGTCCGTCCCACCAGTCCCGCAGTTAATCGTATGGTAACCATCCTGTTAAGCCTGATCATCGGCTTCTTGCTCGGTCTCCCTGCCAAACCCCTCTGGTCACTACCCCTGGCGGTGGTAAGCATTGCCGCTTGGATAATCTTCGCCTACAGCCAATTCATTACCCAATTGACCGTGTGGGAAGTGGTGCGTCCCATTTTAGGAATTTCCTTCACGTACCTGGGTGTCTTCGCCTATCACTTTTTAGTGGTGGAGAAGGACAAGCGTTTTTTAAAGAGCACGTTTGGGGCATATATATCTCCGGAGTT
>CAZVNL010000060.1:0-5930 GCA_964628055.1 uncultured bacterium | reverse complement strand
TCGGGCTCATAACCCGGAGGTCGCTGGTTCGAATCCAGCCCCCGCTACAGCCAGATAAACCCCAGTTTCTCGTCGAGGAATTGGGGTTTTCTACATTGTAGATTGGTTGCGCCGGGTCGCAGGTCGCAGGTGTGAAATCAATACATAGGTAACACTATTAGGGAGAGAGTCTCCCTTTTTCGTTTACGTTGTGGTGGGAGGCAACTCCATTGGTCGATGGGTATACGCGACTATTGAGCTGTTCCGCGTAGGATAATTGACGAGGATTACTGGCGAAAAGGAAAGTGCTAATTAAACCAGATTGTCAAGCTTTTTTTCTGGGGGAATAGGTAAATGTGATTACAATCACATGAAGCCCTTTTTCCCCGGCTAAAAGGCGGTATTTGGTGCTAACTTTTCGTGTTTTTGATGGTTGCTTTGAAGGGAAATCGTGTAAATTGTGGCGCTCACTCAGGGGTCAGGATTCGTTACGTATTCCGTTTTTCAGAGATGGTACCTATTATAATGTCACACCGTCCCTGAACTCCACCCCTCCTTCTAACCTCGGCGGTCTAGGTGGGGCTGACGGGGCGGAGCCATACGCGGGAGGTGAGATACTCCTGGTTATAAAAGCGGTTGCGGAACAGGATGCAGGTCGCAGGTCGGGAGTTGTTAAATCATGATTCATCAATCGTCAATCATCAATCATAAATCACGTGTTGATCGATTTCCATAACCATATTTTGCCCGGGGTTGACGACGGAGCGGCTACGTTGGAGCAGTCCCTGAGCATGCTCCGGAGCGCAGCGGATTTGGGGATTACCGAGGTGGTAAATACGGTGCACTTCCAGCATCCCAAGGTGGAAGGACGGGAAGTGAGCATCGCGGAGTTACGCTTGAAGATGACCGCACTGCAGGAAGAGCTGCAAACGCGCAATATCCCGGTTCAGCTTCATCTGGGTGCGGAAGTATTTTACCTGCCTAATTTATTGCAGTTGCAAGACCAACCCCCGTGCACGCTAGGCCAGGGACGCTACATGCTGATCGAGTTTGCCCTGCATTCCCTACCGGAAGGCTATCAACAAGTGTTATTCGCCTTAAAGATGGCCGGGGTGACGCCCATCATTGCCCACCCGGAGCGCTACCGTCCCATCCAGGAAGACGTAGGGATCGCTCGGCATATGGTTCGCGCGGGAGCCTTAATCCAGATCGACGCCGGAAGTCTGTTGGGTACCCTGGGTCAACGAGCCTATAAAAGTTCCCGGGAACTGCTACGCCAGCGCCTGTGCCATTTCATCGGGTCCGATGCCCACGATGATAAAAAACGGAACTTCTGTCTGCCCCAAGCCACGGAATTGGGGCACGAACTGGTAGGCACGGAGATAGAGGAAATTGTATTCGTCAACCCTAAACGCCTGTTGAACGGGGAACCCATCGAGGCAGAGGTTTTGGAAGCGGCAAGCCCCAATCCGGGTCTATTTTCCAGGTTCAGGCGCCGCTTTTGGAGTCGTTAAGAGAGGTTTTTTCCGAACGGGTTGTGTTGTAAATTCGCAGTAAGGTATTCTACTTAACAAAAAACATTAATTAACATGCCGTTTAGACGAAATAAAACCCTGACCCTGTTCATTTGCGCACAATTTTTTTCCGTCACCCTTTTGGGGCAGACGCAATTGCAGCGCCCGGTATATGGGTCGCAGACTTATCCCCGGAGTGGCGAGCGCTACATTACCGATGAGTTTGGCGTCGCCCGTATGTGGGTGAACGTGTGGGGACACGTGAATAAACCGGGCAGCCACTTAGTCTACGATGGAATTGACCTGGCGACGCTACTATCCATCACCGGGGGGCCTAAACCGGGGGCCAACCTACGGAAAGTGCGCCTGTTTCGGGACGTGCCGGATAAGAGTGACCGATTGACCTATATCATCGATATGGAAAAGTTTTTGAAAACGGGGGACCGCAGTGGATTTATTGAAGTCCTACCCAACGACACCTACGTCATCCCCCAGAAATTGACGTCGTTCGTCCTTTCCCAGGCGGGCTTGTTGAATACCTTTTTGAGTATCATTAATATATATTTGCAGATACAGATTTATTCAAAAAGGTGATTGAAGGTTACAGGTCGCCGGTCACAGGTTAAAAAGTGGATAATGTTTTGAGTGATAAGATAGCAAAGGGGGTAAAATCATTTGAAGATCTCAGGATATGGAGAGAATCAAGAGAATTAGTGAGTGATATTTATCGAACTTTCTGGGATAATAACGCAAAGTTGAAAGATTTAAGTTTTGGTGATCAAGTCCGACGAGCATCTATTTCAATAATGAACAATATATCAGAAGGGTTTGAAAGAGACAGTGACGCCGAGTTCACCAGGTTTCTTGCTATTAGTATGGGGTCTTGCGGTAAAGTGAGAAGCATGTTGTACCTTGCAGAAGACTTGAATTACATTTCACACGAAGTCGGCAAAGAACTAAGAATTAAAACGAGTCAGCTTGCCAGGGAAATCTACGCTTTAATTCAATACTTGAAAGAAAGTACTTAATGCTCATTCTATTCTATTCACCCATAGTCTTGCGACTTGCGACTTGCGACGTGGGACAGTTACATGCCTGAGCAAATACCAGCAACAGATGTAACTTATCCTGTCGGCAATGGCCAGTTTGGTTATGAAGAAGCGGAACTAAGCCTCAAGGACATTTATTACGTCCTGCGGCGGAATGCCCGGACTATCTTCTGGCTGACCTTTATTGTATTTGCCATCACCGTCTTGATTACGCTCCTCGCTACACCCGTGTACGAATCCACGGCCATGATCATGGTGGAGGAACCCAGCAAGAGCATGACCATCTTCGACCTGGGGATGGGCAAAGACCTGAACCTCATCTACAACGAGATGGAGATCCTGAAGTCCCGCTCCCTGGTGGAGGCGGTGGTGAATAAACTGTGGCAATCGGAACACCGGAATAACCTGTTTCTTTTTGGCACCCGCCTTTACCAACCGGAAGGGATACGTAAAATATTTCGCCAGATTCTCACTTTCGGCATCTGGAGTCCAGACACCAGCGATCTACCCCGCTATACGGAGACCATCGACGATTCGGTGTTTAATGAGGCGGTGAAGACCCTGAGGGAGAATATGGAAGTCAACAACCAGCGCAATACCAACATCTTAAACGTCACCGTACCCAGCACCGATCCTGACGAAGCGGCCCTGATTACCAACACGATCGTGAATCTCTACCAACAAAGGGACATGGAAGTAAACGCCGGGGAGGTGATTAACCTGAAGCAGTTCTTAGAGGAACAGTCTGCTAAGGTCCAGGCGGACCTGGCCCGGGTGGAGGATTCCCTGCAAGCCTTCCAGGAACGGGAACAGATCTATGGCCTGGAAGGTAACGCCGACCTTTTGTTAGAGCAGCTAACAGAAATTGAATCCCGCTATTACACCACCCTGGCGGAAATGAATATCATGAAGGAGCGGAAGCGGTACGTTATAAGCCGTTTGACGGAGGATGAGAAGACCCTGGCCGAGCAGTTGGTGAATTCCATCAACGCCCGGGTGTTGGCCCTACGCCTGGAGATCAGCCAGGCGGAAGCGGACCTGGTGCGCAACGCCGCCATGTACGGGGAACAACACGACCTGGTGATTTCTACCCGGGAAAAGATCAGGAAGTTGAAAAAGGAATTAGAGGAACAGACGAAGACGCTCATTTCCCAGGGAATGGCGGTAGCCGACCCCATTAAATACCGCCAGGCCCTCATTGATACGGTACTCATCTTTGAGGGGCAGCAGGCCGGGTTGGAATTCAAGGCCAGCGAATATAAGAAGTTGGTGGACCAGTACAATGCCGAGTTGAATAAGCTCCCGTCAAAGTCCCTGCAATACGCGCGTCTGGAACGGGACCGCCAGGTATTAGCGGATACGTATACCCTCATGCGCCAGAAGTTGGAAGAAGCCCGCATCGCCCAGGCTTCCCAGTTGGGTAAGGTACGGATTATCGATCCCGCCATTCCGCCTGATCACCGGGAGAAACCGAAAACCAAGCTAAACCTGGCCCTGGGACTTTTACTGGGCCTAGGCCTTGGCGTGGGAGGCGCCTTCTTCCTGGAATACCTGGATAATACCATCAGGTCGGTGGAGGATATCGAACGCAAAGGGCTCACCGTTTTAGGTATTATACCGTCCATCAGCGACGAACGCTACCAGCGGCGCTATCGCCGGAAAAAAGGGAAGACCAAAGCAGGGGAGAACGATAACGATGGAGCAGGGGGGAATGGAAAAAGTCTCATTCGCCGGGAGGTAAAACGATTGCAACGGCGGATGATTACCCACGAGGATCCCAAGTCCCCCATTTCCGAAGCCTACCGCAGCCTGCGGACCAGTATCATTTATTCCACGGCTGACCAGAAAATCAAGTCTCTGTTAATCTCCAGCCCTGGACCGGGGGAAGGAAAAACCACTACCGTGGCCAACCTGGCGATTACGTATGCTAACTTAGGGAAGAAAACCCTCTTAATAGATAGTGACCTGCGCCGTCCGGTGATTCATCGGATCTTCAATCTACCCCGCGATCCCGGGATCACGTCCTACCTCTCCGGCGCTAGGGACGATTTCGATAAACTTATCCAAAAAACTGAAGTTGATAACCTCTTCGTGGTCACTTCGGGGATCGTACCCCCCAATCCATCGGAACTGTTGGGTTCCCAGAGAATGAGCGATCTCACCGCCCGGCTGGAAAAGGAATGGGACATGGTCCTTTTTGATTCGCCTCCCTTAGTAGCGGTTACCGATGCCACCATGATCTCCAAGGAAATTGACCGCATCATCATGGTGGTGAAATCCGGGGGGACCGACAAAAAAGCCTTTGAGCATACCCTTCAGGCTTTGGAAAATGTCAAGGCACCCTTTGGGGGAGTGGTGCTGAATGCCGTAACCTCAAAGAACAGCTATGGGTCTTACTACTACTATTACCAGTATTATCATTATTATGGGGATTCGAAATAAGTAGATGGTAGCTGGTGGAAGAGTAGATAGTAGACAGTAGACACACTACCAATCCATCACCTCCGGAATTATTCAAACTACTAACTACCAACTACTGACTAAATCCAACATTCTATAAAGTATTATCAAAGCACCGGGAAAAACCCCCTCAATTCCCTCAGTGATTAATTCCGGTACACGGAGACGGAAGACGGGGCAAGTGAATGAGTAAATACGAAATAATTTTACGCCAGGTAGTAAGTGGAACCGCCGACAAGAATACTGAATTCAGCGATTTATACGGACTGCTACGGAAACTCGGTTTTTCAGAGCGAATTAAAGGTAGTCATCATATATTTTTCCATGAGGATGTCGTAGAAATAATGAATATTTAACCAAAGGGTCATCAGGCAAAAGCCTACCGGGTTAAACAAGTACGGAATCTTATTTTATAATACAAACTTGGAGAAAACTTATGAACGACAAATATAAAATCATCATTTATTGGAGTGAAGATGATGGGTGTTTTATCGCTGAAGTGTCTGAATTACGCGGATGCATGGCCGACGGGAAAACCCATGCTGAAGTGTTATCTAATCTGGATGTAGTCATCCGGGAATGGATCCAAACCGCCCGGGAACTGAAGCGCCCGATTCCGGAATCAAAAGGTCGGTTAATGTATGCCTGATTTCTTGCTGGAGAAGAGACCGGTTGACTTGACGCACGGAGTTTTCCCGTGGGGTGAAGCGTAACAAATAATGAGTGAAGAAGGAGACCAGAAACAGGAATGGGTGCGAAGTTTAAGGTTAAAAGTGGAAGAGTAGGCAGTAGATAGTAGATGTGAAATCAATGTATAGGTAACACTATTAGGGAGAGATTGTACCTGAGAATTTACCCTCATTTTATCTTAGGTAACCCGTTGTGCAAATTAGTTTGATCAAAAAAAGAGCTCGTGCATTAGCTTCTT
>CAZVNL010000059.1:0-6850 GCA_964628055.1 uncultured bacterium | reverse complement strand
AAGGCTAGAGAACCTGTGCCTCAATTGGCATTATTTTAACCGGACAGTAGTGATTCGAAATAATATTTTGTTAAGAACATTCGTATAATTTCGTACTTGTAAGTAATATATTTATCACGCATTGCATCAAATTAAATGTAACCGCAGTGTTTTTGAAAAAAGGTCCTTGCCTTTCCAACATTTCGTTTTCCTTCAAAGTGCCTGCCTGGATGATTACATCCAGGTGTAATTAAGAATCGTTCATCTGAGAACCCCTTCCTTTTTGCCGGAAAAAATAGTTTGCTTAAAACAAAGGAACGTAAATCCTCAAGTATAATCGTTCCCACGAAGTGTTACTCATGTATTGATTTAGCAGTTTGGTTTTGAATATTATTTTTATGGACAACCGTAGACTAATTAAGAAAGTATGTTACCGGGAAACACAACTTACTTTACCGGAGTTTTATTCCTCGTAACCCTCCAGTTCTCTGGCAGAAGGGTCGCTCACCGTGGTCCATTTCGGCATCCAGAAGTGCGGTATCAGATTAACATGTTTCCCAAAAAACTGTTCGTACACCTTCCGGTAATAGTAGCTCTCTTTCAAGACGGGCGTACAGTGAGTAATCCCCGGAGCATTCCTCTGATATTCCTCATCGGAGATCTGACGGTCCACAAAATCCTGTATAATGTGATGCCAGGACCTTTTCATGGTACTGACGCCATCGGAGAAGGCACATTTACGGCGCCAGAGGATATTATCCGGTAATAAACCCATACCATCAAAAGCCTTCCTCAGCAGGTATTTCTCCAACTTGGTCACTCCATCAAAGGCTTTTAACTCGGCAGGGATGGAGAAATAATAGTCTACAAAGGCCTTATCCAAAAACGGTGTCCTGGCTTCCAACCCGTTGGAACTGATGCTTCTGTCCGCTCGGAGAACATCAAAATAGTGGATTTCCTCAACCAACTTTTTTGATTCAGCCTGCAACTCCTGGAAGGATGGAGCATTTTTCAGGTACCAATATCCACAGCATACCTCATCGCTACCATCGCCAGTAAAAATAACTTTGCAGTCCGTATTCTCAAGGATGTATTTGGAGACAAGGTAGTTTCCGATACTGGCCCGGACAGTGGTTGTATCATAGGATTCGATATTGTAGATCACCGTTTCGACGGCAGCGAGAAATGTTTTTTCCGCGCACTCAATGTTATGGTGGGAGGTACCAATATGGTCGGCCGCCATTTGGGCATAGTCAAGGTCAGTGCTTCCCTTAAGTCCAATGGAGAAGGTTTTCAGGTGATCAGTACCGGATGTTTTTGCTACCAGGGCACTGATGAGACTGGAATCCAGGCCCCCCGAGAGAAGACAACCGATTTCCCGTTCGGCCATCAGACGTTTTTCCACAGCGCTGATCAGCAAGTCTCTGATCCGGTTACATATTTGCTTTTCATCCTGTTGATCCTGCATTGGATCAGTGAAATGGTAATAACATTGGAATACCTCGCGGTCTGTAGATGTCCACAAGGTTCCGGGCGGAAAAGGAAAAATGTGGTCGCAGATCCCGACCATTGTTTTTGCCTCGGAGGAAATCATTATGTTATCGTTTTCCCAACCGATGAAGCCGGGACGAACCCCGAAAGGATCTCTGGATGCAAAGAGGATACCCGTATGACCATCATGAAGAACGAACATGAAAACCCCGTCTAACTCGGCCACCGTCCGCTGAATCCCTAAGGTCTTATACATAAAAAGAATTACTTCACAGTCAGACCCAGTTTTCAATGCAAGCCCATATTTCTGTGCAAGTTGGCGGTAATTGTAAATCTCACCATTACAGATGAGTGTTAGCTCAGCATCCTCCGGGTGGCTCATGGGCTGATCCCCGGCTTCAGTAATCCCCATAATCGCCAGACGGTGAAACCCAAACAGGACATCATCCGCTACTTTTTGATAACGAGTATTGTCGGGACCCCGATATTTGATCCTGTTCAGGAACGGTTCTAGCTCTTTCTGTCCGTATGTGTTTCCCAGATATGCTGTAATTCCGCACATGTCGATGATTTCTCCGTTTTTTATGAAATAAAAAACCCCCGCAACCATTTATTTGAGGTGTGGGGGTTTTATGTAAATTCGGTTACTTCAGGGTTACATAATCAGCCCCACCTCAGGATTATTGGCGTCATTATTGAGATCATTTAGTCCCGCAACCGGGGCAATTATGTTAATTAGAAGTCGCATAATTGGTGCGAATTTATACTGGGGTCCTTGAATTAAGATACTCTTTTCGTCGAAATTACAGACATCGTATACACTTTGGGGTCAATTGAAGTTAAGGCTTTTATAGATGGGTTCATTAATATTTGCTACTGTCTATAAACAGACAATTTCCGCTGTTAGGAATGAAACACCGTCAACCAGATAAACCATATTCTCGTCATTAATGGGTTTTCTGACTTAATATTCACATCCAATTAGAAACCCTTTTTACAGTACAGGAAAGGACAAACCCAATCAACAAACCGGAGGTGCCCTTGATAAATTTTCCCATTATTTTCCATCTACCAGAAGACCAGGCACCTGAAATACACCAGCGTACTTACCAGTCCATCATTGATGAATTCGGTGAGGAATGGGAAGTGTTTGCCCTGCAAAGTGGAAACGGAGAATTTGTCGGAGGCCCAAGGGTAACTACCTTTCAGGTTAAAGACCTGACCTACCCGCAACAGATGAATCTGGCTTTGGAGAAATGCTCCGGTGATTGGATCATCTATCTTAATAACCGGTCACAACCCATATTCTTAAAATCCGGCTTCAGAGATATCATGGAACAGGTGCTCCTCCGGCACCCGAACGTGGGGATGGTCTACGGCGATTATGAACTGGTGGACAGGGAAGTCAAGAAAGAGATTCGATTGTTGGATCATCACCCTGGGCGGGTGCGGGACAACCAGGATTACGGTTATGTGTTCCTCTGGAATCGCCGGCTCTTATCAGAATGGGGGTATTTCGACGAATCCCTCCAATACCATTACCTCTACGACCTGCGCCTGAAGATTGCTGAACGGGCTGAAATCATTCATATTGCCAATAAAATGCAGGGCTCCCTGTACACCGTCGTCGCTCAAAAACAGGAAGCCGATGTATTTGACTACCTCAAGGCCGGGAAGGAGATTCAGCAAGAAGCGGAACAGGTGCTTGCCAACCACTTGCGGCGCATCAACGCCTTCCTCCCGCCGGGGAAATACTACCAGGATCGTCCCCAGCCAACCACCCTTCCCGAGTTGAAGGTTTCGGTGGTTATTCCTGTTTTCTACCGCCCGGAATTCATCGGCACGGCCATCGAAAGTGTCCAGGCTCAAACCGAACCGGAAATCGAGGTTATCGTGGTAGTGAATGGCGGTCAAACCGACCCAACCATACAAGCGGTTAAACGCTATGTGCCAACCGGAGACCGTTACGACCCCAATCGACCGGAAGTCCGGTTACTGGTTACCGACATCAATAATATTGGTTTTTGCCTGAACCTGGGTGTTTGCCAGGCCCGGGGAGAGTACTACGTTCAATTGGATTCTGACGACCGACTAAAACCTAATGCAGTAGCGACCATCCTGCAAACCTTTGAAGCCGACCCTACTATCGGGATGGTCATCGGTTCTTACGAGGTGTGGGAAAAGAAACCATCGGGGGAAATTATCCGCATGGAATCCATTCCCGTCGTCACGCACGATGAATGGACCGAGGAGAACGGGCGCAACAACCTGCTACGGATCAACGGTGCCGGCGCGCCCCGGGCGATTCCCATCCAGTTGATCAAGGAAATGGGGTATTTCAGTATTAATGACGAACCCTTTGCCCGGAACTACGGGGAAGATTACGATATGGTCCTGCGCATCAGCGAACATTATCGCATCGGACGGATTTGCGCGCCCATCTATGAAGTAATTCGCCACGCGGGAGGCACGGACCACAGCATCGATCAGGCCACCACCGACCGGAACGACGAAGCGAAAGACTGGATGCGTAAACAGGCCCTCCTCCGGCGCCAAAGGTTGAATGAATTCCAGGTTGAACAAAATTAAAACATCTATCGGTGTTTGACTTAAACATGCCCCCACCGTATGTATTAATTGGCCTAGATGGAGGCGCCACCAAGGTGAGTGGCTGGACCATAGAGGTGAACCAGGAACAGCGGTTTTCTTTAGGGACGCGCTACGCTCAACGTCGGTTTCGCGACTATCCTCATTACCAAAAAGATTTCCAACCCGTCAGCCTCCAAACGCAATTGCAAGAAATGGCGGCTGGTAACATTCGCCTCACCCCGGCAGAAGAGAGCCAGGGGCAGGCTTACATAGAAGCCACCGCTGAAGTGATCACCGAGCTGGCTCAAGACCAACCAGTCCTACTGGGAATGGGCATGCCCGGCCTAAAGACTGATGATAAACGTGGCATCGCCGCCATGGCAAACGGCCCTCGTCTACCCCGGTTTGCTCACCAGGTGGAAAAACTACTTCAACGACGGGGTGTGAAACTGGTGACCCCCCTGGCTAAATTAGGAAGCGATGCTGACTATTGCGGGGTGGGAGAGGAGTATTCACTCCAAGGTCTATTTAGTGATGTTGCCTCTGCCTATTACCTGGGGGGTGGAACCGGTGCAGCCGATGCCCTGAAAATCCAAGGGCGACTTGTTCCTTTCGATGAAGTTAGGGAGTGGATCGTAAAAACCTGGGAACTGAAAAACGACCGTGGAATCTCCCTGGAGCGTTACGCTTCCGCTAATGGAATTCAAACTCTCTACGGCGACCACACTAATACCTCCGTAGAAACGCTCACCGCCAACCAGATTTTCCCGGAACAGATTTTAAACCGGGCCCTTGCAGGTGAACAGGCCGCCCAAGGGACCTTCCGGGAAGTGAGCCATTACCTGGCCACATTGTTGTACGAACGCCTCCTCACCCTTTATGCGGGATGGAAGGGAATTTTCGGTCTGGTGAATCCCCAACGACCGGCCCCTTGGAGCAAACACCCCTTTTTAGGAACTCTCTTTGACCGGATCGTCATCGGTCAGCGCTTGGGCAGCCTTATGGCTCAGGCCCAGGCAACCCCCCTTTTATGGCGACCGTGTATAACTGAACTGAGTGACTTAATTAAACAGTCCTCACACCTGGACAACCGGGCCAAACAACATTATCTAACCCAGGGAAGGCTCCGGCCGGAGCGCCTCCAAATCTCCCGACTTCGGGAAGCCCCGGCCCTGGGCGCCGGCATTGAGGCTTGGCTAACATTTAACCCTTGACCTTTGTCTGTGAATATCAAAAGCAGAACTGTAAAACCTACTCGTATTACCCACCACACTTCTTTTTACTCAATACGAAATATTACATCACAGGACGTCCCTTAAAACATGTAAAACATGCCCTGGCTTATGTGCCTGTCTAATTTGCACAACGGGTTATTGTAATAAAGGTGAAATATGTCCAACGCAATTGCTCAACCAGGTCGGCGATATAATTCTTATCAACCATTACAGCCGGGACACCGAACAGGCTTATGTACATTGGATCCGACGTTGCATACTTTAGGCGTCTGGTGGACTGGAGGTTAGATCGCCGTTACCCACGTTACTTAAGTATCAGACACTTCTTTGTTTCAGAGTATTCCCCCGCTTCAATTCTATAGAAATACAGACCTGATCCAACACCATTGGCCTTCCAGGTTACTGAATAATAACCAACAGTTTTATGTTCACTTACCAATTTCTCAACTCACTGACCAGCTACATTGTAAATGGAGAGATTTACAAATACTGATTTCGGTAATTGATATGAAATAGTTGTTACGGGATTAAAGGGATTGGGATAATTTTACGATAAAGCAAAACCCAGAGGGAATACTTCACCAGATGCTACCCCTAAAAGCAAATCATTACGTAAAATATAAAGCCCATCCTCCCCATCGGCCACATACACATAATTCCCGGAAACATGTATTCCCCAAACAACAGACGGTGTTATCATCTGTCCAACTCTTTCCGGCGTGGCGGGATAGGAAATATCTAGTATATCAATTGCGCCGCCGTTTCCAATATAGGCGTAGTTTCCCACAACAAAAACAGCATCGCAAGGTCCGTTAGGCCATCGGCCAATAAGGGTTACATTACTATCTGCGTTGGTGGCCTCTTGCGGGTAAGCTCCTACGGAGATAAAAAGCATGGCAAAAGTAAGGATAGGTAGCTGTGGTTTTTTCATAGTTGACTCCTTGGTTTTTTTGTATTACTAAAGCAAGCCAACGATAGCTATGTTCCTCTTTGCCGGATGGTAAAACAATGGTAATGTTTTAAGCTAAAAATCCCCAACCAAGAAAAGCAGAACAAGTATGAATGCAAGTGTACTGACATTAGCTTAAAAGTGTTAATTTATTAGTGGAGAGATAATTATCGGTATTGAACCAGCCAAGGATAAAAACCAGGTAAGATTCATCGCTGCTAATGGCTTTCAGCAGGCAAGAGTTTTTCGTTCCGGAACGATTACAGCGGTTTTAACAAGCTGCTTTAGCGTAGACTGGATCAACACTTAGTCAGAAACGTAGATTACCGGTAGGAAGTGGTGTTTGCAGTTGAGACCGTCTGTGATCTATGGCAGCCCCTGGTACCCTACCTCTACACTAATAGTTCCTTAGTTGTCAGCGTAAGTCCCCTGGCAACCTTCCATGCCCGGATATTAAATGGAAATTGTTACTAGTCAACGCTGGGACATTGAATACCAAAACCGGAAAAGAACGAAGACATCATTTTTCCGAAAGGCGCTTGCGACGAGCGGCAATTTACCAACCGGGGAGTTGTCACACGTTTCACCCTTCTTTGGCTACCCATTT
>CAZVNL010000058.1:0-6955 GCA_964628055.1 uncultured bacterium | reverse complement strand
TGAGCTGGGTTTAGAACGTCGTGAGACAGTTCGGTCTCTATCCGCCGTGGGCGCAGGAGATTTGAGGGAATCTGCATCTAGTACGAGAGGACCGATGTGGACGAACCTCTGGTGCACCAGTTGTTTCATCAGAAGCATCGCTGGGTAGCTATGTTCGGACAGGATAAGCGCTGAAAGCATATAAGCGCGAAACCTAACCCAAGATTAGATCTCCCTCCCGACTTCGATCGGGATAAGGCTCGTTGTAGACTACAACGTCGATAGGCCACAGGTGTAAGTGCAGTAATGTATTTAGCCGAGTGGTACTAATAAGCCGAAGGGCTTTATTAAAAATTTATTTCTGCTTAATTAACTACTGCGTCAATTTCCAAACCTTTATCTTTTTTCCGGTGATCTTAGCGTAGAGGAAACACCCGTTCCCATCCCGAACACGGAAGTTAAGCTCTACAGCGCTGATGGTACTACCCTGGAAGCGGGGCGGGAGAGTAAGTCGTCGCCGGGAAATCCTTTCTGTGATCCCTCTCACATTCTCCGTGAGGGGGATTTTCTTTTTTGTGAAATCTATTGATTCAACATCCTCCTTGCTGGTAAATTGCTTCAAAACGTGATGAACATTCTCTTGACCATAACGAAAACACGTCTATTTCTTTTCTGCACTAGCCTTTATTTACTGGTATCGCCATTACGAGCCCAGTCGGTCGCTCTAGTCCCTGAACCGGGGTTTGTTGAATATGTAACCTATTATATCAGCAGCTTCGATGTCCAAACGGGGGCCTCGGACTTCCAATTATTCCGTTACCGGCTGCATGTGACCAACCCTCCTGTTAGTTGTTCCATCCGATTTAAGGCCTCCATGATTTCCCCGGCGTTGGGCATTGATCAATCCCTGGCCATCGTGGAGATGACGGCCAATTTTATCAACCCCTTGGAAAACGACGTCATCATTGACAACCGAGATATCTCTTCCAACACAACTTACCTCATGGACGTGACCGGGACTATGATTCCCATTACCGTCCCGCCCCCAACGGAAATGATCGACTTGACGCAGTTTCAGGCGCTACTCAGTTCGGTCATGACCACCGGACGTCTGGCGGATGGTGAATACACTTTCGAAGTAGAGGTCTTTTCCGGGCCACCGGGAGGGGATCTCACCTCTACTGATTTTGAAACCCGTACCATTGTAGTCCATGCTCCCAGCTTTATCAACCTGGAATCACCAGGAGGCTCACTGGCGGATACGGCAATGACCGAAATATATACGACGTTTCCCCTCTTTGTCTGGCACCCTCAGTTTTGTGATAATTGCGATGCCTATATTAGGGTAGCCGAATTTAAACGCAATATTCATACTTCTGTAGAGGAAGCGATCGAGGATGAAACCACATTACCGTTTAATCAGTCCCAAGGGTGGGAGCATGTGGGGGTGGTTACCAGCTACAATTATCCTCTCAGTGGGGCCCGGTTATTGGAGAGTGGCAAAATCTATGTTTGGCAGGTAAAAGCCATCTTACCAACAACGGCTGGTCAAGAAGAAATTCTCTCACCCATCCACGCCTTTAAAATCGGAGATACGGGTGGGGCTCCCTCGGCGCCTCCCACGCTTCATCCCGTTATTCAATATTTAGAGCAGACCTTGAGCTCCGATCAATTTCAAGCCCTGTTTGGCCCTGGTGGCACCCTGGAAGGGTTTGCCCCTACAGGCCAATATACCCTGGATGGTACCACCGCCGATAATACAGCCGTCCTAGATCTTCTTAACCAGGTCATGAATCAAGAGAAGATTATTATCAATCTCGAGGTGGAAGAGTAGTGATCCGCACCTTATCCAGAACGGTGATCTTGACTGGCATTCTCCTTACCGGATGCTTATTGTATGGGGCCGCCAAAATTGCCGTTACCACCAAAGTGATTGGGAAAGTAGATGTTGATCAGTTGGCCAATCCGGGCTATAAAACGTTGAAAGCGGGCATGGTCCTGGCCGATGGCGACCGAATCCGCACCGGTGAAAAAGGGTACGTGTCGATTATTTTTATTGACGATAAATCCATGTTAAAAATTAAGGAAAAGACGGAAGTCACCGTAACCGGGAAGCGGACGGTACGGAGCATTGCCAAGCAGGTAAATATCGACAGTGGGACCTTACGGGCGCAAGTGTCCAAGCAGCGTAAGGGGGATTTTATTGTCCAAAGTTCTACCTCGGTGGCATCGGTAAAAGGGACCGATTTCTGGTTTTTATCAGATCCATTGACCGGTGATCAGGTCGTTGGTCTGGAAGGTCTGGTAGGTTTGACCAATCTCATCAGTGGCGAAAGTGTGACCATTACGGGGGGCTTTACTGGTATATCGGCTCTGGATGGCGGAATCGAAGTTTCCGAAACAGATCCGAATACCATTCCAGAAGATCCAGGGGAAGCGGGTGAAAAAGGCAGCACTATATTGCGTATTGAGTTAGAAAACCCGGATGGTGAGCACAAAACCTTATTGATTGAAATTCAATAAGGCTCTTATTTCTCAGCAATTTTTTGGATAACCATGCCGGTGAAACGTGATTTCCCAGGCTTGCTTTTACCCCTAATTTTTACCCTGAGTATTACCGGTAATGTTCTCACAGCAGATGGTCCTTTGCTTTATCATCAACCCCCGGCAGATACCCGGGAGGGTCAGGATATAGAGATTACCGCAACGCTTTTTTCCACCGTATCTGTTCGGGAGGCTTTGCTTTACTACCGTTTACCCGGCGCCATCAGCTACCTGGAAATACCCCTAAAGTTTACCCAGGGCTCCTGGATCGGCGTCATACCAGGTTCTTATTTAACTCAATCAGCAGTGGAATACGCGCTTATTTTTCAATTGGAAAATGGAGGTATAGTGGCGTTTCCCCAGGAAAATCCCCTACGGGAACCCTATTACCTGTCGTTAAAACCCCCTGTTAAAAAACCTGACGAATTTGTTAGAAAACCAGTCCCCGTTGGGACGCAATATGCCCTTTCTGACATTATGATTCTCTCACCGGACCCAGGCGCCTTGATTAACCCCAAGGAGGTAGTCATTGCGGCTTCTATCTTTGCCGCTCAGGATATTGATACTACGACGATTCGTCTCATTTTAGACGGGAGAGACGTCACTTTACAGACGACCATCGGAGGAGGTATCATCACCTATGTCCCTGACAAGATTGCGCAAGGCCCTCATTCCGTGAAGTTGGAAATGAGCACCAATATAGGTGTACCGGTGAAGCCAGTATCCTGGTCCTTTCAAGTGGTGGGTATAGGGTTGGACATATTAAAAAATGTAGAATACAACGGTAATCTTCAAACCCGTCTTTCGACGGAAGCGGTGGGGGGAACGGTTCGGAACGTGGGCGAGTTGACCGGGACTTTAAATGGGGATCTTTCCTGGGCTTCCATGCGGGGGTTTATAAGGCGTACCACGCGAGAGTCCCCTTACTTGCAACCCTACAACCGCCTTTCATTAAAGCTCCAGTTAGGCGACTACCTTACCCTGGATATTGGGGACGTTAACCCCACGATCTCTCCATTTACTCTCAGCGGTAAACGGGTTCGGGGACTAGGTGTGGATTTTGATTTGAGCTGGTTCCAGGTCCAGGTAATCCAGGGGGAACTCAATCGCGCCGTTCAGCAGAATAACCGTGTGAATGGGGGTATAAGACTTCTCGCGGAGAATACTTCCCGGGACACGACGAACCATTTTACGTTCAACCTGGATCGCACAGGTTACACCTTTAAACGGGATTTGTACTTTTATCGCCTCGCAGCGGTAATAAAAACGTACCAGTTCGGATTGCACCTATTGAAGGCTAAGGACGATATCACCAGTGTGGAGCAATACCTTAACAAGGCGCAATTTTCCGTGGATAGCACGGCTTTTGCTGGCGCCGATCCTTTCATCCCCCTGGGAGATTATACCTATTCGGAATTCACCAGGGTATTGAAAGGAACCGGGAGTAAAGTGGTGTTCCCTTCCGACAAGTGGGGTGGCAACAGTCCGGAGGATAATCTCATTATCGGGTTTGATTTCGGATCTCAAATGGACCAAAAACGGATGGAGTTTACCTTCACCTGGAACTTGAGCTTGTACAATCGTGACATTTGGGAGGGCGCCATGTCACGGGCGGAGATGGATACGGCTCTGGATGATAGTTTAGATGGTCTCATTGGTGTTCAATACGACGAAAATGGTTTGGTCACCGGCGATTCAAAAGGAATCGATACCAGCCAGATTTTTGATCCCCTGGCTTACGAAAAATTGTTCACCATAAATATCAACATGTCTCCCCTGGTTCCGATTGATATTACCACCTTCAATAAACATCCTGTCGCTACCATTATTAACATGCCATCAGCAGCTTTCCAGTTAGGGTTGACTGGCAATTATCGCCTAAACAAGTACATCGTGGAATATCGCCAGGTGGGGAGTGAGTTTGTCTCCCTGGCTAATCCCTATCTTACCAATAATACCCGTGAGTTTATTCTCGGGGATCGCATGAGTCTGTTAGATAATAAACTGTTTATCAATGTTTCTTTCAATCACCGCGACAATCGAATTTTAAAATCGGTGATAGATCCTTTGAATACCAACACGTTTTCGGGGAGTATCTCCTTGATACCGGGACCGGGCTCCCCTACCTTTGCGGTAAATTTTCAATCCATTGGCAAGTCCAATGGAAAAACTGATTTAGAGTTAGTCGGGGGTGTGCTGACCGATCAGCGGGAGGATTCACGGACCTTAAACTCCATGATCTCCATAACCTATCCCTTAGAATTTTATCATATGACCCACAACTTAGTTCTCAACTTCAACACTGTGCGTAACCAGGACAACCTGGCTAGCGAGCGCCGCCGGGACTATTTTTTCCAGAAAACAGATGTGCGGACCTATTCCGTCACCCTCTCCTCTCGGTACACCTTTCCCTTACGCACTATGATCAACCTGAATAATACAGAGTTAACGGTTCCCATCATGGGAACGGGTAGTGATCCCATTCTCTCTAAGATTGTCTGGACGACTTTGAGTCTGCGGGGTCAGTATTCATTACTAGACAATCGTCTCAAAACGATTGGCGGAGTGAATATCATCAACAATCGAGGCGCTACGAATATTTCCCTGTATGGTTTGAAGGCTGGCGTGGACTACAAAATCCAGGATCAAATGGCCCTGGCGCTTAATGGTGATATCCAGATTGTTCATAACCGCAGTGAGAAACAGGTGGAGTTAAATACTTCCGGGTTACTATTCACATTTCGCTATAATTTCTAACCTCTATGGAAGGCTTCATTAAATTTTTCCGGGCGCGCTGGGTTGGGTTAGCCCTCACGTTGGGTTCGGTAGTAATAGTATCCCTGGCGCACTGGTTGGGTGTCTTTGATATTATCGAGTTAAAGTCCTACGATTACCGGTTTCACGCCATACGAGGACCTCTCACTGGTTGGGCGGCGCGAGATTCTACGTACATCAAGATGGGAACCGACGTTGTCCTGGTGGAAGTGGACGACGAAGCCTACCGTCTGATTCCGGAAGAGTGGCCTTATCCGCGGGGCGAGATTTGGGGTCGGGTCGTGCGGAACCTCTACAAGGCCGGCGCAAAAGTCATCGCTTTCGATATTCAGTTTGACGCTCCGGATCGGCGCTCCGAGTATTTGCTGGACTTTGCTGAAAAAGTCCAGTCGGAAGAAGTTCGGGAGTTGATACCCCGCCATGGTGATCAAATACTGGGAGAGGCCATCGCCGAGGCCCAAGCCTATGGAACCAAAGTGGTCCTGAATGTAAAGATGGTCACGGAACCCAACCTGCAACCTCCCCAGTATATTGCCTATCCGGTCGAAGCCATTATGAAAGGTCATCCCTTCACAGGGTTGATTAACGATCAGATGGATGATGACCAATTTTCCCGTCGTTATGCCGTGGGTGGGTTTATGATGCATCAACCTGACTTACTCTATCCAACCTTGGGGGTTAAGTGCGTAGAAGCCTTCAAGGATATTCCCGATACCACGAAGATGAGGTACGATGCGAAAGAACGGGTCTGGATTTACGGACCCTTTCGTATTCATCCCTACGGGAATACCAATACATTTTTAGTGAATTATTACGGTCCCGCCTCCGGCTACAAGCTCCAGACACAAGAGAATGTTCCTGCTTGGGGAACTTTTCCCCGTTTTTCCCTGGCCCAGGTGATCGACACTAAAGATTTCATGTTACGCAGTCCGGAGGAAGACATTGATTGGATGAGCCAGTTTTTACCGGGAGAAGTACCGGATTGGATCAGGGCGATTGAGGATTCTACTGAACGTCAGGCAATGATGGAGATGATGGGACTGGGAGAATCTTTTGATATTGAGCACTCCCCTTTTTATAATAAAATTGTAGTCATTGGCGTGGCCGTTGAAGTACTCCATGACGTGAAATCCACACCCTTTTACGGTTATCTGGGTATTCCCCAATTGACACCGGGGATGGAAACCCACGCCAACGCCATTCAAACCATCCTCCACGGGAACTATTTAAAGGTGGTGGGTGGTCGTTTGACCGGCTTATTTTATGATTATCCCTGGATTCATTCTGCAATTATTGCCCTCCTGGCGTTCATTGCTTTTTTCCTGCTGGATTTTGTCAACCCCTTCATCGCCGCTGTCTTACTCATCGTTGAGGGACTCATTTATTTCGGGCTTGTGGGGGGACTTTTCATGGACGATTTAAGTTGGTTTATCAAGGCAGGTTTGCAAAAAATCCTGCCTATGAGTTTTGTGGAAGGGAAAACGTGGTTGGAAACAGCGCTTCCAAAACCGGGAAGAAGCGTGGTAATGCCCTTAGTAGCGCCTATTACCGGGATTATTCTTACCTATATTAGTAATGTGTTATACCGTTTTCTAAATGAACAGAAGGACAAGCGTTTTTTAAAGAGCACGTTTGGGGCATATATATCTCCGGAGTT
>CAZVNL010000057.1:0-7007 GCA_964628055.1 uncultured bacterium | reverse complement strand
ATCCCAATTTTGAGGAGTTCCAGACCTGTTCTAAATTTTTAACCGGACACTACTGGTTATAGTTTAATGTTAATCTATTTAACCTTAAATTGTAATAATGAAAAAAACCACTCCTTTGGCCCGTTACACAGCTGCAGAACGGCGGGTTCTGGGCGTTTGGGTCAAGTTAAACCGGGCGACGGAATCGGTTGGGGCGCGCCTGCGGGAGCATATTGCCCATCTGTCATTGACACTACCTCAATTTGGAGTGTTAGAAATGCTCTACCACCTGGGACCCCTCTGCCAGAAAGAAATTGGTGAGAAGCTCCTACGTACAGGGGGCAATATCACCATGGTCGTGGATAACCTGGAAAGGCAGGGTCTTGTCCAGCGCCAGGCACACCCCCAGGACCGGCGTTACTATCGCATCCGCTTGACCGATGAAGGAAACCGGGTTATCGAGGAGGCTTTCCAACACCACCTCGAGCTTCTGGTTTCCTTGTTCAGCAATCTTACCCCAGAGGAGCAGGAGACGCTGGCGATTCTGTGTCGCCAATTGGGCCGCGGGGTAGCTCATAAGGACATTCATAACAACAATCTATAAACTAAGTATTAGTGGGAGCAATTATGGACTACATACCTCTCATCGGACGAATCCTATTCAGTTCTTTCTTCTTAATATCGGGCATGAATCACCTGCTGAAAAGGACGGATATGGTGCCCTATGCCAAATCAGCAGGGGTCCCCATGGCTGATCTGGCCGTACCCTTAACCGGCTTGATGATCTTGGCTGGTGGGGTAAGTATCCTCCTGGGATACTATCCCAAGATCGGAGCCTCGCTGCTGGTAATCTTCCTGATCCCCACAAGTTTTTACATGCACCGCTTTTGGGGGATCGAGGACCAGATGCAGTCCATGAACCAAATGATCATGTTTATGAAGAACGTGGTTATCATCGGTGGTGCTTTGTTGATCGCCTACTTTGGTTCGGGCCCCTTCAGCCTAAAACCCTAAAACTATGAAAACTGAGGCGGAATAGCAGGCTTACCTCCCGCCTGAGCAGTACCACACACTACGCGAAGGGAAAACTGAGGACCTTTTTCAGGAAAATAGGTCATCATAAGGATGACGGCACCTACGTATGTGCTGCTTGTGATAATGAACAATTCCGTTCCCAAGCCAAATACAACTACGGCTCTGGCTGGCCCAGTTTCTACAACGTAGTTGATAAAAGCCGCATCGTTGAGAAAGAAGACCGGAGCTTGTTGATGGTACGCACGGAGGTTTTAAGTGCCCGTTGCGGCTCACCTGGGATACATCTACCCCCACGGTCCCGACCCTACCGAATTGCAGTCCCGGTGAATTCTATCGCCCGGGACTTCCATCCTTAGGAAAACCCGGATGGTAAAAAGTGGCGATAGGTACGAATTGTGCGCTAGGGTGGTGAAATAGTCGTAAATTTTCAATACCTTCCGGTAGAATTAATCCATGGGAGACGCGGCTGAATTTCATCTATTTAGTGGGGAACACCTCCTCGTTCTTCTGCTCTACACCGTTGCGGCCTGGTGGGGAGGTCGTATCCTGAAACGGTACCAGGGAGACAACGCCTGGAAACACTTTCGCCTTATCATGGGGATCCTCATTGGTGCCACCATGATCCTGGGACCCGTGGTAGCAAGCTATAACGGGGACTTCAGTCTGCCGGAGGACCTACCGCTGCACGTGTGCGGAATCAGTCGCCTCCTTACTGTAATCTATCTAATCTTTCCCCGGAAGAAGCTGTTAAATATTCTCTATTATTGGGGAGTAGGAGGCGGCCTCCTGGCCCTTTTGATTCCGGATTTGCAGCATGGTTACCCTAATCCGGAATTCTTCACCTTTTTCCTTTCCCATGGAGTGACCCTTTTCACCCTGCTGGGCGTGGTAGTGGTCTTCCACCATCAACCATCTCCTGCCAGCCACTGGACAGCCTTTTTAACCCTGAATGTAGTCGCTTTTGGATTGGTGTATCCTCTGGACCGGCTTTTAGGAGCGAACTACATGTACCTGCTTTCCCCACCGGCGGTAGACTTTACACCGGTTACCTGGTTACCCGCTTGGCCCTGGTACCTCTTGTTGGTAGACGGATTCATGCTCCTGTGGTTCTGGTTATGCGCGCAACCCCTGCGGCGGTTGAGTCATCAGGAATCTCTCGCGACCATAAAGCCTCAGGTTCGGTAAAGACAACAGACCCCCCTGGGCTTTAAACCATGACCTCAACGATTCACCCACGTAGCGCATTTATCCCCAATACTTTTATTGGTAGGTGGTCCCCTTGTTCAGACAATATTCTAAAATTAAGGGGGATGATTAAGCCCAAGGCAGTTACGCTGGAGCGGTACCTCATTCGCGCTTTGGTCAGACACTCTCCCCTGGCAAAAACGAGGTAATCTTTACAATTAAAGAAAACCTCCTGCTAACCAACCGGTAGTAAAGATAGGGAGGTACCCGGTCGAAGGTTTTTTCTATTTCAACACCACCAACTTCCTGGTTTTTACAAATTCCCCGGCTTGAAGGCGGTACAGGTACACCCCCGCACCCACGGCTTGTCCCCGGGCATCCTTCCCATCCCACACAACAGACCGCAAGCCGGGCTCCTGTAGACCGTTCACCAGCGTATGTATCTCCCGCCCCAACAGGTCATAAATCACCAGTTGGACCGATGCCTGTTCCGGCAAGTTATAACGAATTGTCGTGTTTGCATTGAAGGGGTTGGGATAGTTCTGATACAGAATAAAAGTTTGCGGTTCCAGACGGGGTTTATCGTCAGTACTCAAAATGAGTAGGGTGTCGGAACAACTGCTCAGATCAAACTGGTTGATGGGGTGAACGTCCCAGAGGCTATCCGGCGGACAATCACCGCCGAAATAGTTATAGCGGGCATTAATTACGGATCCCGTACCCTGGCGATAGAGTTGTCGGCCATAATCACCGCTATTACCGTAAATATTGTTACCCTGACCGAGGGTACCCCCGATGATGGGATTGGCTAAAGAGTCGATCCAGATACCGCCCCCGAAATAACAGACACAGTCACAATACCCCATGGCCTGGTTATTGTAAATCATATTACGGATGATGAGTGGTTCGGCCAAGCCATAGATGGCGATCCCGGCTCCTGCGCCGGTACACAAACCAGCGATATTCTGGGTAATAACGTTCTCCGCAACAACCGGTGAAGCATCCTGGATGAAAATACCCCCACCGGAGAAGGCTGTCCCACCAGTGATGGTGAACCCCTTCAGTACCGCTTCCGGGCCCTCCCCATTGTGAAAGGATACCACGCTCCCCGTCGTGTCACCCACTAAAACAACACCGGGGTCAATATCCTCGGGGAGGGGATAGACATAACCCCAGTGCAGCACGGTGATATTTTTCCCGTTAAAGTCGATGGACTCGTTATACGTACCGGGGTAGACCAACACCGAATCGCCCGCCCCGGCCTGGTCGATGGCATACTGGATAGTAGCAAGGGGATAGTGGTAACTCCCGTTCCCCAACTCATTATTCCCGTTTGGAGACACATACCAAACAGATCCGTTGTAGCCGGGCTGGTAACAATCACTCTGATCCTGGGCAATAATGTAGACGCTGTCCTGAAAGATCCCCGCAGGAATGGTGAAAGTGGTGGACCCCCAGTAAATACCATATAGAGTATCCGTACCAAAAACATCAACCGTATAGTTACCGGGGGCGAGAGGACCAATGGTCACTGAAAGATCAAAATAGCACGTGCAAAAAGCTATTAGACCAGTGTCGACTTCCGTAACGGTAAGATGATTACCGCTCAACTCAACGTCCATGTAAAAAAGAGAACCGCAGTTACGATGGGTCTGGGTATGCCAGATGGTGGCGGTATCGCCCTGAACCGTCGCATAGATGCTGTCGGTTTGAGCGGCTAATTGGCCAATGCACAATAACCCTATGAAAAGCTTCCAAACCATGACACGCCCCCTTTCGCTGGTAATAGTCATAGTTTACAATAGGAACGGTAGGGTAACAAGCGAAATAACCCTATTTATTTAGAACCTTCGCGGATTTCCTGGTAAATTATTGACGAAACACAAATACCCGGTGTGTTCCCAACATGGAACTTCGAAGGTTGTATCACACACAAGTTTTTCTATTTCAGCACCACTAATTTCTTAGTCTGCACAAATTCCCCGGCTTGAAGGCGGTACAGGTACACCCCCGCACCCACGGCGCGTCCCCGGTCATCCTTACCATCCCACACAACAGACTGAAAACCGGGCTCCTGTAGACTGCTCACCAGCGTATGTATCTCCCGCCCCAACAGGTCGTAAATCACCAATTGAACCGATGCCTGTTCCGGCAATTCATAACGGATGATCGTGTTAGGATTGAAGGGGTTGGGGTAGTTTTGATGAAGCGCATAGGTTTCGGGAAGCAAGGGATCCCCGCTCACCGACAGGACGGCGCTGGCGTCAACGGTGAGGGTAAAGGGGCCGTTGGTAGCCGGGACAGTATCCCCTCCTGAGTAGGCGTACACCATCCAGGATCCCTGGGCCACGGGAAGCTCCAATTGCTGGAGGGAGTCGCGCAGACTAACATGCTCCAGGAAGAAATGGGTATCCGTATAATGCTGTCTGGTGAGGAAAGTCAAATCCCCCTGGCCCACTACGTTATAAAACACGGTAGTGCCGTTGGGGTCGGTGGAGGGCTGCCAGAAGAAAAAGGTGGACTCGTCCAGGTTGTCGGAGGTCAAAACCAGTACCGCAGAATCAGCAGGTTGTACCAAATTGAAGGTGTGCGGTGGATATTCAATTCCCAGGGCCCAATCCACGGCCTTCTGTAGCGGTCCAAAGCTCTGCGTCCCGATCCACACGTAACCGGTGCCGCTGGCGTTGTCGGCATTGAGGGCTAGGGGATCAAAAGCAAAGAAGACGCTCTTGCTGCCATAGGAGGTTTCATGGTAGACGCCACAGGTGTAGAGGGGGGTCGTGGGATCAGGGGCACTCCAATTAGCGACGGTTCCTCCGTACACCTGAAAGGCCGTCTGCACCCCGGAAACGGGGGTAACACCGTCAATCCAGTTGTTGAAGCCCAACTCATACACGGGATCGTAATTGAGATACAGCCCATTACTGGTAAGATAATCGTACAGCTCCCCGGAAATGGAATCGTTCTGAACGGCTGTCATGCGGCTGATGCCCTCTTGATCCCCGGGGTTAAGGTAATTCACGTCGTTGAAATCGGCGGCGATGCCCAGGATATCGTACTGGAAATCACCGGGATAGTAAATTTGATCCACCCAACCCGTCTGCACGCCCAGCCATTCGTCCCCCACCAGAATATACCGCTGGCCTCCTTGCTCGAACCAGGGCCGGATAACATCACTCAATATTTCCACCGGCGCGGCACCCGTATACTCAATAATCAGGGAGTAATAGGACAACATCGCTGAATCGGGTGGGCCGTAAGATGAAAGGCTCCACACGTCAGCGGGTATAGCGATAGGTAAAGGTGGAACGGGTGGAAAAACCATAAATTGTTGGTGTAGAATGATGAGATAGGGCTCTATGGGCTGGAAAATATAATATACAGAGTTAGGAGTGGTAGTCGTGTTTTCGTTAACGTCCGTAGCCCTGGTATAGTAATAAATCGTTGTCCCGGGTGACTGCCCCGGCATGGTACCCGTCCAGGTGCCGTAGTCCGGGGTTCCGCTGGTGAGCACCAATGGGACGCTGTCCAGGGGGGCCGTGGTGGAATCCAGTCGATAATAAAAGGTCACTGACGTTACTCCTGACGGTCCGCCAGAGGGATTATCGTCAGAAACAACCGCACTTATGGGCCGGTCGGCCGTGCTCAGGGTGGTCAGCAGACGAGGGGCCTCTAGGAACACCGGGGGTCGGTCGCCCGTATACACGACAGCCAGTTCAAAGTCAATGACCCAATGGCGGATGTGCCAGCCACCGTTCCCGGAGGTCCCTCCGCAACCGGCATAAAACTTGGTGAAGACCCACGGGTCCACGGCTCCAACACCCTCGGCATAATAAAAACCCGTAGGGGGATTATCGCCACCCCCGGAGCCAGTAAAGGCCACCAAAATTCCCACCCATTCCCCTTCCTGGAAGAAGGGTTGCGAGCCGTAATCGGCGGTGTTCAGCCAGTTGTCCTGCTGAGCGGGGTTGTTAGCTGGGTCCAGCGTGGCCGCAACGGTGCTGTCGGGCCACATCAGACCCATTAACGACACTCCCTGGCCGGTTCCCAGGGAATCGCCAAGGGGATCCTGGGCCCCATTGGCCACATAATCACCGGGATCACAAATACCCGGCGTGCCCGGCGGCGTATAATTCGTCCCGGTGATGGAGAGCCAACCGCTAGCATCCATGTCATAGCCGCCGATCCAACCGTTGCCGTCGACTACGGCGGGGGGATACTGAGTAGTGTCACTGCGGTAGGGATAAGTTACCCGGTGGAGGGATACCGTGAGTTGTTGATCACCGGTGCCCCATTCAAAAACGGGAATATTCACACCCGTAATGTAGCCGTCGGCTGACATCTGGTACATTATCATCATGGCATCGCCGGGAGACTGGATGAACTGACCCCCATAACCTAAATCGTAGTACAGGGTATCGGGCAAGTCGCGGTTGGCGGAGCGATTCCGGCGGATTTCCCGCACGATTCCCCCTCCCGGACGAATGTCCGCCTCCAGCCCCCCTCTCGGCCAACGTGGCTCCTGCAGCGTAGAGTTCATACGGGAATTGGATAATACCGGCACCTTGTTCACGGGACGGTAAGTACCCTGAACCGGCAGCGCGTAGCCCGTCACTACCAGTACAGCAATAATAATCAAACGTCGCATAAGTCCTCCTTAGTGTCTTTAATACACATAAATTATTAAAAGAGCCAGATCAAATGTAGCGGCACAAACAGAAAATGACAAGGGGGGATAACCACCCTTTCATGACCGTGATTAGATATACAGACGGTCGGTAAGAATAAGGTCCGGCAGAGACTGGTTC
>CAZVNL010000056.1:0-7629 GCA_964628055.1 uncultured bacterium | reverse complement strand
CGACCTGCGACTTGCGACCAATGACGAGTGCCTTTCAGACCTTTCGACTTTCATAATTTGGCGTTCAGCGTTCATCATTCGCTCCCGGTTATTTCCCCTGGACAACACCCAGAAGTTTCTCCTGGCGTCTTCAGGTTATCCTATTACAATTTAAATACACCACCATACAACACGACGATTCGGGTTCGTGCGTTAATGGTTTAGTTAATTCATCGTTGGAGAATAATCACGTTCACCAGGGCGAGAATGTCCAAAATATTGACGATCCCGTCGCCGTTCAGGTCGGCCACGTAGTTCTGGAGGGCGGTGGGCGTTACGTCCCCTAAAATCACATCCACAATCAGCAGGACATCGGTCACGTCCAGCACACCATCAAAATTTAAATCCCCAAAAGTGATATCCACATTGATTCCATTGAGAATGAACAGGTCATCCACGGCTGCCTCCACTAAAGATCCGTCACCGGCGTCTTCAGCGATGAACCGAATGCGGACACTACCTGTGGGGATGATGTAGTTGGCCAGTAGAAACTGGTGGTAGGTCCAGGTATTCTGGGTCTCCCCGGTGCGTTCCAAATCCACCCAGTCCGTGCCGTTGGCGGAGACCTGGACGACCCACACGTCGGATCCAGGGGCGTTGCCGGCATTGTTCGAATACCAGCGCCAGTACCCCAACACCGGTTGGGTCATGCCCAGGAGATCAATGGGGGGTGAGAGTAGGGTAGTAGTCCCATCATCTACGTCATTTTCGCCAGCGCTACCACCCAAGGTTCCGTTACCGGTCACGAAACAGAGGGTGCCTAAAACGGTGTGGTCGTCTTCCGGCTGAACGGGGGTCCCATCTACGTCTGTCCCGATGGGATCCGTTCGTTCCCAGATACCGGTGGTGGCGTTATCGGTGGCCACCCCAAATTGCCACCCATTATCCGTTTCCGCGCTATCCTCGAAAACCGACATGAACGCTCCACGGGGACCCACCAGGTAGAAATGGGTAATAGCCGGGGCATTCTCCGGAGAGTGAAAGGTGTTGCCCTGGGTGTCCGCCGCCTGGAGATAGTATTCCACGATGGTCCCCGCCGGTTGGGGAGGAATGGAAGCTTGGTACTGGTTGTTTCCTATGTCGGTCATGTCCACGGTGGTAGTAACACCGCGTACGGTATATACCAATTGAGCCAGGGTAATATCCCCCATGAGGGAGGAGATCACAGCGGTGATCACCACGGGGGTGGTCGTGTCCAAAGTATTGGCTACCGGGGTATGGTCAATGCCGAAGTCCGGAATGGGAGAATCCACGTTGTGCACGGCGAAGGCATCGGTTATAGCGATGAAATTGGGAGTGCCATTGAGGATGGTGGCATCATCATCATCGGCGATCAGGATTTCCAGGAGCAGGTCGGGTACTGAGTAAGGTCGACCGAACATGGCCCAGCGGAAGAGGGTATCAGAACGGGCCACAGCGGCAACGGTATCCCCAATGCTAGCGATGAGATTCTGGCGCATTTTCCACAGAGCGCCCATGGTGATTTCTCCCAGACAGTGTACTTCTCCGCCACACTCGGTGCCGGGCCATTGGCGCATATTCTCCCCATCCCGTAAACAACCTCCGGGAGTGCCAAAGAAACCATCTCCCATGCAGGGCGAGTTCCGCAGGGTCATGCCAGTATAGTCACTGAACCCCTCTCCCATACCAGAACTATAAGGGGGAGCAAAGGGATCGTAAGCAAACTGGGTAAGACCATGTTGGTATTCATGGTAAACCACATCGGCCATTTGATCGGTGGCAGAGCAGCCACCCCCGGCGGAAAACATGTTGATTCCTACCCCATCCCAGTAAGCGTTGCAGGGCCAGATGGGGTCCTCGGAGCCGATATTCACTGCCGCCGGCATGCTGTAATTGGCACCGGTGAAATTAGTATCCAGGGTGAGCATCCAGTCGTGAACCAGATTTCCGTGATAATAGGTATCCCGTTCAGCGGGAATGGAATTCAAATCATCAAAATGGACGTTGAAAGTGTCCCCGGGAGTGACGGTAGTGGTGACACTAGCGTCGGTGACGTTCCGGGCATCGATATCCAGGAAGGAACCGGTAAACTCCATAGTCACCTGGCGGGGAACCGTCCCTGCTTCGATGGCGTAGGTGCCATTCTCGTCGGTGTAGGTGTCCCCCACCCCGTTCACGTGCACTTTCAAGTTTCGCAGGGGTCGCTGGGTGGGCGTCCCGTAAGGGAGGTCTTTCACCATCCCGGTCACTGTACCAGAGATGACATCCTCTTCCACCCGGTCAAAGACGGAAAACACTTCGCCGGTATGGGCATCCACCCAGATTTCGTAATTACTTACGGCACGTTCGAAACGGGTGGGATCATCGTGATGGACATAAAGACCCAGTCTCCATCCCAGGCGATAAGTGCGTGGGATTTCATCATTTACGTAAACATACAACTCCGGTTGATCCACGATTAGGTCGCCATTGTCGGGGAAAAAATCCACCTCCGTTTGGGCCAGGACTAGAGCCACCTCCGCTCCCAGGTCGGGAGTGGGATTCAAGGCGATCTCGGGGTACACGTCGGCCCCGGTAACCACCAACTGGCCGTTGGTACGGTAACGGAAATCCACCCGGGATTGGTACACCGGCACTTGATGGTAAGTTTGACGGAAGATAACGTAGTAGATTGGCCCGGCGCGCTCCACCACCTCCAGGGTTAACGCTTCAGGTGCTACCCCGTAGACGGTTGGATTGCGGGCGACAAAATCCCGCGCCACCTGGGGAAGATTAGATAAACTGACGGTTTGTGGAGGAGCCGTTTCCACTAAAATGCGGTGAGGGGATTCCTTACTGGAATTCAGGTAGGCGATAGACTGCTTTCCAAACGTCAGTTGGAGTACCTCCTTTGTAAGCTGGGGACGCAGGGGAGCGCGTTCTTCATCGGGGATACTTTGCGCCAGGAGGGGCCCGGTGAGGAGTAAGGTAAATAGAAGCTTGGTAATCATGAACGATTATTCTTACCTGTGGAATTTACACCTTGAATCGTTCAGCATCCACTGTTGGAAAATTATACCAGGGGAACGAAACGGACTGGTAGGGAGGGTTCAACTTCCACGTCACCGGACTCGGTTTTGGTAATAATCTCCAGGGATTGATTGAACGGGTTTTGGCCCACCGGGATGACCATACGGCCCGTGTTATTCAATTGTTTAATGAGGGCTTCTGGGACCTTCCGCGGGGCGGCGGTAACCAGGATGCGATCGTAGGGTGCCTGCTCGGGCCACCCCTTTTTTCCATCGGTTACATGGACTTCCACGTTGGTGTAGCCCAATTTTTTCAGGCGTTCGGCCGCGGCGTGGCCCAGCTCCACCACGATTTCCAGGGATATCACCCGGGCTGCCAACATGGATAGTAGCGCCGCCTGATACCCGCTACCGGTTCCGATTTCAAGGACAGTGTGTTCTTCCTGAACCTGCAACACTTCTGTCATATAAGCCACAATATACGGCTGACTGATAGTCTGCGCCTCCCCAATGGGCAGGGGTCCGTCCTCGTAGGCAAAGTCCTGCTGATCCGCACTCACGAATTGGTGGCGGGGAATCACCCCCATAGCTTTCAGAACCCGCTCATCGCTAATCCCGCGGTTCCGCAATTGTTCCTGAACCATAACCCGCCGGGCCTGGTCCATATTTAACTTGTGAGTATGCCTAAACAAAGCCAATTTCCGTACCAAATTTAACCCCTACCGCATGAACTCCGTTCGACTTATTATCCGCCTTTGCTGCCTCCTGGCAATCTCCTCAGCACAAGAGATCGCCCCGCTGGAAATACCACTCACGGGCCCGGCCGCAAACACCGAACGGGAAATGTCCGGACTAACCTGGTACCACGACACGCTTATCCTCCTCCCCCAACACGTGTCCCCCGCGGAACCATCCTTTTACCGAATCCCCAAGGCCGCCCTCCTCCAATTGTTGGAACAAACTCCAAAGTCTCCTATCCAGCCGCAACCTGTATCGGTCGCCTTACCGGACTACCAACGGGAAATCCCCGGATACGAAGGCCTGGAAGCTATTTCCTTTGACGGGAACACGGTGTACCTTACCCTGGAGGCGAAAAACGAAGGCAATATGTTGGGTTACCTGGTAAAGGGAACCATCGACCCTGTCACCTGGACGATTACCATCAACCCCAACTCCCGGGTGACCTTGAACCCTCCCGTTAACATTAAAAACATGGCCTACGAAGCGCTCCTGGTATACCATCACAGCCTGGTGGCCTTCTACGAAGCCAATGGCCGCCAGGTGAATTCCAACCCCCACGCGGAACACTACTCTACGAACCTGAAACCGTTGGCTCCTTTCCAATTTCCCACTATCGAATACCGCATCACAGATGTCACCACTGTGGACGACCGGGGAAACTTCTGGGCTATTAACTATTACTGGCCCGGAGAAGCAGAATTCCTCCGGCCAGCGGTGGATCTCTTGGCAAAGCGATTCGGGCGCGGACCCACCCATCGGCAGACGGAATACGTGGAACGTCTGGTCCAGTTCCAGTTTACACCCGAAGGGATTACCCTGACCCTCACACCCCCTATTCAGATCGCCCTGGACCTCCGGGAACCACGCAACTGGGAAGGGTTGGTCCGCCTGGACGATAAGGGATTCCTCATGATCACCGACGAATATCCCCGGACCATCCTGGCCTTTGTACCCTACCCAGCTAATTCTTCGGAGTAAACCTCAACTTATGAAAAAACCCTTTCCCCCTATCTGGTGGTTGTTGTTGGTCCTGGTTTTTGCCGGCGAACCCCAACGACCTTACGTTCTCTTAGTTTCTTTCGATGGCTTCCGGGCGGATTACCTGGAATGGTATCCCACGCCCAATTTCCACCAGCTGGCGGCCCAGGGGGTCCTAGCCAAAGGACTCCGACCGGTGTTCGTGAGCAAGACCTTTCCCAACCATTACAGCATCGCAACGGGGATGTATGCTGAGAAGCATGGTCTCATCGCCAATACTTTCTACGATCCCCGTTTCGACGAAACTTACCGCATCAGCGACCGCTCCAAGGTGGAAGATCCCCGTTGGTACGGCGGGGAACCCATCTGGGTCACCGCCGAGAAGCAGGGGATCAAAACAGCCTCGTTTTACTGGGTAGGTTCCGAGGCGCCCATTAAAGGAGTTTACCCATCCATCTGGAAACGGTACGATGAAAGCGTTCCTTTCCGGGCGCGGATAGATTCCGTGATCACCTGGTTCCGCTTACCCCTTCCACGGCGACCACACTTGGTGTTGCTTTACATCCACGAACCCGATGCAACAGGACATGATTACGGTCCCCACAGCCTGGAAACGAAACAGATGGTTGCCTCCCTGGATTCCCTTTTAGGAACCCTGCTGGACAGCCTAAAAGCCCTGCCCATCTACCCCGATCTGAACCTCCTGTTGGTGAGTGACCACGGCATGGCGGCTACCAGTCCTGAGCGGACCATTAAATTGCAGGACTACGGAGAGCTGACGGGAGTCATCCAGGAGGGTTACGGGCCCACGTCTTTTCTGTACGGGGTTCCCAAGGACCGTCTTGTCACCCTCCGGGAGGCTCTGGAGAAGGCCCCCCACCTGCGGGCCTATCTCAAGGAAGAGATCCCAGCCCAGTATCACTACCGGGACCATTACCGGATCAAAGACCTGCTCCTGATGGCTGACGAGGGTTGGATGATCCTGGATGTTACCAAGCCCGATTCTGTCGTTTTCCGTCATTTCCCCCGGGGTATGCATGGTTACGACAATTACCTGCGGAGCATGGAGGGGCTCTTCGTGGCCGACGGCCCGGCCTTTAAAAACGGTTACCGGCGTGGAACCTTCGAAAACGTAGATATTTACCCCCTCATCACCTTTATCCTGCGACTCGAACCATACCCAGAAATAGACGGGAAGCTGAGTGACGTGGAAGAACTACTTTTGATGGAATAATCCCTCACACTCGAATAGACTCCCCTTCGGTCGTGGTCCCCCGACAGCGACCTTTTATCTGGACCCTACTCCTCGTGAATTATGAATGCCGAACAGGGAATGCTGAATCATGAAGTTAAGAGACTCTGTTCTACATGAAACGTTGGGAGTTTTCGACATTCGGCGTTCTTTATTCAGCGTTCAGCATTCTTCACCCGGATAACACCCTTTTAGGTGCGACACACTTTTGGTTGGTGGCAGTGCGTCGCACCTATGAACTCACTATTTCAACAACACCAGCTTCCGGGTACGAGTGTAAACCTTGTTACCAGTCTGGGAGCGGGCTAAGAGTTGAACAAGGTACATCCCCGAGGGCAGGGGATTGCCCTGGCTGTCTTTCCCGTTCCATCGTGCTAGCTGAAACCCGGCTGGCACCTCACCCTGAACCAATGTCCTTACTTCCCGACCCATGAGGTCGTAAATGGTAAGTGTCACCAGGCTGGGTTCTGGCAGATCAAAAGGAATGGTGGTGACGGGATTGAAGGGGTTGGGGTAACTGTTGTGGAGGGCATATTCCTCCGGTAAGGACGCCATAAGTTCCTTCCCGATCCCCCTGTAGTTCTTACACTTCGAAGGGGTAGAGAGCGACTCTTGACCAATCCAATCTAGGGCCTTTACATGGTAACAAACTTTGGGATCAAAGGGATTACCACTTACACTCACTTCCAGGTCGGTGATGGTCGTGGTATTCTCGTCTACGGTATTCCACAAAGCATACATCCCGGAACCCAAGCGCCGGTAGACATTATATCCATCTAAATCCGGTTCGGTGTTGCCGTTCCAGGAAAGGACCGGATGGTGCTGGCCATTGACGGTTACATTGAACCCTGAGGGAATGGCCGGAACCGCATCATAATAAAAAGCGCCCATATCGGCAATCGTACTGTCAGGATCCAAAGGTGTATCCGGATCCCCGGCATCGATACAGGGACTATCCTGTTTGAGCGTGTAATTACCATTAGCAGGATTAGATAAGATTGGGTCAACGTCTACAAGGGAATGAGCACCATAACTATAGTATGGAATCGTGATCTCCGAATTGTAGAAAAGATTATAATCTTCATTAATGGTTATATTCGAAGCACTGGGAAGTTCCAGCTGACTGTCCAGGAAAATTGTATTCACAATCCTGATATTCCATTTAGAAGATTGCCAATAATCCATACTACCATCCAAATTGCTCTGAAGAAACACATTATCAAAAGTACAGTTTTCGAAATGGAGCAGATCCACAGGAAGGACTTCCAGGGTTCCGTTAAGACCGGATTGTGCGATAATCGTATTGATTAATAAACACTTATTAAAGGCAATTTGATTAGATTCCATATTGGTTATCCAGCTTTCACGGTTGATGGCCATGGGAAGATCTTTGAAGGTGGTCTGATTCATTTCCAGGGCACCGGTTTCATTGACATCAAAGTAGGCCCCGTACTCTGTTACCGGATGAAGCACTGTCTGGTTGGGTCCGGTCTCGCTGGTCATTTTACCCTCTATCTGCATTTGGAAACCATCGGCAAACTCAATGTCGGCGCCGTTGGGAATAGTTAATTCTTCCCCATTTAGTACCACCAGGGTATAGTTCTGCCGGTTATTCACCGCCTCGTAAACCGCCGTCACCGTGGCGCCGGC
>CAZVNL010000055.1:0-7652 GCA_964628055.1 uncultured bacterium | reverse complement strand
CAGTAGAAAATATACCCAGCTTTGACTACCTGGGCAATCCCCGGCCTCAACCGGATAGTACTCTACCGGACCTGGGCCCTATCGAGCATGCGCGGGCCGTCCAACGGTACTACGTATTGGCCGTGGATGATGCCACCGGTGATGATGTAAATGGTGACGGTTTAACGACCCCCTTTAAAACCATCGCCAGGGCGATCCAGGAAGCCTCCGATTTCGATACCGTTGAAGTCGCGCCGGGCACCTACATAGGTCCGGCCAACCGCGCCCTTGATTTTGATGGCACACCGTTAGTTCTACGGTCAACGGATGGGCCTACCAACACTATTATTGATTGTGAGGAGCAGGACCCGGCTTTCAACTTCGACGATACCGGGGAAGACACTTTGGCCCAGGTGATTGGTTTCAAGGTCCGAAATGGAGCCGCCTTTAACGGGGGCGCCATCCGCGTTCGCAACGCGTCGCCGCAATTCTGGAACATGATCCTGGTAAACAACCAAGCCAATAACGGGGGCGCCATCCACGCCGAGAATTCGGAATCGTCCTTCTTCAATACCGTCATTGTTAACAACCAGGCCAATGTTTCTGCCGTGGCGGTTGTTGTCGGGGGAGACGTGGGCTTCTACCACTGTACCATCACGGGTAACCACAGTATTAACCAGGAAGGCATTTCCGTAGAGAACGGTACCATGGAGATTCATAATTCCATCCTCTGGGCCAATAGCTTGCCTGCCAGAGAGATTAACGTGTTGAGTGGTGGTCAGGCCTTGGTGGGCCACTCCATCGTCATGGGTGGGTTTGAAGGGGAGGCCGTTTTCAATGGTCGACCCGGCTTTAACGACCCCTCCAATGGTATCTTTACCCTCCTGGATTGGTCTCCAGCCATCGGCCGGGCGGACACCACCTGGTACGGGGCGTACGCCCCCTTCGACCTGTTAGGAAACCCGCGCACGTACAGCGATACTACCTGGGGAGACCTGGGGGCCCTGGAGAATGGCCGCGCCCAACCCGATTTGTCCGTGTATAACACTAGGCTCTGGGTGGTGAGCACCACGGGGGATGACTCCACCGGCCTGGGGACCTTAGCGGAACCCCTGGCCTCCGTTCAGCGGGCGGCCAATTTTGCCCTCTACAGCGATTCGGTGGCGATCCTGCCGGGAAACTATCCAACGAATCTTAAAATGGAAGGCAAGGCCCTGCACCTTAAAGGGAGCGGACCGGATTACACCTTCCTGGATGGCAGTCAGTTGGGGCCGGTCATGATGCTCATAGACAGCGGTAGCGATACCACCACGTTAGAGGGACTGTTCATCCATAACGGTCAGGCCGAGTTCGGAGGCGGTATTTTCTTGCGAAATACCAATGCCACGTTAACTAATCTGACCATAGGGAACAACACCGCCACGAACAAGGGTGGGGGAATCTATTCGGTGGTCGATTCCACCGACACTGCCACCTATTCCGTTGCGGTTATTAATTCGGTGATCATGAATAATTCAGCGATGGTGAGTTCCGGGGGTAGCTTTTTCTATGATAATGTAGTAACCTTATCCGGTTGTGAAATCCGGAACAACCAATCAGCCGGTGCTTATGGTGGTCTCCGGATTGGCGGCAACCGGGGGACCTTCGAAATGTCGGGCAGCCTCATCGCCGGCAACCTGGCCACGACCTACGCCGCCGGGGGAGGATTTTACCAGGGCGCCACCGGGGTTGTTAGTCACACGGTAATCGCTAATAATACCGCCGACCTGGGGGGTGGTGGGGGTAATAACAGCGGTGGCTTGACCGTGTGGAACGGCGCCAACGTGACCTTCGAAAACTGTACCTTCGTGAACAACAGCGCCAACATGGGGAGTGGCCTCTCCGTGGGTGGTGGCGCCGTGAGCACCGTGCGCAATTGCGTTTTCTGGGGCAACACTCCTGACCAGATCGCGCTCCTCACCTGGAATAGCCAGGGTGGAGACCTCACCGTCTCCTACTCCGATGTACAGGAGGGGCAGGATAGTGTGTACGTCCAAGATGCGAGCCTGTCCACCTTGACCTGGGGTAGCGGCAACCTGAAGGTGGTGCCGGCCTTCCGGGGTGGAAATTCCGTAGAGCTGTTAGCGCACTCGCTCCTCGTCAACGCCGGCGACCCCGATTATGATGGGGACGGCGTCACCTGGGAAAGCGATCCTGACGACCAGGAAAGCGACGGTACTCGCATGGACATTGGTGCTTACTCCTACTTGAATAGTTACACCGGTCCCACTTTCTACGTGGTGGTGGACGGGAATGACACCACGGGGACGGGGAGCTTCGCCAATCCCTTTGGTTCCATCCAGGCGGGAATCAACTTCGCCCGGGATTTGGATACCGTCCAGGTAGCTGCCGGTGTTTACCATGAGCGAGTCCATTTCCGTGAAGCCGATATCGCCCTTCTGGGAAGTCACGGCTCAGCGGTTATCGATCCTCAAGGTGCCGGTACTGGTCTGGTTATTGTAGGGCCGCGCACCTCCACCGCACGGGTAGAGGGTTTCACCTTTACTGGCGGTTTTGCCGACCAGATGGGCGCCGGTATGTATATCGAAGGCGGCTCACCGACCATTACGCATAACCGTTTCTTCAATAACACTGACGCCGCTAAAGGGGCCGGCCTGGGGATTTACCAGGCCTCGCCAATCGTTACCTACAACGTGTTCGCTAAAAATAACGGCCACGCTATATACCTGGACAGCGGCAGCCAACCCCAGATAATCAATAATACTATTGCCGACAATACAGGAGCCGGGATTGTTAGCGATCCCACTAATACCACCGTCACTGTGCGGAATACCATTCTCTGGAATAACACCGGTGGTGCCTTTAGCGATACTTTTGACGTCACCTACTCTGATGTTCAAGGGAGCGCTACCGGTGCGGGGAATATTGATCTGGATCCTCTTTTCGTGGATGCTGCCAACAATGACTACAACTTAGCGTTATTGAGCCCCTGTATCGATACGGGCGATCCTAACGACCCCTACGATCCGGACTCCACCGTGGTGGACATGGGAGCCCTGCCCAATATCCGCGCCTTCGTGGGTGGAACCACTTCCGGGAATTTGGACGTCACCCCCGATACGGTCGTGATCGTTAACGATAACATGGTGGTGGACAGCACCGATACCCTTTCCCTGTATCCCGGGGCGACCCTGTACTTTCAACCGGGGGTATCCCTCACAGTGAACGGCATCCTCAATGCCACGGGAACCGTGTTCGGCCCCGTATTTTTCACCACCGTAAATCCCAATCAGTCTTTCGGGGGTATCATTCTGAATACCAGTGCAACTCGCGAGGCCAGTTCTTACAGTTACGTGCTCATCAGTAATGTTGATTCCACGCAGATTCCCCTCACGGTGAATGGCAGCGCCACGCTGGCGCACTTCACCATTGCCGGGAACGGGAATGACACTTCCCTAGTGGTGAACGGGGGGACGGTGACCGTTGATTACTCTATCCTGGAAGGGATCGCCGCCGGTTCGGTGACGGGCGTGAGTTCTTTCATCTCCAGCACCGATCAGTTTATGGATTTGGCCGGGGATAACTTTGCATTGCTTCCCGAGGCGGCCGCCATTGATATTGGTGTTCAGGATTCCCTGAATATCGATCCGGACTTCACTTACTCCGACGCCGGCGCTTTTTACCACGACCAGACTGCCTACCCCGTGACATCCGCCGTGGTCCTGTACCCGGCAGTGGGAGATACCGTCCTGGTGAGTCCCGATACAAGTAGTACCGTGGGTTTATTCGCAGAAGCCCAGTTCTTCAACCAGTACGGGCGCTTTAAGACTAATGCGGATGTTTTCTGGAATGCCGGGAACACGCTCGGTAGTTTCCCGGTGGATAGCACTTTCGTCACCGACTTGGAGGGCCGGGCTAACAATGTGTACCTGACCAACACGACTGCGGGAGACTTGAATGCTTTCGAGGTTTCGGCGGATGGAGTTCAGGTTGCTTCGGGGTACTACCTCTTAGAACCCGGTGTACCGGATTCCGTGTGGGTGCAGGAGCAGTCGGAGATGACCATAACTCAGTTAGATTCCGTGGATCTGCACGCCGCGGTGTTCGACCAGTTCGGGAACGCCGTTCGGGATGGGGAAGTCGTGGCCTGGAACATTGTTCCCATAACCGGGAATGGCGACGGTTTCGTCCTGAGCAGGGACACCTCCCAAACCACAAACGGAGTGGCCTATGTGCAGCTATTTACCGATCCCAATACTTCCCTGGCTGTGGGGGATGAGGTCCGGGTGCAAGCCATTTCCGGGGCCGGGGAGCATTTGAGTGCGGTAATCCGTATTGTACCCGACGATATTTACAACCTCACCATGCCTGACAGTCTTACTGCTGAGCAGATTGATCTCTCCGCCGATGTTGCCCAGATGGAGCTTTATACCACCCTGATTGATACCTTTGGAAACCCCCTGGAAGGGGTGGACATCTTCTGGGCTGTGACTACGGGGGCTGGGACCGGCGAGAGCTTGAGTGCCGACTCCACCCTCACCGATGCCACCGGCACGGCGGCGGTGACTTTCACCTCTTCCACTGTGGCGGGTTCCGATTACCAGGTGGCGGCATGGGTAACGGAGGGCTCCCTCTTGCGGGCCCTGGGGTATCGATCCGCCAACCATTCCTTCAGCCTAACCAGACCAGGGCATGGGGGATCGCGACCGGTTGTCGCAACGGCTGACGAACAGCGCGGAGAAAATGGTTTGAAGGCCCTCCGGCCGTTTAACAATCTGCGAGGAATCAAAGGTAACGCACCTTTTAGGAGTGAAGTTCGTGCGGTGAATGGATCCCAGCGCATTCCCGTCCCAGTGGTGGTAAACCCGGTTCACCAGACGAATAATACCATGGATCGGGACGCTATCTTCGATTTGAACGACACCACAGCGGTGATCCATGTGGTGCCTGGCGTTACCGCCAGCGTTCAGTTGCCTCCGGATTCCGTGGACGTGCTCTTAGACGAAGTGGTCAATGTTACCCTTACCGCTTACGACCAGTTTGGGAACTTGGTAGCGGACGGAACCCCGGTCACTTTCAGTATTGAACCAACCTCCAACAACGTGACGGTGCTGAACCAGGATAATGAGACCGACAACGGTCAGGCGACGATTCAATTCCAGATATCGTCCAATGCCCAGTGGGAGTTTGATTTCCGGGTGCGGGCCGTGGTGGAAGGCATCGCAGCCTATTCTGGCACCTTTAACATAGATGATGTCACCCCACCGGCAGCAGTAGAAAATCTGACCATTACACCCAACGTTTGGAGTCAGACTAACCAATTCATTCTCGCCTGGGATAACCCTGGTGAACATTCTGGTATTGCTGGCGCTTATTATCGCATCGACACTGAAACAGAAGTATATGAAGCGCAGGCGGATATTAGCACCCTATCTGTCAGTCTCCCCGTGGAAGCCGCTTCCACGATTAAAGTTTGGCTGCAAGATAATGCCGGCAATGCCGATGAAGCCAATGCCACGACGGTGGTTGCCAAATGGGATACTACGGATCCTGGTGACTTTATCCTTACCTATCCCTTGGAAGCCTGGTACAATCAACCGACTTTCCGCTTCCAGTGGAATGCCTCCAGCGATGCTCCGGCAGGTTTGGAACACTACGACCTCGTTGTCAACACTACCGATATCTACAATGTTAATCCCGATTCCACTGCCTTCCTGGTGCCCAGTGACTTCGCAGAAGGAACCCACACCTGGAGTGTAGTGGCCTTTGACAGCGCCGGGAATACAAAAACGGTTTCCAATCCCCAGCAGTTCTTCGTGGATCTAACACCGCCTTCTATCGGACATAATCAGGTCCTGGAGGCCACCTTCAATACACCGGTAACCATCACGGCCACCTTCAGTGACGCCGGTTCTCAAATCGACATTGCAGAGTTGTACTACCGCAAGGGCGGTGAAGTCGCCTGGCAGGCCCCGGTGGATATGTCCACCCTGAACACCTATCAGATTGCCAGTTCGGTGGTAACAACTGCCGGAGTAGAATATTATTTGCATGCCGTGGATGTGGCCGGGAATGAAACCTATCTCCCCGATAACGGGTTCTATTCCATTTCGGTGACCATTCCCAGTCCGGGATTGTCCAGTACCGACGAGTGGCCCACGGGAATTCCCAACGGCTCTTCCGTAACCAGTTACCAGTTGATATCCTTCCCGGCCACCATGGCGGAGAATTCTCCCACCAAAGTGCTGGTGGATGACTTCGGCGCTTATGATAATACAAAGTGGCGCTTCTACGCCTACGGGGGGGCGAATACCTGGAATGAGTTTGAGACCATTACCAGCTTGGATCCGGGAGTGGGGTATTTCCTCATCGTCAAGGATCCGGGCCTGAACATCAATACGGGGCAGGTCTACACCGTAGAGACTAATACCCCCTTTCCGATTACTTTGAACACCGGCGACTGGACCTTTATTGGAAATCCCTTTGATTTCGAGATTCCGTTGACCAATGTGTACAATTCGGACTCGGTGGATTTGACCCTGGATTCCAACTTCTACACTTACGACGGGGACTGGGTGGTGCCTTCCAGTTTGAAACCGTGGCACGGTTACATTTACAAGTCTGCCACGGCGGATAAATTATACCTTAATCCGCGTCGGAGCAATGGCGGGTCACTGGCCAAGCAGATTGTGGATAAAGACCTGAAACCGTTAGAAGAGGGCGAATGGTTGGTGAACATTTCGGCTCGCAATGGGTTCGCCGAGGATGCCCACAACACGGTGGGGCTCCTCACCACGGCCAGTGATCAGTACGATGACCAGGATTACTTTGAACCGCCCATGGTACCTGGTGGTGTGGCCCTGCGAATTGACGATCGCCACTGGGAGGTCGGTGGGGATCTGTACCGGCGGGATATCCGCACCGTGAAGGCCGAAGGGGAGTATTGGGACCTGGAGGTCATTGCCCAGGATAGAGATCACAACGTACTGCTCACTTTTGACGGGATTGAATCCATTCCCGAGGAGTTCGACGTATTCCTGATTGATGTCACCATTGGATTGGCCCAGGATCTGCGCTGGAAGTCGGGATACCGTTATGCCGTAGCCGATCCGGAAGCCGTTCACCGGTTACGTTTTATTGCTGGTACACGGGAGTTCCTGAAAAAGAATAGCGTTGGTGTCGAGTTGTATCCTGACCGGTACAGCTTGAGTCAGAACTTCCCCAACCCCTTCAATCCCCGGACCTCCATTTTACTAACCCTGGAGGAGCCCGCCCGGGTGGATCTGGTGGTGTACAATATCCTTGGTGCTGAGGTAGCCGTCCTGGCCCGGGATGATTATCGTCCAGCCGGTTACCATACCTTCATCTGGAAAGGGTTGAATCAGCAGGGCGAGCGGGTCGCCACCGGGGTCTACTTCTACCGGGCGCGGATCACTTCCCCCAGTGGGAAAGTAATCCTTAACCAGGCCCGAAAGATGGTACTGGTGAAATGACGGACAGAAATAATGTTTATGATAAAGGGCTTCTGCGGAAGCCCTTTTCTTTTTTGGGTCTTGAAAGAAAGACTTTTACCCTACCAGCAAATAGGGGTGTCACTTCTTTTAAAACGGTTGACCAATCACTGCTGTCCAAGACGTTTTGAAATATAAGATTATGACCGTTAACTCTCGTCG
>CAZVNL010000054.1:0-9731 GCA_964628055.1 uncultured bacterium | reverse complement strand
TAACCATGATTCTCTATTCTATGGCTAGTGGTACATTTTTAAACGACCACTTTTGTTACAATTTAAAGAGACCATTAACAAGGTTTAATTCTCTAACTTTTTCGATTTCTGGTAATAGCGCTGGGCTTCGTCCAGATTCCCCTGTTTCATTTGCACCCGGGCCATCCCCCGGTAGTAAACGGGGTTCTCTGGATCCAGGGAAATGAGCTCTTTGTAGAATTTTTCCGCCTTACGCCACTTTTCCGACATCTCGAAGGTCTGCGCCATTCCCAGAATTGCCTCCTGGTCTTCCGGGTTTAGGTCTACGGCGTTCAGGAAATTGTCTTCAGCCAACTCGAAATTCCCTACTTTGTCATACAAAATACCCAAGTTGAAATACAAATCGGCCCGTACGCGGAGATTGGTCTCTTCCCGAATGGCAGTTTCATAGGTTTGGATGGACTCCTCGGTGTTGCCCATGTCGTAGTAGGCCTGGGCCAGACTACGAATGGCTTTAGCGTTGTGGGGATCCAATTCTACCGCTTTTACAAAGTAGGGAAAAGCTTGATCCAAATCATCCAATTGGAGAAAGATCTGACCCGCAGTATAATTGATGGTGGCATCTTCCGGATTCCGCTGAACGGCCTTTACGATCATATCGGCACTTTTCTGTTTTTCCCCAATCTGATAATAACAAGTGGCTAACAAGGCGTAAGCCTGGGGTTCATCCTCTTTAATGATGGTGGCATTCAGAAAAGCATCGATGGCTTTCTGCAACATGGTTATGCGCTCGTCTCCCTGCATTTCCCGGGACCTATTGAAATAATTCACGCCTTGATTGTAGACATCGGTCCAATGTTGTTTGCGGGAAAGTTCCACATACTCTTTCACAGATTGGCCCATGAGTATGGGTCGTTCAGGATCGATGGCCATGGCTTTCTTAAACACTTCATCCATTTTTTCCCAATCCCCTTTACGGGCGTAGATGTCGTGTCCCAGGCGGAAAGGGATCTCGGGATTGTCTGGCTCGACGACCATGGCTTTGATTAGAAATTCTTCGGCCTTTTCCCACTCTTGCTGTTGAAGATACAACTTCGCCGAGGTGTATTCTTCACTGGAACAGGCAAAGAAAAACAAAGTTAGTAGCACGGATAGACCAAACAGGTATTTTTTATTGAATGTCATGATTACCTCATTTAATATGAATCATTCATTAAATAGCCGTGAAAATTAGGGGAAAGCCCTACCGTAGTTCAAGGTTTTAGCGTAGCCTGGAGATAGGCGACCCTTCGCCGAAGTTCTCGTTCCGAGCAAGATAGGAGCGCTTCGACTCCGAACCCTTCCACACAGGCGGAAGCCAAAGCCGACCCACGAACTAAAGCCTGATCCCACGATTCCCCGCGGGCCAGCGCAGCGACGAATCCACCCCCGAAGGTATCCCCAGCCCCGGTGGGATCCACAACCGTGGCCACGGGATAAGCCCCAATGTGAAACGTCTGATGGTCAGTCATTAAAAAGGCGCCCTTACTCCCCTGTTTTATCACCACTACACGGGGACCCAGTTCTCGGATGGCCGAGAGGGCCGGCTCCCATTGGGTTTCACCAGTGAGTTCCCAGAGTTCGCTCTCGTTAATCAATAGGACGTGAGATCGTTTTAGGACCTGACGCAGTTCCTTTGGTGTCGTGTTAATCCACAAGTTCATGGTATCCACCACAACCCACTGTACGTCCTCCGACTGGTTAAGAACCGCTAATTGTAATCGAGGATGGATATTGGCCAGAAATTGGATGGGCACTTTGCGATTGACCGTTGATAGGCGGGGTTCGAAAGTTTCAAAAACCCCCAACTCGGTGAAGAGCGTATCACGGTCATCCCAACTGGCGTGGTAGCGGCCTCCCCAGCGAAAGGTCTCGCCCTCTACATTGATGAGGTCGGTAAGGTTTCGAGCGTAGTGTTGGAAAAGACTCCGTCCTTCTACTGGAAAATCAGTACCCACAACGCCCACGACATGCACGGGGACCGAACGTCCGGCCGCTACCGTGGCATAGGTAGCTGACCCGCCAATAAGGTTGTCCCGTCGCCCGGCAGGGGACTCGATGGTGTCGAGGGCAATGGAGCCGACTATTAAAACCGGTTGAGAATTCATGAGGGAGGGTAGTTTACACGCAAATGGCGTTGTCAGCAAAGGGGAAAAGGTATAATACTTGCCCCTTCATTCACTAAAAGAGTAATTTGTTTTTAATGTGTAGCAAAACTTTTGCCCTCATCACCGATATCCACTCTAATCTTGAAGCCTTCAATAAAGCCCTTTCCATTGTTGATGCTCGCGATGGTGTGGACCAACTGATCCTCCTGGGAGATTACTTTGCCCTGGGGCCCAGCCCACGGGAAACACTGATTAAGTTGGTAGGACTAAAGGAGTGCATTTTGCTCCGGGGAAATCACGACCGGTATCTCATTGAACGTCTGTGGGAGCAGGAACAACCTTCTCTGGAGGGAATGGACCCTTACGATCCCATTTGCCAGGCCATTGTGGCCAATGAACGCTGGACAGCCGAACAAATAGGGGCGCAGGGGATAACCTTCTCACAAACCATGCATATGGCGTACCGGGAGATTGTGGGCACAACGCTGGTGGAATTTACCCATGCCTGGTACGAGCGGGACGACGAACCCCCCACTATGGAAGAAGCGCTCCACTGGCGCGACCATGTTAGCCGGACCCACCCTGACGTCACGAAGTTTGTTTTCGTTCATGGGCATGTGCACACCCCTCGCCAGGAGACACAAGACAACTTGACGATCCTCTGCCAGGGGGCCACAGGACTGCCCTTCGATGACGATCCCCGGGGAGCCGTGGCCTTTTTAACCGTTGGGGACATGTTCCGGTGGGATGTTAAACGCTTTGAATACGACTATGAAGCGACCATCCGCCTGTTGGAAGAAAGGAAACCCCCCTTCTATAAAAACCTGCAGAACACCCTGCGCTACGCCTCCATTCGTAACGACCTGTAGTTCTTTCTTAAGCCCATCAGTCGTAATTTTTATCTCTGAGAAGAAACTAAAAATGCTCTATTTCGACCATAGCGCCACCACGCCCCTCCATCCCCAGGTCTTACTCCTCATGCGGGAGATTGAAGGCCACCATTTTGGCAATCCCTCCAGTGTTCATTGCTACGGCAGGAAAGCGCGTTCACTGGTGGAAAACGCCCGGCGCCAAATGGCAACGACCCTCGGATGCAAACCCCGGGAAATCATTTTCACCAGTGGCGGTACTGAAGCAAACAACCTGGTCTTGTGGAATCTCCTTCACCAGAAACACCGGCATGTCATTACCTCTGCTATCGAACACCCCGCCGTACTCAATACCGTCCAAGCTCTAAAACCTTTCGGGGTGGAAACAACGGTATTGCCAGTAGATAAAAAGGGGTTAGTAGACCCTCAACAAGTTGCCCAAGCCATCCGGCCAGATACGGGGCTCATTACCATCATGTACGCCAATAATGAGATTGGGACCGTGGAACCGCTTCAAGAGATTGCCCGGATTGCCCGTGAACATGAAATATGGTTCCACTCCGATGGGGTTCAGGCGCCCGGGAAACTTCCCCTCCAGGTGGCACGATCAGGAGTGGATCTGATGAGCTTCTCCGGACACAAGTTCTACGGGCCGAAGGGGGTGGGGGCCTTATATGTAAATAGTAAGCTCCCTTTACATCCCCTCATCGTAGGGGGCGGCCAGGAAAAGAAAAGGCGCGCCGGTACGGAAAACGTGGCGGGGATTGCCGGCATGGGGAAAGCCGCTGAACTGGCCGTCAAAGACGAAGCCAAAAACCGAAAACGCCTCCAGGAACTGGCCAAGGTATTTCAGTCGGAGCTAACCAAACATTATCCAGCCGCACACTTCAACGGTGATCCCAACCATCACCTCCCGGGTCTCGTTAATGTCACCCTACCGGGGATCCCCAACGACCTACTGCTGATCCATCTGGACAATGCGGGGATTGCCATCTCCAGCGGCTCGGCCTGCTCTTCCGGTACGGTTAGCCCCTCCCATGTGTTGAAGGCTATCGGCTTATCAAGGGAACAAAACCTTTCGACGATTCGAATCAGCTTCGGTCGCTCCAACACCGTTGAGGAAGTCTCCATCCTCGTAGAAAAATTAATGGAGGCTATCCAAACCAGTAAGCGTCTAAACTAACCATGGGACCTATTATAGTGGGGATGAGCGGGGGAGTGGATAGTTCCGTCGCCGCATTATTACTGAAAGAAAAGGGCGTTCCGGTGGAGGGTATTTTCATTAAAAGTTGGGAAGAGGAAGGTCCCTGCCCCGCAGAAGAAGACTACAATGATGCTCTGGGTGTATGCGAACGGTTGAACATTCCGCTCCACACCGTGAACTTTACCAAAGAATACAGGGAGCGCGTTTTTTCATATTTCCTAAGGGAGTATGCCACCGGACGAACCCCTAACCCGGACATTTTGTGTAATAATGAAATCAAGTTTGACACTTTTTTAAAATACGCTTTAAACCTGGGGGCAACCCACATTGCCACTGGCCACTATGCCCGGGTGGAAAACCATAACAGGACCTATCACCTTTATAAAGGCGTCGATAGACAGAAAGACCAAAGTTATTTTCTCTCGGGTCTGGGTCAAACAGAACTTTCCCGGGTTCTCTTTCCCGTAGGCGAGCGAACGAAAGAAGAAGTACGGCAACTGGCCCAGCAGGCTGGATTGGTGACTCATGATAAAAAAGACAGCACGGGTATTTGCTTCATCGGAGAGCGTAACTTCCGCGCCTTTTTAAAACAGTATCTCCCCCCGGAGCCGGGTAAAATCGAGACTATCGACGGGGAAGTTGTTGGCGATCACGAAGGCCTAATGTACTCCACCATCGGGCAACGAAAGGGGTTAGGTATTGGGGGCAAAGCGGGAAAAGAGGAAGCCCCCTGGTACGTCGTTGACAAGGACCTTAAGCGAAAGGTTTTGATTGTGGTACAGGGTCGTGATCATCCCGGGTTGTACAGCACGAGGTTAACGGCTTCGCAAGTGCACTGGATTGCAGACGTACCTAAGCCCAAGGAGTCCTTACAGGCCAAAGTGCGCTACCGCCAGGAAGATCAACCCTGCATCATCGAGGAGTGGACCCATGAGCATGTGGTTGTGCAGTTTGAAAGGCCGGTTTTTGCCGTGGCACCGGGCCAGGCAATTGTTTTTTACCGAAACGCAGAGTGCCTGGGAGGCGGAATAATTGACTCCCGGGAGTAGTCTCGCGCGACCGTTGTACGTGGCCATTTTAGCAGCCGGAAAAGGCACGCGGATGAAGTCCGATCTACCCAAAGTCCTTCACCCCGTGGCGGGAAAACCCATGCTTTCATATACGATCGCCCTGGCGAAATCCCTGGCGGCACAACGGATCATCTCCATCATTGGACACGGTAAAGACAAGGTGCTGGCGGTACTCAAAGGTACGCACACGGACTACGTCATCCAGGCTAAACAGTTAGGGACTGCTCACGCGGTTTTACAATTAGAGCCGCGCCTAAAAAACCTTTCCGGTGACATGCTGGTTTTGTCGGGGGATGTTCCCCTCCTGCGCAAAGAAACGGTCCAAACCCTCATCCAGACGCACACGAGACGTCAGTATGCAGCAACCTTGCTAACGACCGTGCTCACGGATCCAACAGGCTATGGCCGTATCGTTCGCCACGAGGATGGCACCTTGAAAAAGATTGTCGAACACAAAGATTGCACGCCTGAAGAGCTCGCCATCCGGGAAATTAACGGCGGCATTTACCTATTCGATGTGGAAACTTTATTTCCCCACTTGCATTTAGTAACTAATGATAATCGTCAGAAGGAATATTACTTACCTGACGTCCTACCTCTACTCATTGAGGGTGGAAAAACTGTGGCATTGCAAATGATTCCCGATTCGACCGAAATTTTAGGTGTGAATACCCCTGAAGAACTCCAGAGAATGAACCTCCTTTATCAAAAGTATCATGCGTAGCCTGCTCCCCGCATTGCTCCTATTCCTATTTTCCGGTAGTTTGGTTAATGGTCAGTTCAAATCCGACCTACCCGATGTTGACATTCCCGCAGCGATTTTGAATAACAATTCAACGCCCGGACAGTTTTTAATCGATCCGACACGGTTCCAAATGAACCACGGTTTTTCCATGTCTTTGATGAGCATAAATGGCCAGGCGGTCAGTGTTGGCGCTTATACGAACCGGATGATTTTCGACTTGCGGGATAACCTGAGCGTAATGACTCAGTTCAGTCTGGTGCAACCAAGGCTTTTAGGGGGGAACAATTCCCTGCAGGGTAACCAGGTATTTTACCAAGCCAGTGTAAAATATTCTCCCTGGTCGAATACACATCTCTTCTTCAATTTTAGTAATTATCCATTCTATTACCGGCGGGCAAATTCCACGCTCCTACCGCTTGAATAACCCTCTGTGGCCAGATACCGTCGCCCCACAAGATATTCCCCACTACGCACAGCTTCCCGAAGGAAACGAGGCAGAGAACTCCGGGGAATCATTATTAATACCGGCATTGGGGTCATGTCCCTTTTACTGGTTGCTTTTATCTTTTCCTTCTCCCAGCGGCAAACCCAGACCGGGGTCCCCATCGAGGTTACTTTCCCGGCGCTGCCCGATCAACCCCAATTAGCGGCCGAAGTGTATGAACAGAATCCCATCTTAGACATCGAAGTGGAAATACTGAACGGCAACGGCATCCCCGGTTTAGCGGCCAAGGCCGCCGATTTCCTGCGCTCCAAAAGAATCGACGTGGTCCGATCGGAAAACGCCGACCACTTCAACCATGATAAGACCATGTTAATCCTTCGAAACGAAAACTACGACCGCTTGAAATACATTGCCACCGCCCTGGGACTTTCCCCCCAGGACCATTCACGAATCCGAATCGAACCTAACGAGACCTTAGATGTGGATGTTACCCTAATCCTGGGAAAAGACTACCAAAGCATCACGCCCTTTCGTAACCTTCTGAACGCTACCTTTTAGCATTGCCCACCCCCTCCCCCGGCCCTGAACTTTCTTCGGCCTTCCTCACAGAATCAATCGCTCAGTTAGCGTTAAAGAAAAAAGCGGAAGGAATCGTAGCCTTACAGGTAAAAACGCTTACCAACATCACCGACTACTTTATCATCTGTTCCGCCGACACTGAAATCCAGGTAAAAGCCATTTGTGACACTCTGCGTGAAGAGCTCTCTATCAAGCCGTGGCGAACGGAGGGGTACGAACATTTACGGTGGGTTTTGCTGGATTATGTGGATGTGGTCGTCCACATCTTTCGGACTACGGAACGCCATTACTACAACCTGGAATCACTCTGGGCCGACGCCCCTCGACGGGAATTTATGGATGAACCTGAAAGCATACCTAACCCAGGCCCTTCATAACGCGTTAGACATCCTGGGTTTTGAGAGGGTTCCCTTCACCCTCATGCGGCCCCGGGATGAGCGCAACGGGGACCTCTCCAGCAATGTGGCCTTACTCCTGGCTAAACAAGAACACCGGCCACCCCTTGAATTGGCGGGAGCGATCCAAAAACAACTGGAACTCGACCAACAGGTAATCACTGAAATCGCCGTCGCTCCCCCGGGATTTCTAAACTTTACCGTTCATGAAAGCTACTACCAGGCCATTCCAATGGAGATACTTTCCGGGGAGACCCGGTTTTTCCAGGGAACTCAAGGTAAAGGCCAAACGGCCAACGTGGAATTTGTGAGTGCCAATCCCACGGGACCTTTGACGGTGGGCCACGGACGCCAGGCCGTACTGGGGGATACGGTGGCCAACATTCTGGAATGGCACGGTTACCGAGTAACCCGGGAGTACTATTACAACGATGCCGGACGCCAGATGCGCCTTTTAAGTCATTCGGTGGCCGCTCGCTACTTGCAACTTTTGGGTAAAGAAGTAGAATTTCCCGAGGATGGCTATCAAGGAGCCTACATTCGTGGATTAGCCCAACTTGTTCGAGACCGCTACGGCGATGAACTGGACCCTGGAGATCCTCGTTTTTTGGAACTGGCCGAGCAGGAAATTTTTGCACATATCCGTGACACGTTGAAACGCTTGGGTATTGTACACGACCTATTCACCAACGAAAAGACGTTTTACAAAGCAGGGACCATTGACGAAGTGCTGGAGCAATTACGCTCCCGGGGGTTGATTTACGAAGCCGACGGCGCCCTCTGGTTAAAAGCCACGGCCTTAGGACTGGAGCAGGATCGGGTGTTGAAAAAATCAACCGGTGAACCCACCTATCGCCTACCCGATATCGCCTACCACTGTGACAAGTTCAAACGGGGATACGATTTAATCGTTGACCTTTTCGGGGCTGACCATACCGTCACCTATCCCGATGTCATGGCGGCGGTGAAGGTCTTGGGATATGACACGAGCCGGGTGCGGGTTCTCATCCATCAGTTTGTAACCCTGGTCCGTGGCGGGGAAAAAATTAAAATGTCCACTCGTAAGGGAGAATTCGTTACCCTGAATGACCTGATTGAGGAATTGGGGCCAGACGTGGTGCGGTACTTCTTTCTTCTGCGCGGGATGAACTCCCATTTGAACTTTGATCTGGAGTTAGCCCGGGACCAGTCGGAAAAGAACCCCGTCTATTATTTACAATACGCCCACGCTCGCATCTGTAACATCATTAAGCACGGAGAAAAGCTCGGGGTGACTTTCCAAAAGCATTTTCAGAGCCGCCTTCTCACGCACCACCAGGAAATGGCGCTGCTCAAATCACTTTCCCAATTCCCTGATGTCATGGAACACACCCTGGCGACCCTGGAACCCCAGGTGATCGTGCAATATCTTCAGGAATTGGCCACCCACTTCCATAAATTTTACACCGCGTGTCAGGTTGTTAATGCCGCCCAAGACCGGGCCCAGGCTCGGTTGGCATTGGTTGAGGCCACGCGCCTTCTCCTGGCCAACGGTTTGAAAATTTTAGGCATCAACGCACCGGAACGCATGTGATGAACCTGCCCGTGTTAAATACTGAATTGGAATTTTTCCTGCTATGCCTTTCCACGCTGTTTACCCTCATCAATCCTTTAGGCATCGCTCCCATTTTCGTCGTGATGACGGAGCGGTTCACGCCCGACCAGCGCAAGAACATCGCTCGCAAAGGCGTCCTCAGCGCCGGTATCACTTTGCTAATCTTTGCCGCCCTGGGACACCTGATTTTCAAATTTTACGGGATTACCATCGAAGCCTTTCAGATCATGGGTGGGATTCTTTTCTTCCGCAGCGGACTGCGCATGTTGGAAGCCAAAGTCGGGCGCACACGCACCACACCCAAAGAGCAGGAGGAATCCCTGGACCACGACGAGATCGCCATAAGCCCCATCGGCATCCCCTTGATTACCGGTCCCGGGGCCATCACCGCAGCCATGCTGCTCTCCGGCCAAACGCCTCAACTGGCCAGCTATGGCACGCTTTTCCTAGCCGCGGTTATCGTGTTAATGGCGGTGTACTTGATCCTACGCGGCGGTGATAAACTCGCCAAACGGATCGGTCAAACGGGCATGCGCATCGTGCAACGCATCATGGGACTGATATTACTGGTGATTGCCGTGCAGTTCGTGATCAACGGCGTGGTTACGGTGCTGCGAACAATTTAACTCCCGTTAGAACAAAGCGCTACCTCTGGTATAATCAAGAAACCGGGTGAACCATGAGGGCCATCTGATGAAATTTAT
>CAZVNL010000053.1:0-10301 GCA_964628055.1 uncultured bacterium | reverse complement strand
GCCGGTGCTGAAGAAAAAACCCTTTCGTGAGATAGCGACTGTTGTATAAAGGAGTGGCAGTGTAATTATTAGTAGGCACTCTTTCTAAAGAATTGGTTTTAATGTCGCGTTCGCCTGAATAAGCAATAATTAGGGGAATTCATTTAACTAAGGTTATTGAAGGAGAAATTAAGAAGAAAGGGGGAGCGATCAAGGCTGTAATTAAGTCTCTAGTTACGGTCATTATTAATTTACTCCTTTGTAGCATTCTTAATCAGTTGAGTGTAGAAAATAACCGCCTCTGCCAACCCCTCCTTCGATACCCGCTCGTTGGCACCATGAATCCGTTTTAAGTCCGTTTTATTGAGGCGAAAGGGGATGAAGCGGTAGATATTGTCCGTTAGATCGGTGTAGTGCTTGGTGTCTGTTCCGCCTACGGAAAGCCCGGGGGCCACGAGAACGTCAGGGAAAACTTGATGGATGGTAGTGGCTACAGTTTGGTAGAAGGGGGACGTGGTGTTGGAAATGGACGATGCCTCGCGATTAAGCCCGGCTTTTGAGATTTTGACGCTAACACGAGGGTCGTCAATGATGGACTTTACGTGTTGTACAATGTCTGCGATTCGTTCTCCCGGCCGCAGTCGAAAATTCACCACCGCCCGCGCCACGGCAGGCAACACGTTCTCCTTGACCCCACCGTTGAACATGGTTACCGCCGTCGTTGTACGAAGCAAAGCGTTGGAACTGGGGTTGGTGGCCATCAGGTTTTTGACGAGCCCGGAAAATAGCCACAGGTTAGCCATGACCATTCGCTGGGGGAAGTTCATTTCCGGGGCCAGGGTCAGTAACATTTCGTGTACGGGGGTGGTTATAACCGCCGGGAGGGGGTTGGCTTCCAGGTGTTGGACAGCCGCGCTGAGCACCCCGATGGCCGTGCGTTCAGGCGGCATGGATGAATGACCTCCCGTCCCCGGCGTAGTTAATTCCACGCTGACGCTCCCCTTTTCACCAATGGCCACCAGGGCCACCGGCTGGGAGATGCCAGGTATAACGTCAATGACAATGGCGCCCCCTTCATCCAGGATAAAAGCCGGTTGGATTCCGCAAGTGCGAAGATAATCAGCCACGTGCTGAGCCCCCTCCCGTCCCCCCACTTCTTCATCGTGACCCAAGGCAAGGAGAAGCCCACGTCTCGGTTGGTAACCCGTGGTGAGTAACCCCTCTACCGCCTCGAAAATGCTGATGACCGAGCCTTTGTCATCCAGGGCCCCCCGTCCCCATACGTAATCGTCGGCTATCCTGCCCGCAAAAGGGTCCCCTTGCCACTGATCAAGAGCATCGCTGTCGACCGGGACGACATCTAAATGAGCCATGAGGAGTACCGGCGCTGAATTGGTGTCGCTACCCTCCCAGGTGTAGAGGAGACTATAACGGTTAATGGCTTGCTTTTTCAGGTTGGTGTTCATCCACGGGTAAGTCTTGGTTAGGTAACGGTGTAGCCGCTTAGGCTGGGAATAGTCGTTGGCGGCTGAGTCCTGGTGGGAAACGGTAGGGATACGAAGGGCACCGGCCAGATGATTCGCTATCAGGTTCGGATCCAGCTTAATGCCAGGTACCGGCGCTCCCACTGGTTGCCGAGAGGGAAGGGTAAACGTTTTTACCAACACGACTCCTATCAGGATTACCATTAGAGTCAGAATAGATAGAACCAACTTTTTCATGGGAAGAGATCCTTTCAAACGTTCTTGTGGGGGCGATTGGTCAAACGACGGCAATAAGCAGGCAGGTTAGGTAATGGCCTTCGGGGAAGGCCGGGTGGACGGGGTGGTCGGGTCCTGCTGAGGTAACTTTTAGAATAGTGATTGTCCTTTCCGCCTGATGGGCGGCCTCCCGCAAAATATCCCGGAAGGCCTCTAATTTCAGGGCGGCGGAACAGGAGCAGGTGAAGAGCAGTCCCCCCGGTTTGAGGAGGCGCAAGGCCTCCCGGTTCAAGCGTTGATAGTGGCGTAGGGCGTGGGCCAGTTCCCGCCGGCTGGGGGCCAGCTTGGGAGGGTCCAGGATGATGAGGTCAACCTGGCGCTCCTGGTGCAGGACGGAAAGGGCATCACCGCGCTGGAATTGAATATCCTGCAGGTCGTTGAGGCGGGCATTCTCCTGCGCTAACTCAATGGCGGCCTTGGAAGTATCCACACCTGCTACCTTTTGGGCGCCTCCTTTGGCCGCGTTCAAGGCAAAGCCACCGGTGTAGCAGAAAATATCCAGTACTTGCCGCCCCCGGGATAGCTCACGGATGAGTTTGCGGTTGTCCCGCTGGTCACAGTAGAAACCGGTCTTCTGCCCCCGCCCCAACATCACTTTATAAGTAATACCCAACTCCTGTATCTGAACCCCCAGATGCGTTTTACCAATCACTCCCCGGGCAGATGGTTGCCAGCTGTCTCGCTGGAGAGGACCTGTCATGGGATGCCAGATGATCCGCTGGGAAGCCAACACTTTAGCGATGGCCGCTTCCACTTCCCGGCGGTACAGCTCGGTCCACAACGCCGAAGACGCCACTACGGCCACCAGGCCATACATGTCCACGGTAAGTCCGGTAGTGCGGTCTCCTTCGCTGTTAAGGAGGCGATAGGCGTTGGTCTCCGATGAGGGCAGGCCAAACGTACGGCGGAGATTACGTGCGGCCTGGAGACGTTCGGTAAGTAACGGAAGCAGAGCCCGGTCGTGGAAAATGGCCTCCCCGGCAAAGGCCAGTAGGCGCACCCGGTATTGGGAATGGGGGTTGAAGATTCCCCACCCCACCGGTTGGCCTTGGTCGTCGTTTACGATGACGATAGAACCAGCTTGAGGATGTCCGTCCACACTGTGGATAGCGCCGGAGTAGACCAGGGGATTGCCGTGCCAGAAGGGCTTGGCCCGCCCCCGCTTTAAATTGATCAAGGTGATTTCTGAGGAGGGTTCCATAGCCTCATGGAAGGTAGGGGCGTCGGGGTTGAAAATCAAAATGGATTCTCTCTTACCGGATGCCTATCAAATCTTGTGGTGATTTTTAAATCGGAAGACAGCTCCAAATCGGATTTCTGAACAAATCCTCGACAAATCTCCTCTTTCAAATGCCTCCAAGGTTTAGGTGAGAGGCATTTGAAAGAAAAAAGGTGTACCACCACAACTTTTGTTATACATCGTCTCTTACCTTTCGCTACAATGATCCCTGTGATGAGGCGCCCGGTACGTATATTTTTAGCCGTTGTGCTTGCGGTGAAAACGTGTCATATTCAACCTGTATACGAAACAGAATTTGTCGTAGGAGGGTATCATGAAAGCAGTGCGAATATACTTTTTGTTAGGGTTGGTAACGGGAGTAATGGGAGGTCTGCCCGGAGGCCGCCCCGTGGCAACCTATTCAATTGTCGCTCTGGATACGGTTACAGGAGAGTTAGGGGTGGCCGTTCAGAGTCATTGGTTCTCGGTAGGTTTGGTGGTGCCCTGGGCCCAGGCTGGTGTGGGAGCGGTAGCCACCCAGTCGTTTGTCAAAGTGGATTATGGCCCGGAGGGTTTGGCCTTGATGGCAAGGGGGAAAACGGCCCAAGAGGTGCTGGCTACTCTCTTGGCTGAAGACAGCGCCCGCGCGGTGCGACAGGTGGCCATGGTTGATGCCCGGGGACAGGTGGCCGTTCACACCGGGAAACGGTGTATTCAATATGCGGGGCATGTCATCGGTCGGCATTTTTCAACCCAGGCCAATCTTATGGAAAGGGCAACTGTTCCCCAAGCCATGGCTACGGCTTTTGAAAAGGCCGAAGGTGATCTTGCAGATCGTCTCATGGCTGCCCTGGAAGCCGCTGAAAAGGAAGGCGGGGATATCCGGGGACGCCAGTCGGCCGCCATGCTCATCGTCTCCGGCCAGCCCACAGGAATTCCGTGGAAGGATGTAAAATTGGACCTCCGGGTGGAGGATAACCCCGAGCCCCTCACGGAGTTGAAACGCTTGATCCGAATTCACCGGGCCTACGAATATGCCAACCAGGGAGATGTGCATGTTGAAAAAGGGGAAATTGATAAGGCTTTGCAAGCTTATCGGCAAGCCGCCGCGCTGTATCCCGAAAATGCCGAACTTCCTTATTGGTCCGCGGTGACCCTGGCAGGCGTGGGACGCCTGGAAGAAGCCCTACCTCTTTTCCACTCCGTTTTTACCCGGGAGCCCAAATTGCGCCTGTTAACCCCACGGTTGGCGCCGGTGGGGTTACTTCCCGAGGATCCCGACCTCATGACGCGGATTATGGAGCAGTAATTTTTCGTCCCAGCCGTCAAGGAACCGGAATTGCGGGTTTCTTTGTAGCGGGTGGCATGTATCCCTCATGGCCGAACCAGAGAATACCTTGTGTTGCGGTAGTCCTGGAGATTAACTTGGCGCAAGTATTTTGCTGACATTACCAACCCCCATGAAAGCCGCCTTCAGCCGAACGTTTCTGTGGTTGAATGTTTATGTGTTGTTCTCCGGGTGTGATCCTCTGGTAACCCAGTTTTTAGGACGGGAACCAGCGATAAAGTACACGGCCTCTACGATCACCACTGCGCCCGGTGTTGACACTCTGGTTATAATGACCTGGAATATTCGGTTCGGGGCCGCCAGGAGCAAGTGGTACGGAGATTCCTGTGGGGATCGGGTTATTCTCCCCGAGTTGGAGGTAATCCAGAACTTAGAGGCGATCGCCCTGAAGATTGGCGAAGTTGACCCCGATGTGCTCCTCATACAGGAGGTCGATGTTGAATCAAAGCGAACGGCGTATATTGATGAAGTGCAATGGCTGTTGGATCACACGGCGCTTAATTACGGTGTGTTTGCTTCCATGTGGCAGGCGCAGGTGATCTTGGCCGACGGGCTGGGGAGAATCAACACCGGAAACGCTATCCTTTCCAAGTGGCCCTTGGGGGAGGCCCAACGAATTCAGCTTCCTCTCCGCGGGGACCAGGACAATCTCACACGTTATTTTTACCTGCGTCGTAATATTCTGAAGGCTGAGCTGGACCTACCCCCCGGTACAGGTACAGCAACAGAAACTACCCCCATTTATGTAGTCAATGTCCACGCGACGGCTTTCGCCACCGATGACACCAAGCAGAAACATATTGTACAGTTCAAAGAGGTATTAGCAGAGATCCAATCTGAAGGAGGTTATTTCCTGGCCGGGGGCGACTTGAATGCTATTCCTCCGACGTCTGATAGCACAGATTACTGTATAGAAGACGGTTGTGGCGAGTCCTATCATGCCCTGGGTGATGATCCCCAACATCGTGAAGGAAGTTACTTTACTCCGGAAATTACCTGGCTGCAACCCCTTTACGATGCCTTCACCCCGGACATCGACCTGGCCACGTACACCGGCAACCAGCAGGATTATTTCACCCACAGCACCAGCGGAGAACACTTTTGGGATCGGAAGCTGGATTATTTGTGGACTAACCGAGATTGGAGCTGGGTTCCCGGCTCTGTGACCACTCATCAGGGAGCTATGCCCCTGTCCGATCACGCGCCCGTGAGCGCCCGCTGGGTGCTTCCATGAAACTTCCCTGGAACCGCGGTTTTATTCTGGGATTACTCTTGGTCGCCGTGGGGCCGGGCGAACAAACCTCCTGGTCCGCCGGCACCGCCTACACCTTACCGGTGGGACAAGGAGAACTTGGACTGTTTCAGCCGGTACGCTACGGTCTTACCCCTAACGTAGAAATAAGCACTTACAAACTGATTACTTTACTGATCCCCACCGCCATGGTAAAGGTAGCGTGGGGGGAGTGGCACGGCTGGGGACGGGCCACGCGGTTTACCATATCCTACCCGACTCCCTTGATGCGAAAATTGCAGAGCCCACTGGGAATGGGGTTAGGCGACCCCGACAAATTTGCCCTCATCTCCCCGGAATTTGACATACCGACAATGCTCTTAGCTAGTGGTGAACTACTCCTTACCCTTCACGACGTTTCCCGGTTTCTGCTCACGACCAAAGTGGGCCTGAGTTTCCCTTTGGGGTCGCGGGAGTTGGATGACCGCACTTCTATCGATCTACCCCTCATCTACCATCGCCTGGGAGTTCTTTACAGCAAAGTGGGTTTCCGTTTAGGGGTGGACTTGCTCCGCAGTTTAACCCCTTATTGGGATGTGTTGTTAGACGGGGATTTGTTCGTCCTTCCCGGCCTTCCGGGAAACCTGGCCCTGGAACATAAGGGCCTGCTCCTACGGTCTAAAGGCCAGCGGGTTAAACTTTTATTTGGTTATAAACTGGTGGTAGCCAAATACCCAGACGGTTACCCCAACCAAAGCCGTGTCCAGGCCCTTCTGTTTCCTCTCTTAGATGTGATATGGTCTTGGTGAGTCCGTGTCCTTTTTCCCTTCCGAATAATTTTCAGGTTCTAATGTTGTCTTTAAGGGATAGCCTGAATGCGGAATGGTAGGATCCTATTACTCTGGCTGTTGTTTTTAGGTTGGCAATTCCTTTTTGGTGTGACCATCCATGGGGTCGTGCGGGATGAGCCAACCAACCAGCCCTTATTGGGCGTTAACGTAGAAGTTGTGGGGGCGAAAGAGGGGGCCGTGACCGATGACCGGGGGATTTTTCAATTACAGGTTGATCGACCTCTACCGGTTGAACTCCACATTACCCATATCGGATACAAGCCCCAGAAGGTAAAGGTCACCCAGGATACCGTTTTCGTTTATTTGGTCCCGGCCGTTTTAAAGATTCCCGAGGTGGAAGTGTTAGGAATCAGGAGCCAGACGGAGCGGGATGTGGCGGCTTCCATTGAGCGGCTTGAGGCGGAGGACATTACGTTGGAAGGAGCCCGGGACGTGGGTAGCGCCCTTAGACGGTTGAGCAGTGTGGATTTGAACCTCACCTCCACTGGCAGGCAAACCGTCAGCATCCGGGGATCCAACGCCACTGACGTGGCGATTTTTCTTGATGGAATCCGGTTGAACGATGCCAACACGGGTGTTGCCGATCTGTCCTATGTAGACTTGAATGCCATCGACCAGATACAGGTAATCAAGGGCGGTGCCGCCACCCTGTTTGGCACGGGGGGCATTGGTGGCGTGGTGAATTTAAAATCCCGCAAGGCGGTGAAAAACAGCGCCTATTATACCCAGGGCGAAGGTCTCAGTTTCTACGATGACATGGATATCTCCTTCGGGGCCACAGGCGTTTTGGGACCCGTAGGATTGGGGGGACGCTACACCGGTAAGACCCGGGCCTATGCAGGTCGAACGGTTACCACAACCTTGTTCGAGAACCTGTTTGGTGGGGCAAACCTGTTTTCCGGCCGGGCCGACGCCCGCTGGTACCGGTTCGCAAAGACGCTCACCTACCCTTCCGGCGGTGTCTCCACGGCCGATGGTATGACCCTTTTAAGCCTGGGCTATAAAGGTCCCCTGTGGAAAACCAGACAGTGGGATTTTTCCCTGGGCCTCAGGCAATGGTATATGAAACAAGACTTTTTCACCAGTCTTAACGAAGATCTGGAAGACGGAACGCGGTTGGTGCAGGTCGCCAAAGGGTTCAACTGGGGTGCCTTGGAGACCACCTTTCAGTTGGAATCAGAAAAGGATTATTTCAAAGGAGACCGTTCGTACCTGGATGTTGTTGGCAATGTTGTTAAAAAACAAGCGATCGACCTGGAACGGGATACCCGCTCAGGCGTGGCAGTGGTCCGCTGGGTATCCGAAGACCAGCATCCCAATATTGAGCACCTCAACTGGGAACTGGGGTTACGACTTAATCGCATCAGCACCTTCCAGGATGAAGAGCAGCTGTACCCCTGGGCTTCCACCGCAGATTCCCTGTTTCTTATTCTGCCTCGACGTGAGCAAGAACTCACAATTTTCAGCAAGCGATTGGGGGTTTACATAGATGGTAAAAAGGGAGACCTTCGTTACGTTTTTTTCGCCAATCAGGGGCGCAATACCCGCCTGCCCACCCTGAGCGACGAGTTCCACTTTACTCATTTAGGGGTGGATAGCCTGGCCGATTCGGTGTTGACCCGGGAGTATCTCACTACGACGGAAATCAATGGCGAGGTGACTTTGACTAATCCGCCCACCACCCTGCCCATTAATGAGGTCTACCTTGCCCTGGATCTGTTTATCAATGAATATACCAATAAAATTGCCTACCTCCTGGTGGATGATCTGCCCCCCATTCCCTACAACGTTTCCTTGGCGGATATTCGTGGCCAGGAGGCAACCCTTCGGCTTAAGTTCCTCGATTCCCATGTAATTCTAACCACCAACGCCACCTGGCTGCAAATCAGTGACATGGTTGTTTTTCCCAACAAGCCCAGGAATCGTTACGTGATAACCGGGGAGCTCAACTGGGAGTGGCTGGTGATCAGTTATGATCACATTAGTGAGGGAGAGTACTATTACTACATTTCGGGGATTGGTGAAGGGGTGCGGAAAAAACGGGAAAACGCCAACCTGAATCTCACTCTGCGGAAACGCTGGTTGGGCCTGCAGTGGACCCTGGCCTATACCCTGCGGAATCTCCTTTCCCGGGAGGAAGAAAACTTGACTTGGGAAGAGAGCTTGCGACGGGGATTTAATTATTTTGAGAAGTACCGGGAGATTGTTAACCTGAAGGTGGAGTTATGACCACCGACCGATTCCTGTTACTATTCTTTGGGGGATTGCTGTGGATGAGCTGTGAACTGCCCTTTAATACGAAACCTACCGATAAGGACGAACTCTTTACTGTGACTCATGATTATGATGGGCGGGTGATTCGCGTACCGACTCCCATTACTATCCATTGGTCCGAGATTACCGTAGACCAGTTTAAGGAGTTCATCATCGAACGGACCACGGTGAGCGACACGGGCTTACATTGGGACACCCTGGCCCACCTGGAGGATTCCCTGGCTACATCTTACATCGATACCTTGGACGATGATGCTACCTTTCAGTATCGCGTACGGATTGTGAACCAGAACAACCAGTTCCGGCACGCCTTATCAGAGCCTTTTACCGTGCCGCCGGTGAGCGCACTTCGGGTTCCTGAAGATTATTCCCTGATTTCTCCGGGCTATACTATCAAGTTTCTTGATGATGGAGACACCCTCTACGTTGGCCCTGGCGAGTATACCAATCATTTTCAGTTTCTGGGTAAGCAGGCGGCCGTCATTGGGATCGCCGGGGCAGAGCAAACCATCTTGAAGTCGCCGGGAGACGTGGGCTCAGTGGTGGAAATTGAAGGGGGGACTTTGCAGGGTTTCACTATTCGTGGCGGAAAAGCATTGTACGGGGGAGGGATTTACGCCCACGGGACCGTCCAGATTGTGGATTGCGTCATCACTAACAACAAGGCCATATACGACCCTGACGCTAAGGCCTGGGCGTTTCCGGAGGCCATGGGCGGGGGCGTGTTTGCCACCGGCTCAGTAGTTTTGCGGAATTGTCGGATTGCGAATAACAAGTCCAGTCGGAACGGTGGCGGCTTGTTTATTGACGGTGAGGTGAGTTTGTATAACACCACGTTGTACCAGAATGGGAGTCTGTACTATACCGATGGAGCCGGTTTGTTTTTATACGATGGAACGCTGACTGCCCGTAATTGTCGTTTTCGTAAAAATCTGACCCTGGGTCGAGGCGGCGGGGTGCTGGTGTGGGGAACGGCCTTTTTTCAGAACTGCTTGTTCTGGGGCAACGCTGCCGCTTACGGAGGGGGTGGTATTGTGGTGTCGTCCGGGGCCAGTGTGGTGGTAGAAAATTCCGTATTTTTCAGGAACAATAGCGGCCGGGGCAATTGGCCGGTCATAGAATCCGAGGGGCATGTGGAATTAATTAATTCTATTATTTGGTCCGATTTGGGTGGGGGGTCCAGTAAACTGTTTTCCCAGATGGCGACTTACTCGGATATAGAACGCTTTAGTATTCCCAGTGGACTTGGAAACATCAAAGAGCCGCCCCTGTTTGTTGATCCTGGGAATGGTGATTTCCGTTTACAGTCTGGTTCACCGTGCATAGACGCCGGCCATCCGGGGGTGGAGTACAAGGATAGTGATGATTCCCGGAACGATATGGGAATTTATGGCGGTCCCTATGGTGACGATTGGTAAAACTCCGGGCTGAGGCGGTATTCCGATTGAGAGATGGAGGCTTGGAGGTTAGGACAGGGTTGTATAAATTCCGACCGACCGGTCAGTCTTAAAACAACCTGATTAAACCGCACAAGTGAGTAAGAAACAGCAAATCATCCAGGCTGCCATCAAGGTTTTCGCCCAAAAAGGCCTGGAAAAAGGTAAAATCGCCGACATCGCCCGGAAAGCGGACATTGGCA
>CAZVNL010000052.1:0-11677 GCA_964628055.1 uncultured bacterium | reverse complement strand
GAAAGCGAGGAGAAATTCCGGTCATTGTTTGAAGAATCAAGAGACGTTATTTATACCTCCACAGCGGCGGGTGAACTCATTGATATAAATAAAGCCGGTGAAAAATTATTTGGTTATACGAAGGAGGAGCTGTTAACGATTAATGGTGAGGATTTGTATGTGAATAAAGAGGACCGAAAAAGGTTTTTTGAATTAATAAAACACCAGGGGTTTGTTGAAGAATTTGAAGTGCCATTAAAGAAAAAGGATGGAACCGTAATACATTGTCTGGTAACGACCATCCGACGTATGTCGGCCGAGGGTGTAGAACAATTACAAGGGATTATCCATGATATCAGTAAGCGGAAAATGGCGGAAGAGGAACTGCGGATGAAAATGCAGGATTTAGACCGTGCTAATAGACTAATGGTAGGTAGGGAGTTACGAATGATCGAATTAAAAAGAGAGGTAAATGAATTATTAGAAAAAGCCGGGCATCCAAAGAAATATAAAACACCCGGGGAGATTGAGCAGTCTATCTCCAGGTCATATCTAGATAATGATATTGAAGAATAGAATAACTTTAAAAAGGTTGAGGTAAAACCATAGCTTGCAAGTGCTACAAGAAAATTATTAGACCGGGAGTGGTTAGATGAATCCAAACCAAACTGCGCTAATTTTAATTGGCTATCAAAACGACTATTTTGCAATTGATGGCATTCTCAGGCAGGCAGTAGAGAAATCGTTAAAAATAACCGACACGCTAATGAATACTATTGCTTTAGTAAAACACTTGGTAAAAACAGAGGTGTTAATTATTTCCACACCTATTTTATTTACCCCCAACTATGATGAACTGGTAGAACCAGTGGGCATTCTGAAAACGATTAAAGAAGTTGGTGCTTTCAAGAGAGGAAGTAAAGGTTCGGAGACTATTCCCGAGTTAGGCCCTTTTAAAAATGACATTATAGAAGTACCTGGGAAAAAGGGTTTGAATGCTTTTTCCAACACTAAACTTGATGCTATATTGCAAAACCGGAACATTGTTCATATAGTCCTCGCCGGTGTTGTAACCTCTATTTGTATTGATTCGACTGGTCGTGCAGCTTTTGAACGAGGATACAAAGTAATCGTACTATCAGATTGTACCTATGGTCGTACACCCTTTGAACAAGAATATTGGTGTAAAGAAATATTTCCCCTGTATGCTGAGGTTATGGATCATAATCAGTTGTTAAATAACATCAATAAATAGGAGAGCCAATTTGTCCAGAAAACCTCAAAAAAAGGAGGAGCTTGCAACTCAGATTCAATACCGTTTAGTTGAGGAGATTGCTGCACGGAAGAAAGCTGAGGAAGAATTAAAGAGAGCACTCGACGCAGCCACTCAGAGATCGAAAGAAATGGAGGGGTATTACACTAAACTTAAGCAGAGCCAGGCTGCGACTATAAACCTTTTGGAGGATCTCACCGAGGAGATTTCCGAGCGTAAAAAGGCCGAGGAAGCATTGCGAGCCTCCCGGGAATATGCTCAGAATCTCATTAACAGTTCCCTAGACATGATAATTGCTGTGAATAAACAACGCAGAATTACTGAATTTAACCGTGCTGCGGAAGAAACCTTTGGTTATAATAAAGAGGAGGTACTGGGGAAACATATCAATATGCTGTACGCCAGTGCCGATCAAGGTCGTCATGTCCATCGTCGGACCTTGGAAAATGGTCAGCATGTCCAGGAAATTATCAATATACGTAAGAATGGAACGACCTTTCCGGCCTTGTTAGCCGCCTCTACACTAACCGATGAGCAGGGTAAGGTTACCGGAGTTATGGGTGTTTCCCGGGATATCACCGAGCAAAAAAAAGCTGAAACTGCATTAAGAACCCGTGCCCGACAGCAAGCAGCGGTAGCCTCTCTGGGGGAACGGGCGCTTGTGGAAACCAGGCTGGAACGCCTTTTCCATTATGCCGCTAAAACGGTAGCCAATACCCTGGGGGTGGACTATTGCAAAATCCTGGAACTCCAGCCGGATGGGTTGCATTTGCGCCTGATAGCGGGGGTTGGTTGGAAACCAGGTTATATAAGTAAAGCGTTGGTCTCCTCGGGGAAGGCTTCCCAGGCGGGATATACGTTAAAAGTTGGCCAAACGGTCGTGGTGGAAGACCTGCGCCATGAAACCCGTTTTACGGGGCCGAAGTTGTTGACGGATCACAAGGTGGTGAGCGGTTTAAGTACGATCATAGGTCCTCGTAAAGACCCCTTTGGGGTTTTAGGCGCCCATACCACCACCCGGCACACGTTTACCAAGGAGGACCTTAATTTCTTTAATAGCGTCGCGAGTATTTTAGGCGAGACCATTGAGCGCCAGAAGGCGACTGTGGCGCTCCGGGAAAGGGAGACAGAGTTCCGTACGCTCATCACCACGGCTCGGGATGCCATCATTGGACTGGATGAGGCCGGTCGCATCTCTGTCTGGAACCGGGCCGCCACCCGCTTGTTCGGGTACACCCAACAGGAAGCCCTGGGCCGGGATTTACACAACCTCATCGTACCGCCGCGCTACCGCAAGAAAGCTACTCGGGGACTACGCCATTTCTGGAAAACCGGTCAGGGACCTTTCATCGGAAAAACAATAGAATTAGCGGGCTTACATAAGGACGGGACCGAATTCCCCATTGAATTGGCTATCTCTAAGTACCGAAAGGGGAGATCTAATTATTTATATGCCACCGGTATTGTCCGGGATATTAGTGAACGTCGACGCGCGGAACAGGAACGGGAAATCCTGCAACGCCTTTCGCTCCGCCTTACAGAACCACTTGCTTTACATGAAATTGGTAAAGTCATTGCCAGAGAGTCCAGGAAACTCTTCAACTATGATGCCTTATCCCTGGAATCAATTGATACGGATAACGGGTTACTTATCGGTGTTTATAATGAAGATACGCCCGAAGGGGAAACCAATCCGCAACCCGTTCCTGCCACCTCCACTCCCCTGGAGCGAGTGGCCAATAAGGTTCTTTTAAAAGGCCAGGCGCAGTTAATAAACCGCAAGGAACTGCCCCAGAGGACCAACACAAACCCCTTTGGATTTAAGCACAGACTTAGTTGGTCTCTCATGTACGCACCTATCCTGTGGGAGTCGAAACCCATCGGTTTTTTATCGGTCCAGAGCTACACCCCAAACCAGTACACAAAACAGGATTTGACCTTACTCCAGACCCTGGCCAACCAGTTAGGCGGTGTTTTCATTCGTTTAAAGGAGCACCAGGCGTTACAAGAAAGCGAAGCCCGTTTCCGGGGACTGGTAAATACAGCCCCCATCGGGATTGCTATTCACCAGGAAGGCAAATTCGTTATGGTAAATGATTATATACTGAAAATGACAGGGTATAAGTTAGAAAAAATTATTGGGATGTCAGTTTTGGAAATCATGGCGCCGGAACAGCGTGAACAGGTTAGCGTCCGGATTAAAAAAATGCTCCGCACCGGGAAACCAGCACCACTGGCGGAAGAAAATATTCTTGGTAAGAACGGCCAGATTATACCTGCGATTATAGCCGAAATTCCCATTACCTATCAGGGCCGGCCGGCCGTGGAAGTATCGGCCATTGATATATCGGGGATTAAAAAGACCCAACGAGCCCTGAAGGAGAGCGAACAGAGATTCCGCACTTTATTCGAAGATTCCCTGGATGCAATCTACATCACCACGACTGAAGGCAAATTGCTTGAAATCAACAATGCCGGAGTTAAGTTGTTCGGTTACACTCGCGAGGAACTTTTAAGTATGCCGGTTCAAGAGTTGTACCATAATCCCCATGATCGGGAACGCTTCCAGGAAACTATTGCCCGCACGGGCTACGTAAAGGATTTTAGTGTGCAATTGAGGACGGCGCACGGGACCATATTGGATTGTCTCCTAACAACCTCAGAATGGAAAAATGAGGCTGGAGAGGTCCTGGGATACCAAGGTATTATTCGCGACATTACCGAACGGAACCAGGCCCGGAAAGTCCTGGAAGTGGCCTTAGAAAAAGCCCAAGAAGGGGAACGGGTGAAAACCCAATTCCTGGCCAACGTCTCCCACGAGATTCGGACACCCCTCAACGCTATTATTGGTTTTACCGATCTCATTGCCCAGAGTATGAAACACCTGGTGACCCCCGAACAACAAAGTTTCTTCGAGGCAGTCCAGCAGAGTGGCCAACGCCTGGTCCGCACCGTGCATGAGATCCTCGAAATTTCCCAGGCCGAGGCAGGGACCAAGCGCATTCATCTCCGAACACTGGATCTATGGAGTTTAATTGTTCAGGTGGTGCGGGAATTGGAGGCGCAGGCGAATGAAAAAGGACTGGAAATTAAAATGCGCTGGGAAGGGAAAACGGCCTACGTCCACGTGGATGAATATTGCATCACCCAAGCCCTCTCAAACCTGGTGGAAAATGCCATCAAATATACCGATGAAGGGTATGTTGAACTTCGTCTCCTCAGCGTGGATAAAAGACACCGGCTTACTATTAAAGATACGGGGATCGGCATGAGTAAAGAATACATGCAGCGCATGTTTGAAATCTTTACTCAGGAAAGCGAAGGGTACACCAAACGGTATCAGGGAATCGGATTGGGCCTGGCCATTACGAAACAGTACCTGGACCTGAACGGGGTCCAGGTGGAAGTGACGAGTGAACCTGGGAAAGGGACCACCTTTACGTTGTGGTTTAAAGCGGTGATACCCGAGAGATCGGGAACCGAGGCGCAGCCCGAAGCACCCCAGATTGCCGATGTGTCCCAACCTGCTGAGGCGGATTATAAACCCCATATCCTGGTGGTAGAGGACGATGTCAATTCACAGAAACTACTCCAATTTTATTTACGCGGGTACGAGGTTTCTTGTGCCATTTCCGTAGCTGGCGCCCGGGAGGTGCTAAAATCTAAGCAGGTGGATCTGGTCTTAGTGGACCTTTCCCTGGTGGGGAACGAGGATGGTCTTGACCTGGTGCGTTGGATGCGGAAAACGAAAAGATGGCGCAAAATTCCCGCCATTGCCGCTACGGCTCACGCCTTTGAATCCGATCGACGCAAGTGCATGACCGCCGGGTGTGACGATTATTTGGCGAAACCCCTGCGAAAAAGTGACCTGCTGCAAGCGATCCAGACGCTGTTAAACCCTTCTTAAGTTGCAGGGCGGTAGCGGGGGTTACTCTTCTTCCTCTATAGTTTGGGATAAGAATAGGGCATAGCGGCGATCTTTAGTGAGGAGGTGATTTACCAGCCAGTTTAGAATAAATTTAAACACTTCCTGGCCCATGGCGTTTTCCCCCTGCTGGGCGCGTTTTTGTAACACCAGGACCTCCTGGAGCAACCGTTCGTGTTCGATTCGATGTAATTCTAACTCAGGGTAATGGTATTTCTCTAAAAGTTGCTCCTCAGTTTCGAAGTGATAGCGGGTATAGTCCAAAAGAAAATTCAAGGCCTCCAGCGCTTTTTCGGTGGTACCGGACTCAATGGCCACGTGTAGATCGTAGGTCATTTTAAATAGTCGTTGGTGCTGTTGATCGATAGAGGGTACCCTCACACTATAAGCCGGTTTCCAGGCGAACTGTGTGGGATGCGTGAAGGAGGGATCGAAGAGTACCCGTAGCCGTTTTTTATAGGTCTCGTACAATTTCCAACGCACGATGGGGATCTGGTTCAACTGCCGAGCCGGTATCTCGTAAAGTTCGGTGGGTGTAATAGTGCGGTAACGAAAGATACTGGGGGCGCGCGTGAATTGGGGACCCTCTAAGAAGAAATCGCCCCTGGTGAGGGTTTCGTACACTTTTCCGTTGGATAGCCGCTGCACGGCTCCCTTGGCGAGGAGCAAGATTTTGGTAGTGATATTCCGGGGGAAGGTATAGCCGGCAGGTAGGTTTCGGGCGCGCATGTGCTGAGCTAAAATATTCTGGATGGGAAAGGAGAGGGATTCGCCCAGCAACCATGTTGTTTGCAAGAATGTCCGTATGGCTTGAAGGTTTTGCAGGTCGGCTTCCAGATCATTTTGATGGACGAATTCCTGGAAAAAATCGGCGGGAAGTTGGAGAGCGTTCACGAAATTAAGCGCCCGGTAGGTTTTGGGAGCCGTTTTTTCACCTACCACGCTGGTGCATCCCACCAGGGCGCCGGCGGAAAGGAGGTTGAGGATTCCCGACCCAGCCTGGATCACCTCCACCGAGCCAGTGAGTAGTAAATAAACGTTTTTTACTGGTTCGCCAGCCATTTGCAGGATCGTTTCCGGATTAAAGGTGACCACCGGATTGTTCAGTAGGGTGGCAATCTGATACCGTTGGGTAGAAGGGAAGTAAGAATGGAGGTAAGCCCCCGCCCGTCGTTGCAGTTGTATCTGGTGAGCAGGAACGAGTACTTCCACGGTGCCGAAGGGAGCCCCGGAGCCGATTTCTTTCTCTTCTTCCGTGAGAGGACGAGCCGTGTGGGAGAGCAAAATTCGCCGGGAAGGATCCTGGCGAAAATCCTGAGCTTGGCCGTGAATAAGCCCGCCACCAATATCGAGATTTTTTATATCCACGGGAGTAAAGTAGTCTTTTTTAACCCGCTCCACAAACTCCCGGGACACCCCCACATCTTCGTCCTCCTTTTTCACCATCCCTTCCAGGACATCTAAGGAAATTATATCGGCGAAATGGGCGTAGGACCGCAGCCCCTCGGCCCCCAAGGACCGGAAGAGGTAGATGTTGGTTTCCACGGGATGAGGTGAAAAGAGGGGTTTCACTTCCAAACCGTCAATGTCATTCCACACATCGAATTCCAGATCGTGGACCTGGAAATAGTAGTCGAAATCCTCTTCGGCGATATCGACTAAAGCAGATAGTTTTTTCACGACCGAAGCGCGGACTAAAGATGTGGCATAATATTTGATCCGGTGGTCGGAGTTCAACAACGCGGGTAGGCCACTGAAGTGATCATCATGGGCATGGGTATGGAATAGACCTTCGATTTCATTCACCCCGATTCCCAGGGCCTGGAGCAGGTGGGATAGATTAGGCCCCGCATCTACCAGATAAATACGCCCCTGGAACATGATAATACTGGACATGGTGGGGCGGTTGATGTCCCATCCGTCCCCTTCACCAGAGTGGAGAACCGCGAAATATTCCCGGGGTATGTTGTGGTAGCCGCTGGAGTAAGGGGACCCATAGCTTTGGTGGGGTTCCAGATTTAAATTTACTTCCACCGAGGAATTTTTGTACTGGAATTCGAAGAGGTTGAGTTGTTGGCGCCGTAGGGTAACCCCGTTTTTTATTTCCACTGGTTGGTTCCCCACGATGCGTTTATCTAATAAGTCTTCGGTAGCGCGTATTTCCCCAAAGGCAAACCGGAGTTTCATCCCCATCATTTCCTGGGCCAGGGAGTCCTCCACACCGGCCGCTTTTAATTCCTCCTCATTGACGAGCCCGTAATTACCCCGGTAAATGTACTCCATCTGCGCTTTAACCTGGTTTTCAGCGCCAATGAGGATGGGTTTTGTTCCCGTATTGCGAGGATGATTTGGGAGGAGCATTCCCTGACGGTAGAACATCTGCAACACGGGGAATTCCGCCAGGTTGGAGAACTGACCGTTTTGGATTAAAACATCGGAAAGCAAAATGGCATTGGGACCGGATTCATAGGTCACGTTAGGGGATTCCACGGAATGGATCAGCCCTTGTTTCATGAGATGCTTAACGCTATCCGCCGGACAGCCACATAAGACGTAGAGGTCAGCCTCGGGAGCTTCCACCCAATAGACCCCGGTTGTGACTTGTATACACCGTAGGTCAGACATTTAATATCCCCCGATCATAAAGAACGTGCCGGAGGGAAAATGTTTCCTGATTTTCTTCACGGGCAAACTAATTTACATTAGAAAAGGCGTAAATGAAGGTAAAATTCTTTTCTGCCAGGTACCTGGAGAAAACAACCTCCCGTTATATGAATCACGTGAACGTCCATGGTGACAAATGGGTAACCAGAGAGATCAGGAATGACTGGTAGTATTTTTTTAGGCAATAGGTGTAATTTTCACTTAGATGTATGCTCCATGTTCCACCCATGATCAGCAGACGCTCCTTTATTAAAAGGATTGTGCACAGCAAACTTTAGGGGCCACGAGTTAGAATAAAAAAATGAAAGCCGCTCTAAATAACCGACTGGTTGAGCTGTACCACAAGAAGCTGAACGTTGCTCACCCCATCTTCTCCGAAAGAAGACACCTTATTACTATACTTGTTTTCCTGAGTATTTGCCTGGTTTCCATCGGTTTGTGGTGGTTATTAAGAAGCCATGAGAAGGAAGAGGCCCGTGCGTTCACCAAATTGTCTGCCGAGCAGGTGGCCCGGGGATTGCAGGACCGTCTCGATTCGCATTTGGCAGTTGTAAACTATTTGCGGGAAGAGTGGTTAAGGAAAGGACAAATGACCCAGGAGGAATTCACTCAGGTCGTCCTGGCCATTGTCTCCCAATATGAAGGCTTTCAGGCGATTAACTATATTAACCCCCAGGGAATTATTGAATGGGTGGTTCCTGAAAGCCCTAACTTACCGGCCCGGGGAAAGGATCTCCATACCCATCCTTATGCGGCAGAATCCTTCGTATTGGCCGAACAAACAGGGCAAGATATCATCACACCCATCATAGAACTATGGCAAGGAGGAGCCGGGTTTGCCACCTATTTCCCACTCCTAAAAGAGGGTCAATTGCAAGGCTATCTAAACGGTGTCTTCCGCGTGGACCGTTTCCTGCCCCCCGGTTGGATGGATGTTGTTAGCGACTATTATGAGCTCCAGCTGCTAGCAGAAGGAGAACGCTTTTATGCTAGTATTACTCCCATGCCGTCACTTACTTCTAAAGTTTACGGGGAGGTAACCTTTCCGGTTTTAAACCGGTTTTGGACAGTCAGTTTGGTCCCGAAAGCCGAGGTACCTGTCCTAGTTGGAGAACAAATTTCCCATTATTTTTTAATCTTTGGCGTGATCCTGGCATTTCTCGTGGCCGGGCTAACCCACATCCAGTTGAAACGGCAACTGACACTCCATAAAAACTTGCAACGTATACACGAGTCCGAGACCCAACACCGTATGCTAATCGACCATTCCCCGGATGGTATTATCATCCATACCCAGGGGAAAATCGTTTTTGTCAATACCGCTTTTTTGAACATGATGAAGGTTAACAATCCGGATGAATTGATCGGCAAGGATTTTTTAGAGGTGGTCCATCCTCAGTACCGCGAACAGGTAAGAGATCGTATTCGTACAGTCATACAACAAGGGGTGGAAGTAGGTTCTGTAGAAATGCAATACCTACGAGGAGATGGAAGTATATTGGAGGTGGGGGTCTCGGCAATCCCGGTAACTTTTGAAGGACAGCCAGCAGCGGAAGTTGTTATTCATAATATTACTGACCGGAAAAAATCCCAACGGTTGCAAAACGTGGTCTATGAAATCTCCCAGGCCGTCAGCACCAGTGAAAATTTAAAAGAACTATTTACCTCTATTTATAAGCAGTTATCCAATGTCCTGGATACTACCAACTTCTATATCGCCCTCTATGACAAGACTAAAAATTTACTCTCTTTTCCTTACTTCATAGACCAGGTTGATCCTCCTCCGGAACCCAAGCCTTTAGGCAAGGGATTATCGGAATATGTAATGCGCACGAAAAAACCGCTGATGATTGATGAGAAGGGGATCTATGGATTAGCCGAGCAAGGGGCAATTGAATTAATCGGAACGCCGTCCAAAATATGGTTAGGAGTGCCGCTGAGCGTTAAGGGGGAGGTGATTGGGGTCATGGTCGTTCAGAGTTACTCTGACCCCTTGCGTTACACCAAAGCCGACCTTGACGTCCTGACGTACACTTCGGAACAGATTGCCGTCGCCCTCCATCGCAAACGGGCCGATGATCAAGTACGGAATTCGGAGCAAAAATACCGCCAGGCGGCCGATGATTTGGGGCGTTCCAACACCATGAAAGAAATGCTTTTAGATGTCATCAGTCACGATTTGAAAAACCCCTCCAGCGTCATACATGGGATGAGTGATTTACTGGCCAAGGAATTCCCCGAGAACGATATGATTAATCTGATCAAGGAAAGTAGCACCAATTTATTGGGCACCCTGGAAAATGCCAAAACCATTTCGATGGTGGCCTTGGGAGAAGAAATCGAGAAACAACCCTTAAATGTCAAAAAACTTTTAGAAACGGTCATCTCCGAATACCGCCGGGCCCTGAAAGATAAAAACATGCAGGTGGAATTTGACGTTCCTGGTGACTTGGAGATAAAGGCCAATCCCATTTTAGCGGAAGTATTTAGAAATTATCTCAGCAACGCCATCAAGTATGCTTCAGAAGGAAAACGGGTTATCATCAGAGCCCGGGTAGAAAACGGTTATCTGGTGGGGAAAGTCGTGGATTTTGGTGCAACGCTACCGAAGAAATACTGGAAGGACGTGTTCAAGCGGAAATTACGCTTAGAGCAGAATGGTGAGAAGGGTCGGGGTTTAGGTTTGGCGATCGTGGAGCGCATTGCGGAGGCCCACCGTGGAAAAGTGTGGGTGGAAGCCAACGAGCCTCACGGAAACATCTTTTGCATTAAAATCCCAATTAAATAAATAGACCGATTAACAATTCTGCCCAGAAAATAACACCTACTGCAAAGGCTCCCACCCTCCTGGTGGTGGAGGATACGTTGGCTTCCCGCCAATATCTGATTTTCATGTTGAAGAAATTACAGATCAAGGTAGTCGCCGCAGCCAGTGGAGAAGAGGCACTGTCATTAATGGAGAACCAAACCGTGGATGGAATGCTTTTGGACATTGCCCTGGGGCCCGGCATCAGCGGGGATGAGCTCATGTTGAAATTCCGCCAGGACCCCCGCTTCGAAACGATTCCCATCATTGCCGTAACGGCCTCGTGGGAAGATGTGCTAAAAAAGTTGGTGGAAATTGGCTTCGACGATTACCTGGAGAAGCCCTACACCTTTGAGCAATTATGCGCCATACTGGAAAAGTATCATCTCGTGAATCCTAAAGCGGAGTAACAAGGTTTTTATTGCTAGACCCTATAAAATTAACCGACCTTTATTGAAAGTCAGTATCCAATCCAATAATGAAAATAAGCGAAGACAACACCCCCGAAAATTCACCTTCATTACTTATCTTAGTCGTCGAGGACACACCTACGGCTCGCCAGTATCTACTTTATGCCCTGGAGCGCCTGCGGTTAAAAGTGTTAGCCGTCGAAACAGGCGAAGAAGCCTTAGAAAAGATTAAGGACCATCCCGTCGATGGTATGCTCTTGGATATTGCCCTGGGACCGGGAATTTCGGGCGTAACCCTCATGGAAAAATTACGTGCCCAGGACCAGTTTAAAGAAACTCCCATCATTGCCGTAACGGCCTATGCCGAACGTGTTGTGGGTCGCGTTCAAAAAGGCGCTTTCGACGGTTTTTTACGAAAACCCTTCCTGGTAAAAGACCTGGAAGAGATTTTGAAAAAATATCTGCCCATCAATTAGTCTTTCCTCTAAATCTGCCTGAGGTTTAATAATATTAGGTGGGATGGTTTGCCTGTAAAGGCACTCCCTCTTTATTCCGTCATTTGGAATTCCCTGTTCGACATTCATTATGCTTATATTCTAAAGTCGCAAGTCGCTCATTAC
>CAZVNL010000051.1:0-12019 GCA_964628055.1 uncultured bacterium | reverse complement strand
GGTATCATGCCTGTCCTTTGTTAGGGGATAAAGCCTATTTGAGTGCTGAACAAAATGGTACTGTTGAGATAAAGTTGGGAAGGCTGGGGTCGGGATACCCTGACCAAAGGGTAAAAAGGTTACGCTCTTTTCTGGCGATAGGTATACCGTGGGGGTTTATGTTTGGTAATCACCTCGGGCGTGACCACAATTTTGCGTACCGCTTCCATTTCCGGGATGCGGTACATGATGTCCAGCATGGCTTCTTCCATCACCGCGCGCAAGGCCCGCGCCCCGGAATGACGCTTCACCGCCAGACGGATGATCTCCTTTAGAGCAGCTTTCTGGAAAACCAATTCAATTCCTTCCATGCGAAATAGTTTCTGGTATTGTTTCACCAGGGAATTCCGCGGAGTGGTGAGGACTTGGTAAAGGTCACTTTCATCCAACATTTCCAGGCGGGTCAATACTGGTAGACGCCCCACCAACTCCGGAATTAAGCCGTAGGCTACCAGGTCTTCTGGGTAAAGATTCGGCACACCCGGGGTTTTCCCGACCGGTGCAGTCCGTTCCGAAGTGTGAAAACCCAGGCTTCCTTTTCCTCTCCGCCGGGTGACGATATCTTCCAGACCCTCAAAAGAACCTCCGCAAATGAAGAGAATATTCTTCGTATTGATGGGAATAAGGCTTTGTTCCGGGTGTTTACGACCACCCTTGGGCGGTACATTGCTCACCGCCCCTTCTAAAATCTTCAAAAGAGCCTGTTGTACCCCTTCCCCGGAGACGTCCCGGGTGATGGACGTGCTGGGAGTCTTACGGCTGATCTTGTCAATTTCGTCAATATACACGATGCCCTGCTCCGCACTGGCCACCTTGTAATTGGCCACCTGTAATAGCCGCACAAGGATGTTTTCCACATCTTCCCCAACGTATCCGGCTTCGGTGAGGGAGGTGGCATCGGCAATGGCAAAGGGAACCGACAGGTACCGAGCCAAGGTCTGGGCAATCAAGGTCTTCCCGGTACCGGTGGGACCGATCATGAGAATATTACTCTTTTCGATCTCCACCCCATCGTCCAGGTCATTGAGGAAAATACGCTTGTAGTGGTTATGCACGGCTACGGCCATGGTCTTCTTGGCCTGTTCCTGGCCGATGACGTACTGATCCAGGTAGGATTTGATTTCTGAAGGACGCGGTAAGGTCCGATGCCGGGCTGTGCGTTCTACCGGTTGGGGAGCTGCAACGGGCGTGGGAATGTTTTTCCGGAGGGGGTCAGTTTTCATGTTTCCGGGGGACCATGATATTATCGATGATACCGTACTGTTTCGCTTCGGTAGCATTCATGAAATAATTCCGGTCGGAATCCTTTTCGATTTTGCGCAACGTCTGTCCCGTCGCTTTGGCCATGATCTGGTTAATGCGCTTCTTCAAGCGTATGATCTCGTCAGCCTGGATTTTGATATCCGTGGCCTGGCCTTCGGCTCCTCCCAAGGGTTGGTGGATCATGATGCGCGCATTAGGCAGGGCCGAACGTTTCCCCTTGGTTCCCCCCGCCAAAAGCAGGGCCGCCATGCTGGAAGCCTGCCCCATGCAAATGGTGGCGATATCCGGTTGAACATGTTGCATGGTGTCGTATACTGCCAAACCCCCAGTTATGTAGCCTCCTGGAGAATTGATGTACAGAAACATGTCTTTCTCCGCGCTTTCGGCCTCTAAGAACAACATCTGGGCGATGATCAAGGAAGCCACGGAATCATCCACCGCCGTTCCTAAAAAGATAATGCGTTCCCGCAACAGCCGGGAATAAATGTCGTACGCCCGCTCGGTCCGGCCACTCTGTTCCACCACTATGGGAATCACCTGAGAAATGGTTCTCTTCTTCATACTCCCGATCCTTTCACACCGGATTGTTCCCGTAAATCCCGGGTCGCGACAGTGACCTCCTTCACCTTGGCGAACTCCGCCAAATAAGCCAGTACTTTCTGCTCCATACGATCATCTTCGATACGGGACCGATGGGAAGGTTTACGGTAATAACGATCAATCTCCTTGGCCTGCTCTGGAGAGCGCTCTTTCAGTTGCTGAATTTCTCCCTGAATCTCTTCAGGACTTACCGACAGTCCCTGGTCCTTAATAATAGCTTTACGGATCAAATACCATTTCAGGTTTCTTTCCGCCACCGTGCGATAGGTCTCCCGTACCTTATCTCGGTCAAACTCCTGTCCCGATTGATCGGCTTTCACTTCCTCCACCAGATGGTCTAAATAGGCCTCCACCATGGAAGGAGGACAGGGCGCATCCACCAAGGCAATCATGGCATCGGCCAGTTGCCGGTCAAAAGCCTCCTGGGAGCGTAACGCGTACTGTCCTTTGAGGCGCTCCTCAAGATTGGCTCGCCACTCGGCCTCATTGGTGGCCTGGCCATCCACGCGCTTGATAAAATCGTGAGTGATTTCCGGGAGTACCTGCTCCTCGATATTATGCACGGTAATTTCGAAAGGCGTGGGGGGCTTGTTCTCCTTTTCCGCAATAGTGATCCGCGCCTGGTTTCCTATCTTCAAACCCAGGAGCCGCTCCAGGTTGTCTCCCCCTCCAACGCCCTCACCAACCTTAAGGTAGCGCTGCTCCCACTTCTCACCGATGATGGGGACTCCCGAGGAATCTAATTTCTGCAAATCCACTACTAAAAAATGTCCTTCCCTGGCCTCCTCGACGGTGCGAATCTCGGCATTGTGTAAACGAATATCCTTCACAACGCGATCGATATCTTCCTCATCCGTGACGTAATTGGTGCGTTGGACTTGAAGACTGTTTCTTTTCAACCGGGGTAATTCGATCTCTGGTTCGATTTCGAACGTGGCCTTGAAAACTAAGCGCTCCTGGAAACGATACTCCAGATCGCTGATCCTGGGCTGGTTCACCGGAACCAGATTCTCATCCTCCAGGGCCCGTTGGTAATGCTTTTGAATGGTTTTCTCCAGAAAGTCCTCTTCAATAACCGGTTGGTAGCGGTTCAGCACGATCTTGAGGGGTACCTTCCCCGGCCGAAAGCCCGGCAATTTTACCCGCTTCCGGAAGGTTTGTAGCGTCTCCTCGAAATCGTCGGCTACCTCCTCCCAGGCGAGGGATATGGCCAACTCCCGGGTGTAGGTGTTGGGACTGGTAATGGTAATGGTCATTTTCTTGCCTTATATCTCCAGTATGAATTTAGCGCAACGGGTCTTAACAGGTTAACCGTTTTCACAGCTCCCGGCAATCCGCAGACTACCAGGGAAAAATCAAAGGTTAAGTTAAACACCGTAATCGGTTAAAAGCATCCCTCCTCGATAGAGGACATAGATTCCGATCATTTGCACCACGTGATACAGGTCGTTATGATTAAAGTTCCGATGAAACGCAAAACCACTGGCCTGGAGTCCGGCAGCCAGAAAACTGATCACAATGCCCAGTGCGATGAGTCCCGTCCCCGGCGCCTGGGTGTGCCATTGGCTGTAAAGCATGAGCACTAACACGAACACCAGGCAAGGGACGTAGAACCGTACGGCCATAATAAACCGGTCGTCTTTGAGAACCAGGAACAGGTAAACCACTAAAAACAGGAAGGGAATCCAACCCAGCCACCGGACGGTGCGAAAAGGAAAGACATGGTGCAGAGCGGTCATCACCAAAAAGAAGGCCGTAATCCCAATGGAAAGAATCGTGAGTTTCCAAATAATGGATTGGAGTGCCGGGGAGCAATAGGGCCCCAAACCGTGGCTGACGGCTCCTAAAAAGGCTCCTAACGCAAGGAGGTAAAACGCCCGACTTAAGTGCCAGTGAACGTTCATCAAGCGTAGCTGGTACCAGGACCCCAATTCCCAGGCTAGATACGTAGCCAGCGCAGCCAACAAAACGTCGGTGAAAGCGGTCATAGGTTCGTAGATGACGAATTTATTCACAGCCTCCACCGCCGGCTATTGCAATTAAATATATCCACGGGTTCCTTCAAAAACCTAACACCAAATTCACCAACTGCACCATGTCCAGGACGGAGACCTCCCCATCGTCGTTCAGATCAGCCACCTGACGGGCGCAAGATCCGGAAAAGGTGTCATCCAAGACAATTTCCACCACCATGAGGACATCAAAAAGGTCTAAGTGACCGTCGCTATTCACGTCTCCCAACACCCAGTCGTCGCAAGATACCTGTTCCGGGAGGGCGGGCACCTTCATGGCGATGCAATGGATGGCGCCGTTGGCGGGGATGATCTGGTTGCAGTCAAAACCGATGATTTCATAACCCGGTAGCAGGTCCGCATACTGCGCCAGAACCGAGTCGTCGGTGGCGAAACCGTAAATGGGGACGTACACCTTTTTGTTGGCAATGAAAGAATTAATGTACGTATAAGTGATACCTCCGCTGTAGGGTGGCATGAGCATGCGTACCACCTGGAAGGGTTGACCGGCGCCGTTGGTCTCGTTGGCCAGTTGTGTGGCCACCTGGTTACAAATGTTGTAATTGTCCCCCGCCCCTGCCGAGGGGCTTTCGTACGCTCCCACGATTACCGTGGTGTCATTTAGCAGTTTCACGAACATGTCGATGTGCCCCGTGCCGTCATATTGCAGGTGGGGGGTCACAATCACTTTGTGTACCCCGAAGTATTCCTCAAAATACTGCTCCAACTGCGCCTGGGTTAGATTGGGATCAAATCCCTGGCTGGCGTCGAAGATGATGTCAGAAACCAGGACAGCTCCCTTGCCATCCAAGAGCATGTTGCCACCCGCTTCCACCAGGGCCGTACCGTAATAATCCAACCCCCACAGACCCGCCACCTGTTCCGGGTAGGCATCGTCAAGGGGGCGTGGGCGATTGTAGACCATGTCGATGATTGCCCGGCTCCCATCAGGCTGGTAAATCCACCAGGGCCCGTAATCCCGTATCCACACCGAATTGGTGGGTAGAATCTGAAAAACAATATGATCCATGTTCACCCCCGCACTGGTGAGAATCGTCGTCACAGAAGCCTGCTCCCCGGCATTATCCACTACTACCCAAGCTGTATCCAATTCCGCCGTTTCCCGAATCAACTGGGTCAACAAAGTGGAATAGCCCTCCCAGGCAAAAAGGACCCCGGCCAGGGAATCGAACTCTGCCGGTGTGTACAAAACACTGTCCGGAGGATCGGTTATGGTGCGGTGAGCACCAATCTCCTGGCGGCGGGCGTATTCTTCGGGGGTTAGACTTCGGGGTAAGGGCCTTTCCTGGCCCAACCCGGAGCCAAGTCCGGTCAACAGGAGGAGGCTTATTCTTATCCAGTAGCGCATATTACGGTGGGGTTCTTCAATCGGTAGAATCTAATCAGAAAAGCGTCTTAACAAAGCATATTATTCGGGATTCGGCAGTTGTTCCCACTGCAACTCAGGGTTAACTCTTACAAATCCCGGTTCATTAACCCAGCCGTTCACGGCAGGGCTCTACGTAGACAGTGCTCGAAAGGGCCTTTATGCCCTTACAGTTCAGAATGCTGCTCGAGGATGAAAACCTAAAATTCCCAGATAAAGCCCCCTACGGGAATGGTTTTGAATTGCAGCACTTCGGTTGCGGTTCCATCGGAATTGTACTGAATATCCCAGATATTATCGGTGTTAAAGACGTTCTGAATATCAATAAACACCGATAGACTGGAATGTTTAAAGAAATTCCGCTGGGTGATCATGATGTCCAAGCGGCGATATTCCCGCAGGCGCTGGGAATTCAACGGTTGCGTGGGATCCAGGTACCACAGGCCGTGGATAAAATCATACGTCTTAGGCGTCACCGGTTTTCCTCCCACGTAGCGAAAGCGCAGGCCAATCTCGAACTCATCGGCCGGGGCCAGGGGTAACCACGCCACCGCCGGCCACCAGGGACGTTTCTTCAATCGCCGGTACCAGGGTTGCTTATGGAACTGGAACTTGTACCCGCCGGTCAAGGTGGCCACGTCCCGAAAGTCGAAGTCCCAATCGTAATACTCCACGTGATCCCGTACGCGTACATCCCGCGCCTGGGCGATATAGTGCGAGTAGCTTACGGTACCCCAAAAGCGCTGGGCCAGTTTCTTCTGCAGGAAAAACTCTACCCCCTGGGAATAACCCGAGCCAGCATTATTGAACCCACCCCAACGATCCCGGGGATCGGCAGTGGTATCAGCATTCGTCCTTACCAGATCATGATAATTTTTACGGTAGACCTCCACCACGGCTCGAATGTCAGAACCGATCAGGCGTTCCAGTCCTAAAACCACCTGCTCGGTGAATTTATTCTTCAAATAGCGACCACTTTCACCGTTAATGAGTACCGTGTAGGCGGGTAACTGGTAGTGTTTACCGTAAGCCAGATTCAACGCGGTGTTTTCTGTAAGGTTGTAAGACCAACCTAACCGCGGCTCCACTGACAGTTGATCGTTGAACTCCGTGTAGTACAGGTGCAGGCCGGTGTTGATCGTACTCCTTGCACTGGGCCGCCATTTCACCGAACCAAAACCGTTTATCCTGAAGAACGTCTCCACCCGGTCGCGGGTCCACTCCCCATATACGGTGTCGTGACCAACCAATCCCGACCGCACCGTTTGACCCTTCCAGTAATAGGCCCAGAGAGAGTCACTTTCCTGAATCACCGAATCCCGGTTCGTAATGATGGGGAAAATTTCACCGTAAAACTCCCCCGGGGAAGTGATTAGTTGCAAAACCTCCGGGGAAGCAGGCTTGGAATACCAGTAAATGTCCCGAGTGGAAGAGTCGGAATGGGTGTCGTAATCCACCTTCACCTCCTTGATCTGTAAACCTGTATTCACCTCCAGGTTGCGGTTGAATCGCTTCAGCAAATCCCCTTTCAGAGCCAGTTCGCCCTCCCGGTCATGATTGTAATAATAGCGTTGCCGACTCTGATCCACCCTTATATTGAATACATCGGTATTCCAGTGATTCATATTCTGATAAAGGGTTAACCGGGTTAACAGGGACTTGCTCCATAAACTCTTTAGGAGCAGCCCCCAGGAATATTGATCTCCCCCAGCGTCTACATTCTCCGCCCCCCGGGTGTAGGGGTTACGACCATCCCGGATTGCAATGCCATCCTCACCGTATAAAAGATTGAAAATGAGCTTATGGCGGGTGTTAAGATCGTATACGACCTTAGCTTGGGCGTTCCAGTATTCCGGGACGGCGCTGACCCCGATATCTTTGATTACCAGGTCCAGGTAGCTCTTCCGTATAGAAGCTAAATAAGACCCCCTTTTATTGGCCAGGGGACCCTCGGTCGTGAAGCCAAAACCGGCCATGCTCATTTCCATGTCTAAATTGAACTTCTCCCGGCTCCCTTCCCGGAGTTGAATATTCATCACCGATGAGGCCTTACCCCCATATTGGGCTGGAAAAGCCCCGGCGATGAGCTCCACCTGGTCCACGAACTCCGTATTCACCATATTAATGGGGCCCCCGCCGCTACCCTGGAACCCGAAATGATTGGGATTGGGAATTTCGATTTCATCCATGACAAAGAGGTTCTCGCCGGGAGCCCCTCCCCGGACAATGATTTCATTTTCCTGGTCCGCTCCCGACACTACAGCCGGTAAACTCTGCATCATCTTCTGGATATCGTACACTCCCCCGGGATCGCTGCGAATCTCTTCCAAATCCACCGTTCGACTGCTGGTGAATACGTCCGGCTCCTTTTTGAAGAAGCTGCGCGTAACCTGCACGGCCTCTAACTCCACTGCCGAAAGGGATAGCTGGAAGGTGATGATGGTCTGGCGCTCTGGCATGACGTGGACGTTGAGCTTAATTGCCGATTCATAGCCGATCATCATGGCCTTTACATGGTAACTTCCGGGCTCCAAGTCAGTAATGATAAAATTGCCCTGCTCATCCGTGGCAGCACCCAGGTCCGTCCCTAAAATAACCACATTGGCGCCCACCAATGGCTGCTGGGTTGACCCATCCCGCACGGCACCGGCCATACTCCCCGTCCCTCCCTCCAGGAGGGTTACAACGAATAACCAGGAGCTTACAAGGTACCAGGAATACGGTTTCATTCTCGGTACCTTAAAATAAACACTCCCCATCGAATGAACATCGGCTTGGGGAACTCAGTTACGTCAATACGGTAGATCAGTAATATCAGAACAGAATAGAAACGGCCCTACTGCCGCAAACGATAACAGCACCCTTCCACGGTATTGAGGAATTTCTCCACCTGGAAACTGGTATGGAATAGCTCTTCCATGGGTTCGAAGGTATCCACAGGATGGTTTACCTCATCGTATTCCCGTAAAAAGTTGGATTCCATTTTCATTACCATATCCCGAATGACCTGCTTGGGGACTCCTTTATGGCGTAAAAAGTTTATCTGGACTTTAATTGTGCCATTGCTGGTCATGTGGAAAATTGGGACTATTCCAAAATCTGATCGGCAGCGGAAGGTCAACGTCCCGTGTTCGACTCCCCGACCCCAGCTGATTTCATCGGCGTTTTTTTCGGCAAATTCGATGATTGTGAGACCGATCTTAGCGATTTCGCGACTACATTTGCCGCGCATGTCCTCTATAAATGACTCTTTATCCCATTTCGCCATACGCATGCACCCTTACCTTAATGAAAATTGTGTGGAGGTGAGAAAAATTCAGGTGAAATTTACCGCTGTTGCCGACGAAATGGAAACCACCTTTTTGTTCGACGCCGTTTAGTTGCTAATGGCTTACTTTTAGGCTGGTCTGTCCTTCAACCACCAAAGTAGAAAGTGGGCATAGAGAGTTCAAAGCGAAGACGAGCTTTCATCCAATCCCAATCCTTTACGAATGGTTGGGAATCCCAGCTCTGGTAAAGGGGAAGGATGATGGGTCCGATCTTAAGACCCAGATCCAGATAGGTCTTAGTTAATGTTTCACCACCAGCAGCATCCAAGAAAAGATCCATACCTTTTAAAGGCACCTTTTGAGAAACATTTAAACCCCAGGCAAAGCCTTCGGTGGACACTGGTTTCCCCTGGGAATCCAAGGCGAGGCCCCTTATTCCCGGGCCGGCCAGGAAATACTGGTCAGTGTAGATATTAACGGCACTTTCCCCGCCGGTTCGGTCCAGGGCATACCTTTGAAAATCGGGGTCGACCCCTCCGCTGAGGTAGGTACGGTACTGACGAGGAACTTGGTCTCGGTTCACGAAGGTACCGGTCCAAAAACGGAGCTGGATTTTAATCTCCCGGGTAAATTCGTAACTGGTCGTGGAATTAAAAGTAACCTTCAGAAAACCAGTTCCCCCTCGTATTCCACTCCCTACGTTTAGCTGAAAAAAGGGATTCGGAGACCAGCTTCGGTAATATTTTACGCGCCCAACGACAAACTGTCCACTATCGTAAAATTGCGAGTCCACTGCCGCGGAATCGATATGGTGAAACATCAGTTCCGCGGAAACAGTGTTGCGCGGGTAGGAAATAAGCGGCTTTTTAACCGTTCCTTCAAAAGCCGCTTCAGCTCCCCAGCGGCCGCTGTAATCGCTGGCTGAAAAACTGACCGTGCCCCGGTTTAACCATGCACTGGGTACCAGGCCACGACGAATTAATAAATTGCCCACCAGGCGGTTATGCTTAAAATCCCACATGGGCTTCACTGCCAGACCATTACCAAAAAAGCCCGGTGTAAATCCCGAATACAACATCACTCCCGGGGTAAATCCGTTGTAAACATTGTAGCTGAACAGCCAGGGCAATAGGTTTAAATCCCGATTGTAGTAATCGGGCTTGTCCCAGACAAAATTCAGTTTGGTGCTCCGCTTCGTGGTATGATTCGTCCGGTCAGCATCGGGCATAAACCCATCGGGATCAATCACCGCCTTGACCGTATTCTCCGGACCCTTGATCGTGGACGAGCCGCTAAACCCTTTCAACCAGGTGCGCCCGATCTCTTTATCCTGCCGGTCATAAAAGGCAATTTCCACCGGTGCTTGCATGGTACCATAATTGGTGACCGTGAACTGATCCCCGGTACGCCTGATCCCGTAATCAATATAGTTCGTTTTCGTGAAAACATCCTCCAGGTACCAGCTTAAATCTTCGTCCACGTGCTTTTTAAAAACCGCCTTATAATCTTCCGGTTGAGGATGTTTGAATTTCCAGGTTTCGTAATAGTCCCGGAAGATTTCATCGATCTTTTCTTCCCCCAGATAGTGCTGTAGATAGCGAGTAAATACGGCAGTTTTACTGTAATGCTGGCCGTAGTTACTCCGTTGGTAATCATTGGCTGAAAGATTCAGGGGTTGTGAATCCAGACTACGGGCTGCAGGGAGATACTGAACATAAGTTAACCAGTCGAAGGAGGCGTGTTTTCCAATCTTTAATTTATTCTGCACAAAATCCTGAAGGACAAATTGGGCTCCCCGGGAATGGTATTTCTTCTCCCAATAACGAAGGTTGGTGTATTGATTCAGTCCCTCGTCCATCCAGGTATGGTCCCGTTCGTTGGAACCTAAAATTCCGTAAAACCAGTTATGACCCACCTCATGCATAATGACCATTTCCAGCAGGTCCTTGGATCCACCGGAAGAGATGACGGTAATATTGGGATATTCCATTCCCCCACCAGCGGAAAGGTCGCCATCCACCGCCGTGATATGATTGTAAGGGTAATCCCCGTAAAAGCGACTATACCAGTAACCGGCATCATGGATATATTCAATTGAGTTTTCCCAGAGTTTGGCATGTTTAGGTAAATAGAAACTCCAGAGAGTAACCTCTCGGGTGGAATCGGCCAGGAACAGTTTACCTTTCCGGACAATCCAGCGCTGGTCGGCAAACCAGGCAAAATCGTGCACCTTTTCCTGGTGGAAATGAAGGGTTTTGAGCACCGGCGGTGCGGAGGATACTGAGGGCGACTTTTTCCCCTTTTTCCTCTTCCCCTTGCGACTCTTTTTCTCTAGTTTACGGAGTTCCTTCAGCTTGGCTTTAAACTCTTTTTTGGCTAGGGAATAGAGCGAGTCTCCCTCCCGGGCCAGGGAGTCCAGCCAAGCGTATTCAGCCTCGCCACCTACCAGGTCACCCGTAGCCATGACGCGATATTCCTTCGGGAGGGTGATGTAAACGTCAAATTGCCCGAATTCACTGTAAAATTCTCCCTGATCCAAATAGGGTATGGGGTGCCACCCCTCCCGGTCATACACCGCCGGTTTGGGATACCACTGGGTGATTTCGTAGTGTTTCCCTGTATGACCCAGCCGCGAAAACACCTCGGGCAGTTTTACGAAAAAAGGGGTTTCAATAGTAATGGAATCGCCGGGAACAAGGGGTTTTGGAAGCCATAGTTTGGCAATGTCTATATAGTCAGGATGGTATTCCCAGTCCGCGGTTTGCCCATTTACCGAAAAAGCCAAACTATCTATATTACCACGATCCTTGGCCTTGGAATAGTGAAAGCGGGTACGGCGCTGCTTGATTTGTTGGCGCGCAAAAGCGGTGGAGTCATTCTTATAGGCGTTGGGCCAGAGGTGGAACCAGATAAAACTCAGCGTATCCGGTGAATTGTTTACGTATAGTATTTTTTCCTGAGCGGAGAGCGTATGGGCGGAATCATTCAGGGTGACGTGGATCTCGTAAGCAACTCGCTGTTGAAAATAAGGTTGCTCGCCCATTAAAAGCCCCCAGGGAAGTAGCCCCAATAAGAATACACTTTTCATACCCAACTCCTAAGTTTGACCATCGAATGACGCAGTTGGTTAGACCCTCCCGGTGACTAAAAGTCGCCCACCTATGTTTATGTCCCCTGGAAAAGTAGACTGGATTGTAATTAATAAGCAAGAAACCAACCACCGAGTAAGAAATACCCGTTACAAAATCCCAAAAACCCTTGCAAAGAACACCAATGGTATTAATTACAAAACGTCAAAATCAATTATTAGTGGTGATCAAACTTCTCCGCTGCTATTGCCATGGCCTGCAATTCGTTTTGGGAAATGTATTTAACCGCCAGGGGAAAAACGACATTATCCTCCCGGAAAATGTGCAGACGCAATAATTCCACCAGTGCTTTGCCCTGTT
>CAZVNL010000050.1:0-12286 GCA_964628055.1 uncultured bacterium | reverse complement strand
AGAGCCCGGTCCAGAGGGTAGCTCCGATGACCAATATCGAGGGTTTTAAGCATATTAAGTCCTTGAAAACAGGGCTAAGTTTACACAGACAAAACCGGATTTCCGGTAGCAAAATGGGGGCGGAAATGATTGGAGCAGGGCGAATGAAAAATAACAAATTAGGAAGGGCAAAAAGGTGGGCCGAAATTTGTCCTGCGATGCGAAGAGCAGGGGTTAGATGCTGCTTTTGCGTACCGTTATGGGGAAACGAAAAGGGAGGCCCGGCAACCTCAACTTCCACTTCTTTTCATCCTTTACATCCACCTAACCTCCTGACTTTTGACCGGTGACTATTTCCCGCTTCATTCATCAACGCGGGTCGTTCTATATTCTTGAACAACATCAATAGCAGGATCAACAATTAGCACATGCAACAAGTATTGTTAGGAAGGACCGGTGTTTATGTTTCGGCGGTGAGCCTGGGGACCTGGTCTTACGGCGGCCCCAACCAATCGGGTACCATCCCCGTGGGTTGGGCTCATCAACAGGATGCCGATTCTCGGGCTGCCTTGCGCCGAGCCTGGGAATTGGGCATCAACCACTGGGACACGGCCGACGTCTACGGCGATGGCCACTCGGAACAGATTATCGGCAGTATGTGGGAAACGGTTCCTCGAGAAGCTATTTTTCTTACCTCCAAGGTGGGGTGGGACCCGGGCCCGTACGACCACTACTACCACCCCCGGCTCATGGCCAAACACCTGGAACGATCCTTGCGCAACCTGCGCACGGAGGTCATTGACCTCTATTACCTGCACCATTGTCACTTCGGTGAGCAGGACGCATATTTCACTGATGCCTTGGAACAGATGCAGCGTTTCCAGGAAGCCGGTAAAATCCTTTTCATCGGTCTCTCGGACTGGAACCTGGATCTTATAATGCGCTACATCGACCGCGTCGATCCCGATGTGGTACAACCCTACCGTAACGTTATGGACGATACCTTCGAATCCAGTGGACTCAAAGCCTGGATCGATACACACAATAGGGGGATAGCCTTTTTCTCTCCCCTGAAACACGGTTTGCTCACGGGGAAATACACCCACCCCGTCACCTTTCCCGAGGGAGATTTCCGCGCCAATGTGAAAGAATTCCAGGACCGTCGGATCATCGACCGAATGCAAGCTAACCGGCAAACCCTGGAGACCCATTTCACCGGCCATCCCCAGCCGGTCTTGCACGGATTGGTGGACGCCCTCCTCACAGAGGCCCCCACGGGGTGTGTGCTCTTAGGCCAACGCAATATACAACAGGTAGAAGCGGCTGCAACCCTGGGAGAGGCCCTGAGTCCCGCGGAAGCAGAGTGGGTGAAAAAACTATACCTATAACCTAATGCGTATATTAACTGACTTTAGGCAGGTTTTATTAGACACCGTGATAAAAGTTATTTTTTAGAATGGGCCAACGGTGTTAAGGCAAACCTGGGAGTTGTCTAGAGTAGTTTAATATAGAAATAAAATGGTAAATTCCATGTCTAGTTTTGCAAATAGAAACGTGTCTTTCTTACACCTAAAAATTGAACCGAGCATTACATGTCTAATTCTGCTAAAGAAACCGTAGAGTATCCCGGTATAAGATCAACATCTGATGGGGCTGGTATGGTGGTTTGGGTTGAAACCCACATCTCCCAGGGTGCCTGTGCCTACCCCATCACCTCTTCTACCACCATGGGTTCCGGTTATCAAGCCGTGGTGGCCAATGGGGGCCTGAACTTGTGGGGGGAGCCCCTGGCGTTCATGGAGTTGGAATCGGAGCACAGTTCCGCCTCCACGTGCGAGGGTTTTGCCCTGGCCGGGGGGCGAGTCACCAATTTCACGTCGGGCCAGGGATTGGTCTTGATGAAGGAGGTTTTGTACACCATTTCTGGCAAGCGCCTACCAGCTGTCTTCCATATCGGTGCCCGTGCCCTCACCTCCCAGTCGTTGAATGTCCACGCCGGACACGACGACGTCATGGCCGTGGCCGACTGTGGTTGGGGAATGCTCTTTGCCCGCAACGCCCAGGAAGTGGGAGACCTAGCCCTTATCGCCCGGCGCGCCGCCGAAGATTCAAACACACCTTTTTTGAATATCATGGACGGTTTTTTGACCACCCACACCATCGAGAACGTGCAACTCCCCGAACCCGAACTCATGACACAGTTCGTGTCGGCACCCCAGGAGAAATTGGTGAACTTCATGGACCCCCACCATCCCGTCATGTCCGGAGTAGTTCAAAACCAGGATGCCTACATGAAGGGCAAGATAGCCCAACGCTTCTACACCGATCAGGTAGAGAAACATTTGTTATTGGCCATGGAGGAGTATGCTCGGCTAACCGGCCGCACCTATCATTTGATAGACCCCTACCGAATGGAGGATGCTGATTGGGCCCTCGTAGGCATGGGGAGCATGGTGGAGACAGCGGAGGCGGTAGCCGATTACCTCCGGGAGGCCGAAGATCTTAAAGTTGGGGTCATCCATGTAACCGCCTTTAGACCATTCCCCGGACGACAGTTAGTCGATGCCCTGAGGCACGTGAAGGGGCTCTCTATCCTGGAACGCATGGATAATCCCCTGGCCGAGAGCAATCCCCTCACCTTGGAGTTAAAGGCCGCATTCACCGATTATTTAACCCAAAACGCGAAGGGAAATATCACCCTACCCCGCATCTATTCCGGTTCCGCCGGTCTGGGCTCTCGGGATGTTCGTCCCGCCGATCTCATCGCCGTAGTTGAAAACATGGTCCGGGACAGTAAACGGTATTTCAGTCTGGGTATTGACCACGAGACAGCTATAGTGCCGGACCGCAACCCGGATATTCGTCCCGAGGGAACCTTTTCAATGCGGGGGCATTCCGTGGGCGGCTACGGGTCGGTTACGACCAACAAAATCATTGCCACCATCGTGGAAGACCTGTTTGACATGTATGTCCAGGCTTATCCTAAGTACGGGTCGGAGAAAAAAGGTCTGCCCACCACCTACTATTTAACGGTTAGCCCTAAAAAGATCCGCACGCATAACGAGTTAGAATTTGTGGAATTCGTCCCCTTGAATGATGTGAATGCCTTTAACCTGGCCAATCCCTTGAAGGGGCTGCAACGGGGCGGCTTATTGTTCATGCAAACCCCCAAGACCGATCCCCGGGCCATCTGGGAGGACATCCCCCTTTGGGCCCAGCGGGAAATTCGCGAGCAGGACATACGGGTATTCGCTTTAGACACGGTAACCATCGCCCGGGAGGTGGCCACGAGACCGGACCTGGTGCAACGTATGCAGGGCATCGTTCTCTTGGGTATTTTTTTGAAGGTGACCCCCTTCTTGTCCCGCTCCGGGATTACGGAACAAGCGTTGATGGCGGGTGTAGAAAAGTCCTTGCGCAAGTATTTTGGCAAGCGTGGAGAACAGGTGGTTCAGGATAACCTGAATGCTGTCCGGCGCGGGTTTACCGAGGTGTTCGAAATCCCCCGGGATATTATTGAGCCATCCTCCCCCTCGGGAAAGACAGCCACCGAGAAAGATGAGGTCTTAGCATGAACGATAAAGATATTTCTGTACTGAACGAAATCACCGCCTGGAACCTCCTGGATGTGGCCGATTTTAACGACCGGATTGTGGGGGCTTACAACGACGGCACGGCCGAAGAAGGCCTCCCGGCCGATCTCTCCACAGCGCGCAGCCTTATCCCTGCAGGAACAGCCGCCTTGCGGGATTTCAGCTATATCGCTCCGGACATACCCGAGTTTATTGCTGAGAATTGCGTGGCCTGCATGGAATGCGTCACCGAGTGTCCGGACACGGCCATTTTAGGGAAAGCTATTCCTGAGTCCCAGTTGGCTACCGCGGTGGATAAGTTAGAATCGGAAGAACTGAAGGGTTGGATTTCTGACCAGTGGGCCAAGACCAATAAGTTTTCCAAAGTGCCGGCTAGACAGGGCAAGGAACCTGCCAAGTTTGGGATTTTTATCGATCCTACCAAGTGTAAAGGTTGTGCGGAGTGCGTGGACGCCTGTGGCGATCATAACGCTTTGAAAATGATCACCAAGGTGGACGACACCATCCCCCATTATCAGAAGGCCTTCGATTTCTTCCGTTCCCTAGGTCCCACCCCAAAGGAATATATCAATGAACGCGTCTTGGTAGATATGATGTTAGCTCCGGAATCGCTCCTCTACACGGGTGGCGCCGGTTCCTGCATGGGCTGTGGCGAGGGAACTGCCTTACGCATGATGCTGGCAGCCACGGGCTTTGTGCACGGCGCCGAAAATGTAGCCCTGGTGGCGGCCACCGGTTGCAATACGGTCTACGGATCGACTTATCCTTATAATCCCTTCATGGTTCCCTGGACGAATTCCCTGTTTGAGAATGTGGCCGCCGATGCCCTGGGCATTCGCATACGCTGGAACCAGATGGGCTGGCGGGATAAGAAAATATGGGCCATTGGCGGAGATGGCGCCATGCTGGATATCGGCTTTCAATCCTTGTCGCGCCTGTTAACTTCCGGCCTGGATGTGAATGTGCTGGTGCTGGATACGCAGGTGTACTCTAATACCGGCGGGCAGGCCTCCACCGCGTCTTACATGGGGCAAGATGCCAAGATGTCTCTGGTAGGAAAGGCCATTCACGGCAAGACCGAGCGGCGTAAAGAGATTGCCAATTTAGCCCTGATACACCCGGATGTATTCGTGGCCCAGACCACCCCCGGCCACATGAATCATTTTTACAAAGCGATCTTGTCAGCCAACGAGTATCCGGGACCGTCCTTAGTTAATGTGTATACCACGTGCCAGCCGGAACATGGCGTTGCTGACGACCTGGCTGCCCACCAGGCCAAGTTGGCTGCCGATAGCCGCGCCTTTCCCCTGTTCATTTACGATCCCACAAAGGGCGAACGCATGTCTGAGCGCCTTTCGCTCCAGGGCAACCCGGCCAAAAACCAGGATTGGTATGTGAATCCCAAAACGGGCGAACAAATCGACTTCATCTATTTTGCCAAGACGGAAGGACGCTTTGCCAAGCATTTCAATGCCCAGGGGAACCCCACCGAAATCCTGTTCCAGGCCCAGGAGGATCGCCTGAAGAACTGGCGCCTGCTGCAAGAGCTGGCAGGAATTATCTAACCCTTGAATCGTACTGGTCTTGGGGGGGGTCCGTGCCCTCACCCAGGAGCAGGAGGCTATGAGTTGGCGTGAGCAATATAAGCGGATTTTTGGCATAGGCCCCACGGGTGTCGTCGCCACCCTTCCCATTTGGGGAATATTCTACGGCGCCGATCGCTGGCTTCAAATTCCACCCATGCCCATTCATCCCGTGTTGCGCTGGGTGTTGCTCCTAATTTTTCTAATGGACGTGGTGTACCTGGTGGGAGGTAGTCTAAAAACCCTGAAAATCCCGGACCGCGGCCGCACATTAGTCGTGGCCGGCCCCTACCAATTCGTCCGCCACCCCCTGTACAGCGCACTTATCTACTCCACCACTGGAATCCTGGCTTTTGGGCTCCGCTCGTGGGGCTTGCTCCTCTCCGTCGTCCCCCTGAGCCTCTTCTGGTCCTGGCATGTACGCAAGGAGGAAGCCTACCTCCTTGAACGCTTCGGCGAGGAGTACCACCAATATATGGAGACCACGGGGCAGTTCTTTCCGTCCTGGAAAAACCTGAAAAACACCCAACCGGAGAAAGACTAAAAACGATTATTATTCCAGTATGTAGCCTTGAGTTTAACGCGGTGTAGCTTCACTTAGACACCGTTGACTAATCTTTCGGAATAGAGTAAATTGAATCGCATTATTCTTTTTCGCCATGATCATAGTAATACTCTGATGTGACGAATCCTATTTAGTGGGGAGTGAGGATGTTGCGGTTATTGAAGACGTCATTTTTTCAATTAGTAGTTACAACGCAGGTGCCACCAACTTAAAGTGTGAGGGGACGGTTAAGAATATCGGCACGGAGACCATCTTATCTCCTTGGTACGTAGAGGGGCATTTTTATTTTGATAGTACCCTAACTTTGAAATTAGGCGGGGCACGAGAGATAATTAATATTTCTCTCGAGGTAGGGATGACTACCTTCTGGCAACTGGAGTTCTCGGCGGATGATGTCGATGAGAGTCTTTATCCCCATTTTAAAGTAGCCCAGATGAGGGCTTACCATGAAAATAATTAGTGTTTTCGGGAGGGTGTAAGGCTGATAGATATACTAAAATCCCAGCCGATGTGTTCATCGATTGAAGGCCAGAAAGCGATTTGATCAAATCCGGCGTTTAGTTCGCCGACTTCAACACCAATGAAAAAACTTAACCCGGGGAAAAATTTAAACAGCTGTGTTGTTCTAAACCGGCCGTCATCATAGCGGGACTTCAATCTAATATAACTTGAGCTGAATATGATACCACCTCCCCAGCGGAGCCAGTGGTTCATTGGGTTGCCGCTGAATAAATGGGAATAGGTGTGGCGCATTTCTTCTGCAAGGGTGTTCCATTCATGGTAATTAATGGACGAGCTATAGTCCTTTTTTATCAGAGCTAATTGATGAAGGGATGCTTTTTTATAGCCACCTGTTTGGCCGGGAGCGATTAATCATTGAACTTAAAGTTAGCGATCTCTATATGATCTGATAACTGTAAGGAATCGAAGCTTCGAGTCTATTCCTGCTGTGGTGAAAGACAGACCACCCTAGATCAACATCCCACGTTTTGCCCGCTTGCCACACCAGGGACATTTCCTGGGTTGTATAGTCCCATTTTGTTTCTATTTTACTCGTATCCAGGTCAGGGTGCTCATATTCCATTGCTTTTAGGGAGCTGACGCCTTTTCCGCCGCTGGCACCCGCGTGAAGAGTAGAGTGTTGATTGGTTGTGGTTTAAGGCTATAGCGGTCCATAGAATTAGGCGCAACTATATTCATGCCTAGGTAATAACAACTTGACGTCATCAGGCAATGTAGGAGCAGGAAACCAAGTAACAAGAAGGCAGAAGATGACTTCATCGTAGTTGCAGTCTGGAAATGATTCTGGACCAGTATTTCAAGTTGTAACCAAGGTACAATGTCGAGAATGTCAAAACATCGGCGTAATCGGGAATGGAATTTTTACCGATGGTTCTATGGAAACCGTATTCAGAGGCGGAATACAACATGGTGGTCAAGAGCAACGAGGTGAGGAGTGATCCCGGTGGTAAGCCGTGCCGTCGATCGGCGCTCTCCAGTCCCTTATAAAATCCGAGAACGTTACCACTGAGACCAAAATATCCGGCACGGTAGTACATTTTATCTGAAGTTTTAAGTAATCCATATCCCGTGTATTCTAAGGTGCCGGTTATAAGGGCGCCTGCGAAAAAAACGCCAACTGAACGCCAGAACATGGAGAAACCATAACCGTAGGGGGTAAGCTTTATTTTGGGCGCTTCTATATCTGCTTTCCCAACGCCTTTTCTCATTTCTTCGAGTTTTTCCTGCTCACTATTCTTGATGTATCTTAGCCCCTTCCACGACCCATAAGATAGTCCTCCGTAGAACATTACCGTCGGGATAGTTCTCATTGACGCCGTCACATTTTCCATTTGAGCTATGATTAAAAAGGTAAAACAGGTCGGGCCCATAGTTATCTTTAGCACGTGGTCCATTAAAGTTTCGTATTTCCAGGCCGCCAAAAGAACACTTGTATCCGTAACGGATGTATCTATCTGGTTTGTCGTTGGCGGTAACACTGTTAACAGATAGCTTCTTTTCCCCCTTTTCCAGTTAAAATATCCCCGTTCGTTCCTTGCCCCTGCACCATGGAAAAACAGCAAATGAGTAAAGCAATTTTAATCTGATGGATCATTTAATTGAGAGAATGTCTTTTATGATTATTAATCTATCATGAATTTTAGAATTATTGTATCCAAAAAGTACCGGACTTTTGGAAAAAAACGAACGGACACTACCGGGCTGATCTGGGATCAGAAATGGAATTGGTTTTCAAATGATCCTAATTGCTGGCGGTTTTAAAAAATTTACGATGAATTGAATTTGCCAACCGGTGCCGTTTGTAATTTACAAAGTGAATACCTATTATTCACTTCGTTACTAACATACAATTATTGGAGATTAACCAACCTGTTTTTTTGCTAACAATTACAGTGCAACTGCTAACGCCAAGAAACTTCTGTTTCGAAACTGGTTCTTTCCGCCCGTGGAAAACACTGGAAGGACAACCACAGAAAATCGTATAATTACAGGCTAAAGATTTCACCAAACCATTGAGGAACATCATTATGATTACTAAATGGACCCCCTTTGTTGTTATCGCATTACTGGCAGGAATTACCATGGCAGGAACAAAATATCCCGGTTATACCTACATTAAATCTTCCGGCGGCATTGATGAATATCGCCTGAACACCAATGATTTGACAGTCCTATTGATGGAAGATCACTCCGCCCCGGTGGTCACGTTTATGGTCACCTACCACGTGGGCTCAAGGAACGAAGCCATCGGCTACACCGGCTCTACCCATTTGTTGGAGCACCTCATGTTCAAAGGTTCCCGACGCTTCAATAAGCAGAATGGCCGCTCAATCTGGACCGTTCTGCAAAACGTGGGGGCGATGATCAACGCTACTACCTGGATGGATCGCACGAATTATTTCGAGCTCCTGCCTAGTGAGCATTTGGAGCGGGCCATGCAGATTGAATCCGACCGCATGCGCAATGCCCTCTTGCGGGACAAAGACCGCCAACCGGAAATGACCGTGGTGCGGAATGAGTTTGAGCGCGGGGAAAACGATCCCTTCGACATTCTGGATAAGAATATCTGGGCTACGGCCTATCAGGCCCACCCCTACCATCATTCGACTATTGGCTGGCGCTCGGACATCGAAAACGTTTCCACGGAACGATTGCGGCAGTTTTACAATACCTTCTATTGGCCCAACAACGCCACGGTGACAATCATCGGTGATTTCGGCACCAAGGAAGCCCTGGCGACGGTGAAGAGGTACTTTGGCCAGTTTCATCGTAGCCGGAAACCCATCCCGGAAATGTATACCACCGAACCCAAGCAGGAGGGCCCCCGACGGTTCATCATCAAGCGTGCTGGGCAAACTGGAATCGTGGGCGTGGCGCATAAAACACCCCCCGGATTGAATGAGGACATCTACCCCCTCCAGATTCTGTCCAAAGTCTTAGGGGGTGGAAAATCCAGCCGCTTCTATAGAAAAATCGTTGACAAGGGTCTGGCTACCAACATATTTATGTGGGACTTTCCTTTCCATGACAATGGCCTGTTTATTACGTATGCCTTTTTGACCCCGGGAACCGACCATGCTCAGGTCGAGCAGATCATTTTGGATGAATACGAAGACATTAAAACCAAAGGTGTTACCCAGGAGGAGGTGGACCGCGCCAGGGCCCAGATACGGGCCGAGATGGCCTTCAGTCGCGATGGCTCCTACTCTGTTGCTAGCAGCCTGAATGAGGCCATCGCTATGGGGGATTGGACGTACTACACCACCTACCAGGAACGCATTCAAGCGGTGACCGCGGCGGACATCCAGCGGGTGGCTCAAACCTACCTGGTTGAAGATCAGAGCACCACCGGTTATTTTGTCCCGGAGACGACGGCGGGCGCCGGCGCGAGCGCAGCGGAGGGCCCTAAAGGAAACCATCCTTTTTCCTATGTCAATGAGGGTCTTTTAGGCGTCTCCTCGGGCCCCTTAAATTGGGGGTCTCCCAAAGCCTCCCGTAGTTCGGTGGCGGCGAGGATCGAAGAACGCACCCCCCTGGAAGGCCTCCAACTCCTCACTATGAAGAGCGGCGTTCAGGATGTGGTTACGATTACCGGAAGTCTGTTGGGCGGGAACGAGTTCAGCCCGTCTTCGAACCCTATGGTGGCGGACATCACGGTGGCTATGTTGGACCAGGGGACCAAGACGCACACCAAATACGAGATCAGCGACATGCTGGAGTCAGTGGGAGCCCGCCTCAGTTTTAGTACTGGCGACTACCGCGTGAATTTTAGCGTCCGCTGCTTGAAAGAGAATATTCCCCTGGTATTGAGTCTCCTTGCCGAGCAGCTTCGGGAACCAGCTTTCAACGCCCAAGATTTGGAAACGGTGAAGAAGCGGACGATAGGCGGCTTGAAGCGTTCGAAGGAAAGCACTCGCCGCCAAGCCTACGGCGCGTTCCTCCGCACTGTCTATCCCGAAGGACACCCCAATTACAGCCGGGAGATCGACCAGGATATTGCCTACGTCGAGCAGGTTACCGTGAAGGATCTCCAGAACTTTCATCAGCGCAATTACGGTTTAGGCGATATGATTGTGGTGGCCGTTGGCGATGTGGTGGGGGAGGCTGTTGCCGGTGAATTGAAACGCGTGTTTAGCAGCTGGAAAACCTCGCCTTTGAGTATTGAGCCTCCTGCCTTAAAAGCGCACCCTCCCCAGGAAACTATCACCTATGTCACCATGGAAGATAAGACCAGCACGGATATGGTCATCGGTCAACCCATTGGCATTGATCGCGACCATCCAGACTATTATCCCCTGATGATGGGGGTTTATATCTTGGGGGGCAATTTCTCGGCCCGGCTGATGCAAACGGTTCGTGACGAGCAGGGCCTCACTTACGGGATCGGTTCCATGGTGCGGGGGGTGGACGATGGCAACGACGGCTATTGGTCTGCGTGGGGAACCTTTGCGCCCACCCTGCTTCAGAAAGGGAAAGACGCCACGCTGGAGCAAATTCGCAAGTGGACCCAAGAAGGGGTGACGAAAGACGAACTGGAAAGTAAAAAGACCACCATCACCGGGAATTATCAGGTGGGGTTGGCCACTACCCGGGGCATGGCGCGGCAAATTCTGACTAACGCCGAACGCGGACGACCCACTACCTATTTGGATGAATATCCCCAGATCATTAATAGCCTAACCTTGGAACAGGTTAATGGTGCTATTAAGAAGTACGTGGACCTGGATCACCTGGTGATCGTTGCGGCTGGCTCGGTGGATTCTGAGGGCCAACCCCTGGAGCCGTGATCCTGGACGTAAGAACCAATTCAATTCGGAAGGGGTATGTTGTCCACATACCCCTTTTTTACAGTTGTAAAAGCTCCGGCTATTGATAGGTAATAATCTGTGGAGGTTATCCTCATTGCTGCCGTTACTGCCGATGGCTACATTGCCCGGCACGATGAGGAAGTGATTACCTGGTCTCAGGATCTGGGGTTATTCAAGGAACAGACAAGGGGCTACCCGGTGATCATGGGTTCGAATACCTTCGCCACTCTCACCACGGTCCTTCCGGAGCGGAGAATCATTGTTGTTCATCGGAATGATAACCCCCAAGAGGTACTGGGGAAGATTGCGGGCGAACGTTGTTTCGTCATCGGTGGTGGCAGGACGAACACCCGTTTCGCCCCTTTCTTGACGCACCTTTATCTCACGGTGCACCCCTTGATTTTGGGGGGTGGAATTCCCCTTTTCCCCGGTCTGAAAGAAGAATTAAATTTAAAGTATACTAAGTGGATTCCGGTAAAACCGGAAGAGGGCGTTTACCAGTTTCAATACCGGGTAAAACCGTGACATTCGTCACAAACGCCCAGTGGTAGCGGGTGTAAATTGTTTCTTTAGAATTCGGCCCAGGCTGGGAAAGTAGTGAGGTCGATGCCTAAAGTAACCGCTCCTAAAATGTAGAGGGCCAGGGGGAGAAGCAGGATACCAATAAAATTTAATAGCAGTCCCACCTTAGCCATATCCCCGATTCGAATCCTACCAGTACCAAAGATAATAGCGTTGGGTGGCGTGGCCACCGGCAACATAAAAGCCAGGGAACAGGCCAACGTTCCTGGCACCATGAGGAAGAGTGGATTTAACCCGATTTCAGTTGACAGGATAGCCAGAATGGGCAGGAAAATCTGGGCCGTGGCCGTGTTGGAGGTCAACTCCGTGAGGAAGATGAGGAGGGTACATACCCCGGCCACTACCAGCAGGGGCGGCAAGCCCGACAACGCGTTCAGGCGGTCTCCCAACCAAAGGGAAAGGCCGCTGTCTTTAAAGCCCTGGGCCAGGGCGAAACCGCCCCCAAACAAAAGAACGATATCCCAGGGTAACTTTTTAGCATTAGTCCACTCCATGATCCGCTTTCCGCCTGCTTGCCGCGCTGGAATGATGAATAAAAGCAAGGCCACGAAAATGGCCGCCGTCCCGTCGTTGAAATAATCGGCGTGGGGAAAGAGCCGGGACCAGCCGGGGATCGTGGCCACTCCCAACTTGATGTCGGCCCGAAAAAGCCAC
>CAZVNL010000049.1:0-13538 GCA_964628055.1 uncultured bacterium | reverse complement strand
CTTTCCCGGGTGATAACTCCGGGTCGGTTGTACCAGTCAAACCAGTGCCAGTCGGTCATTTTTAGAGGTTCGCCGGGGAAGATGTCAGGAAATCCGTCTTCGTCTAAATCCACTTCATGAGTGGCTAATGGGGAGTCCAGTAACTGGGTAGCAACGATCCCCAACTCGGTGGCGCCATTACTGTTCCCATCATAGTCATAGATCATGGCCATACTGATGAGCATAGATTCATCACCTACTTCGAAACGCTCCCAGTAGTATTCCATGAAATCATCAGCATTGGTGTGAACGTTAAAATTCCCGTTAATATCGGTACTCACCACATCTGCGTCCATATAGAAGCCAAGGGAAATGTCCTTATAGTCAAACCCTTTCCCCCGATTTAGCTTGGTCCCATCGGGCATGATCATGGCTTCGTGAAAAACACCATTCTCGTCGTAAAAATCACCGCTTTCATTACGCACCCGTACCGTAACAAACATGATGTCTTCGGCATAGGAGACGCCGTAGGAATGGGCTTCGGCCATGACCCGAAGACCCATGGGATAGCCGGTTTGCTCATATTCGTTGTTCGTGTTGACCATATTCCCGCGATGGGCCCAACGATCATCGAATTCCAGGTAAACGTCGGTATCGGAAATGAAACGCCCCTGAACGGTTTCCCAACAATCGGGGTCTTTGCGGGAGCCGCTGCAACCCGGTAGGGCAATATTAAAGTCCTCAGCCCACCAGCCGGGCCAGAACGGCTCATAGGTGTTCTTCTCGATGTCAAACTTGGTAGGCCAGGTCTGGGAATAGTTACTATGCGCCAGGAGAGGATAGGTATCGTCCGGGTCCGTATAGGGGGTACTCCCGAAAATATCACCAGCGGTTACTTCCGTGTTATGGGTATTAACACGGGCCTTGGTGGAAGCGTGCCAATCCGTATTGGTACTGGGGTTCCAACGCGTAAACCATGATTCGGCTACGTTAGCCCCATAGTATATATAGTTATCATCGGCTGTCCATTCCTCTTTATCCGGTCCATAATCGTAGACGTCAAATTCATCGGTGCGCTCCCGCAAGGCGGGTCGCAAGGCCCAGGGTCGGATCAATCCCACCCGGGAGGTAGATCGATTGGGATCCAACTCCCCGGGGAGCGACATGAATATGGTTCCATCGTAGTCATCAATCCCCCACTGGTACACGTCAGTGATCACTTCGGTGGTAAGCACTCGGGCTACGCTGTCCGGTTGCCACAAGCCACGATCTTTATTGGCTTCAAACAGAATCCCCACAAAATTCGTATCCCCATCGGCAAACCAGGCGTCGTAAGCTTCGGTGGATTCCCAGGTTTGACGGATCACGACGCCCCCACTCTGGATCGACTCCACAAGCTCCCAGTGATATCGCGACGAGTATGCCTGTCCGGGAACACCCGCCATAAACGCCACCGCAGGAAGGTAGGTGTAGCGACCCCATAATCCAGCTGGAAATTCATCCCAATTGATGAAATTCCCGTAATTTGTGATCACGTTTTTTACTTTACCCTGTAAAAGATATCCCTTGGCGCGGTCGTTCATGGGATTGGTGGGGAAAGGGTTATCCCCTATTTTTTCGGCTCGGTGAGGAAGCCTATTCTTTTTAGGCACGGCGCTCGCTGAGGACCCTTTTCCTTCAGCACCTCCAAGTAGACTACTACTCACCAAGAGCAAGATAAGAAGATAAACGCTGCGGTGTGGTGACAACATTTTATTCAAAATCCACTCGGGCAAAGAAATTGATTTCCCGGGGTCGGGAAAGATTCCAGGGTTGATCGTAGTAGGACCCCGATTTATCCGCGCGCACGCCTTGATGATTGGGATCGGTACCCGGTAAACCCACATAATCCAGGTAATATTGCCCGGGGTCATCGGGTTTGCCGGTTAAAGGCCAGATATCCAGGGCGTTCATGATGTTGAAAACATTGAACACATTCAAACCCAGGGATATCTTCTGCCCATAATAAGTAAATGCTTTGGAAATAGCCAGATTCACATTCTTATAAGACGGCGCGCGTTTGCTGTTTTTATTCTTCACATCTTCCACCGGGTCACGCCCGTTAAAAATCCACGGTGTATAAGGGTATCCCGATTGATAAAAACCGGTGAAGCCAGCCACAATACCGTAGGGTAGATGGGAATAGACCGAAACCGTGAGGTCATGGGGACGGTCATAGGGCATGCGGTACCTTTGCGACGGGGCGTCTACATACAACCCCTCGGCGGCAGCCCAGTCGTATTCACTATTCCCCTTAGCAATGGAATAGGTGTACTGGATCAGGGTATTCAAAAGGCGGCCCCGGTTTTCCAGGGTGAGGTCAATCCCCCGGGCGCTACCATAGTCCCCGTTGGAAAACACCTTGTACTGGTAGACGCCGGAACGGCTGTTTTTATAGGTGACCCATTGATCTATATTCTTCACCCAGGCACCGACGGAATAGCGCCAATATTGCCCCACCTGGACATTGAAAGCAAAAGAATAGGACTGGGTCCGCATGGAACTCATGGTGGCGTTACCGATCAGACCTTCCCCTTCCTCAAAGAGTTGTTCCGGGTCCTCCAGACGGTTGGTATTCAAATAGACGTTCTGGTACACGGGGGTCTGATAGTATAAACCGTAATTGAACGTAAAGGTAGCCTTATCAGTGATCACATGACTGAAGCCCAGGCGCGGGCTGAACTTATAGTTCCACTTAGAATCGGTGAAGAGGACTTTTTGCTGAGCCAATCCGGCAAATTCACTGGTCTCTTCGTCGGGATCCCACTGATTGTTACCGTTCATATCGGAATAATACCACGGTTTGCCGGGAGAGAAAACACCATTGGTATCGGCCCAAACCTGAGTATTATAATTTACCGCATCCATCCGTATTCCGGCGTTGATGACCATCCAGGGCACTTCGAAGGTCGTTTGAATATAGCCGGCCACCTCTTCCGGTTCCCGGTAGTCATCCCACTTCCCATTTTCATTGGCATCGGCATAGGCTTCTCCAGGATCCCAACGGCCATTATTTTCCCCGTAGTCGGGACCTTCGTACTCCTGGTCAAAAGGTAAGAGACCATCCGGGCCGGTGTCCTGCCAGTACTCCGCAAAGGTTTGAATGAAAGCCCCTTCACCCAACCACGGGTATTTCACTTCATAGTAGTTCAACTTATGCGATTTATAATCGATACCCGTGCGCAGCTTTAATTTATCCGTCACTTGGGAGGTGATGTCAAACCGGAACTCGTTGGTGATAGCCTGGGAAGAGGCGTAATAGCGATCGTGCCCCCCGAAAGCCCGGTCTTCTTTCCAGGCATCATTAAAATAGGTTGGCATGTAATAATAAGGATCATACTCTTCCCCGGAATAGCGCGGCCCTCTGCTGAAAGCAAATTGACCCATGGCAGGATCTAATTCCCAAACAAAGTCCACGACCCGGTAATCATAAAACGGTTCGTAATCCTCGTACATCTCCGGGGCTAACCAGTAACTCCCATCGCGAAATTTCAAGGTTTCCACCAATTCCGGACCGTCCCATTGACCATCGTGATACTGGGGACCTTCTTTATCAATCCATGGTTCCCCAGCATCCCAGATACCATTGCCATTGAGGTCCGTGAATTCCTCTGCCACTTCCCAGTTGTATCTCCCCGGTTCCGCACCGTAATACCAGCCACTGCGGGGATCTAACTGGGTGTAGTGAATCGTATCCCCATTCTCCGTAATGGTATAGGGAGTAATGTAAGGATTATAAGCATCTGACACAGAGACATTGGGTCCCGCCGGATGCCGCCATTCAAACCAATCGGGGTACCCATCTTTATCACTGTCCCGCCAGCGAACCCCCTGAAACTGATCCTGGATAAACCGGGAATAGCGGAAGGTGTAGAAAGTCTTGCTGGTAAGCGATTGATTGATTTCCAGGGCGTACCGTCTGGTATCCCGAAACAACTCTCCCTGTCCCACATCCCAATACAAATACCGGGGATTGAAACCTTTCCGGTGCGCGGCGACTTGCCAATAGGCCAGGCTCAGGCGCAACTTGTTGGAAAACTTGTAGGTCAATTTCGTAAACACATCCCAGGTGCGATCAAACCCAAACCCCCGGAAGCCAGGCACCTGGTCCCAAGGCTGTACCAGATTGTTCCGGTTCTGGTCCAGAATTGTCTGGTAATTGGGATCATTAAAGTCGGGAACATCGTAATAACGCACCTGTCCTGGGAGGCGCTGGTAAACAATATCGTCAAACTTGTACACCCGGTAGTGACCATTATCAGTTAATTGTCCCGACAGCCAGTAATACAGTTTTTTCGAACCAAACAAGGAACCGCCAAATCCAATATTGAAATCGTTGTAGGCGCGGAGTTCATCGTAACGAGCTCCCAGGGCCGCTCCTACCGAGCTCGTCTCGTATTTCATATGGTAGGAGAAAGCATCACCCCCGGAATAGGTGTGCATATTGGAAACCGCTGACATGGCGTCCCCGTACTCCGCGTTGAAGCCTCCCGGTTGCCAATCGAATTCCTTGACAGCAAAAAGATTCAGCCGGGTGCCATTTCCGATCCCACCATAGATGGGGTTACGGATATACATCCCGTCAATGAGATAGGCGATCTCCCCCGTCCTGCCGCCTCGTACGTGCACTTCTTCCAAACCACGCTCTTCGTAGTCGGGAATTCCCTGGGTACGACTCTCCACCCTCACCACGCCCGATTGGAGCGTGTACAATTCGTTCAAGTCACGAATGGGTAACGATTCAATGGCTTCCTTACTCACGGTGATCTTCTTGGAGGTGACCCCTTTCTCCACCATGGGTCGTTGGGCTATCACCTCTACTTCCTCCCCTTCGATGGCGGCAATGGGGAGTTTAAAGTTTAACCAAACGGTCTCATCCATCATCACCCGCACATTGCTGATAGTCTGTTTCTGGTAACCCAACATCATTACCGTGACGCTGTACGTGCCTACGGGGACGTTGAGGATCAAATAGTTACCATCCACATCGGCCACGGCTCCTATGGCCAAGTCAGGAATATAAACTTGGGCTCCGGGTAAGCCGTTACCCTCTAAGTCTGTGACTCGTCCCCGGATGGTTCCGTCCGTGCCAGCGAATATTCCTCCTACCAACAACAGGACCCCAAAAACCCAGAGCCACTGATTCAGGGATAGGAATCGTTTACTCATGGTAAATAAACTCTCTGGAGGCCGGTGGTTCTACGCGTACGGTAGGGATCGTTGTTGAACGCGGCTACACGATCCAGTTCGTGAAGTTTAACGACTTGAGCATCCTGCATCAGTTTACCTAACATATTGGAACGACCCAGCGGTGCGGACGTAAATTTTCCCAACTCCCAGCGGGAGAACCCAACCCAGGTTTCCGGCTGACCGGGGAATTCACTCCAGCGTACGTAGACTTCATCTTTGGCAATCCCCAAACTTTTAACCAACCAGGTGATATTCCGTTCACCGTATTCCACGCCGCTGCCTACCATAGTCATGGTCATTTCCCGAGTAATCCGAAAACAATCGGTAAAGGTGGTATCGGCTCCGGGACAATCATCCACGGTAGCAGCCGGCCAGGTTTCATCGGCATAACAGACCACCGCTCCATTGTTATCCAGGTACCCTCGCACCTTTTTGGCGGGAACCTCCACGGCGTCGGCGTCCACCTGGTAAGACTTCTCTATCTTGTAAATGGCTACGGCCGTGGTATCAAAATATGCTTCTTCCACCATTTCGCCATCGCGAAGGAGACCATTAGCGGTATAATACAAAACTTCCTCTTCAAAATTAGGTTTATACCAAAATCCATCCTCGACCTGGGATTCCGTCCAGTAGTAACCGTAGGGTTTGAAATAACTCGGTTGCGCTACCTTGTAGAGATGGTCGTCAAATTTGAACAGTAAATAATCATATTCCCGCGCTGCCTCCCCCGGGCCGGGATTGGCATTCTCCCATTCGGTCTTGGTGATTAAATAGTCTTGCAACTTGTCCTCCGCAGGAAGGCGGGCAATGACTTCATTCGTGTAAAGGGTAACCAGGGAATCTAGATTGTTCACTTCCACGGTCTGGGTATCGTGGTAAGTAACGACTTCTAATAGATTATAGTAAACGGTTCCCCACCGGGAAACCAGGGAATCCCCCGGATAAATCGTCATCATTACCTGAGGGGTTAGAGAATCTGACCAGGTGACCAATAAATGTTTGGGAACCGTTCCCTTCAAATATAGCTCATCCCCTTCCGGTGTACCGTTATGGTTTCGATCGGTATAAGCTTCATCGGGATCAATAATCCCGTTCCCACGATCCTCGAATTGATCTCCGGGATCCCATTTTCCGTTCCCATTTTGATCCAGGGTCAATGTTTCAGCCGGGTCCCAAGTACCGTTACAGTTTCGATCCTCAAAGGGTTCATCTAAGTCTCGTACCCCATCACCATCCATGTCATAGTAGGGTTCAGCCGGGTCCCAAACACCATTCCCTTCATCGGCTGTCTCGGATGGGTCCCAAACGCCGTTGTCATTACAATCGGTGTTGATCCGGTACATGAGCGAATCGGGACCGATCTGTTTCCGTTCGAAAGTAAATACTTCCTGGTACCTGACCGGTTCGTCGGCGACAAATTGAAAAGTAGTGTCCTTCCATTCGGCCCGGTCCACGAACAGAACCCCTTGATCAATGAGAGGAGTGTCCACGACAGCCGCATAAGCTATTTGATCAACGGTATCGTTATAGGCCACCTTTATCGTGGAAAAAATCCAATCGGAATTATTGGGCTTATACCGTTGGTTATCCGGGTTGGCGTCCAAATCCCAGAAAAAGGACTCGATGTTCTTAAACATAGTAGAAGTGAGTAGCACCGAATCCATGAGGACAGTACCCCGCTGGGTGAGAGAATCGATGAGCGTTCGGTGAGTGGACTCGGGTTTATCGGGAGTAATTTCTACCAGGTATTCTGGAAAGGTTTGTAAGGTCAATAGGGGGGGCGTGCGATGTTGCAGAGCCAGGTAGGAACTGTAGGTAAATTCGAACTGGCTCATACTAAAACGATAAAATTCGGCATAAATGTCATTATCGAGGCCGAAAAAATAATCTATGAGCAAGCCTTCGGTACCGTCCCCCACGGTGGTCTCACCAAGGGTATTAGTTAATTGGGTCTCATCAGCTGAGCTGGTGTTGGGCTCTTCACATCCATTCATCCAAATTCCCATGACAAGGGATAGGAACAGGACGATTCCTGGGAAAGGTCTATTCAGGATGTTAATCAAGGAGTGTTTGATACACGTTGATTGGATTCAGGGTTAACCATGTTCTCCGCTGGCAGACCGGTACCCTTGCAACCCATAGAGTACCGATCGATGAAAGGTATTTTCACAACCAGTGTGTGGGAGAATGGGGTTACTTCATAAGCACCAGTTTACGAGTTTTGGTATCCCCATTATGACGTAACCGGTAGAAGTACACGCCACTTGTTAGATCTGAGGCATCCAAAGTAATCTGGTAATGGCCTGCCCGTTGCGTACCCGTAAAAAGGGTCTTCACTTTCCGCCCTTGGAGATCGTATAGGTCCAGTGCGACTGGTCCTGCCTGCTCCAAAGAATAGTCGATCCGTGTAAGGGGGTTGAAGGGATTGGGGTAGTTTTGCTGGAGGGCAAAACGATTGGGTTGTGGAGCACCTTCATCTACGCCCAGGGCAATGGTGGGACCGTAATGACCCACATAGAGACGTTGTTTAAAATCTTCGTAATTATCCGGTGGATCCACGGTAGGGGTATTCAGGTCGGGCATCTGGAAGACGAAATAGACGTTGCTATCGGTGGCGGCGCTAGCAGTATGGACGCAGGTTTCGTGGGCGTCTTCACCCGGAGTATTGGTAATATTTCCAATATTCGTCCATGTCAAACCGTTATCTTCCGACTTTGACACGACGAGATCTATATCATTATACACATCGATCCCCCCGGTAGTATCCCAACTGGTAATCATGGGGTGAACGGTCCAGATGACCTGGCTGCCTACTTCGTTGCTAAGAACCATGTCGGGCCAGAAGCGATACCAGGTAGCGGTACCGGCCTGTCCATTGTTGGGCCCGATATCAAACCAGTACGATTCGTGCATATCTTGAATAAAACTGATCCGCCAGGAACTGGGGTCTTCGGGAGTGGGACTGTATAGGTGATAAAAACCAGCCCCGGGAACGTTCGCCAGCGCGAGAGAACCATCACTAAACAGGTTCCCCGCCAGATAGCAATTCACGTTCACGTGGAGGCCACCATCCGCATCCACCTTAACATCATGTTCATATCCTAAGAATAGATTGGAGATAATCATTGTATCCGGTCCCACAAAGATCACCGTATCACCGGCGTATCCCAGATCGCTGGCGAAACGCTCGATGGTCGTATCGGGGAGATAATACCAGCCACTACCTTCCAGACCGCCGGAGGTCGTCCAGGTTGCGCCGTAGTCTGTGGTCTTGGAGAAGAAGAGAGAGTGGAGGGTTACAGGACCACCAGCATCGTAATTGGCCCAATAGGCGGAGGTGACTTTATAACCCACGCCCATGGCGTTAACATCGAACTCTGGCCCTGCCGTGTAACCGGAGGTAAAGTTGGATAGAACATCCATGAAGAGTACGGGATCAGCCATACCGTAATATCCTGCCAGGTACCAGTCAGAACGCAGGAGCCAATAATTATCGGGTCCCAGGCCTTCACCGAAGACGCTGAGGAGGATGGGGCCGGTGGGGCCCTCTAAAGCCATTGCCTGGCTTACCCAGAGGTCAGGAGGATCACAGGGAAGTGTCAGGCAACCGTTATTGAGATCGTAAACAGGTAGGACAAAACTGCCTCCGAGCCAACCGAATTCATCCCAGGTAAACATGGCACGGCCTCCATTTGTACCCCCACCCGAACCGCTGGCACCGGTGTATTCATTCCAAATAGGCGTGGGAAGGCTGTTGTAGGTAGCCACCGCGCTGGGATAGCGGGCGCCCGGTCCTTCAGGATGCTCGGGAGGATTCCCACCAGGATAATAATTCCCCTGGCTAATGGTAGCCGGCGTAAGCCACACCTCCCCGTCTTCCGACTCGCTGGCCCCTAAAAACCCCGCGGAGACATCAATTCCCTGCCATCTACGATAGGCCAATACAAAACCGCGATCCTTCACGTAAGCCAAGGGATTCGTAGTGTTAGAATATAATCCGTAACCATTCTTGGAAGAATCTACCAGGGTCGAAGTGAAGTCCAACCGGGAAGTATGGCGAATGATGGGTGTGGGGAACTGGCCCGGGATTAGATCAAAGATTTCATTCTCCTCCCAGCGAAGTTGATCGGCTCGCATATGTTGATTTATAGGACGATTTGCTCGGTATACTTTACCCAGCAGGAAAGCCGATAAGGTGAGCAAAACCAAAACAATTTTCGACGCTTGACGCATGTGATCCTCCTTAGTGAAATACGTACCGGTAAATTGTGCTCAGACACTTGGTGTCTTGAATGGATAATAACCATGTTCCCTTACTGGAATCAAGCGATTTACATCACCACCTCCCCTGTTAGAGCCATAAACCGAGGAAAACCGTTGAATAAATGTCCCGTTTAACCCAAACTTTACGCACCAATTATGGTGTAGATAAATGCGACAAGTCATTCTTTCAGGTAGTCTCCTACTCCCCAGCCTTCTGTTTGGTACCAGTGCCATGCCAGGACCCATCAAGGTAACCCAACCTGACGGGACGATCCTTACAGTGATCCACAAGGGGGATGAATGGGCTGGGTGGCACGAAACCCTTGACGGGTGGTCCATCGTTCAGGATCCCAGTGGGGCCTGGGTATATGCTCAGGGTGTACGGGGACATTTTCTGATCCCCGGTCAGGCGGTAGTGGGACAGGACAGTCCCCCGGCAGTAGATGTCAACGGGCAGCCGTTATCCAGGCACCTGCGCCCGGAACCCTTTCAACATCCCGTCTTTAACAGTCGCTGGCAAGGGTCGGCAGCCCGCACCGATACATTCCTCATTCCAGTCCTATTGGTGGAATTTCCTAACTATGCTGCCGTTTACCCGGACACCATATTCGATAATATTTACAATCAGGTAGGGTACGGTCATCCCGGTCACTCCGGCTCGGGGAGTTTTCGGGACTTTTACCAGGAAATCTCCTACGGCCAATTTTTGCCCCGAGGAGACATTTACGACTGGGAAATGGCTCCAGAAAACCACGACTACTACGCGTACAGTAATCCCGACGGATATGCACACGTCCTGGAACTGGTGCGGGCCATGGTGGATTCAGCCGAAGCCAACGGCATGGATTGGTCCCAATATGATAATGATGGAGACGGTAACGTGGAAGCCCTCACTATCATCCACGCCGGTCCCGGAGCCGAACAGGGAGACCATTCCAACATCTGGTCCCACCGCTGGTCCCTCTCCGCGGCCGGTTTACAGGTTCAGTACGACAGCGTTTGGATTGACGACTACAGCATTAACCCGGAAATCCAAAGCGGCAACATCGTAGCCATCGGCGTAATCTCCCACGAATTCGGGCATATCTTAGGGCTCCCGGACCTTTACGACACAGACTACTCCTCCTCCGGCGCAGGGAAATTAGCTCTCATGGCCAGCGGTTCCTGGGGTACCTCCGGGAATTCTCCTTGGTACCCCTCCGCCATGAACGCCTGGAGCAAAACGGAAATGGGATGGACCAACGTCATTACCCTCACCACCGACCAGAACAGCCTTCCTATTGAACAATCTTATACCAGTAACACTGTTTATCAAGTAGATCACACCACCGACGATAGCGAGTACTGGCTCATTGAAAACCGCCAGAAACGGGGGACTGACGTCCTCATGCCATCGGGGGGGCTGCTCTTCTGGCATATTGATACCGAAAAGACCAGCGGTTGGGGTGTGAACAATGACGAACCTCACTACGGGGTAGGTCTGGAGCAGGCTGACGGTCAGTACGATCTGGAAAGCGGTTTCGGCAGCGATGGGGGCGACCCTTATCCCGGCACCGCTAATAACCATACTTTCAGCAACAGCACCACTCCTAATACGCACAGCTACTATGACATCCCCTCCATGATCGCTTTCGAGAACATTTCAGCAGCCGACTCCCTCATGACCCTGGATCTTACCTTCGGGGATTACTTATTAGGGTATCTTACCGTTTCCAGCGGTTCCGGGAACGCCTACGATACGGGTACTGTGGACATCTCCCTGGACAATCCACACCCGGTAACCACCCTGCAATTTATCCTAAACCAGGAACCGGCTATTCTGAGTATTGAAAGCGTGGAACTATTGGGACGGGCCAATGCTGATACGGTACTGATCAACGACGATCAGCTTCTTTTCGTCAATCCGAACATCCCTACAGGGAACGGTCCTATCTTGCGGGTGACCTTCTTTGCCAATACCAGTATCACTCAAGACGTAGTCCTCTCATTCAGCGGTATTTATGCCGCCGATACAGCCAATGCCGAAATCGGCTTGTTGGGGAACTACAACCTATACCACATCCAAGCCATCCCCCAGGCTTTCACCATCACGGCGGATAGCGCCGCCCCAGGGACGGGCGGTAGCTACACCTTGAACCTGGAAAACTCCGTCCCCCTGAAAATGATTGTCATGACCCTGAGCGATACCCCGGACTACCTGGTCCCCAGCGATGAGTTGTACACGGACAGCAACGGAAATGGTCAATGGGATCCGGGAGAACCATTTCAGGATTGGAATAACGACGGTAATTGGACTCCCCTTTTGCAGCTTTCCGACCGTCTGAATGGTTGGAACATCGTCACCCAATACGACAGTAATGCCCTCACTATTATGGTAAACAACTGGAGTGAACCGTTGGACGTGGGTACCGGTCCCATCTTTACGGTGAACAACTTGGTTGACAGCCAGGCTCCTGCCGGACCAGTGGCGATCAATATCACCACAGCACAACTAATGGACATGTTCGGGATTAATGGGGTGGAGTACATCGCCGACTATGGTCTATTCATCATTACGGAATCCCTGGCCATAGAAGGGCTTTCTCCGCTACCCCAAATTTATGCTCTATACGATAACTACCCTAATCCCTTTAACCCGGAAACTACCATCCCCTACGACGTTCCCGAAACGGGCGCCGTCAGATTCACCATTTACAACCTCCGGGGCCAGGTCATTTTAAAAACCGTTGAAGAGGTTACCCCCGGATATCACACTTTCCGGTGGACAGGGAAAAACCAGCGCGGCCATGTCGTCCCCACAGGGGTTTATTTCCTCCGCATGGAAGCCTTAAAGGGTTCTTTCAACGCTACGCGAAAGTTAGTTCTGTTGAAATAGGGGTCGAAAAGTCGGAAAGTCATTCGTCACTTGTGGCAAGTCGCAGGAGTTAGAGGTTGGGATTTAGGGAAGAGGCAGGTTGATGTAAAGGTAAAGGTTAAGAAACCCTCTTTTTTGTTTTGCCATACAGGGAGGGAAAGAAAGAGCATTTCCCACACCAATTTCCAGTATCTATCCTCGTCTCCCATTGAATGTTATCTACCTTTTAGTATGTCGCCTTGAAAAAATCGCGTGTTAAACCTCAAGGGTGCGATATGGAAAAGGGGGTAAACCCCCTAAGACTGCTTTCTTATCTCAACACCGCCCTGAAAGGTGGCGCTTTGAAAATGGTTTTACTTCTAACTAATACCCCCGGGTTCTCCGGCTTATGGTTAATGGAATAAACAGGTATTAGTGAAAAAGTGCTGAATACCGAATTCTGAAAGTCGAAAACGACCAACGTTCTCATGGTGGCGCAAGCCCTTCACCTCGCCATTCAATATTCCTTATTCGACATTCATCATTCTTTGGTCGTTAAGGTTCGGGAAAAAATACAGGGCAAGTAAAATGTTTTTTATTAGAGTTTCCTAATTATGTTTTATCAAAACACCAAATAATAGTAACCCGTTGTGCAAATTAGTTTGATCAAAAAAAAGAGCTCGTGCATTAGCTTCTACTTGTTAAATTAATGGTGATAAATACTTTAATAATAAGGAGAAAACCAATGCACAATCTCCGACAGAATTTCGATATAGTCTTACCAATTGTCCAAGTATTACTAGAGAATGATGTAAATAAAGCCGGAAATGTCCCGAGACCAGGCCCAAAACCCAAATTTCTTGTTCGAGAAACTGCACCGGCAATATAAATCAGATTTCCCCAATCTCATTGAACGGTCGGTGTACAATAAGCGCCGACGATTGTTAGCTCCTTTGATGAATAAGGTCCGGCAGAGACTGGTTCATAAGCTGGTTCCTTCGGAAGATACATTCGTTCTTGACTCCATGCCCATGGAGGTCTGCAAGTTTGCACGGGCTAACCGCGTGAAAGTATGTAAAGAGCAGGAAGAAACGGCTCCTGCCTTTGGATATTGTGCCGATAAGAATCAGACTTATTATATGGGTACAAACTGCATGGTGTTTGTTCCTTAGATGGTGTCGTTACGGATTTCGATTTGTCGAAGGCAAATGTAGCCGCTATCCGGGATCGGTAT
>CAZVNL010000048.1:0-14157 GCA_964628055.1 uncultured bacterium | reverse complement strand
TACGAGTTGAATTCACGCCATAATAAATCGAGTGTCTGACAATAAATAAAAAAACTGATATTAAACCAGTTGTGTACCCCCGACAGGATTCGAACCTGAGACCTTCTGCTCCGGAGGCAGACGCTCTATCCAGCTGAGCTACGGGGGCAAATATAAGAATAAATTTACTCTAAACTAACATCATGAAAAAAGATGGTTACAGCACTTGTTGGTATTCAGCCGCTTCCACCGTGTTTTCCACCAACATGGCAATTGTCATAGGACCGACCCCCCCCGGCACGGGGGTTATGGCAGCGGCAATATCCTGCACTTCCGCCTGGTTGACATCGCCCACCAAGTGATATCCTTTTTCTGAATCGTCAGCCACTCGATTAATACCCACGTCCACGATTACAACCCCCTTTTTAATGTCATTGCTACCGATGAATTCTGGCGATCCCAGAGCCGTGATCAAGATATCAGCCGCACGGGTATGTTGTTTAAGGTTGACAGTCCGCGAGTGACACAGGGTCGTGGTGGCGTTGGCCGTTTTTTGTTTTAAGCTGGTTAAAATGGACAGGGGGCGTCCTACGATGGCACTCCGTCCTAAAATCACGACGTGCTGGCCTTCTAAAGAAATATTGTAATATTGGAATATCCGTATGATTCCTTTGGGAGTACAGGGTACATATCGAGGCTTGCCTAATACCAGCCGTCCCAAGTTTTCTGGGTGAAAGCCATCAACATCTTTCCGAGGATCTATAGCTTCTAAGACGGGTTGTGCTGCTATGTGTCCGGGCAAGGGGAGTTGGACCAGAATCCCATGATACCGGGATTCCCGGTTAAGTTTGGTGATCGTATTGAGCACATCTTCCGGAGAACTATCCTCCGGTAAAAGGATCGTTTCCGAGAAGAGATTTAAAGCAGCAAACTTCCGCGTTTTACTGCGAACATAAACTTGGGAAGCAGGATCATTCCCTACTAAGACGACGGCTAAACCGGGTGTAATCCCCCGTCCCTTTAACGCTTCAATGCGCGGCTGTAACCCTTGGTAAACAGTTTTGCCTACCTCCTTCCCTGAGAGGATCAACGTTTCTGGCATGAGTGGGGTTAAGTAGGGATTAGCTCAGGGATTCGTCAATGAGGTCAATCACCGCCTGGATTTTCGTCTCCACCGAATCGCTCAAATCCGCCTTTTCTTTGCGGGCGGTAAAAAGTTCATCGGAGATATTCATCGCCGCTAAAATGGCCACCCGCGCCGGCGATTGAGGAGTGGATAATTCCTCCTGAACCTCCCGCATCTTAGAATCTACAAACTCGGCGATGCTCTTTATATATGAAGCATCTGCCGGAGCCTTCACCGTGTACTCCTGACCGAAAATCGTTACCCGCACGAGATTATCGTGGTCTTCCATGGTTGTTTCCTCACTGCTTTCAAAACAGATTACCTTCTTAATTTAGCATAAAATCGGGAAGAAACAACATCTATAATTTGGTTTATTACGGAAGTTACCTCTTTATCTTCAAGTGTTTTTTCCGGACTTTGAAAGGTGAGACTGAAGGTGAGGCTCTTCTGGTTCTGCCCTAAACGTTCTGAAGTATAAAGGTCGGTGGGAAGCACTTGTTTCAACAACGGCTTACCCACGGCTAAGATGGCTTGGGTGATCCTTTCCGCTGGGACAGACTGCTCCATGACAAAATTAATATCTCGATGTACGGCCGGGTAGGGGATCACCGGCTGGTACCGCCGTTCTTGCCCCTGGTACTGCCGAAGGACCCTGACATCCAATTCAAAACCGTAAACGGTGTCCGTCTTTAATCCCAAAGATTCGATGTAGCTCTTTTCGATCTGCCCTATGTATCCCAACACTTCATCGTCCACATTTATTTCGAAACCTGGAGCAAAAATGGCTGAATCGAAAGGAGTGAAATTGACCGTCTCCAGTCCACACCGACGCAGAAGCGTTTGGACAATTCCTTTCATGCTGAAAAAAGTGTGTTCCCGCGCAGAAAAATGGACATTCTTCGGTTCCAGGTCGCCGTGCGTCACCGCCGCCAAGAGATGCTGCTCTTCAATGCCTTCGAATCCGGGATTAAGCTGCGTAAAAACGTGTCCGGCTTCGAATAGTCGTAAGTCAGGGTTCCCATTATTGATATTGTAATCGATCGTTTTCAGTAGTCCCGGTAATAAAGAAGTCCGCAAATGGGTCATCGTTTCGGTGAGGGGATTCTGTAGTGCAACCGGTGTTTTTCCCAGACTACTCGCCCAAGACTTATCCTGCAGGGTATTGTTGTAACACTGACGGTAACCCAAGCCGGTCAAAAGATGTTCTAATTCCAATAATCCAGTATTAAGGTCGACGTCTTCCTGATGGTAAACTCCGCGATAATCAGGGGTTGTAGGAATCCGGTCGTAGCCATAGACGCGTATCACTTCTTCGATGATGTCGATTTCTCGCTCCAGGTCCGGGCGATAGCTAGGAGCGCCACATTCCCAGGCCCGGCTACCCTTTGATCGTACGGCTACACCCAGTGACTTCAGCGTCGTTTCCACAAAAGTCGCCGGTAACTCCTGTCCCGTGACTAAGTCTAATTCGCTTTTACGTAAAACGATTGTTGGTTGTTTTATCCGTTGCGGATAAGCGTCGATTACACCGGTAACCCACTTCCCTCCTGCTATGGATTCCAATAGGTCTACCACTCGCCAGAAGGCTATCCAGGCGCCCTCGGGATCGGCCCCCCGTTCGAATCGCTTGGAAGCTTCGGTCATTAAGCCCAACGATTTGGCCCCCTTGCGAATGGTAATGGGATCGAAGTAGGCACTTTCGATAAGTACTCGTCTGGTGGTGTCCCGCACGGCTGTGTTAAGACCGCCCATGATGCCTGCCAGGGCAATGGCGTTAGGGCCATCGGTGATCAATAAGTGCTGGGGTTGTAAATCAAATTCTTGCCCATCTAACGTGACAATTGATTCTCCCGGACGTGCGTTGCGAATAACCACTTCCTGGGTGGCAATCGTATCATAATCAAAAATATGCGTCGGATGGCCCGTTTCTAAGAGTACATAATTCGAAATATCCACAATGGTATTGATACTGCGTAGCCCCGCTGCCTTTAGACGCTCCACCATCCATTGGGGGGAAGGTTTTACCTCACTGTTTTCCACCAAACCAGCCACATACCGGGGGCATCCAATCTCGTTTTCAATCGTGATGGTCACCAGGTCTTTTAATAGCTCTGGTTTATCGGTTCTGGCTTTGGCAGGGTTATATTTAAATGGTCGCTGTGTTTTCACCGCTATTTCCCGGGCGACACCCACATGGGATAAGCAGTCCGGTCGATTAGGCGTGAGGTCCAGGTCTAAATACCCATAACGTTCCTGGAGAAACTCGTTAACGGGGATTCCCAGGTCTAAGTCCTCGGGTAATACCATGATGCCTTCGTGCTCATCGGAAACACCCAGTTCTCTTTCGGAACAAATCATCCCCTCGCTGACCTCGCCCCGAATGCGAACCTTACGTAAGTTGATATCCCCTGGTAAGGTAGCGCCTACTCGAGCCAAAGGGATGGTTTGTCCCGAAGCGACATTGGTGGCCCCACAGACCACCGGGTAGGTTTTACTTCCGTCGGTAACACGACACAATTTCAGCTTGTCAGCATTGGGATGCTTCAGCACGGACAGAACCTTGCCAATTACAACATTCGTGATAGCCTCAAGGTGTAAGCCAGGTTCCGCCTCCACTCCCATCATAGTGAGCAATTCTGCTAAGTCCGCCGGCGATTCCTCGATATCAACGAATTCCCGCAGCCAATCCAGAGAAACACGCATCAGAATTGCTCCAGAAAACGAATATCATTTTGGTAAAATAAACGAATATCCTGGATCCCGTACTTCAACATGGCGATACGTTCTACCCCCATCCCAAAAGCAAATCCGTGCCAGGTCTTAGGATCGTAGCCCACCTTTTCGAACACTGCCGGGTCCACCATGCCACACCCCATTATTTCCAACCACTGGTTCTGGTTGTCACTCCAAATATCCACTTCGGCGCTGGGTTCCGTGAACGGGAAGAAGCTAGGGCGAAAACGTAATTGGACTTGAGAACCGAAAAGACGCTGAACAAAATATTCAATCGTCCCCTTTAAATCGGCAAAGGTCACAACTTTGTCCACATAGAGCCCTTCCACTTGATGGAAGAGACAATAGCTCTTGAAACTGATAGCCTCGTTGCGATAAACACGACCGGGGACGATAAAACGTAACGGCGGTTCGTGGGATTCCATGAGGTGGATTTGAACATTGGAAGTATGGGTGCGGAGAACGGTTTTAGGGTCGATGAAAAAGGTATCCTGCATGTCGCGCGCCGGATGATGAGGCGGCATGTTCAAAGCCTCAAAATTGTGGTAATCGTCATCCACTTCGGGTCCATAGGCCACCGCAAAACCAATGGACTGGAACACGTCCTTGATCTTCACCAGGGTTCGTTCCAAAGGGTGCAAAGACCCTTCGGTGTAAGGCGTTCCCGGTAAGGTGTAATCAATGGCCGCTTTAGCGCTCTCCTGGGTTGGCCGCGTTGCCTGGGTGGCCAACTTATCAAAAGTAGCTGTTAATTCTTGTTTTAACGCGTTAAGCTGTTTTCCAGCGGCAGGACGTTCCTTCGGTTCGAGCTGTCCTAATTGCCGGAAAAGGCCAGCAAGTAAACCCTTACGGCCAAAATATTTTACCCGCAGGGCTTCCCATTCTTGGGGGCTACCAGGAGGGGGAGCGAGGTCCGTTCGGAAAGACTTCCGAACGGACTCGATCTCAGCATTAAGGGACATGGGATTTACTTGATGGATTGAACCAGTTGGGCAAAAGCTTCCGGCTGGTTCATGGCCAGGTCGGCCAGGACCTTACGATCCAACTCGATCTGGTTCCGTTTTAGGCCCGCGATGAAGGCCGAATAGGACATTCCATTCAAGCGGGCGGCGGCATTGATTCGGGTAATCCACAAGCGGCGAAATTGACGTTTCCGCTGGCGGCGGTCTCGGTAGGCGTAAGTCCCAGCCTTCCAGACGGCATCTTTAGCAGCTTTGAAATTGCGGCTCCGGGCACCATAGTAGCCCTTGGCCTGCTTCACAATCTTGCGATGACGTCTATGCCGGGGAACTGAACTGTTTACTCTGGGCATGTGACTCTCCTTTAGATTCCAAGCATCCGACGGATACGCTTATCCTCACTGCTGTCTACCAACCCCGCCTTGCGCATCTTGCGCTTGGCGCTGTTGGACCGCCGGATGAGCATGTGTCTATGGTTTGCTTTATTCCGTTTAATTCGACCAGTACCGGTTAAGGTGAACCGTTTAGCAGCACTGCGTCGTGTTCTTTGTTTCGGCATTCGTAGAACTCCTACTTTGAAGAAAATATGAAAGACATTCGTCGACCTTCAAGTTCGGATTGTTTCTCCACATCCGCTACGTCGGAAAGTAAGTCTATGACGCGCTCCATGATCTGTTCTCCTAAATCGACGCGACTCAATTCCCGACCACGATACATGACGGTGACCTTCAATTTACACCCGTCGTGAATAAACTTTTTTCCCTGGTTGATCTTGTTCAATAGATCGTTTTCGCTTATGCTGGGACGAATCCGCACTTCTTTGATTTTAATAATATGTTGTTTTTTCTTACTCTGTTGTAACTTTTTTTTCTCTTCGTATTTCAGTTTACCGTAATTGACGATTTTACAAACCGGTGGTGAAGCATTGGGGGCCACTTCCATGAGATCGAGCCCTTCTTCGCGGGCCCGTTCCAAGGCCTCTTCAAACGATACAATTCCTATTTGTTCCCCCTCGCTGGAGATCAGGCGGACTTCGTCTGCCACGATCTCCTCGTTGATACGTGACGTTTTAACTTTGGTGATGTTGATATCTCCTTCGTTTTATTTCTTCTTGCAGGTCAGCCAGGAATTGCTCCACAGCAATCGGCCCCAGGTCACCGGCAAAACGGCGCCGGACGGACACGGTGCCTCCTTCGGCTTCCTGGTTACCCACGATGGCCATGACGTTGATCTTGGCGAGTTCCGCAGCCCGGATTTTGGCACCGATCTTATCAGGACGTTCGTTCAATTCAACGCGAACTCCTGCCGCTTGCAAACGACGGGCAACGTCTTTAGCATAGGTGAGCACTTTCTCTGACACAGGTAAAACGGTGACCTGCACCGGCGCCAACCACAGCGGGAAATTGCCGCCGTAATGTTCAATGAGAAACCCAATGAAGCGTTCGTGGGTGCTTAAGGGCGCCCGGTGAATGCACAACGGTGTGACGGCGGCGCCATGCTCATCGGTGTAGGTTAACCCAAAACGCCCGGGTTGGGCGAAATCAACCTGGTTCGTTGCTAGGGTAAATTCTTTCCCGATGGCACTCCATACCTGCACGTCGATTTTAGGGCCGTAAAAAGCCGCTTCCCCTTTAATCTCTACAAAGTCAATCCCCCCTTCCTGCAACGCTTCCCGCACGGCTTTTTCAGTTCGAAGCCACAAGTCGGGTTCATTAACATATTTGCCTCCCAAATCGGCAGGGTCGTGGAGGCTCAAGCGCATCTGGTATTCTTGAATGTCAAAAATGTCGAAATAATACTGGTAAAGACGACAAACCGCTAGGAATTCCTCCTTGAATTGTTCCGGCGTACAATAAATATGCGCATCATTCATTTGCATGCTCCGTACCCGCATCAGCCCAAAGAGTTGCCCGGATTTTTCATACCGGTAACAGGTTCCATATTCGGCCAGGCGTAGGGGTAAATCCCGGTAGCTGCGAGAAACGGCAGCGTAAATCTTGTGATGGTGGGGACAATTCATGGGCTTGATGTAGTAATCGATGCCATCCACGTTCATGGCTGGATACATGCTCGCCCGGTAGTGTTGGAGATGGCCCGATTTTTCGTACAGGGTTCCCTTGGTAAGGTGGGGTGTACGCACCCGTAAATACCCGGCTTTAGCCTCAGTTTCCTTGGCTAATTTTTCCAATTCTTCAATGAGGATGGCCCCTTTGGGCAACCACAGGGGTAAACCGGGACCTACTTCCTGGTCGAAAAAGAAGAGTTCCAACCGGCGCCCTAATTTACGGTGGTCCCGTTTCCGGGCTTCTTCCAATAAACGCAGGTACTCCTTCAGCTTCTTTTTTGAACTGAAAGCCGTACCGTAAATCCGTTGGAGCATTTTATTCCGCTCGTCCCCGCGCCAGTACGCTCCGGAAGTACTCAGTAATTTAAAATATTTTATTTTCCCCGTGGAAGGAACATGGGGACCACGACAGAGATCACTAAAGTTGTCCTGGGAATAGATACTGATGGGCTCGTCGGCGTCAATTTCCTCGATGATCTCCACTTTGTAGGGTTCCTCCTGGTCTTTGAAGAACCGCAGGGCTTCTTCCCGGGATACCATTCGTCTTTGTACCGGAAAGTCTTCCTGGGCCAATTTCCGCATGGTCTCTTCGATACGCTTTAAATCTTCTTCGGTAAATGGTTTTGCTACGTCGAAATCATAGTAGAAGCGATTTTCAATAGCCGGGCCGATGGTGACCTTGGCCTGGGGAAAGAGATTTTTCACTGCCTGGGCCATGAGATGGGCCGTGCTGTGCAATAAAACTTCGTGCCCTTCGGGAGTATCGCCCGTGAGGATTTGCAGTTGGGCGTCTTCCTGAATAGGGACGGTGAGATCCGCCAACTTACCATTGACTGTTGCGGCGATGGCCGCTTCTGCCAAGCGCGGGCCCAGCTCCCGGGCTATTTGAGCAGGGGTCACTCCACGGGGGTACGACCGGGTACTCTGGTCAGGAAAGGTAATCGTTACCTGGCTCATTTAAATAAGGATATAAAGAATAAATTAAAATTGAGTCAAAACAGAACGCACGGAGTCCATTCCCTCGCTGGGAGGGTGATCCATAATGTCATGATGATGTTTAGTTTCATGAATCAAAGTTGTAATAGGCAAGAAAAACGGGATTGGAACTTAACACCGTCTTCCCCCCGAGACCACAGGTTCTTTTTTCCACCCGGGTTCCGTGGGCGATGGCAGATTCGAACTGCCGACCTCTTGCATGTCAAGCAAGCACTCTAACCAACTGAGCTAATCGCCCCACTTAAAAAGCCGTGAAATTTAAACTAAGTTCGTCGTGAAGATAAATATTTTATTCGTGGATCGAATCCGGTACCGGGGTTTGGAATACTTCCTGATAAGCGACTTGATCGTTCAAAACGTTGCAGGCCTTTTCCACCACGGGGTCGTCTTCTAATCCTACTTTGATCCGTGCCCGCGTTCCTTCAAATAAACTGGCGAACTCCATCAACAAGCTGCGCCGTAAATCCTCCCTTTCTTGAACGAAAAGACCCTGTTCCTTGCGATCCAAGACCTGTTCAATTTCATCGAAGGCTTCCCGGAGCATCACGTTGGTGCTGTCAAATTTCAATAGTTTTTCACGAGCCCGCTCTAACTGCGTTTCACCATCGAAGACAACATCCATGTCCTGCGTATGCAAGAAGCTGGCAAATTGGGTTAGTAGAGTAGTATCACGCTGGACAGCATCCAGAGTTTCGTAGTCTACGCGATGTTCCTGGGCGTAGGCAAAGAAGAGCCCCCTTCGCCAGCACTCGCGGGTGAGGGGTCGCAAGGGATGTCCCTCTACGACATAATCCGGATGAATCCCGCCTCCTCCCTTCACAATGCGCCCGCCAATCGTCGTGAAAATACTGTCCTTTTCTGGTTCCTCAAAGACCACATCGTGGTTCAGGTAATCGGGCTTTTGGATTAAACGACCGCTGGGAATGTAATACTTCGCCGTGGTGATCTTTAAGGAACGTCGCGCATCCAAGGTGTAAACGGACTGTACCAACCCCTTACCAAAGGAGCGTGTGCCCACGATTACGCCGCGGTCCAGATCCTGGATCGCCCCGGCGACAATTTCACTGGCCGAAGCGCTCCCTTCATTAATCAGGACGGCAATCTTGACCCGTTCAGAAATGATGGGGTGCTTCCGGGCATTAAAGGTTTTGTTGGCTTCAGGAATCCTCCCGCGGGTGGTTAAAAGATGTTCGCCTTTGGGGATCACCATATCCAGAATACCTATCGCTGACTGGAGCAGACCACCTGGGTTGTTTCGAAGGTCGATAATGATTTTTTCCGCCCCGATTTCCTTCATTTTCAAGAGGGCTTCTTTCATCTCCGGCACGGAATTGCGGGAAAAACGGGTGAGGAGAATGTAGCCGGTGGATTGGTTGATCATTCCCGAATAGGGAACATCTTTTATCTTAATATTGTCGCGGGTCAAGTTGAATTCAATGGGATTGTCCTCGCCAAAACGTTTTATGGTGAGCTTTACGACGGTGCCCTTTACCCCGCGAATAAGTTTTGCCGCCTCCTCTAAGGTCATGTCCCGGGTACTTTCCTCATCGATTTTGATGATGACGTCACCACTAATGATGCCCGCTCGTTTGGCCGGAGTGTCTTCCATTGGGGCGATTACCATGAGCCGGTTATCACGCTTACCCAATTGGATGCCAACACCACCATATTCGCCCTGGGTCAATAGTTCAATGCCCTCCTTCTCATCTGCTTCCAGGTAAACGGTGTAAGGGTCCAAGTCGCCCAGGATTTTCTTAATGCTAGTGCGAGTAAAATTATCCGTATTTAATTCATCAACATAGTTGGTAATCAGGTATTTGTAGACCTCGTTGATAAGTCGCTGGGAGCGAGCAATATCACGATAGAGGTCCGATTTGGTAAAGGCCCAGGAACCGAAACCAAAGAACAAGATGAAGATAGTAATCCTGGGTAGGGTTAATTTTTTTATGAGCCATTGTTTCATGGTAGAAAGTGTCTCCTTTCAAGTTCTTGCCAGATTTGTTCATGGAGGGTAGAAACGGGGTCGTGGCCATTGAGCACAACGATGCGGTCTAAGTATCTTTGGGCCAGATCCAGATAGGCTTGCCGAGCGCGGGCCTGGAATTCTAAGCCCTCCTTCTCAATGCGATCTTCATTGACCCTCCGTCGCCGGAAACTCTCTTCCGGAAACACGTCCAGATAAAAAGTTAAATGGGGCTGCAAGCGATTCGTAGCAAAGGCATTGAGGTCAATTAGCCATTCAATTTCCAGGTGACGCCCTCCACCCTGGTAGGCCAGGGTAGAGTCGGTGAACCGGTCGGCGATCACCCATTTTCCCGCTTCGAGATTGGGGACAATAACTTCCTGGGTCAATTGGGCCCGGCTGGCGGTCATGAGCAGCGACTCCGTACGCGCAGTGAGTTCATTTGTTTTGCGCTCCAGCAGGATTTCCCGAATGGCTTCTGAAATGCGGGTCCCTCCCGGTTCGCGCACCAGGATAGTGCTTATGCCCCGTTGGTTAAAGCGTTCCACTAATTTCCGAGCCTGGGTGGACTTACCGCAACCGTCAATTCCCTCGAAAGAGAGGAATCGGGCCTCAGTTGAAATAGACATTGGTATCGTTTTTCCCAATCAAAAGAGTACATTCTCCACGGGGCGGTGTGTGGTTAAAATACGACAGAACTTCTGAAAGGGTTCCCCGGATAACTTCTTCGTGAATTTTGGTCAACTCCCGCGCTACTACCGCCGGTCGATTCCCCAAGACGGCTAAACAGTCGCGGAGCGTCCGAACTAACCGTTGGGGACTTTCAAAGAAAATCAAGGTGGCGTCAATCTTCCGCAAGGCTTGTAAACGCTTTTTGCGTCCTTTTTTAACTGGTAAAAACCCTTCGAACAAAAACCGGTCGGTGGGCAACCCCGAAGAGACGAGGGCCGCCAGAGCCGCCGAAGGACCGGGAATCGCTTCCACCTTGAAGCCTTGCGCTAACACGGCCCGGATCAGCTTGTAGGCGGGATCACTCACCCCGGGCGTCCCAGCGTCGGTGACTAAAGCCAACGAATTCCCGTATTGGAGCTGCTGGATGAGTTGGGGTATGCGCGTTTCCCGGTTGTGTTCGAAGTAACTCACCACCGGGGTAGTGATTTGGTAATGGTTTAACAGCTTCCGGGTGTGGCGGGTGTCCTCGGCGGCAATGAGCGGAACGGATTTCAAAGTTTCCAGAGCTCGAAGGGTAATATCCTTTAAATGTCCAATGGGCGTGGCTACCAGGAATAAGGTCGGTACGGGAACGGTCACAGGCGTTTTAGGGCCCTGGTAATGATCTCCATGCCCACGGCAATTTCTTCAGTGGTAATATTCAGGTGCGGGCGGAAGCGAATCGTTTTGCGGCCACATCCTAAAATCAACGCCCCTTCTTCCTGGATGATGGTTAAAAGACGGTCTCGCTGTTCTGTGGTGGGTAAGTCGAAGGCTGCCATGAGGCCCCGACCACGGACGTTCGAAACAAGCCCGGGAAAGTCATCGGCGAGCGAATGCAAGCCCTGAAGGAGCATCTCACCGGTCTGAGCGGCTCGCTCCACTAAAGCTTCCTTTTTAATGATCTCCAAATACAGAGTAAAGCGAACCATGTCTGTGAGGTTGCCGCCCCAGGTGGAATTCAAGCGACTGGATTCATGGAATACATTCTTCTCCACTTCGTCTACCCGGCGGCTGACAAAAATGCCGCAAACTTGCGTCTTCTTCCCAAAAGATATTATATCAGGACGCGCCTCAGGCCCAAAATGCTCGTGGGCCCACATCTTGCCGGTGAGGCCAATTCCAGTTTGAACTTCGTCATAAATGAGCATGACGTCATTCTCATTGGCAATCGTGCGCAGCGTGTCCAAGAATTCGGTGCGGAAGTGATTATCCCCTCCCTCTCCCTGGATCGGCTCGATGATGATGGCGGCAATATCGTGTGGGTGATCGTGGAGCGCTTGTTTTATTTCTTGCACCGCCTGTTTTTCCAGCGCTTGCACGGCCTTTAGGCGGGCCGGCGTAAGGGGGAATTCCATCTTGGGATTGACAATCCGGGGCCACTTGAACTGGGGATAATAGAGCGTCTTGCGGGGATCCGGTGAATCGGTAAGGGAAAGGGTGTACCCCGTACGGCCATGAAAGCACTCTCGGAAATGAATGATCTTGCTCCCCAGTGCTCCGCGCCCTTGACTCAGGTTCTTCCGCACCTTCCAATCGAAGGCTACTTTCAAGGCATTTTCCACCGCCAGGGCACCCCCTTCAATGTAAAAGGCATAAGGGAGGTAATCGGGTTGGGCGATGGCCCCCATGGTGGCAACGAAGTCGGCCATCTCACGAGAGTAAATATCCGAGTTAGTCGGCTTGTTGATGGCCGCCCTAAGTAGACGATCCTTGTGCTCCAAGAGGTAGGGATGATTATAGCCCACCGAAAGGGACGCGAACATAGAAAATAGATCCAGGTATTCCTTGCCATCCCGGGAATCTACCAACCAGGAACCATGACTTTGTTCCAAATCGATGACCGGCGTCATTCCATCGGCTAACATATATTTTCCAATTGTTTTTTGGACCTGGGTGGCCTCAATCATCCTATGACTCCTGTTTCTGGTAAAAATAGGGTTTAGGTGTTTAGCTTGAATTCGATTCCCTGGGCTAAAGGAAGTTCTGAACCCCAGTTAATGGTGTTGGTTTGCCGTCGCATGTACGCTTTCCAGGCGTCGGACCCGGATTCCCGCCCCCCACCGGTTTCCTTTTCCCCGCCAAAGGCGCCCCCAATTTCAGCGCCCGAGGTGCCAATGTTGATGTTGGCAATACCACAATCGCTTCCGATGCATGACAGGAACGTTTCGGCATTTTGTAAGTTGGTGGTAAACAACGCCGACGAAAGTCCCTGGGGGACGGCGTTGTGTAACTGGATGGCCTCGTCCAATTCACGATAACGGATGATGTAGAGAATGGGAGCAAACGTTTCCTGTTGCACAATCTCCCAATCGTTTCGCGCCCGGACAATGGTGGGTTCCACAAAAAAGCCGTCCCGTTCTAAAACCCGCCCGCCATACAGGATTTCGCCTCCCTGCTGACGCAATTCATCCAGGGCTTTCTGGTACAACGCTACGGCGGCCTGGTTAATGAGGGGGCCCATGAGGGTCTTTTCATCCAAGGGATTCCCGATATGCACCTGGCGATAGGCGTTGATTAGTCCTCCCACCAATTCTTCCATGCGGCTCTCGTGGACGATCACCCGCCGAGTGGTTGTGCAACGCTGTCCCGCAGTCCCCACAGCTCCAAACGTGATCGCCGGGATCGCCAGGTCCAGGTTGGCGGTTTCATCAACAATAACCCCGTTATTGCCGCCTAACTCCAGGATGGTTTTCCCAAACCGGCGCGCTACCACTTCCCCGATATGGCGTCCCATCCGCGTTGACCCAGTGAAAGAGATTAAGGGGACGCGGCGATCGTTGATGAGGGCTTCACCAATGGTGGAACCGGGGCCTATGACTAAGTTGAAAATTCCCCGGTATCCATGACTTTCCATAACCTGGTTACAGATGTTTTGAACGGCAATGGCTGTCAAAGGGACGCTGCTGGACGGTTTCCAGATAACGGTATCGCCGGCGATGGCAGCAATGAAGGTGTTCCAGGCCCATACAGCCACGGGAAAGTTGAAAGCGGTGATAATTCCCACCGGGCCCAGGGGATGCCACTGTTCATACATGCGGTGCGCCCGACGTTCGGAAGGCATGGTTTTCCCGTACAACATGCGGGATTGGCCTATGGCAAAATCCGCAATATCAATCATTTCCTGGACTTCACCATCACCCTCCTGCTTAATTTTTCCCATTTCGAGAGAGACTAAACTGCCTAAGAAATCTTTCTTTTCTCGCAAGGCATTCCCCATTTCCCGAACGACCTGGCCACGCACAGGAGCCGGTACCTGCCGCCACTCTTGGAACCCCGCTACTGCGGCCTGGACCACCCGTTCATAATCATCTAAAGAGGCCTCATAAACAGAGGCAATTATCTCTCCCGTAGTGGGGTTCACCGACTGGTTAACACCAGCCGTCGTGGTCGAGGACCATTCTCCCAACCCCCAACAAGCACCGGGGTTAGTCGCTTGTATACCAAGGGCTTTGAATATTTCCATATTGTGCTCCTAATTCTATCAGGGAATCCAAAAATGAATAGGGAATTAAAAGACGCTATTTCGACGTGAAAATTAGCCTGGAAAGGGCCAGGGAAACAAAGGAATCAGTGGCCAAATACGTTCACTCATAACACATTGCAAATATAAATGAATAGTATA
>CAZVNL010000047.1:0-14469 GCA_964628055.1 uncultured bacterium | reverse complement strand
ATGTTGATGTGCGGCTTCGTCCGCTCAAACTTCGCCTTCGCCATGTCGCTTACCTCCTGAGTTTGTTAAGATGCTTTACCGTGTACACGTTCAATTATTTGTTCTTCCACATTGGGTGGAACTTGCTGGTAATAGGAAAAGTCCATGTGGAAAACAGCCCGCCCCTGAGTGAGAGACCGCAAGTCAGTGACATAACCAAACATCCTGCTGAGGGGAACGGTAGCTTTCAAAACATGGGCATCCCGGCGTTGCGTCATGCCTTCCACGTGGCCCCGCCGCGAGTTGATATCGCCCATGACATCCCCCAAGTATTCTTCGGGAACAATCACTTCCACTTTCATAATGGGCTCCATGAGCACTGGCTTGGCCCTCCGACAGGCTTCCTGAATGGCCATGGACCCGGCAATTTTGAAAGCCATCTCTGAGGAGTCGACTTCATGGTAGGAACCGAAGACCAGCTCCACCCGAATATCCTCTATTGGATACCCAGCTAGAACCCCATTTTTCAAAGCTTCTTGAATCCCTGCGTTTACGGGCTTAATAAACTCCCTGGGGATAACGCCGCCAACAATCTTGTCTGTGAAATGATATCCTTTGCCAGGTTCGTTAGGCTCCACGTTGATCACTACGTGGCCGTATTGTCCGTGACCACCGGACTGGCGGACGAACTTGGCTTCCACATTTTCAACGCGTTTGGTGATAGCTTCGGTATAGGCAACTTGCGGCCGACCGACGTGAGCCTTCACCCTGAATTCCCTCAGCAACCGGTCAATGAGAATCTCTAAATGTAATTCCCCCATGCCGGCAATAATTGTTTGGCCCGTATCGGGATTGGTAGAAACTTTAAAGGTTGGGTCTTCGTCACCTAACTTTAATAACGCCTTGGAAAGGTTGTCCTGGTCGGCCTTACTCACTGGCTCCACAGAGACTTCCACTACCGGCTCTGGAAAATCCATGGTTTCTAAAACAATTGGCGCTTTCTCGTCACAGAGGGTATGACCTGTGTTGGTCCCTTTCAGGCCCACCGCAGCGACAATTTCGCCCGCCGAAACGGCGTCTAATTCTTCCCGTTTATTGGCATGCATGAGTAGTAAGCGACTGATCCGTTCCCGTCTTCCAATATTGGGATTGTATATGTAGGACCCCTTCCGCATTACACCGGAATAAATGCGTAAATAAGTTAGTTTACCCACGTACGGATCGGTTATGATTTTGAAAGCCAGAGCGCTAAAGGGTTCTGACTCACTCGGTTCCCGCGACAATTTGATGTCAGAATTGTTCATATCCTGGCCAAGGATCGCACCGATATCCAGCGGGGAGGGTAAGAAATCAACTACGGCATCCAGGAGTCGCTGGACACCCTTGTTCTTGAAAGCTGATCCGCAGAGGGTGGGAATAAACGTGTTGTCCAGGCAGCCTTTACGAATGGCAGTTTTGATCTCGTCCACCGTGATCTCTTCTTCGGCCACGTATTTTCCTAACAATTGTTCGTCGTAAGCCGCTGTTTCTTCGATGAGATGATGGCGCCATTTCCGGGCTTCATCCAACATATCGTTGGGAATCTCACCATAATCGAAACGGGCCCCCAGAGAAGATTCGTTATACAAAATGGCCTGCATCGAAAGCAGGTCAATAATTCCCGTAAACAAGTCGCCGGAGCCAATGGGAATAACGATAGGCAAAGGCTTGGCTCCCAGCCGATCTTTCATCATCTCCAGGACATGATAAAAATCCGAGCCCACACGGTCCATTTTATTAACAAAAGCAATCCGGGGAACATTGTATTTATCGGCTTGACGCCACACGGTTTCACTCTGGGGTTCCACGCCTCCCACGGCGCAAAAAACGGCTACTGCCCCATCCAATACCCGCAGTGAACGTTCTACTTCCACGGTAAAATCCACATGCCCGGGAGTATCAATAATATTAATGCGATGATCCGACCAGATGGTAGTGGTAGCAGCCGAAGTAATGGTAATTCCCCGTTCTTTCTCCTGCTCCATCCAATCCATGGTGGCACCGCCTTCGTGAACCTCCCCCATGCGGTGGGTCCGCCCGGTGTAGAATAAAATCCGTTCCGTGAGGGTGGTTTTACCCGCATCGATATGGGCCATGATACCAATATTCCGAACACGATCTAAGGGTATCTTTTTCATCATCTTAGCCTATCGATAATGGGCAAACGCTTTGTTGGCCTCGGCCATACGATGGGTATCATCCTTCTTTTTAATGGCGCCGCCTTCGCCATTCGCGGCCATGATCAGCTCCGTGGCCAGTTTTTCCGTCATGGGTTTCCCCACGCGACGTTTGGCAGCATCGATAATCCAGGTAGAAGCCAAATAAAAGCGGCGGTGCTTGGGAACCTCAATAGGGACCTGGTAAGTGGCACCACCAATGCGTCGAGATTTCACTTCCACCATGGGGGAAGCATTCTCGATGGCTTGATGGAAAATCTTGAGTCCTTCTGATTTGGTTCGCTTCTGGATCACGTCCATGGCTTCATAAAAAATTCTTTCGGCTAAACCCTTTTTCCCCCGCTGCATGAGATAGTTCACAAATTTGGCGACGGCAATATCGTGATAGACCGGATCGGGGTCAATGGTACGTTTTTCTGGGCGTCTTCTTCTCATGATCAGGACTTGGGTTTTTTAGCTCCGTACCGGGAGCGACTGGTGGCGCGGTCAGAGACACCAGCTGTGTCCAGGGTGCCGCGAATAATATGGTAACGAACGCCAGGAAGGTCTTTGACCCGTCCCCCTTCGATAAGAACAATGGAGTGCTCTTGGAGGTTGTGCCCTTCACCGGGAATATAAGCCGTGACCTCGATGCTGTTGGTCAATCGAACGCGGGCGACTTTTCGTAAAGCGGAGTTGGGTTTTTTGGGTGTAGTGGTATAAACACGGGTACAAACACCACGCTTTTGCGGATTACCTTTTAGGGCCGGTGTGGAGCGCTTGCTCACTACCCGCTTACGTCCTTTGCGAATGAGTTGGTTTATCGTCGGCATAATGATTACTTAAAAGCCGGCAAAATTATCACACATCGCTCGTGTGTAGCAAAGCATTTTTACTATCTTAGACTCTTAGATTAACTTACGGCCTTGGCCACGGTTTCTTCGGGTTGTTCGGCAGAAACCGTCTCCACTAAAATGTTCTTCAACCGAGGGGTCCCTGTCCCAGCCGGAATCAACCGTCCAACGGCCACGTTTTCCTTGAGTCCCCGCAGGTAATCGGTCTTTCCCGCCGAGGCAGCATCGGTTAGAACCCGTGTTGTTTCCTGGAACGAGGCCGCCGAAATGAAACTATCCGTATTCAATGACGCCTGGGTAATCCCCATTAAAAGGGGTTCGAAGGTGGTGGGTTTTGTCTTCCGCGACTTGGCCGGTTTCTTCCCTGCTTCCTTGAGCGCTTCATTAATATCCCTCAGCTCGGTCTTCTTAATCAACGCCTTTTCCTCAAGGTCCGAGTTACCAGGATCGGTAATCACCACCATGGACTTCAATTCATTATTGCTTTTAAAGAACTCGGCGCGGTTGACCCGGTCTTCGGGGAGAAAATCGGAGTCGCCAGGATCCACAATACTGACCTTTTGCATCATTTGCCGGACGATGACCTCAATGTGTTTGTCGTTGATTTTCACGCCCTGGAGACGGTACACTTCTTGAATTTCATTGACCAGGTATTCGCGCACTTTTCCGGGACCTAAAATACTCAGCACGCCGGAAGGAGTAATGGCCCCTTCGCAGAGCTGGGTTCCAGCGGTGATGTAATCCCCTTCGTGCACAATGACGTGTTTCCCGTAAGGAATGGAATATTTGCGCACCTCGTCATTGGTACTTTCCACGAGGATGGTTCTAATTCCCCGTTTTGTTTCGCCAAATTTCACCCGTCCATCGATCTCACTTACTACCGCGGGATTCGCCGGGGTACGGGCCTCAAATAATTCGGCCACCCGAGGCAAACCACCGGTGATGTCGCGAGTTTTAGCAATGTCCCGAGGAATTTTTACGAGCGTTTGACCGCGCTGAACCTTCTGCCCATCATTAATAACTAACGAGGCTTTCACCGGCAATATGGTTTCTCCGGCCAGGATTTTACCTTCCTTATTAACGATCTCAATATGCGGACTCAACCGGCGATCCTTGGCTTCCCGGATCACCATCTGTTTCTTTCCGCCTTCCACGGCCTCTACACTGTAGGTATCCCCTTCGATGAAATCTTTAAGACGGACAATACCTGTCTCCCGAGCCAAAATGATGTCTGTGTAGGGATCCCATTGGAACAGGATCGTTCTGGCTTTCACCTTCTCTCCGTCAGAGACCAGCATGTTGGCTCCATAAGGTACGTTGTAGAAGGCGCGACCGATATTATTGCTATCCAGAATGGTGATTTTACCATTGCGGACCATGCAGCGGGTGACTTTTGTTCCGGCTTCATCGATGGTTTCGGCCACTTCCAATCCTTCGGAGAATTGGACTTTGCCACCCCGTTTCGCGCGCATTTCGGACTGCTCAATAATCCGGGTGGCCGTACCGCCAATATGGAACGTTCGCAGCGTCAACTGCGTCCCCGGTTCACCGATGCTTTGGGCTGCTTGAATCCCGACAGCCGTCCCCAAGTTCACCAATCGATGGGTGGAAAGATTCCAACCGTAACACTTGGCACAAACCCCCTTCAGCGATTCGCAGGTGAGCACGGAACGAATCCGAATGCTTTCAACATTGCTGTTAGAAATAATTTCCGCCTCTTTTTCACTGATAACCTCGTTGGCCTTGATTTTCACCTTACCGTCGACAATGAAGTCGTCCAATATGGTTCTTCCCAGGACGCGGTCGGCTAACGGTTCGATGATTTCCTCCCCTTCTTTCAGGTCGGAGATCACGATCCCGTTGATGGTTCCACAATCTTCTTCGTAGACCACCACATCCTGGGCTACGTCCACCAAGCGACGGGTGAGGTAGCCGGCGTCGGCTGTTTTTAGCGCGGTGTCAGCCAGACCTTTCCGGGCCCCGTGCGTGGAGATAAAGTATTCTAAAACCGAGAGGCCTTCCTTGAAATTCGAGGTAATGGGCGACTCAATAATTTCGCCCTTACCACCCGTCATCGATTTCTTAGGCTTGGCCATCAAGCCCCGCATACCCGCCAACTGTTTAATCTGGTCCTGACTACCGCGAGCGCCGGAATCGGCCATCATAAAAACGGGATTGAAGCCTTGATCGTCATTTTCCAGCGCCTTCATCATGGTGGCAGCCACCATGTTGGTAGCATGGGTCCAGACATCAATCACTTTATTGTAGCGTTCACCATCAGTGAGAATATGCCGGTTGTACTTATCCTGGATCGTGTCAACCTCCTGGAAGGCTTTCTCGATGATTTTCTGCTTCTGTTCCGGCACGAGAATGTCACTTATAGAAATGGAACTACCACTGCGCGTAGCAATTTCGAAACCGATATCTTTAAGATCATCCAGGAACTCGATAGTCCGGTAGTTCCCAGAGACCAGATAGGACTGGTTAACAATTTTTTCCAGACTTTTCTTATTAATCATGCCATCCACGTAGTCCAATTCTTCGGGTAGTATAGAGTTAAACATAACCCGTCCCACTGTAGTATTTTTTATCCACTTACCCTTGTGGCGCACGTTAATAATGGCATTGATGTCCACCTCGCGGTTCTCGTAGGCCAACAGCACCTCATCAAAGCCGGAGAAACTCTTCCCTTCACCCTTGGCCCCTTTGCGCTGCCTGGTGAGGTAGTAACATCCTAACACCATATCCTGGGAGGGAATGGCAATGGGTTTACCGTTAGCAGGATGGAGAATATTATGGCTGGAAAGCATGAGAATGCGGGCTTCCATCTGCGCTGGGATGGAAAGGGGAACGTGGACCGCCATCTGGTCGCCATCAAAGTCCGCATTGAAAGCCGCACATACTAACGGATGGATTTTAATGGCTTTCCCATCCACCAAAACAGGCTGGAAGGCCTGGATGCCCAAACGGTGCAAGGTAGGCGCCCGGTTTAAGAGCACCGGGTGATCTTTTACCACGTATTCCAACACCTGGTAGACGATGGGATCTCGGTTTTCCACCATTAACTTGGCACTGCGTGGTGTTTGCGCGTATCCCCGCTTAATGAGTTCATAAATGGTGTGGGGTTTGAACAATTCCAACGCCATATCCTTGGGCAACCCACACTCATTCAATTTCAATTCAGGGCCGACTACGATGACTGAGCGCCCGGAATAATCGACGCGTTTACCTAAGAGATTTTGGCGGAACCGACCCGTTTTCCCCCGCAGCATATCAGAAATAGATTTCAGGGGCCGCCGGGTACCGCTTCGAATGGCCGTTTTACGGCGACTGTTATCAAACAGAGCATCCACCGATTCCTGTAACATGCGTTTTTCATTCCGTAAAATCACATCGGGGGCTTTGATGTCGATTAATTGCTTTAACCGGTTATTCCGGATGATAATTCTCCGGTAGAGGTCGTTGAGGTCACTAGCGGCGAAACGCCCTCCTTCCAGGGGTACTAAAGGACGCAATTCGGGGGGGATTACGGGAAGAACGGAAATAACCATCCACTCGGGACGGTTCACCTTCTTTTTGCTCATGGAAGGAATGAAAGATTTAACGACCTTCAGTCGTTTAAGAGCGTCGGCCCGCTTTTGCTTTGAACGGGACTTTTTAATGATCCCTTCCAACTCATTTTTAAGTTCATTCAAGTTCAAACGGGTCAATATTTCCTTAAGGGCCTCGCCTCCCATGGCGGCATAAAAATATTCCTCATTATCCCGTTCATCTTCATTTACGGCGTAAAAACCGTAGGTTTCTTCCGTTTCCAGGTAGGTCTGTTCATCGATTAGTTGCAGTTTTTCCAGACCACTTTTACCCGGCTCAATGACCACATAGATTTCGTAATAAATAATGCGCTCTAAATCCCGCGTGCTTAGGCCGGTCAGATAGCTGAGCTTGCTGGGAATGGACCTTAAATACCAGATATGGACTACAGGAACAGCCAGGGTGATATGCCCCATGCGATCACGGCGGACCTTCTTGCGAGTTACCTCCACACCGCAACGATCACAAATAATCCCACGATAGCGAATGCCCTTGTACTTGCTACAATGACACTCATAATCTTTCACCGGGCCAAATATCTTTTCGCAAAAGAGGCCGTCCTTCTCCGGTTTATAGGAACGGTAATTGATGGTTTCCGGTTTAAGAACTTCGCCATAGCTCCGGGCCAGAATCATTTCCGGCGAAGCCAAACCTATGGTAATGGCGTTGAAGTTCTTGGAAATATCGATCTTTGTGGATTGAATGTATGTCAAGGTAGTATCCCCTTATTCAAGTTCAATATCTAAGCCTAACCCTTGAAGCTCTTTGATGAGCACACTGAAGGACTCAGGGGCCCCAAAGGGTGGCATATCCTCCCCGCGTACAATGGCATTGTACACCTTGGATCGGCCTTCCACATCATCTGACTTCACAGTTAAGATTTCTTGTAACGTATGGGCAGCCCCGTAAGCCTCTAAAGCCCAACATTCCATCTCCCCGAATCGTTGCCCCCCACGTTGGGCTTTCCCACCCAGAGGTTGTTGGGTGATGAGGGAATAGGGACCCGTAGAGCGAGCATGCATCTTATCGTCAACCATGTGGCTGAGTTTCATCATGTAGATCATGCCCACGGTTACGGGATTATGGAACGGTTCTCCTGTCTGTCCGTCGTAAAGAATAATTTTTCCCGAAACTGGCAGACTGGCTTTTTTCAATTCAGCCTCCACCTCTTCAGGGGTGGCGCCGTCAAAAGCGGGTGTTTCGTAGCGGACGTCCAGGACACTTCCGGCCCAGCCGAGCATGGTTTCATAAAGTTGCCCGAGATTCATCCGGGAAGGAACGCCCAGGGGGTTCAGTACAATATCTACCGGGGTACCGTCTTCCAAGAAAGGCATGTCTTCCTCAGGGACAATGGTTGCCACCACCCCTTTATTTCCATGACGGCCGGCCATCTTATCGCCCACCTGAATCTTCCGCTTGTTGGCAATATACACCTTGGCCAACTTTAAAATGCCGGGCTGAAGTTCATCCCCAACTTTCAGTTTAAAAATTTCCCGCTCTAAGTTTTCTTCCACCTTCTTCCATTCTCGGTAGAACAAGCGCCATACGGTTTTAATTTTTTTCCACACCTCCCTGTCACTGATCCAGGGTGTATCCTGAGCAAACCGTTCCAAGTCGAAACTGCGGAGCCGTTTAATGGTCAACCGGGTAGATTTTTTAATGAGGGTCTTATGGGTGGCAATGTCGCGAATCCCTTCTGAAATCTGGTCTTTTAAGAGGGCGATTAATTTCTCATCACGGGCCTTCTTCAACACCTGTTTCACTTCGTGGGATTTCTTTTGCAAGATCAGGATTTGGGTTTTTTCTTCACTGGCTGTCGACCGGCTACGTTTTTGGAATAGCTTGGTATTGATGACGACACCCTGAATACCCGGATCAGCCCGCTTAGAGGAATCTTTCACTTCTCCGGCTTTTTCACCGAAAATGGCGCGAAGCAGTTTTTCCTCCGGCGAAGGATCCGTCTCACCCTTTGGGGTTACCTTGCCAATGAGGATATCCCCTTCACGGACCAGTGCCCCTATACGAATCACGCCTTCCGGATTTAACTCCTTGGTGGCCTCCTCGCTCACATTGGGGATTTCGGGTGTGAATTCCTCTTCACCTCGTTTGGTATCCCTAACCTCCAACTCCACTTCGTTAATATGCACACTGGTAAATTCGTCATCTTTCACCAAACGCTCACTTATAACGATGGCATCTTCGAAATTGTATCCCCGCCAGGGCATGAACGCCACGAGAATATTCCGTCCCAGGGCCAAGGAACCCTGATCGCAGGAAGCGCCATCGGCAATGGCCTGACCCTTTTTAACCCGGTCACCTACGTGGACCAAGGGCTTCTGGTTGTTGGCCGTGTTCTGGTTTGTACGATGATACTTCAGCAGAGGAATTTCTACTAAGTTAGATCCTTCCACCAGGGTGAGTTCGTCGGGAATTTCGTCGATCTTAATCACGATGCGTTTGGCGTCAACATAGACTACTTCACCAGCCACAGGCGATATGATACAGGCGCATGAGTCGCGGGCTACTTTGGATTCCAAACCCGTTCCTACTAACGGGATCCCCGGGCGCATGAGTGGCACCGACTGACGTTGCATATTGGAACCCATGAGGGCACGGTTAGCATCATCGTGATCGAGGAAGGGAATTAACGCTGCGGCCACACTAAGAATCTGGTTCGGTGCTACGTCCATGTAGTCCACGTTTTCCGGGGTTACCACCGGAAAATCACCGCGAATACGGGCGCGTACCCGTTCCTCTGCCAGGCGATGATACTTATCAATGGCAGCGTTCGACTGGGCGATCATCACCCGATCCTCATCGTCGGCGGAGAGGTATTCTACTTTATCCGTGACGATAGCCGAACCGTTTTTACGATTGACGATACGGTAAGGAGCCTCGATAAAGCCATGTTTATTCACCTTGGCAAAAAGCGCCAGAGAAGAAATGAGCCCGATATTGGGGCCTTCCGGTGTTTCAATGGGACAGAGACGACCGTAATGGGTGTAGTGAACGTCACGTACTTCAAACCCAGCTCGCTCCCGAGTGAGACCCCCGGGGCCTAAGGCCGAAATACGCCGCTTATGGGTCACTTCCGCCAAGGGATTCGTCTGATCACCAAACTGCGACAACTGACTGGTGCCGAAAAAGGTGTTAATGACCGTGGTAACTACGCGGGCATTAATCAAATCCTGGGGTGTGAGGGTTTCCGCCTCCCGCAGGTTCATTCGTTCGTGGATGGTGCGAATCATCCGGCTTAAGGCAATACTAAATTGATTGGTCAATTGCTCGCCCACCGTTTTCACCCGACGATTGCCCAAATGGTCAATGTCATCGGGGCCGCGTTCACCCTTGCGCATCTCAATGAGATGATGGAGTACCTGAATGATATCGTCCATGGTCAACACGGTGTTCTCCACCGGGACATCCAGGTCGAATTGCTGGTTCAAGCGATAGCGCCCCACCTGCCCTAAGTCATATTTCTTAGGACTGAAGAAGATACGGTCAATAAACTTCTGGGCAGTTTCCAAGTTGGGTGGTTCACCAGAGCGGAGAAGCTGATATACGACGCTGAGGGCCTCCTCGGTGTTGTGCGTCGGATCTTTTATTACCGTATTCAACAGGAGCATGCCGGAAAAATTGCGATTGCCATCCACGACCTCGATGGTCTTGATGCCGGCTTCCTTGAGATGGTCAATAACTTCCTGGGTGACCTCGGTACCCCCTTCGTAAAAAATCTCCCCCGTATGGGTATCCACGATGTCCTCAATGATCGTCGTTCCAATGATGGATTCCGCTGGATCCTTGCGAAGGTTAAATACCGAGATACAGCCGAAGGCATTAAAGATGTCCCGATTCGTTGAGAATCCCAGGGTTCTTAGCAACATGGTTACAGGGAATTTCCGCCGGCGATCGATAATGGTAAACAAGCAGTCGTTAATATCCGTCGTGAAGTCGACCCAGCTACCCCGGAAGGGAATAATCCGCGCCTGGAATAATTTGGTTCCGTTGGGATGAATAGATTCGTCGAAGAATACGCCTGGTGACCGTTGTAACTGGGAAACGATGACCCGCTCGGCGCCATTAATAATGAACGTCCCTTTATCGGTCATATAGGGAATGTTGCCAAAGTAGACCTCTTGTTCGATACTCTGGGCGTAGATATTCCGATTCTCCTCATCGGTGATGTGCAGAATGAGTCGGACTTTCAGGGGGACAGAATAAGTAACGCCGCGATCGATACACTCTTCCGGGGTATATTTCGGCAATCCCAGGAAGTAGGATTTATATTCCAGGACGTAATTACGATGGGAATCTTCTAAGGGGAAAACACTCCGAAAGACTGATTCCAATCCGGTCAATTCTCGTTCGTCTTCCGGCACGTTTTCCTGTATAAATTGCTGGAAGGATCCCTTTTGGACCGAGAGAAGATCCGGAATATCAACAATGGGGTTGATCCGTCCGAAGGTTACCCGTTTTAGGGGACGATTAGTTGAGGATACCAATGAGGCCTCCTTTATGATGAAATGAAGTTTAGAAAGACGATGTAATGTGTGGTACCGGGGGCAGTTATTTCAACTCTACCGTGGCACCTGCCTCTTCCAGTTTAGCCTTGATTTCGTCTGCTTCGGCTTGAGAAACGCCTTCTTTGATAGCCTTGGGAGCCGAGTCCACTAGTTCTTTTGCTTCTTTAAGACCAAGGTTAGTAATGGCCCGCACGGTCTTAATAACGTTGATTTTTTGCTGGCCAATGTTGGTGAGGATAACGTCAAATTCCGTTTTTTCCTCAGCCGCTTCTTGCCCGCCAGCCGCGGGGGCTGCAGCGGCGACAGCTACGGGTGCAGCCGCCGTAACACCGAATTTGTCCTCGATCTCTTTAATGAGTTCAGAGATCTCCAGCATATTCGCCAATTCCAAATATTCCAGTACATTTGCTCTGGTGATTTCAGCCATGATCGTAACTCCTTAGTTTACGTTTTAGATTTTTCTTCTCTTAAACTATCCAAAACACCTACCAGCTTGGTCATTGAACCACTCAAGGTGCGTACCAGCTTGGTGAGGGGACTTTGCAATAGACCCACCAATTGCCCTAGAAGAACCTCCCGAGAAGGTAGATTGGCAATCTTGTCGAAAGCTTCTTTACCTAATAGGGAGCCTTCGAAAAGGATGCCCTTAACCTCCGGTTTTTCGAGTGTTTTGGTAAATTCTTTTATGATTTTGGCGGGGGTGGCAGGTTCTTCGTAGGCAATGGCTAGAGCCGTGGGACCGGCCAGAACCGTTTCGTTTAATGCTGGCAGGTTGGATTTTTCCGCGGCAATTTTAATGAGCGTATTTTTCGCCACCCGGAACTCCACTGCTTCTTCCGTAAATCGCCGGCGCAAAACGGTGATGTTCGCCACGTCCAATCCCTGATAGTCCGTGAAGTAGACCGCCTTGGCGCGCCCCAGTTTCTCCGCTAATACAGCGACTTGATCAATATTTTTCTGATTGGGCATGGTGGGTTACCTTATGGTTGTATGGTCCAGTTTAATCCCCGGTCCCATGGTAGAAGACAGGGTTATCTTCTTTAGATATTGTCCTTTAACTGCTGCTGGTTTGGCCTTGAGAATCGTTTCATAAACGGTGCGGATATTCTCCTTCAGGGCCTCTTTGGAAAACGACACTTTTCCGCAAGAAGTGTGAATGATTCCATTCTTCTCGACGCGTAATTCTATTTGCCCCGCCTTGAGATTGCGGACTGCCTGGGCCACATCCATAGTCACGGTTCCACTCTTGGGATTGGGCATGAGTCCTTTCGGTCCTAAAATCTTACCCAATCTTCCCAGAAGCGGCATCATATCGGGGGTAGCCACGATTTTGTCCACATCCACCCAGCCAGATTTTATCTTTTCGATATAGTCGTCGTTTCCAACATAATCCGCCCCAGCCTCCTTGGCTTCGGCTTCTTTGGGGCCCCGGGTCAAGACTAAAACTTTCACCTTTTTACCCGTGCCATGGGGCAGGCTGGTGGTTACCCGGATATTTTGCTCAGCATGGCGGGGGTCAACACCTAAATTAATGGCCATATCCACCGACTCATCAAATCCCACGTGATTCAGTTCTTGAATCAGATCCAGCGCCCGATCCAAGGCGTAGGTTTTTGTGCGATCAATGCGAGCATAATTATTCTTTTGACGTTTGGATTTTTTCTTCGGACTCATTGGACTTCGATCCCCATGCTACGTGCCGTGCCCCGGATCATTTCAGCGGCAGCTTCAATGGTATTGGCGTTTAAATCTTTCATTTTCAATTCGGCGATTTGCCGCAAATCTTCCTCAGTAACCTTCCCCACTTTATCCCGATTGGGTTCGCTGGACCCCTTTTCGATATTCGCCGCCTTCTTCAACAACACCGCTGCGGGAGGTGTTTTAGTGATGTAAGTAAAACTCCGGTCAGCATACACCGTAATTTCCACGGGGATGATCATTCCTATTTGATCCTGAGTCGCGGCATTGAAAGCCTTGCAAAACTCCATGATGTTTACACCATGCTGCCCCAAAGCGGGTCCCACGGGGGGAGCCGGATTGGCCTTACCGGCAAGTATTTGTAACTTGATAAATCCAACAACCTTTTTTGCCATGGCTAAATCCTTATTTCTCCAATTCCACTTGAAGGAAATCTAATTCGATGGGTGTAGGGCGACCGAAAATGCTCACGGAAACCTTAAGCTTCTGTTTTTCATCATTCACTTCCTGGACGAATCCCGTAAAATCCATGAAAGGTCCATCAGTTACCTTGACCGCATCCCCCACCTTAAAGGGAAAGGCAAGCACTTCCTGTCCTTCCCGTCCTTCCACGACGCCTAAAATACGATTAATCTCATCCGGCTTCAGGGGTTGGGGATCGCCCTTGGGGCCCACAAAACTCATAACACCATTGACATTTTCCACTAAGAAGCGGGCTTCCTTGCTCATATTCATCTTGACCAACAGATAACCCGGGAAAAAGACCCGGTTACGAACCTTTTTCTTCCCGTCGCGCATTTCGATAATATTCTCCGAGGGGACCAGGACCTCCAGGATCTCTTCCTGGTAACCGCTGCGCTCCACTTCCAGGAGTAGTGTTTCTCGGATTTTCTTTTCCTTTCCCGAGATGACTCTTAGGGCATACCATTCCATAATTACAACAGGATGTTTAAAACCTTAGATAAAATTAAATCCACCACGAAAAGGAAGAAGGCCAAGACCAAGGAAAGCACCAGCACCACAATCGTAGACCCTTTCAATTCATCCCACGTGGGCCAGGTGACCTTTTTTATCTCGAAGTTCACGTCGGAAAAAAATTGGGTAACCTTTTTTATCATGAACTCACCAGTATTAATTGGATCAACCTGAAGTACCTAGCGCTGCCCAACGGGGTTTGGATTTGTTTCATTTTTGGCATGATTAATTTGTTGCAGGAGCGGCAGGAATTGAACCCGCAACCCCCGGTTTTGGAGACCGGTGCTCTACCAATTGAGCTACGCTCCTAATTTCAGTCAAATACAAGGATATGGAAAGTTGTCGGTTGTCATCGCACCCTGTAATACAGGAGGGCAAATTCCATTGTGAGGTAATCCTATTCATCGGGACTTACGATCAGCTTCCGTAACAGGGAAACTTATTTCGTTTCCTTGAAGATGACGTGTTTCCGAACGACGGGATCATATTTTTTATATTCCACTCGCTCCGGATGACGACGTTTGCTCTTCGTAATCGTGTACCGGTACCCGGTGTTGGCCGTGCTTTCGATATAGATGATGGTTCTTTTGCTATTTCCAGCCATGTTCAGTCCTTATTCCAGAATCTCCGTTACCACGCCAGCGCCTACCGTAT
>CAZVNL010000046.1:0-14939 GCA_964628055.1 uncultured bacterium | reverse complement strand
TAAGGTCAAGTCCTAAAAGTTCTGTAAAATGGTTCAAGCGGCCACAGTCTCCGATTGCTTTGATTTTTTAGTTTTTAACTTATGTTCTTCCTGATCTAACAGACTCATATCCAGATATTACCGACCAGTTATCCATTCCTCTGATTGCTCCATACAGAGAGCTCCGATTAATCTGAGAGCAGAGTCCCGATTGGTAAAGATACGGATCACATTGGTACGGCGTTTGATCTCCTGATTAAAGCGCTCCAGGCCATTGGTCGTTCTGATCCGGCGTCGGTGCTGTAATGGAAAGTTCAAACAGGTAAGAGCATCTTCACCGTCGTTTTCAAGAAGATCAGCCACCTGGGGATATTGGCCTGCTAAATTTTCGATTAACTGTCTTAAACGGAGAAAGCCCCTCCGTTTATCAGGTGCCTGAAAAACATCATCCAGACGCTGTTTAACCAAAGCTTTATCTTTGGGTCTGACTTTATCCAGAATATTCTTCTTAAAATGTGCTGAGCAATTTCCTGCTCCAGGTACTCCTGTAATTGATTCTGGATTATTTCCCTCAAAAACTCTGGATTATCAACTGCTTTGTTTGTATTCTTGCTGCGGGTCATGGTTTTTCTCCTTTTATTTGCTCTGAATCAAAACAAATTTAAGAGAAGACTGTGACCCTTTTTTCAAAAGTACAGAAAATTACGGACTCAACTAAGGAACTTTGTTTTGAATTTACTACATTCGACTGACTAAAATTAAAAATTAACCCATTGGCTTGACAACGGATGCCTATCAAATCTTGTGGTGATTTTTAAATCGGAAGACAGCTCCAAATCGGATTTCTGAACAAATCCTCGACAAATCTCCTCTTTCAAATGCCTCCAAGGTTTAGGTGAGAGGCATTTGAAAGAAAAAAGGTGTACCACCACAACTTTTGTTATACCTCGCTTGACAAATAATAATCTGAGACCCCTGTAAAAAGTGAAGGGCCTAAAAACGGTGAGCAACGTCCTACCTAAAGGATCTGCCAACCACGGTTCAGCAAATTCCTGGTGTAATCGCTCTGGAAGGTGACCAGGCGTTTATCTTCTTCCGTCCACTGCCAGCACAGCTGTTCCAAGTGTCCCCCGGGTTCGGCATAGGCCACAAAGATATCCTTGACCAGAGTTCCGACGAAGTGGTTTCTTATTTCTGCTGTCTCCCGGGTAATGCGCCGGACTTGCGGGGGAAAGGGCGAAATGATGAGCAGGTGGCCGCGTTTTAAAACCGGTTTTAATTCAGGGGGTACGCGTCTCCAGATGCCCCGGGCTGGACTTACGATTAGCGGTTGAGTTCCCTTCGACAGGATTGACAGGCATTCCCTTTCCATGGGAGCATGAAAGCCACCAATGACGGCCTGGCCTTCCCGCCGCCAGCGTAAACAGAGCTCGTAGGTCTTTACAATTAATTCTCCAGGACACTTCACCGAGCAGAATAAGGCAATGGGGTCCCGTTGGAGTAGCTCTACCGGACCCAGGGTATACATTGGACCGGAAGGCTCTGAATTCATGGCATTACCGTTTCCAAAACGCGGCGGAAATTCCCCCCTAAGATTTTCTCTATGGCTTCCTGGTTATAACCCCGGGCCAGGAGTTTTTCCGTAATCACCGGTAAATCCGTGCAATCCTTTATGCCCTGGGGAAGGACATCGATACCGTCGAAATCGGAGCCCAAACCCACATGGTCTATCCCCATGATTTTAACCAGGTAATCGATGTGGTTGATGAGCCCATCCACCGGGGGCGCTACAGCAGCCAACTCAGCATCCAATAATGCCATCTTCCCGTACCAGTATTCATCCGATTCCTTGCCGTACTGTTGCGCCAGGGAATCCAACTGGGGCTTATATTTTGCCATTACCGCCTTTTCCCGGGTAGTAAAAGAGGGATCCAGGTACCCGGGATAGAAATTCACCCCTACGACGCCTCCCGTGGCGGCAATGGCCCGGAGTTGTTCGTCTTTCAAGTTGCGGAAATGAGGGCAAAGCGTGTAAGCACAGGAATGGGAGGCGATCACGGGTTTGGTGGTGATTTCCATAACGTCCCAAAATGTCTGTTCCCCTACGTGGGAGACGTCCACTAACACGCCGATTTCGTTACAGGTGCGCACCACGGCTTTTCCGAAGTCGGTAAGACCCCGGAAAGAGAGACTGTCCTTTTTGGTTTCGTCTTTGGCGGAGGTGGCCCAATCGGTGGAATTGTTCCAGGTGAGGGTGAGGTAACGCATCCCCCGTTGGTGCAAGATGCGCAACTTCTCCAGGCTGTTTTCGATGGCATGGCCACCTTCCACGCCTATCACGGCTCCCAGGAGCTGCTGACTGGTGACCGGCTCTAAATCCTGCCGGGTGCGAATCAGGGTAAGTTGGGGGGCAGCCTGAGCCAATTCCTCTAGTTTGGAAATCATGTCCAAAGCTCGTTGAAAGGCCCGGTCAGGAAGGTAGGCATAAGGATTAACCCAAATGGCAAAGATCTGTAAGTCTACGCCGCCATCTATTAGCCGCGGGAGGTCCGAATGTCCCTTAGTTGTACGGACAGAGAGACCTTCTCCTTCCATGGCCCGTAAGAGGACATCGTTGTGGGCATCCACCACAAAAGCCTGGTCGTGGAGCTCCCGTGCCGATTGGGAAAGCAGGCTAGAAACAAAAAATAAGAGCAAAAGAGTGGCGTAAGGCATATCTATTACCTGTTTAGTTAGGTTTAGGCCTCGTTGTTGCTCTCATTATTAATCCCATTCAAATCCTGTAACACGATGGGCGGGGAGAGCGATCTCCACCGAGTTATAATCCTGGTATTCCGGGCGGTAGTAGTACCAAACCTGGTAGGTACTGTCTTCATCCACCCAGACGGAGTCCGGGGGCCCCAATTCGTTCAGAACCTCCTTCTCAGGGGGATTGGTTTTTAGGAATTCCCAGACGTCATACTCGGTGAGGAGTCCTGCTTTTAGGGGGATGAGCGGTGGTGAGGACGAGGGGGCCGTTTCGGCAGGGTTTTGGGGTGCCGGTTCCGGTAAGGGCGAGGCGCAAGCAACGAGGAAAAGAAGCAGGGCAATGAAGTGCATTCGCATCGGAACAAAATACACCCGGGTAAAATCACGAAACAAGGTTTAATCAATTTCTCATGGTGAGGGGTGAGATGGTTTTTTCATCCCTGGGGTAAAAATGCTTAACTTATCTGGTTGGTTAAAATGAAGGATATTGACTTAGATGAAAAATAAGAACTCAAAACAACGCTTTTATTACGACCGGGAGTTTTTAGGCAGTCCGGACGCCCGCACTATAAGGATTTTAGCTGAATATTTCGGCCCTATGCAGCGTTTACGGCGTAACCATATACAGGACACCATTGTGTTTTTTGGCTCGGCCCGCATTCAGTCTCCGGAAGAAGCGGAAGCAGCATTAAAAACGGTGCCTTCTAATCTATCTCCTCGAAAACGTAAAGCCCTGGAGCAGAATCTGACCATGAGCCGCTACTATGAAGCTGCCCGGTCCCTGGCCTACCAACTCACCCGTTGGAGTAAAAACCTGAAGAGTGGCAAAAAGCGTTTCATTATCACCTCCGGGGGTGGACCTGGGATCATGGAAGCCGCCAATCGGGGAGCTACCGAAGCCAAGGGGCTGGCGGTAGGGTTGGGTATTACCCTCCCCAAGGAACAATCGGGTAATCCCTGGATCTCCGAGGATTTGGAAATCCGGTTCCACTACTTTTTCATGCGCAAGTATTGGTTTTTGTACCTGGCCAAGGCCCTGGTGGTTTTTCCCGGGGGGTACGGCACGTTAGATGAACTCATGGAACTGTTGACCCTAATTCAAACCCGGAAAATCCGCAAGAAAATCCCCATTGTCCTGTTTGACAATGATTTCTGGGATAAAGTAGTGAATTGGGAGTTTTTAGCAGGTTCAGGAACGATCAGCAGGAAAGATCTGAACCTATTCAAAATTTGTAATACTGTGGATGAGGCTTACAAATATCTTACCCAGCAGATTACCAAGAATCAGTTGAAAGGACCGAATTTTTAGGGAGGAACGCCCATGCCTAAATATTCTTTTGTGATTCGTGTCTTATTTTTCAGCACGTTTCTCATTGCTCAAGTGGCGCCCACGGAGGGATTGCACCAAGCCCCTCCCGGTGTGTGGGCCCTAACCCATGCCCGGGTTTACACACAACCGGGAACCATTTTAGACGACGCCACCATTTTGCTGCGCGACGGTCTCGTAGCGGCTGTTGGTCAAGACCTCACCCGGCCTCCCGAAGCGACGGAAATTGATGTCAAGGGTGCAACAATCTACCCTGGATTCATCGATAGCTGGTGGGCCGTATCCGCTGACAAAAAAGACCAGCCACCCCCTCCCGGTTCAGACGACCATTGGAACACCTCCGTCCATCCAGATGAACTGGCCAGCAACTTCTTCCACCCGGAAGAAACGGAATTAAAAGCAGCTCGCGCGCTGGGGTTTACCACTGCCCACATTGTACCGGGAAAGGGGATTTTTCGGGGTCAATCGGCCCTCGTCCAACTTACCAAAACCCCCACGGTTATCAAGAATCATGCGGCCCAAGTCATCGCTTTTGAATTCGGCGGCTGGAACAGTACCCAATATCCCAACTCCCTCTTAGGGTGTGTGGCCCTTATTCGCCAGACGTTTCTTGATGCCGATTGGTACGCCCGAGCCCAAAAAATCCTGGAGAAGCATCCCGAAGGTAACGAACCAGTGGCCACGGACCGGGCCCTGGAGGCGTTGGCCAGCGCTGTAGCGTCAAAAACGCCCTTTATTTTTGTCACCAAAGACGAGTTAGACGCCCTCCGTGTAGGACAATTGGATAAGGAATTGCAACTCAATCTTTGGTTAAAAGGAAGCGGTTACGAATACCGGCGCCTGAATGAACTGGTGCAACTGAAACCCTTTATCATTCTGCCCTTGAATTACCCTGGCAAGCCGGAGGTGGCCAATCCCTATGAGGCCCTCCAGTACACCACGGAGCAACTGAAACACTGGGACCTGGCACCGGACAACTGTCAGCGACTAATTGCCCGGGATTTCTCCCTCGCACTCACGGCTGCCGACTTAGAAAAGAAACGCACCTTCCGGGAAAATTTAATCCGCTCGGTGGAACGGGGCTTGGATCGCGACGCAGCCCTGGCGGCCCTCACTACCATTCCAGCCTCCCAGTTTGGCCTCCCGCAGCAGTTAGGGAAAATTGCCCCCGGTTTTTGGGCTAACCTCGTGGTGGTGGACGGAGACTATTTTGATAAACAGGCCCCCGTAAGAGAAGTTTGGGTAGAAGGTGAACGGTTCATCGTGGAACCGGCTCCCCGCGTGGACTTTGGCGGTAACTGGACCCTCATCATGCCCGATACCTTCGCCCTGGTCATCAAGAAGAAGGGGACCACCTATTCCGGCACCCTGCAACATGACAGCGCTAAATACACGTTAGAACAACTAACCGTCGAAGAAGACCGCCTCAGTTGGACGATGAAAGGCGACAGCACAACCTTACCCGGTGTGACCCGTTTTGTGGGTCACTTGGGGCAGGATAGGGCCGAAGGGAAAGCCCTCGACGCCAGCGGGAAAGAACGGCAGTGGCAAGCCGTTCGCGTTAAACCACTCGAAGAAGACAGCACAAAAGTGCAACCCCCCGAAAAGGCCAGTGACTTGACGGTATTCTACCCCGAGGGAGCCTTTGGTTTCGAGGAATTGCCCCCCCAACCAGCAGCCATTCTCATCAATGATGCCACGTTGTGGACGAGCGGTCCCCAGGGTGTTTTAAAAGGTTGGGACATGCTCATTGAGCAGGGGAAGATAAAGCAAATTGCTCCCGACATTGCCCTCCCCCGGGGAGGGACCCTCATCATTAACGGTTTAGGAAAACACATTACGCCAGGGATTATCGACTGCCATAGTCACACCGCCTTGTTATCAGTGAACGAGGGCACCCAGAGTGTAACGGCCGAGACGCGCATCCAGGATGTGCTGAATGCTGATGACGTGGCTATTTACCGGGAATTGGCCGGTGGGGTCACCATCGTCCACACCCTTCACGGTTCAGCGAACGCCATTGGTGGTCAGAATGCCATCATTAAACTGCGCTGGGGGCAGCCACCGGAAGGGCTTTTATTTAAAAAGGCCCCACCGACGATTAAATTTGCTTTGGGCGAAAATGTAAAACAGTCCAACTGGGGAGATAAGTTTCGGACCCGCTACCCTCAAACGCGCATGGGTGTGGAGCAAATTATCCGGGATGCCTTCTTGGCAGCCCAAACGTACCGCCAGCGGTGGCAAGCCTATTCCCGGAACTCCCAGGCCCAGCGGACGAAAGTTCCCCCCCGGCGGGACCTGGAAATGGAGGCGTTAGTGGAGGTCTTAGAAGGGCAACGTTTCGTGCATAGCCATTCTTACCGACAGGATGAGATTCTCATGCTCACCCGCATCGCAGAGGATTTTGGATTCACTATTGCCGCTTTCCAACACGTATTGGAAGGGTACAAAGTTGCTGATCGCATCGCTGAGCATGGCGCCGGTGCGTCTACCTTTTCCGACTGGTGGGCCTATAAATTCGAGGTCATAGACGCCATTCCGTATAACGGCGCCCTCATGTCCCGCGTGGGGGTCAACGTCTCCTTCAATTCCGACTCTAATGAATTGGCCCGCCGCTTGAATACGGAAGCGGCTAAGGCAGTTAAATACGGTGGACTGAGTGAAGTAGAAGCCCTTAACCTGGTCACCATCAACCCGGCCAAACAGTTAAAAATTGATAAATGGGTAGGGTCCCTGGAAGTGGGAAAAGATGCCGATTTCGTCGTATGGAGCGGTCCACCCCTTTCCACTTATACGGTCTGTGAACAAACTTGGATTGACGGGCGCCAATATTTTTCCCGGGAAAGGGACCGCGCCCTGCGTCAACGCGACCGGGACCTTCGCAATACCTTGATCCAGAAAATCCTCACTTCGAAGCAGACGACCGGGACCCCTATGCGACCGTATGGAGGCAGGTATTACCGTAACTACTCCTGTATTTGGGGAATGGAAGCTGAGGAGGGCCGGTAATCATGCGAACACTAATTACTATTAGCTTACTTTTCATTACCTTACATGCTTCAGACCAGATTCCGGCCCCGCCCCAGGAGCACCCCATTCTATTAAAGGGAGGCACGCTCCATACCGTGTCGAATGGAGTACGGCCGAACACCGATATCCTTTTTAACCAAGGAAAAATCGTTCGTCTGGGGACAGGCCTCACGGCTGCGCCCGGGACGGAAGTCATTTCTGTTGCCAGAAAACATGTGTATCCCGGGTTTATCACTGCGGTCACGCCTTTGGGGCTGGTAGAGATCAGCGCCGTTCGAGCGACCGCGGACTATGCCGAAGTGGGTTCCATCAATCCCAATGTCCAGGCGCGGGTTAGTTACAATCCCGACTCGGAATTACTCCCCGTTACCCGCTCTAACGGGGTACTCCTGGCTAACGTCACTCCCCTCTCCGGGCTTTTGTCGGGGCAATCTTCCCTCATGATGCTGGACGGTTGGACCTGGGAGGACGCAACCCTACAGCATCCTACCGCCTTGCACCTCCATTGGCCTAATATGAGCCTGACCCCGGGAGATCCCAAGAAGAAGGTGGAGGAGGTGACTGAGGAACGGATGAAAAAGCTCCGTGAAATCGACAAACTTTTCGAACAAGCGCGGGCTTATGGCCGACTCCTAACCAATCCACAGAAGAGCGATGAAGAACCGGTGGCGCGTGACCTGCGCCTGGAGAGCATGCTTCCCTTTGTGAACCGGGAACGACCGGTATTTGTCCACGCTAACGAGGTTCGTCAGATCGAAGCTGCAATCCACTGGGCCGAGCGCCAGAACGTGCGTATCGCCATTGTGGGGGGCAAGGACGCCTGGAGGATTACTGACCTCCTTGTTGAAAAGGATGTTCCCGTTATCTATGAAGGGGTCCTTTCCAACCCCTCCCGGCGGTTTGAGGATTACGATCAGGCCTATAAAACACCATCGCAGCTTTATGAAGCCGGTGTGCGCTTCTGCATCGCGGCCAAGAGCAATCCATTCGAGGCGGCCCATCAGCGTAACCTTCCCTATTATGCCGCCATGGCTGCGGCTTACGGTCTGCCCCGGGAGATAGCCCTGCGATCCATTACCCTCTCGGTGGCGGAGATCTTAGAAGTCGATTCCCGCATTGGATCTCTGGACCCGGGGAAAGACGCCACCCTATTCGTCTCTGACGGAGACCCGCTGGATATCCGTACTAACGTTGAACAAGCTTTTATTCAGGGGAAAAAGATTGATTTGAGTAATCGGCACAAGCAGTTGTATAAAAAGTACCAGGAAAAATACCGTCAGCTAGGGAAGCTCCCTTAGAAATGCCGGTTCGCTGCCCGTGGGTGGGAGAAGACCCTCTCATGGTGGCCTACCATGATGAGGAATGGGGGGTTCCCCTTCATGATGACCGGAAATTGTTTGAGTTCTTGGTATTAGATGCCTTTCAAGCGGGATTGAGTTGGCAGATCGTTCTTAAGAAGCGGGAGGGGTTTCGCCGGGCCTTCCACGGCTTTGATCCCCGACGCATGGTCCAATATGACGCCCCGAAGATCGAAGCGTTGTGGCAAGATAAAAACATTATTCGTAATCGTCAGAAAATCCAGGCCACGGTGAACAACGCCCGCTCTTTCTTGAAACTTCAGGAAGAATGCACTTCTTTCGACCGTTATCTCTGGCGTTTTGTGGGGGGGGAGACGATCCAGAATAGCTGGAAAGCCGACACACAAATCCCTACCCGTTCCCCGGAGTCGGATGCCTTGAGTAACGACTTGCGGCAACGGGGTTTTGCTTACGTGGGTACCACGATTTGTTACGCTTTTATGCAAGCCGCCGGGTTGATGAATGACCACCTTGTGTCGTGCTTTCGCTACCGCGAGTTGAATCCCGCGGCGCGTTAATCTTCTCACTGCAAAACCGAGTGTTATGTCACACTACAAATACCAAATAAGAGATGAGCCATGAGCAATCGTTTAGAACATTTCCATGAATACCGTGAACGGATGAATGCCCGGATTTTGGAAACCGGGAACCTGGACACCAAGCGATTTTTGGCCCTGGACAGCCGCGTGTATACTGCCGGCCAGTTACCCGCGGCTACAAAAGAGCTTTTGGGTTTGGTGGCCAGCTTAGTTTTACGCTGTGATGATTGTATAAATTATCACCTTATCCGTTGCCATGAGGCCGCCATAGAGAGGAGCGCCCTCATGGAAGCCATGAACATTGCCCTGGTAGTGGGCGGCTCCATCGTTATTCCCCACCTGCGCCGGGCGGTGGAACTCTTAGAAGAATTAGAAGCGGTTGAAGCTAAGCAGTGATAGGAGGGTTAGTTCTTCAATTTTTCTGAAATTTCTTCTGCTGTTGTTTATAGTAATCGTCGTCAGGTTGTAATACGATGCACCGCTCCATGATCGCAATGGCTTCCTCGGTGCGACCGAGTTTCCAGAGTACTTCCGCCTCGGTGTCCATAATTTGTGCCCGGGTCTGCGCATCCTCATCGGTAACCATAGCCACAGCTTGTTTGGCTTGCTCTAATGCCTCTTCTAAATATTGCTCTAACTGGGTCATGCGCCAGGCAAATCCATTCAGATCACTGGCCGTCAATTTACCCTTGGTTGACAGGTAGCTAAGGAGTTCCTGGTAGGTCCTGGCTTCGGAGAGAGTGTCTTTGTTCACCCGGTAATAGCGGATCAGGTCACGAATGGCCTCCGCCCTATATTCATTGGCGGTGTAATCCCTAATAAACTTTTGTAGGGGTGCCGGCGATTTTTTTATCGTGGCCTGGTGTTTGGCAATTTTGTACCGGGCTAATTCGTCGTAGGCCTTGCCTTTATCCAGCACCATTTTCCAATATTTTAACGCCCTGGCGTTATCCCCCCGCTGCTCCCATTTTTCCGCCAACTGGACCATAAGGGAATCATTGCCTTTTTCCCTGATTAACAGTTTGGTGTAGTATTCGATAGTGCCACGATTATTCGCGATGCGTTCCAATTCCTGTAAGAATTTTGGCGCGGGTCGATACCCGATGATGCGGTCGATTTCCTGGCCCTTGGCATTAACAAAGACGAGGGTGGGATAACCGGGCACTTTGAATTCTTTAACCATTTGGGGACCGTCACCCTTTTCACCGTTTATTCGCAGGTTTATGAAGTTATCCCGGGCAAAGGTTATGATGTTAGGGTCGGTAAAAACGTCGGCATCCAGCCGCTTGCACCAACTTCACCAATCAGTATAGAATTCCAGCAGGATTAATTTACTTTCGGTCTGTTGAAGGGCCTCCTGGTAGGTCAGGTCACGCCAGGGATACTGCTGGGCTTGAGCTGTGAAAGTTAGCAAGAAGAAGCCAAACGCAAGGGATAATATTTTCATTACCGGTTGTCCTTTTTGGTGAAGTTAGACATATTTTTTCAAAGAAGGGGATTGATTTTGCCAGGTTCATTAAATGATGAAATTCAGGGAAGGTAGGATGAAACTATTTCCCCAGGAAAAGGTAATAGTACCTTTTGAACGTCCCTTAACAATCCCTCCAGAACGCCATTTTCAATTTTGCAGCATTTAAAGGCAATTAAACGGCCACAAAAACTTTTACGCTGGGGCAGCAACGAAACAGGAAAATTTCAAACTCATCCATTGGTAAATTCGCCAAACGCAGAAGAAGTCAAAAAGGACCTCCTCAGCAGGATTGACTCCCAATTGGAAACTGGTGAACATAAACGATCCGGGGTCCTGCTGTTTTAACAAGGCATATTAAATGAAATCCGAGCAGATCTTACATTTGGAAATCCCACTCTTGCTTCCCCACCTGGAAAACGAGCAGGATCAGTGTATTGAACGGTTGGTGGAGCGGTTGCAAGGTCACCGAGGAATTGAGAAAGCCCATGTGCATCGGGAGAATCATCAAGCCTGTCTGTGTTTGCACTATAATCCCCAGTTGGTTTCCCTGGATCAGGTAGAGCGTTGGGCGGAGACTGCAGGGGCCGCCGTCACGGAACGCTACCACCATGAAACGATGCGAATCACCAACATGGATTGTGGGGATTGTGCTACTAGCATTGAGCATATTCTCAGCCGCATGCAGGGTGTCTTGGTCGTCTCGGTGAATTACGCCGCCGAGAAAATGCGCGTAGAATACGATAGCACTGTAATCTCCGGGGACCAAATCATTAAACGGGTGTGTTCTCTGGGGTATGAAGTCGAGGCCCAGGAGACCACCAGTTGGTCGCGACAGAATTGGGAGTTGGTTCTGGCCTTACTCTCCGGCTTTTTCTTACTAACCGGTTTTTTGGGGGAGAACGTTTTTGGTTTTCCCTACGGGGTGGTTGTGACTTGGTACCTGTTAGCCTATATCAGCGGGGGGTATGATGCGACCCGTCACGGGCTCAAGGCAGCCCGTCATCTGCGTTTTGAGATTGACTTACTCATGGTCGTCGCCGCGGTAGGCGCGGGTATTTTAGGGCAATGGGCCGAAGGTGCGTTGTTACTTTTCCTGTTTAGCCTGGGGCATTCTTTAGAGCATTATGCCATGGGTCGCGCCCGCAAGGCCATCCGAGCCTTAGGTGAAATCACCCCCAAGTCGGCTAAAGTTCGCCGTGATGGTCAAATTATCGAGCTCAACGTGAAAGAATTGATCCGGGGTGATCGGGTCCTCATCCGGCCGGGAGAACGTATTCCCATTGATGGGCAGGTGATCAAGGGACAATCTGCCGTGGACCAGAGCCCCATCACCGGTGAGAGCATCCCGGTGGAAAAAGCTGTGTCTGACCAGGTATTTGCCGGAACGGTCAATGGTGAGGGTACTCTGGAAATTGAGGTGACCAAGTTGGCTAAAGATACTACCCTGGCCCGGGTCATCCGCATGGTGGAGGCAGCCCAGACGCAAAAGTCGCGCACTCAACTGCTCACCGATAATTTCGAAAGGATTTTTGTCCCTGTGGTGCTGGTTACCGTTCTTTTAGTCATCGTTGCGCCCCCCTTAGTGGGACTGCTGAGTTTTGGGGAGGCTTTTCTACGGGCCATGACCATGTTAGTGGCCGCCTCCCCCTGCGCGCTGGCCATAGCGACACCAGCCACGATTCTGTCGGGCATAGCTCAGGCCGCCCGGAATGGGGTCTTGGTTAAAGGGGGTATCCACCTGGAGAACCTCGGTCACTTAGATGCCATCGCTTTCGATAAAACCAGCACCATCACAGCCGGGAAGCCTGAGGTGACGGACATTATTCCGCTCAATGGAACTGACGAGACCACCCTGCTCCGAACGGCCGCCGCGGTGGAAAATCTATCGAAACACCCCCTGGCTAAAGCAGTGTTGACTCTGGCTGCCAAGCGCCAGTTGACCCTTCCTGAGGTGGAAAACACGCAAGCGCACACTGGTCACGGGATCACCGGTAAACTCGATGGTAAACTCGTAAAAGTGGGGAACCTAAGACTATTCACCGATTCGGCTTCTACGAAGGTACCGGAGGAGATTATTTCTCAGATTGCCGCTTTAGAGGCAACCGGTAAAACAACCATGTTGGTAATGGCCGCTAGTCGTTATTTGGGAATCCTGGCCCTGGCCGATCGACCACGGGCGGAAACCAAAGCCACCCTGTTGAAACTGCAACAGTTAGGCATTAAAAAAACAATCATGATCACCGGAGATAATGAACGGGTGGCTGCGGCCATTGCCAGGGAAGTGGGTCTAAGCGAATATTACGCGAACCTGCTTCCCGATGACAAGGTTACCGCTATCCGCGACTTGACCGCTAAATATGGCGCAGTTGCCATGGTAGGCGACGGCGTCAACGATGCGCCAGCTATGGCCACCTCAACGGTGGGAATTGCCATGGGTAGTGCCGGTACCGACGTAGCCCTGGAAACTGCCGATGTGGCCCTCATGGCGGATGACTTGTCCAAATTACCCTTTGCCATCGCCCTCAGTCGGCAGGCCCGTCGGATCATCCAGCAAAACCTGGTGGTCTCGCTGGGTGTGATTGGTTTGTTATTGCCCACGGCGCTTTTAGGTATGGCCAGTATTGGAATAGCGATCATTTTCCACGAAGGGAGTACGCTGGTGGTGGTAGCCAACGCGTTACGACTGTTACGATTCAACAACCAGTGAAAACAGTATTAAGGGGGAGAACGAGACATTGTATAACGACGTGTCGATCGATGTCGTAAGATAGAAAAACCACGGGAACTCCCAATTAGACGAAGTTTATACCCAGTGGTGCACAATATCTAATTAGGACCGTCGCCAAGCAAAGTACCTAATGAGCCGTAAAGAGAAAGCCGTTATCGTGGCCATGGCCGCTAACGGATTACTGATTGCATTGAAATTTTTTTTGGCCTACCTATCGGGGAGCCTGGCCTTAAAGGTTTCAGCGTGGCATTCCTTTTCTGATCTCATCCCCTCGCTAATCGTATTGGTCGGATTATTTCTAACTCGTTGGGAGGACACGGAGGCCACTAATGGAATCAGCCTCATTGAGAACATTATGGCAATCATTATATCCGGTTTCATATTTTATGTAGGTTTTGAAGTTGCCCGGGAGGTCCTCAGCCGAGGGGTGGTAGAACTAACCAAGGTGCCCGTCGTGGTGGTGTCCAGTCTGGCGACGATTGCTATCTCTTATTTTATGGCTCGTTACCAGATATCCATCGGGCGGGAAACCAATTCTCCCGGTCTCCTAGCCATTGGGACCCATGCCCGCGTGGATATGTATAGTTCCATCGTGGTGGTGATTGCCTTAGTGGGCTATATTTTGGGGTTACGCCGCTTGGATCAAATCACGGCGGGGATTATCGTTGTTCTTATTGTTTTCAACGGATGGGAAATTCTTACCACCGCGGTAAAGGCTTTGCGGCAGCGAGGATCGAGCCACCGGTTCTAACCGGTGTTATAGTCGGGTAGGCGTTTTTTCAGGTTGATGGTAGCACCTTTATACAGTTTACCGACTTTTAGTGCTTTCAGGATAAAGACGTAGGCTATGATGTGGAGGCGGGGAGAGTCGAACTCCCGTCCGGAATAGGTTCTCGAGAAACATCTACATGCTTAGTCAACTGGGTTAAGTTCATTGACGCCGGCCCCAGGTGACCCGGCCAGCTTCAATTAGCTTGCGATTATCTCATCAGGACTGGGCAAGCGCCAGCCCTGACCAGTCCCGGTAAATGACGCCCATGAGTAAGACCAGGGACCCATCTTACTCTGGACGGCTTACGTCAAATTACGCGTAAGCGACTTGGCCGTAATTGGCACTTATCTTGGGTCCAGGGAGGATCAGTCCTGCCCTGGCAGGACGCATGCCATTTCTCGCGACTACTAGCCCGTCGAAACCGGTCGCCCCCATTGTCAAAGAACAGGTTTAATATAATAATCTTCGCGGCGGATATCAGTTATTATTTCGTAAAGGCGGGAAGGTTCCCCCCCCAGTTTTTAAACGGTAAAAAAGAAAGGCTCTGTGCGCCAACCCAGAGCCTTATCACAATTTCACTTGCCAACCTCTTAGTTTCGAATTCCTGATTTCTACGGAATTCTTACTTAAAAGGCAGGCTGAAAATACACGCGCCTGAAATTTGGTGCAATAGCCAAAGTTATAAAAAAGGGAAAAGCCCACTTTTCCCCTCAATCCCGGGCCATTCAAAAAATTGCAATTTGGTTTGAGGGGAAAAGTCCCGGACCCCTAACTTCCCGCCGCTTGGGAACAGTTAAGTACTCCTCTTTGGTGTAACCTAGCGGTTCCTGATCAGGTTGGCAAGCGAACCGCAGTACTGATCAGCATAACTTCCCGGTTGAATCGGGAGCCAAGCCGTTTCGGCCCCGTAGCTCAATTTGGCAGAGCAGTGGACTCTTAATCCATGGGTTGAAGGTTCGAGTCCTTCCGGGGTCACTATCTAAACCT
>CAZVNL010000045.1:0-16259 GCA_964628055.1 uncultured bacterium | reverse complement strand
GTTTAGGGGAAATTTAAACATTTTAAAGGCTCCGTAACAGAGAAAAGGAGTCTATTATGAACGCAATAATGAACGGGACAAGGAATAAAAAAAGTTTGTCATTCCGAACGCCGCCTTAGCGGGGTGAGGAATCTACTTTCGCTAAAAAAAATCCATTGGTTAAGTAACTATAAGCAATTGTGAATTACCAGGCTTATTAAAAAGCAACTGTTAGAAGACTGACAAAAGAGTAAAATAATTCCCAAGGGTAGATTCCTCGGTCGTGTCTCCCGCGGAATGGCAATACGGTTGGGTAGAAAGGGAGGGAAATGATGAATGTCGAAATTGAATCCCAGACTAAGAACTGCATTGAGCTCCAAATTCATGGAAGTTTTTCAAATTGTTTGGTTTATCTAATCAGGCTACTTTCTATGGTAAACGTAACCCTTTAGAGAATAATAAACGGCCTGTTTTTGGGCGCTCCTTTCCCGAAAAGCCATTTGTTGTTACCAATCACCATGGAAAAAATAAACATCAATTGGAAAGTACAATTGATCGTGGGGGGCCTACTTTTATTAGCGGTCCCGGTGGTTTTTTATTGGGGCTATCAACTAAAACAGACCGGAGCGGCTTTCAGTCACATTTGGATCTTAGCACTGGGATTTCTCTGGGTGGGAAGTGACCAGATTAAAAAGGCAGTGCACAAAGCAGGATCAAACTCATAGGGCCAGTGTCGTATTCTCCATTTTTCTTTATCCGGTTAGTACCAGTAGTTTTCTGGATAAACAGGAAGGTCCATCGGTGGTAATAAATCATGATGGATAGTATTACTACTTTCCGGGAAGCTGTTCATAATTATATGGACACGTTTGATGCGTTTCAGCTCTTCGGTTCGTCGCATATTTGGGGTGCGTTAATATCCCTTATAGTCATCATTTTTGTTCCCTGGGGAGCAAAAAAATACCTCACTCCCCGCCAACAATCTGTTTTGGGAATGATTATCGGTTACCTGGTCATGGCGAATTATCTACTGTGGGTGGTTCTGGAACTGGTGGCCGGAACCTTTGATATGCGCTTGCACCTTCCCTTCCATTTGTGTCGCCTGGCGAATTTAGCCATGCCCTTGGTGATGGTCTATCGGCGTTATCGGGTTTATGAAATCCTTTTTTTCTGGGGATTGTCAGGTGTCTTGCAGGGGACTATTACCCCGGATATCGCCGCAGACTACCCCCATTTTCACTATTTTCGTTTTTGGGTAGGTCATAACGGGCTGGTTTTGGCGGTTATTTATGCTACTGTGGTTTACGGAATGCGCCCCACGGGAAGGAGTATCTGGCGCGCCTTTGTGGCGCTTAATGTTTTCTTTGTTATTACTATCTTTGTAAATCTCATTTTGGATGCTAATTATTTCTGGATTTGCGGCAAACCAGTGAATGAATTGGGAGAGCATGTACCCAGTCTGCTGGATTACATGGGTCACTGGCCCTGGTATATCCTTACCGCCGAGTTCGTGGCTCTGCTGCATTTCTTCCTGGCTTATTCACCCTTTTATTTTATTGATCGATTCCGCAAACGCCGTACCCTGTCGCGGGATAAATTCGCCACCAGATTAGTGCTGAAGAAGCAATAAACCATCAATAGCTAATGTTTACTAAACCACCTGAATTCGTAAGACACTTTTCAGGGAAATCGGTAATATTCAATGTGGTAAAACGCTTATTTAGAGAGGTTTCATTCTCATAAACCAAGGAACAGGCCATGCGATTAATCACCATAAAATCAGCCTTAATTTGTACACTAGGATTACTTACACTCGTGTTGGCTCAACACTCCAATACTGCTGGTAAGGAAGATAAAATGCCCCAACCGCCCACAGCGAAGAAAATACCCCACGACGTCACCGTTCATGGTGACCGTCGTGTTGATCCCTACTACTGGATGCGCAATCGGGAAGACCCGGCGGTTCTGGAATACCTTAAGGCCGAGAATGCTTATACGGAAAAGGTCATGAAACACACCGAAGCATTCCAAGAGCAGCTATATAAAGAATTGAAAAACAGGATTAAAGAGACCGACCTTTCCGTCCCTGTTAGAATAGATGATTACTATTATTATACCCGCACCGAAGAAGGGAAACAGTACACTATTCACTGTCGCAAGTTTGGTAGTTTAGAGGCTCCCGAGGAAATTATCCTGGATGAGAATGTCCTGGCTGAAGGGTACCCTTATTTTCGTTTAGGAGCCTTCACCGTTAGTCCTAATCACCAGTTACTGGCCTATTCCATAGATACCACCGGAGCGGAAAAATATCGCCTCTTTGTAAAGGACCTGGAACGAAGCCAGCTTCTGCCGGATGTAATTAACAATACCTATACGGCCGTAGAGTGGGCGAATGACAACCAGACCTTGTTCTACAATATATTAGATACAACCCATCGTCCCTACAAGGTGTTCCGTCATCGGCTGGGGACACCTGCTAGCGAGGATCCTTTGGTTTACCATGAACAGGATGAACGTTTTTACCTGGACATTTCTAAGTCTAAGAGCAAAGACTATTTATTCCTGAACCTCGAAAGTGAAATTACTTCGGAAGTACAATTTCTTCGGGCAGACAATCCTGATGGTGAATTTCGAGTCATCCAGCCCCGCCAGCAGGGGATGGAATATTCAGTAGCCCACCGAGGGGATCAGTTTTACGTCCTTACCAACGATGATGCTTTGAATTTCAAATTAATGGTCACCCCTGTGTTGCAACCGTCGAAGGAGAATTGGACCGAAGTAATCCCGCCCCGGAAAGGGGTAAAAATCGATTATCTGGATATTTTCCAGGATTATCTCGTGGTTTACGAGCGGGAGCATGGCTTAAGAAAGATCAGGATCACCGATCTGAACTCCCAGAAAACACATTACGTCACCTTCCCCGAAGAGGTGTATACCTTATGGGGTGGGCCCAACCCGGACTTCCGTTCGAAACTTTTACGGTTTACGTACACCTCGCTGGTCACGCCAAAATCGGTGTATGATTATGACATGGATTCCCGTGAACGGACGCTTAAGAAACAGGATGAAGTTTTAGGTGGTTATGATCCTTCCTTGTATGTGACCAGGCGTCTGTGGGCCACCGCGGAAGATAGCGCTAAGATTCCCATGTCCATGGTCTATCGCAAGGGAATGAGACGGGACGGTAAAAATAACCTGTATCTCTACGGGTATGGGTCCTACGGCGCCACCATCGATCCTTACTTTTCTTCCGTACGACTGAGTCTATTGGACCGGGGCTTTATTTACATCATTGCCCATGTTCGCGGGGGAGGCTACCTGGGGCGCGGTTGGTACGAGGATGGTAAATTCCTGCACAAACGGAATACTTTTACGGATTTCATCGCCTGTGCCGAATATCTCATCCAGGAAAAATATACCAATCCGGACCAGTTAGTCATCGCCGGGGGTAGCGCAGGTGGACTGCTCATGGGTGCGGTGACGAATATGAGACCCAACCTTTTTAAGGTCGTGGTGGCTCAGGTCCCCTTCGTAGACGTAGTCAATACCATGTTGGATGAAACCATTCCCCTCACAGTCATCGAGTTTGAAGAATGGGGTAACCCCAAGAAGAAGCAGTTTTACGATTATATGATCTCCTACTCTCCTTACGATAATGTGGCGGCCAAGGCTTATCCCAATATGTTAATCACCACCAGCTTGAACGATCCTCGGGTAGCCTATTGGGAACCGGCCAAGTGGACGGCAAAGCTACGCGCGATGAAAACGGACCAGAATCAACTTCTGCTAAAGATTAATATGAACGCCGGTCACGGGGGCGCTTCGGGACGCTATGAATACTTGAAAGAGATCGCCTTTAATTATACTTTTATTTTCGATGTATTGGGACTTTTGGATAAATAGCAAGGTGTGTCATGGCTTTAATTAGTATTAACCCGGCCACGGGGAAGGTGCTGAAAACCTATACAGAACTCACTTGGACAGCAACCGAGGCCATTTTAACTCAGGTGCAGGAGGCCTTTTTAGCCTGGCGAGAGACCTCTTTTAAAGTACGGGCGGAGAAATTGAACCAGGCGGCCGCCATTCTTCGCCAGGAGCGCGATGCTTTTGGTAGGCTCATGGCCGAGGAAATGGGCAAACCCATGCAGCAAGCCCTGGCCGAGGTGGAAAAATGTGCCTGGGTTTGTGAGTATTACGCCGACCACGGTGAAGCCTTTCTTGCGGATCAACCCATCGATACCGACGCCAGCAAGAGTTACGTTACCTTCCAACCTATAGGGATTGTTCTGGCCATCATGCCCTGGAATTTCCCTTTCTGGCAGGTATTCCGATTTGCGGCCCCTACGCTCATGGCGGGGAATGCCGGGGTATTGAAGCACGCTTCAAACGTCCTGGGGTGCGCCCAGGCTATTGAATCCATTTTCAGAAAGGCTGGTTTCCCGGAGAACCTGTTCAAAAACCTGGCGTTGAGTTCTAGCAACATTGAACCGGTCATTACGCATCCCTTAGTCCAGGCAGTCACTTTAACGGGGAGTACCCCGGCGGGGAAGGCCGTAGCGGCCCTGGCGGGGAGTACCCTGAAAAAGACGGTGTTGGAATTAGGCGGTAGTGATCCGTATGTAATCCTGGAAGATGCCGACTTGGAGGCCGCCGCCAAAGCCTGTTTGGTTGGCCGCATGATTAACACGGGTCAGAGTTGTATTGCTGCCAAGCGCTTGATTGTGGTAGAAGCGGTGCAGGAGACTTTTGAAAAACTCATGATCGACCACATGTCCCGGCAAACCATGGGGAACCCCCTTGAGAAAGAAGTGGATATAGGCCCCATGGTGAATGTTAAAGCGCGTGATGAGCTCCATGACCAGGTTCAGCGAAGTATTGCCCAGGGGGCGGAGTTGAAATTAGGGGGCTTTATTCCCGAGGGGAGGGGGGCTTTTTATCCTCCTACCGTGTTGACGAAGGTAGTCCCGGGAATGCCCGCTTTTGACGAAGAATTATTTGGACCGGTGGCCGTCATCATAACTGCCCGTAATGGTGAAGATGCGCTCCGCTTAGCCAATGCAACGACGTTTGGCTTGGGCGCGGCGGTTTTTACCGGCGATGCCACCCGTGGTGAACGTCTGGCAGCGCGAACCCTAAAAACCGGGTGCTGCTTTGTGAATGACTTTGTCCGTTCCGACCCCCGGTTACCCTTCGGGGGCATTAAGCAGTCGGGCTATGGCCGCGAATTGTCGCGCTTCGGAATCCTGGAATTTGTCAATATCAAAACGGTGTACATCCGATGAAAAAGAAGCTATTCACAAAGGCTATGTTTAAATTTAACAGAATGAATGCATGGTTCCACAAAGTCATTCTCTTAAGTTTAACGTTGGCTACCATTCCGCTCAACGCCCAGGTACAGAATCGTCTTTTCTGGGATGGTGGCGATTGGAAGCGAATAGCGGGTTTAGCTAACAATAATCCCGAAATGACCTATCGTATCAAGGCCGCTTACGTGAACGGTGTCCAGGACGGCCGGTTATTCTTTTACTTGAAGACCTGGGCCGAAGAACAAGCCCTTGCCGATAGCCTGTATGGGGAGACCATTGATTACCTTTCGACGCGGGAACTGGTTCGCTCGCTGGATTATTTCTATGCCGATCCGTTAAACGTTTATGTTCCCCTGCCCTCAGCCATGATCATCGCCAACATGTATGCCCAGCGGGTACCCCTCAACATCGTTGATGCCTATGTCCAGCAGACGAAATTTTGGATCAATGATCTTTTGTTGCGCTTGGAAGAGGAGTCTCCTGCAAAGTTACTCCAGGAAAAAGTGGAGAAACATCGCCAGGCAACCCCCCGGGAATGAATCAGCATTTACCGTAAATTTGTAATCATATAAAAACCTCTGCCGAGTGCTTTTGCTCAGTCTACGCGGAAAAATCCCACCGCAGGGTGGTAAGTATAAATACGGTAATCATTGGCGAATGTAACTTTACCTACCTGGAAAAAATAGGACTGTTTGACTCCTGGTTGATAGGAAAACTGCTTGCTGCGAGAGACAGACATACCGGGAAGCAGTGCGGGTTCATAACTATGCCGGAGCACCAACCGCACCTCCTGGAGAATCTTTCCGTCTGGTTCGGCAGTGATTAAAAAACCTTCTAACGAAGTAATATTCCGCTGTGTGTGGTTATCCACTTGCACAACGACTTGCAGGAGCGAATCCTGAAATATGCGAGGCCGTACATCAATTTCCAGGGGACGGAAGGATTCTTGTCCCCAAGTCAAAGATAGTAGTAGGATTAACGGGATAATTCGCATGGTAAAAGTTCGCAACAATGGGGGAAAATGAAAAGAATAACCCGCCCTCGCAGCTGAGCTCTCGGATCACAGAAAATTACCGTCACCTATACAGTCAAAGATGTGTTGGGGAGTGAGAAACATTTGGAATTGGATTCAGTAGAAAGGTAGATTACTTTAAGGGAACACTTTTTTTATGACCGAGACTGAGTTTAGAGAATTATTAGCCCGCATTGGGAGCTGCTTCCTCACCCGCCAGGTGGGACGGTCAAATAGTAGCTGGATAGCCGTAGGGACGCTCATTTTAGGAGCCTCCGTTCGTGATCTGGAACGCATCTTAAACCATGAACCGATTGAATATGAAATATGGACGCAGAACGGTGAATTATATATCCGCATGGATGCCCGAGAGGACAAGGTCTTATTGCGCATTCCCAAAATCCCCCGTGTCAATCTGATTCTCTTTCTGCTCACCGTAGCAACTACCCTATTGGCAGGCACCATGATGGAGGGGGGAAATCCGTTTACGCGTCTCACTGACATTACTCTGGGAATTCCCTTTGCCTTTACCCTGTTACTCATCCTGGGCTGTCACGAGTTCGGACACTATTATTATGCACAAAAACACCATGTGGAGGCCACTTTGCCCTATTTTCTTCCCGCACCTCCCTTTCTTTTTCTCATCGGCACCTTCGGGGCTTTCATAAAAATCAAGTCTCCCATCTATCGTCGCGACGCCCTCTTGCAAATCGGTGCCGCGGGCCCCATCGCTGGTTTCATTGTCGCTGTTCCCGCGCTCCTTGTCGGCCTCTCCCTTTCCACTGTCGTTGAGACTGTAGAAAGCACGGGTGGAATTATCCTTGGGGATTCACTGTTGATGAAGCTATTCACGGCTCTTTTGTATCCCGGTCTAGGGGAGACTCAGGATATTATGTTGCACCCCATCGCCTTCGCCGGTTGGATTGGATTATTAGTAACCATGTTGAATTTGCTACCCATCGGTCAATTAGATGGAGGCCATATCGCTTACGCCATGTTAGGGGAGAAGCATCAATACATTGCCAAGATCGCTTTCTTGGCTCTCATTCCCTTAAGTTTTCTCTCCTTGAATTGGCTTGTGTGGGGAGCCCTCATTCTGTTACTCATGCGCACCACCAGACATCCCCCTATTCAGGATATTTACACTCCTCTTTCAGCGGCCAATAAACGGATTGGTTACCTCTGTTTGGCGATTTTTATCCTTTGCTTCATACCGGTGCCTTTCCGAGGATAGCATGCGGTTCCACAGGTTCATTATCCTATTACTGGTGGTCCTCCTTATTCTTCGAGCGCAGGTGCGGGTAGGGGAGTGGGCCTCGCTAACCTCACCTTTGGTTATTAATCAGATCGTGGAACAAGATTCGCTTTTAATCAGCGCCACAGAAGGCGGACTGCTGATCTACGATCGTAATCGCGAGACTTTTACTACCCTAACAAACATTGATGAGCTGGTGAGCACCGTTATTCGGGCGCTGGCTTTGGACCCTTATGGCAACCTCTGGCTGGGGGGTAGCACTCCCCGAGGATTGATCCAGGAATATGATTTAAAGGCGCAGGCTTCCCGCAACGAGTTTGACTTGAGGTTGACTGAGATAACCGATTTTGCCGTTACGGATTCCATCATACTGGGCTTATTTTTACAGAATCAGGATTGGGGATTGGTGAGTTTCATGTATCAGGATGGTGAATATATTTACAAGGATGTATACCGTAACTGGCCGGTGAGTATTAACGACCTAACCGGAGTAGAGATCATGGCTGATCGAGTATATATAGGGAGTGATAAAGGTCTACTGGTGGGGGAACTGAAAACGGCCAATTTGAAAGATCCCAATAGCTGGAAACAACCCTACCCTGACTTACTGGAACCGATTAACAATATCAAGATTACCGGAGCGTCCCTGTTGGTAATAAGCGGTGGAGCAGTTTACCAATTAACGCCAACAGAAGCAATCCCCGTACAATTGGTTTGGGATTATTTTGACGAGGCACAAACTTTTCAGGACGTGAGCCTCACCAATCGAGGAGAATTGTATGGCGTCTTGGATAGTAGTTTTCTAAAATTGAACTCTACTGGGATTGATTGGCAGATACAACCGGGTATAAAGTTCAACAGTTTATATGAAACCAAGGACGGTACCCTAGTGGCTGGAACGGAGACGGGATTGGTCTTTGTTAATCTGGAAAGCCATACCTTTGAACGGGTCATGCCCAACGCGCCCCACACGAACCATTTCACCGCCCTTACCGTTTTACGGGATGGCCGTCTGGTGACCGGGGCTAACACCGGCCTGGCCATCTACAATGATGGTCAATGGAAGAATATCTTGGCCAAACACTTTCTTACCGTCCCAAACAATCTGCAGGATCGTGGTTTTTTTTTAGCGGAGACGGTATTGGTAGATTTTCGCGATGTCGTGGCGGATTTAGAAGAGGGCCCGGTTGATGAGAAATTGTATTGCGCCATCAATGGTACCTACCCCGAGCCCCGGCGTCATAGCGGTGGAATCATCATCTTAGACGTGGATCAACCTGCAGAGGCAGAGTTCATTGACACCACCTATCTGGACTATTATGAGGATCAGTACATGGTGGTTAATGACCTAGAGTTCGATTCCCAAGGGAATCTCTGGGTAGCCGACGCCTATGCCACGACCCGGCACGAGCCGTTGAAAGTGCGGAGTCCGGAGAATCAATGGCGCAAGTTTAGTATAGCTGAATCGCAGAACACGCTGAGTCTCACTCCCAGCAGTCTCGGTTTTGATTCCTGGGGACGGGTGTGGATTGGAGCTTTCGAAAATGAAGCTAACAGTGGGAATGCCAAGAATGGAGGGCTAACCTTACTGAGTTTTTCGGGTGACCCAACCAACCCGGCTACACCCCTGTCGTGGTATCATCTCGACGAGCTCCTGTTGGATCAGTCCAACCGAACCTTGTGGTCTTTGGTGGTAGCCCCACGGGACGTCCTATATCTGCTCACGCCTTACGGTTTAGGCAGCATGACCCTTCAGTTTTCCGACTTGGATCCGATCAAGAGCTACGGCTTTACCTATTATCCCAACATTTCCTTCAGTGAAGGATCGAAAGTACGCCTTGATCCCCGAGGGAATATCTGGACGACTTCCCCTACGCAGGGGGTGCATATCCTTACGAGCAGTTCGTCGTATTGGCCTACGATTGACGGTTTCCTTACGACGAACAGTCCCCTGCTTTCCGACAAGGTTTCCGATCTGGCCTTTGATTCGGATCGTGGACTGGTTTACATTGCAACCACACGGGGCATCAGCGTCTTAAAAATTCCCTTTGCAAAGGAGAATAAGACCTATAGGCAGGTAGAGATATTTCCCAGTCCTTTTCATATTCCCAGTACAACCCCCTTGGTGGTGAACGGTTTGATGGATGAAACCACCTGTAAAATCATGACGCTTTCCGGGCGCGTCATACGTACGATTGAAACCACCCCAACAGGGGAGGGCTACCAAGCCTTCTGGGACGGTCGGGATGAACAAAGACAATGGGTTGGAAGTGGTGTGTATTTACTGGCCCTTTTTAATAAAAGCGGGTCTGGGTCATTCCAGAAAATTACTGTTATTCGCCATTAGGACGTATATCTTAAGTTACCCTTTAAGTATTAAGATATAAGTCTACAAGGAGTTAATCCAAATAGGTAAGGACAATTTTATGGAAACGCTACAGGGTAAAAAGGTTTTATTAACCGGCGCCTCCCGGGGGATTGGTACCGTGATTGCAAGAGCATTGGCTGAGCAGGGGGCCCAGGTTGTGGGCGTCGCCCGTTCGGTAGAAGGGTTAAACCGGGTGGAAAAAGAACTCCAGGACAGCGGGTTTCTTTTCAGTCGTTTCCCTTCGATTTGCAGAAAGTGGAACAACTACAGGAGTTGGTAGATCAGGTACATTCTATCTTCGACACAGTAGATATCCTGGTGAACAATGCCGGCGTCGAGTAGTACCAATACTACCATTTGAATTCATCAACATGGCTACGACGAATCCTTACCGTGAATTTATTGGCCCCTATGGAGTTGACGCGTTTGCTGTTACCGGAGATGTTGGAAAAGGGTGGTTGTATTGTGAATATAGCCTCTTTAGCCGGGAAGAAGGGGGTAGCTTATAACAGCATTTATTCCGCCAGCAAGGCGGGTATGATTCGTTGGTCCGATGGGTTACGCCAAGAACTGGCTGGGACGGGAGTAAGTGTTTCCGTGATTTGTCCCGGATATATTGGGGAAGTGGGCATGTTTGCCAGCGCTGGCGTGGACGCACCGGCCAACTTAGGGACGTCTGCTCCTCAGGAAGTGGCCGAGGCCGTGTTAAGGGTAATTACAAGCCATCGCCCGGAAATTATCGTGAATAAGGGACCCATCAAACCACTGCTGGCGCTGGCGGAATTGAGCCCCTCCCTGGGGGACCGCGTCATACGCTTGTTCGGCGTCCCTGAACTAAGCCGAAGGCGTATCGAACAACCCACGGAGTAACCTACTAAAACGGCCAGATTTTCTTTAATTGCTGAAAAGTCGGACTATTCTTAAGGCGTTCCGTGTAGGGATCCGTACGCTCGTGAATCCATTCCGTCAGCGAGAAGATGAACATATCGCGGGGATAGGGGGTTGTGCGTTGCGTGGGTACGAGGTAGTGGCTTCGTTTATCGAAGTAAATATCGTAAATCATCCAGGCCATGGTGCCTACCGGGACTAAAAAAGTAAGGGATTGATATTGATGGCCGGTTTTAGAGAGCACCGGTTTAGGTAAAAACCTATTTATATTCGTTCCCGCTTCAGCGCCCATGATTTTCAGGCCCTGGAAAAAAGTGGTTTCCTTGGTCTTGCGGTCACGATAGCCGAACCAGGTCTCCAGGGCAGCGGAGAATAGAAATAATCCCATGCTCATGCGGAAACCGTTTCGAACGGAGTATTCCATAACGCTGGCGTCACTGCGAACTAACTGGAGATCCAAGAGAGAAACGATGCGCGGGTATTTCACACCCTCCTGGTAGAACAAGGCTTTAGGATCCAGCATGTTATGGTTGAAGGCTGCCCGGTCGTACCATAGTGTATCCCCCTCCGTCGTAATAGCCATACCACCGCGTTCTTCGATCTGGGTAAGACGATCCTGAAAGGAACGGCTCATGTACAGCAACTTCCCGAAGCTGTTGTAAATGAAATATACGCCCTTTAGTGGTTTCACCTGAGAGGTTTGGGTGTCGAAATCGTTAAAGTACACTGAATCAGCAGTGAGGGAATCGATGAGACCCACCGAGGACATGCCGTCGGTGTAAACGACGACCTCTTTCAGGACCCCGAAGGTGGTGGACGTGGCCAGACTGACCAGACAAAGCAGCTTAAACAGGGACTTCATTAGGGTGTAATAATGACGATTCCCTGAATTAAATTCAACTCTTCTATGGACCGCATTCGCTTACTATTCATTATCCTGTTCTTGAGCGGGGAAGTCCTGGCCCTACCGAAGATCGGGGTTCAACTCGGCTTTGGGTATTATCAACCGGACCTCGTGGGATTCGAATCAAATAATCTCTTTCCCAAAACCTCTTTTTTCTCTAAAAATGCCCTTTTTGGTTATGGATTCACCTATCAATTCTATGCCAATACACGGGTGGGTTTCACCCATATCTTTTCCCGCCAACCGGGAAAAATAGATAACGCCCCTTTCGTACGGTATCTCCATTACCGCTATCTGATGATACAATCCTATTACCAGCCTCGCAAGCGCCTGGAATTGAATTTCACTCTGGCCCCCATGTGGAATAAGGGGTCAATCACTCTGGATACTAAGACCAACTACGCTCAGTGGGATACCCTGTTACAAAGTTATGGAAACCCGTCCGTCTCCGTCCCCCATACAACCAAAATGACCACCTATTGGCTTGGGTTTGCCAGTTTTGTTGGTTTACGCTTTTATATTTTCCCCTGGTTAGCGGTGGACGGGAAAGCGGGCTTTATGAACAATTTTTACAACGCCAAGAAATGGAAATTTCAGGGAAAACAGGTGCGCGGGCCCGAATTGAAAATTAATAAGCTACCCCTGTTTACTGTCCGTTTGGTGGTGGGCTGGTGAAGGGTCTAGTATTCATTACGGGCGTGGTACTACTCGTTACCTGGGTTCCGGCCCAGGATCAAGAGCCCCTCCCATCCCCTTGCATTGCACCTTTGATTCAGAAAGTGAGCCGGGAAGGGTTGGAATCTCTGCGGTGGCGGGAGCTGCCTTTCTTTCTGCGGGAGGTCTATCGTTGTCGCCATACACCCACGGGCAAAGCTACCCTTAATAACCTTGAACAGCAATGGCGCACACGGTCTTATGAATCCGACCACATGATGAAAGGATTTTCTTCAACGTTGGCCTATTTCACCACCGCGATTCTCCTGGTCTTTTACACAAACCGATTGTTTTCTAAATGACGAGATTTAAATCAGGAGAACAAATTACCGATTCATTTTAAACAGGAAAGGAAAATGATGCGACGATTTCAACTGATTATCCTACCATTGGTACTCCTACTGACCAGTTGTACTACCGTTCCGCAACAGGATCAACCCTCCGTAGAGCCGGTCTCCGCAACTCCGCCCCCCAATCCCCTGATTGTGCCCTTTAACGAGCCCATTGATTTTGCTTCATTAAAAACGGAACATATCGCCCCGGCCACGGACTATGCTATCGCTACCGGGGATAAAATGTTGGTCGACATTCTCTCCGTTCCCGATGAAGACCGGACGTTTGAAAACACCATTCAAGCCAAGGATGATCTGTTTGCCTTTACCAATCGAATCATGAATCCCATTGGCCTCATGAGTGAAGTGCATCCCGATGCTTCCCTGCGGACGGCCTGTGATTCGGCCCTGATCAAGTATTCCCAGTGGGAAAATGCCCTGGTTTTGAACGAAGACCTCTATAAAACGGTGGTGGTTTACAAAGAAACGGCGGAAGCCAAGGCGCTCACCGGTTTGAAGAAAAAATTCTTGGCCGATATTCTAAAAGAGTACCATCGGTTGGGATTTGATTTACCCAAGGAGAAACGGGACTCCCTGAAGGTGATCAAAGACCGCATCGACCAGATCGGATTAGAGTTTGATAAAAACATTACCGATTACACCGATACACTAATCGTCACCGAAGAGGATATGGCAGGGCTCCCGGAGTGGTATAAAAAGGAAAAGGCCGTTGGCCACGGATTGTACAAGATCGATATAAGCCGACCTTCCCGGATGCCCTTCATGCGTTATTCCAAATCTGAAAGCGCCCGCCGGGACCTCACGGAAAAATATCTGAACCGCGCCGCCGATAAAAACCTAAAGGTGATTCCTAAACTTGTCCAGGAACACCAGAACCTGGCCCATGTGTTGGGTTATCGTTCCTATGCTGAATACCTTTTAGAAGATCGGATGCCCAAAACACCGGAAGTCGTGTGGTCTTTCGAAAAGGAACTCCGCGATAATCTGCGTCGCAAAGCCCAGGCTGAACACGACGAACTTGTGGCCATTAAAAGGGAGTTGACGGGTAAAGACGATGACGAGATCAACTACTGGAACATGTTTTACTACGAAAACATCTTGGATGAGCGCAAGTACCAGTTAAACAATGAACTTATCAAAGAATATTTTGAGCTGAACAATGTGCGTCAGGGGCTATTTGCTATTACCCAGAAATTATTAGGACTGGAATACCGGCCCGTGGAGAACCTCAGCGTGTGGCATCCGGATGTCACCATGTACGCTGTTTACGATACGAAGAGCGGGAAGAAGTTAGGTTACTTTTACTTGGATCTCTATCCGCGGGAAGGGAAATACAGTCATGCTGCCCATTTTAGCATTCGCAAAGGGAAACGTACAGCGGATGGGTATCAATACCCCATGGCGGCTTTGGTGTGCAATTTCCCCAAGCCAACCCCGGAGCGGCCCTCGCTCTTACGTCATGGTCCCAATGGGGAAGTTGAAACCTTTTTCCACGAGTTTGGCCACCTATTACACGGAATGGTTACGACCGTAGATTACTGGACCTATTCTGGCACCAGCGTCGATCGTGATTTTGTGGAGGCCCCTTCACAGATCTTTGAAAATTGGATTTGGGAGAAAGAATCACTCAAGCTGTTTGCCCGTCATTACCAGACGGGAGAAGTAATTCCCGATACCTTACTGGACAAAATGTTGGCGGCAAAGAACCGCTCTTCGGGAGGGGATTATTCCTTTCAGGTCTTCTTGGGAATGTTGGATTTAACCCTTTATGATCAGTGGGATCCCCAGGGAGCGGAATCAGTCTTGGATGTGGCCCGGCGGCTGCATAATGAAATCCTCACCTGGAAAGAAACCCCCGGTACGGCTCGCATCGCCAGCTTTGGGCATTTGAACGGCTATGCTGCTAGCTATTACGGTTATGCCTGGGCCCGGGTCTTGGCGCAGGATATGTTTTCGGTCTTTAAACAGGAAGGAATCCTGAATCCCGATGTGGGTCTTCGCTTCCGTGAGGAGGTCCTGGCCCCCGGGGGTAGCCAGGAGCCCATGGATTTAGTGCGCACATTCTTAGGCCGGGAACCCAATACGCAGGCCCTGGTGGAAAGTCTCGGGTTATAACGTCAATGCACCGGTTAATAGGAACGGTAGTTATTTTGACTGGTCTTTGCGCCCAGAGTTCTATAAATGCCGGGATTAGCATGCAACCGTTGAAGAAGATCATTACGAAAATCATCATACAGCAAGAAAGTGATCCCGTATTCTACAGTGACGAACCCCGGTCGGCGTTACAGAGGGTGGTCGTTCAGCGGTGTGATAGCTTATTGATGCAGTTGAAGTTGCAACCATTGGACTGGGCGCAAGTCCGTGAGCAGGTGCAGGGTATTGAGGAAAGTCTGGACGAACTGCATCGTTTACGGTATGATCTGGTACTATCGGAGCAGGAACCCTCCCGCGTCATTATGAATTACTTTTCGTCGGGTTTTTGATAGGGGTGGAACCCTAACTCGTCGAAGATTACCCCGGCTATTTCCCGGGCGATAGCATCGTTGGTGAGGCTGGTAGATTCCAGGTCATTCCAGGCCTTTTCCAGGATGGCGAGGTCTTCTTCGTGGGCAAAGATTTCGTCCAGGACGGCGGCGGGAACGTCGAAATCACGTAAGCGTTGGTAAATGTTTAGGCGTGTTAGATCCACTTGCAAAATTACGAATAAATACAACTTTAGTAAGGAATCTTTCCATGGAAAAACACATTAAGTACCTGTACATCATCGTCATTACCGGTTTTCTATCTCTGTCGTTGCAGCTCTGGTTTCAGTTAAGAGCCATACAGGCCTTGCAGGTAAAAGTGGAGGCCATTCGGGAGTTACTCTTTCGTTTTGTGTAATTGTACACTAAGGTAAGGGACGGTAAATTTGCGCGTTTTCAGGTGCTATTTAATGGGCGTTTTGATTCAATTTTCGCGTCATCCCGACGGATCGGGACAAAACCGCGATTCATGATAGGGGAGACATTATTGGATTGCTGCAGTTAAAGATTATTGACAAGAGATTGGCGTCGTACCCAAGTGGTCTAAGGGAGCGGTCTGCAAAACCGCGATTCACCGGTTCGAATCCGGTCGACGCCTCATTTTGGCCCGGGTGGTGGAATTGGTAGACACAAGGGACTTAAAATCCCTCGAGCGATGAGCTCGTGTCGGTTCGAGTCCGACCCCGGGTACACCGTCGAGAACTGACGATAAAATCACTGATAAAGGAGGCCTTTCGCCTCCTTTTTGTCTATAGTTCGAAAGTCCCAATCAAACCAAATCACGATAAATTGTAACCCATTTTTTGGGATACCCATGGGATACCGAATTTTCTTAACCGATCATTGATTTTAAAATTCGCCGGATATCCGTTTTAAAACCTATCCGATACTTGGCTGTATTTTTCCTGGATTCAAGTAGTAAGTGCAACATTCTGTTTAATGCCAAAAAATACCTGAT
>CAZVNL010000044.1:0-16734 GCA_964628055.1 uncultured bacterium | reverse complement strand
GAGAGTTTTTCTCTTTCCCATCCTGTATGGCGAAACGAAAAAGAGGGTCTCTCAACATCAACCTTTACTTCTACTTTAACCTCTACCTTAACCTTCTCCTCAACCTTCCGACTTTTCGACTTCTGGACTACAAAACCCACCTCCCCCAGGTGTCCGAATTACCAACCGCTCTCCCGCCTGAAGGACCCTCGTAACTTTATCCCCCAGGTTTAAAATACGACCGTCTTTCTGAATCAGCCGGTTCTCCCCTTTCGCTCCTGGCTGTCCCCCTGCCATACCATAGGGCGCAAAACGCCTACGCTCAGATAAAATTGTAACTTCCGTTGGTTGAAGAAACAAAATGATCCTTTCCACTCCGTCCCCGCCGGGCCATTTCCCGGCGCCTCCCGTACCACGGCGTATGACAAAGCGTTCCAAGCGAATTTCCGGGAAGCGGTATTCCAACACTTCCGGATCGGTGATGCGTGTATTGGTCATGTGTACCTGGACAGCCGAAGCGCCGGCGCATCCTCGTACAGCTCCTGATCCACCAGCAATGGTCTCATAGTATTGGGCGCCTTTGCCATCCGGGCGCCCGAAGAGCACATTGTTCATCGTCCCTTGAGAAGCCCCAGCTAAACCTAACGCGCCCAACAGGACATCCACTACCCGCTGTGACGTTTCCACGTTCCCTCCTACTACAGCCGCTTGCGGCGAAGGACACAACAAAGACCCCGGTGGAATGCGAATTGTGACTGGTCGTAAACAGCCATCGTTCAAAGGAATGTCTTCATCGATGAGGGTTCGCAAGACGTACAACACTGCCGCCCGGGTCACAGCGGGAGGCGCATTTAAATTACCCTTTAACTCCCCGCTGGTCCCGCTAAAATCAAAAGTGATCCGGGGAGTCTTATTATCGTCAATGCACACACGAACACAAATCTTACTCCCATCATCCAAATGGTCCGTAAAGGAGCTATCGAAATGTTCTTTACCCTGTAAAAAATCTTTCAATGCTCGTTCCATGGCTGCCTCGGCATTGTCACAAATATGTTGCATATAGGCCAACACTACCGCTTCTGAATACCGCCGAACCAACCGCTTCAGTTCCCGCTCGCCTTTGCGATTGGCGGCAACCTGGGCCTGGAGATCGGAAAGGCGTTCCGGCAGGTTACGGGCGGGATAAGGTCCCCCTGTTAGTAACCGATGCAAGGCCTTTTCCCGTAATCGTCCCTTAGAAACCAGGAGGAAATTATCAATAATCACCCCTTCCTCTTCCAGTCGCGTGGCGAAGGGGGGCATGGAGCCGGGAGTGATCCCGCCAATGTCCGTGTGATGGCCCCGGTTAGCCACGAAAAAGAGAGGCTCTTTTGACCCATTAAAAATAGGAGACACAACCGTAATATCCGGCAAGTGGCTCCCTCCGTGGTGGGGGTTGTTGGTCATGTACACCTCGCCAGGCTGCATGGTCGCTCGGTTCTGGGCTAACAGGTACTTGACAGAAGCCCCCATGGCTCCCAGGTGAACGGGAATGTGGGGGGCGTTGGCTATTAGATTGCCTTCCCGGTCGAAAATGGCGCAGGAAAAATCTAAACGCTCCTTCATATTCACGGAATGAGCCGTATGCACAAGGGTATAACCCATCTGCTCGGCAATACTCATAAACAAATGGTTGAATACTTCCAACAGCACCGGATCGCGCCGGGGAGTAATAGATAATTTTCTGCGGTAACGCGACTCCAGGCGCAAGGCTCCTTCAGAATCCACCCGGGCGCGGTAATCGGGTTCTACCACCACCATAGAATGGGGTTGGGGAATTAAGGCGGGACCGGTTATCGTCCTCCCTGGCGATAGATTATCCGGAAAGAAAACCGGGGCTTGATATGTTTTCCCCGAGAAGAAGACTTTTCGATAAGTCACTGTTTCTTCCCCGGGCATCCTTTTCGTTGACCATGGTGACTTTTCCTTTACAGTCAATCTCCCCGGCAAAAGTCCCTCCAGGCGAATATTGACCAATTCTAAAGTCGCTTTCCGGGGAATGAAACCGAAGTGTCGATGGTAGCGTTGTTTGAACCGGGCCAGGATTTCTTCGTAGGCCAGCAACCGCGCCGGAGTTCCCACGGGAATCGTAAGAAAGGTATCACTGCCCTGGGGACGCAAGTCCAGGTAAATTGAATAACGTAACCGTCGTCCGGCCAGGTGTTGAAAACAACCACGAAGTTGACGACGGAGTGATAACAGGATTTTGGGGATTTCTTTATAGACCGCCGGATCAAAGGGACGCATAACGGGGCGAGATAGGCGTTCAGACCGCTCAGCCATGGCGATGCCGTAAGCGGAGAGGACGCCGGCGTAAGGGTGGATGACGACTTGTTGCATATCCAGTAACCGGGCGATGGCGCAAGCATGCTGGGGAGCCGCCCCCCCAAAACAAACGAGCGTGTGCTGACGTAGATCATAACCCCGTGCCACGGAAACCCGGCGAATGGCCCGGCACATCACTTGATTCGCCACTTCCAAGAACCCCTCGGCGACTTCGTAGACCGTAAGCTTCCCTCCCAGGGTCGCGTTTATCTGAGCGGTTAACTTTTCAAACGCTCTCCGGGCCAGGTCTACATTTAGGGATTGTCGGTAATCAGGGCCAAAGGTGCTGGGCAGCAATTCGGGAGCCAATCTACCCAAAACCAAATTAGCGTCGGTGAGCGTCAGGGGGCCGCCGCGACCGTAGCAGGCTGGACCCGGGTCGGCTCCGGCCGATTCCGGCCCTACCTGAAAACGCTGGTCTTTGAACTTGAGTATCGATCCCCCACCTGCCGCCACGGTCTCTACGTCCAATTGGTCGGTAAGGTATTGTACACCGCCCACCGTAGTTTCAAACACCCGGGCCAGTTCGCCCCCAAAGCGAGAAACATCCGTGGAAGTGCCTCCCATGTCAAAGCCTACCGCTTCCTCAATCCCTTTCCGTTGGGCAAGGGTAGCGTAACCTAACACGCCACCTGCAGGACCGGACAAGATGGTATCCTTAGCACGCAGATTATCCGCCGGAATCAATCCTCCAGAACTCCGCATGAATTCAATGTGAATTCCCGGTAAAAGACGTTGCAGTTGAGACACGTAACGATGTAATACAGGGGCTAAGTAGGCATCCACCAGGGTCGTCTGTCCTCGGCCTCCTACGTGAATCATTGGCATCACCTGGTGCGAGACCGAAAGATTAGGGAACCCGATCTCCCGCGCCCAGCGGGCTAACAATTGTTCATGGTGGGGGTTTTTCCAGGCGTGCAGTAGAACGATGGCGAGGGAGGTAAAACCTTCAACAAGGACTTTTTCCAATGCCTGGCGGGTCGCTTCCTCGTCCAGGGGAATCTCCACCTCGCCCCGGGCGTTTATACGTTCCCTCACCGGGATTACCCTCTGATACAATATCTCCGGCTTCCGTATCGCCAGGGAAAAAATCTCCGGCCGGGCCTGATTGCCAATCTCTAAGAGATCCTGAAATCCCCGGGTGATGAACAGGGCTACCGGGGTTCCTTTACGCTCCAACAGGGCATTTGTGGCCAGGGTGGTTCCCACGCGAACGGAGGAGATATACTTCGAATTTAAAGACCGTCGCCCGGGAGCGCCCTCCAGAATGCGACGAATGCCTTCCACGACCGGATCGGAATAGGCCTCGGACTGCGACAACAGTTTTTCCAGATAGACTCGTCCCTGGGGATCGATAGCGAACACATCGGTGAATGTGCCTCCGCGATCCACGGCAAACCGCCAACGCTGGTGACCTTTATCCACGAGGGAATCTAATATACCTGTAGAGCCCTTCACAACGTCGATGCCAAAGGGCCACTTCCGCTGAAATAGTTAAAGGCAGTAAATTTAAATTAGTTTTGGTCCACAAATGCCATCTTTACAACAACTGCTACAAGATAACCAACGGGGTGCCACGGCAATCTACCAGGATGCCCTGGACCTTTTCCTGGCGTTACCCAATGAAAAGATATGGGAGAAAACCTACGAGGGTCTCCAAGCCCTCATGAAGCGCTTTCCCGTCATGGGGCTTTTCCAAAACCTGTACTGGGATATTAGGGGAGAATATTCCTCCCAAGTAATACGGTCGATACTGAAAAATAAGAAAGCCCAAATCCAAGATAATCGCCAGGCCCTTTACCGCCTTGGCCAAAGCCTGATTCCGAAAAACAGCACAATTATAACCATCAGTTACTCCAGCCTGGTAATGGAAGTGCTCTTAGGAGGTCACCAAGGGGGTCGCGTCGCCGGGGTTGTTGCCCTGCGATCCGAACCCCAGCGGGAAGGGGAACAATTAGCTACAACCCTACGCCAGGTGGGGATTCAGGTAACGATAGTCAAGGATAATGAATTTATTAGGGTTCTGGAACAAGCCACCCTGGTTCTTACGGGGAGTGACTTGATCGGGCGGAATTTTTTCATCAATAAAACCGGGACGGCTGCCCTGGTAGTGGAAGCTGAAAAGCGAGACACACCGGTCTGGATTGTGGGGGATTATTTACGCTACTCACAGTTTGCCACCTTGCCTAAAAACTGTCCAGCTCCCTTCGAGCCCATTCCCTACCCGAAAAAGGCGAAGTTGCTTTTAGAAAAGGGTCTGATTTCCCCTAAAGACTTACTTTATATCCTTAAGGAACCTTAGCGTCTCCGCTGTAAACGGGGTAGGTTTAATACCCCGCTCCTGAAAAAGGCCCGCGCTTGCCACATTGCCTTCCAACAGCATGGTTAATTGATCCCTGCTCACGGGGAAAAACGGGAATCGATCAACCAATGTAAGAAGGGGCCATAAAATCCAGGTCGGAATGGGAAGGGTCCATTTTTTCTGGTCCACCGCTTTTGCGATAGTGTGAATAATATCCCGCCAGGTTAATTCAGCCGGTCCCCCGACGGGTATGGTGCGGGAATAGTCCTCCTTCCGGTTTAAGCTCTGGACAATCACGGTAGCTAAATCTTTCACAAACACGGGGGTAAAAGTAAAGTTTCCCGCTTGCTTGAACTGTAGCCCCCGGAAGAACATGGGGGCCGGAAAGGGTAGCCGGACAATCTGCCGATAGAGCTGGTGGGTAAATTCGCTTCTTCCCCGGGGATCACCAAAGACTAAGGAGGGCCGGAAAATCGTCCAGTCCAAGGGTTGCTGTTTTAAGTATTGCTCCCCCTGGTATTTGGTGGTTTGGTAAGGGGTACCGCGCGGTTTAACACCTTGAGCACTGATAAGTAAGAACCGTTTGATTCCCTTCTCTTTAGCGCTGTCAACACAATTTATTAAACCAGCCAGGTGGAGTTTTTCAAACGTGACCCCTTTAAAAGGATTTTCCCTTAATAGCCCCGCGCTGTAAATCGCAGCCTCGCAACCGGAAAGGGCGGCGGTAATCGTTCCCTGTTCCAGGACATCGCCGATTTTCTTGAAACAACCCGGGGGAAGAACTACTTGGCTGGCGCGTAGGGGACGCACTAACACCACCGGTGTCATCCCCGCTTCTAATAATGCTTCCGTAAGATAACTCCCGACAAATCCCGTTCCGCCAGCGATGAATACCTTCATAGTAAACGTTCTTTAGTAGTTAAAGTCATACATTAATAATATTATCTAATTGAATATATAATGATGGAACGGTCGTAGTCATATTAGGTTTGTTGGGATACCAGATTAAGGCGTTGGAAGATACGCTGGATCAAGAAAGTGAGCCATGGTGACGGTTCCCGTTTCTGTCCAAAGCACCATCCTTTCCAATCGCGCCACACTGATTCCGGTGTAAAGCGACCATTTTCGTCAGCTTTTTGTTGAAGAAGGGTTATCAGCCCTTGAAAACGCGGATCTTGGGAGACGGTTGGAAGGCGGCTCAGCACATCGGCCACGTGGACAAAATCATACCACACGAGGGGGGCTTTCAATTTTTCGAAGCCACTGCCCATGGCAAATAGATAGGGACGCCGCTCGCGCCTCTGCTCCCATAAAGATAACAAGGATTCCGAACCGATCCCGACGGCTTCCTGGAAGCTATCAGCGTGCGAAAGTTCAGTAAGTAATTTCAGCATCACCAGGGTAGCGTAGGGACAGGGATCACTTTTCCGGCCGGGCCCGCGGAACTTGCCCAACTCAGTAGTCACTGCACACGGCCAACCGTTGTCACGGACTAGGTTCACAAGGAGATGAATGGCTTCCTGTACCGCGGATAACTCGCCGTAACCGAATTTCACCAAACTGTACAACACCAGCGGAGCATCACATAACATCCAGACAAATTGATCCACCCCTTTTCCACCGTACCGGCGATTTATGTTTACCTTGATCTGATAAGGTCCTTCCGGGGAGCGATGTGCTAAAATCCGTTGAAGAATGTTTTCCATACCCGGATCATGGGCCTGGAGACCCAAATCAGCCAAAAAAACCAACTTGTGCAGGGGATGTCCGGCCGATTTATGTGTCTTCAATATGGGACCCGGCCAGGAAGCCAATTCCTTCACCACAGCTACAACCTGGGCATGTTGGATCAACGCCTGGCGCGCAGCAATCACTTCTGGTACGTCTTCTGGTTGCCCCAGTAAATCTTTCCGCGTTCCATAAACAACCCACGGCGGACCGGCGAGGAGCCACTGGATCAATTCAGTCAATGGATATGGTCACTTTCTTTTTCCAATAAAATTGTAATTTAGTGGGAATTTATACATAATTGACCAACGATAGGTGATTTACTTCTGGTCTTCTCCATTATTAAAGCGCTATCCTTAGTTAAAAGAATCACTTCCCCACAGGTTTTCCGGGTTCAAGCGATCCCGGGATTTTTATTCACCGGTTCCTTTTCAGCTACAATCCGCTAATGAATTAAACTTTCACCGGGTTATGCCGCGGAGAAAAGCCTTGCCCTCTTGGGGCGTTCAGAGACAGTTTCCTCACAGCTTCTATGCCGGATAGCAGCCCTAATCAGCAATCTGAAGGTGGTTTTGCCAAGACCACCAATTTCCGCTGGCTCATCATTGGCATTGGGGTTTTTATTCTAATCGGTTTCGCCATGCCACCCCTTACTTCCATGGTACAGAAGGCCGAATCTCTGTTCCCTGGCCTCTCCCCTGCTGAGCTTGCCACCAAGGCCAAACACATTCAAATTATTATCGCCTTGTTAGCCACCTGCGTTATCTTTTTCGCAACGGAGGCCATTCCCATGCCTGCCGTGGCCCTGGTGATTGGACTGGTGCAGTTGTTCTTTGGTATTACCCCACCCACGGAAATTGTCCGTACCTATGCCCACGATGCCGTATGGTTCATCGCCGGGTCCCTGGCCATCGGCGCCACCCTGGTGAAATATGGATTAGACAAGCGCGTAGGGATGTTGGTGGTAAATTTGGCTGGAACGCGTACGCGGATGATCGTGCTGGGCATTCTCTTCGGCACAGCCCTACCCACAGCGTTTGTGGGAGAGCACGCCATCGCATCCATGTATCTCCCCATTGCCATCGCCCTCTTTACCCTGACCAACCGCACCATTCCGGCCCCGAATTTAGGAAAGTTATTGATGGTAACCATCGCAGTGGGCTGCATGATCGGCGGACCCATGAGCCCCACCGGTGGTGCCCGGAACGCCATCATGATCGGCTTCCTTTCTAATATCGGCATTGATATCTCTTTCCTGAAATGGATCTCCATGGGCGTATTCTACACCATCGTCATGGCGGTGATTATGGCCGTGGTCCTTCCCCTGCTCTTCAAACCCGAGACAGACGATCTGTCGGAAGCCGTTTCCATACTCCGCAAGGACCTGGAAAAACACGGGAAAATGACGAAGAAGCAGTGGTTGGTGGCTGGAATCATGTTCCTGGTGGTATACCTCTGGATTACGGATAAATCCCTGACCCGGAGCATCTTGGGTTTTTCCTTGGGGTTAGGAGGTGTAGCCATTACGGGCGCGGTCCTTTACATGTTATTAGGACTCACTTCCTGGAAGGATTATGAAACCAAAGTAAGCTGGGGGGTGATTATTCTCTACGCCGGGGCGATTAGCCTGGGCGCCGTTTTCAAGGAATCCGGGGCAGCCGGTTGGTTAGCGGATAGCATTATGAACTTAGTCCAACCCCTGGGGATGAATAGCGGGATTGCCTTAATCATTTTAGTAGCCATTATTGGGGCCAGTCTCACCAATCTCATGAGTGCCGGCGCAACGGTGGCCGTAATCGGTCCGGTGGTGCTGGATATGGCCCAATCTTCCGGGACCAACCCAACGCTAGTAGGCGTTGCCCTGGCGATCTCCACGTCCATGGCTTTCTGGCTGGTCATTGGCACACCGGCCAGCTCCATCGTCTACTCCAGCGGGGAATTGGAAGCCAAAGATTTCATTCGAACAGCCACCATTGCCTGGCCAGTGGCCATCGTGGTGACCACCATCATGGTGTCCTTCTACTGGGTTACGATCTTGGGAATTCCCATTTTTCAGTAGGGAGGGAAAAATGTTTTTAAACGGAATTATCGGTGCCGTCGTTGTCTTAATCATCATCTGGGCCTTTGTCCATTCTCGAAGGAAACACTTCCACACGGCTAAACAACAAAAACAACAAATCCAGCAAAAAAAACAAATCTGGAAACAAGAAAAATATCTGAGTTACGGGGAAGTGCAGGGTACCCGTGAAAATTTAATTAAGCTGGTGGAAGAGGCGTTCGGAGATCAACCGGAGAAAGTCGCCCAGCTTAAAGATATTATTAACGACTGGGCCGACCTACGCCTAAAGACCTTTACCGAACGGCGTTCCTGGGTACGGCGCCGGGAAAAAAACAAACCCTAAACTGTACTGGATTCCGGTTCTCTTCGTCCTCCCTTTCAGCGAACCTAATTTAATTTAAACTAAGACTTCGATTGCCCGGGGGAGCACTTTCACGTGAATCGGGGTGCTCCCTAATATTTCTCCGTCAATGTTTAAGGTATTGCGATCCTGGGGAATAATGGAAAACTCCTTTACCTGACGATATTCCACTACAGGATCTCCGATGTGAGTCCCTTTGAAAAGTTTAGTAAACAGGGTCAGCAGGTGTATGCGGCCACCCTTGCGGATAATGATTAAATCCAGCAGTCCGTCGTCCAACTGGGCCAAGGGGGCCATTTTCATTCCGCGCCCGGTATGCACGGTGTTACACGCCATGATGAAGCCAAAATCAGCAACGATGGTCCGCCCATCGATGACGACTTTTGCCACCCGATGCCGGTGGCGTAATACTTCAATGACGGAAGCAATATTGTAACGCTGGCCACCCAACCAACGTAACCGTTCGGCAATGAAATTTACATCCGTGACCATTCCCCAACCCACGATGTTACAACCGTAGATCGCCTCCCCATTCGCATCCACTGCGGCGATGTCGATGGAACGCTTCCGACCGGTTAAGATGCGCTTGGTGGCCACCATGGGGTCCAGGCAATCAATATCGTGCATGAAAGAATTTCCCGTCCCCCCGGTGATTAGACCGATGGGAATCTTTTCACCATCTTCCCGTTTGAGCATGCCGTTGATTACCTCATGCAGGGTCCCGTCTCCCCCAATGGCACAAAAACCGTCGTAGCCTTCCAAGGGAAGTGTACGAGCCAACACCGTTGCATGGCCGGCATATTCCGTCTCCAGGATGGTCAACTTTGCTCCGGCTTCATTAAACAGCGGCTTAACCTTTTCCAGGATTCCCAATCCCAGTTTAACACCTCCGTGCGGATTCACCGTCAAATAGTAGCGCGCCATAAAACCTCAGGATTTTCGTTTCATGTATTCATCGTCACCTAACTCGATGACTTCGATCTTCACCCGGGCAGTCCCCTGCCCTACAAAACCGAGTTTCAAAGCGGCCCCGTAGGAACAGTCCAGGATACGCCCTTTTACGTAAGGTCCCCGGTCGTTGATGCGCAAGATGAGCGATTTATTGTTTTCCAGGTTGGTTACCCGGATGATGGTGTTGAGTGGCAGGGTCTTGTGGGCCGCCGTCAGGCCGTACATGTCAAACACTTCCCCATTGGCAGTTGTTTTACCGTGGAAATCTTCGCCATAAAAAGAACTGATACCGTACTGGACCTTGGGATACGTCTGCTTCCCTTTTTTTACGGTTGTAGACCACTTTGGAGTTCCCGCGCTATACCGGGGAGCCGTGGAACAACTGGACAATAAACTCACCAGAAGACCAAGAATAAGCAGTTGGAATAGAATTCTGCTCATGAAAAGGTGTTCACTTTCCCGATGAGGTCTTTCAGACGGAGCAGGTTTTGTTCCTTGCAATAGTGTTCCAAGTTTTTCACTAATTCCACACTAATTCCCGGGTCTCGGAAATGGGCCGTTCCTACCTGGACAGCCGAAGCTCCGGCTAAGAGGTACTCCACAACATCCCGGACAGTGCAAACGCCACCGATACCAATAATCGGAATGGCCACCGCCTGGGCCAATTTATGCACGCAGGCGATACCGATGGGTTTAATCGCTGGCCCGGAGAGACCACCATAAGTGGTGTAAATTTGACTCTCTTTGGTATACGGGTCAATAGCCATTCCCACAACCGTGTTAATAGCCGAAAGGACGTCAGCACCACTCTCCTGGGCCGCTTTACCGATTAAGGTAATGTCGGTGACATTGGGACTGAGCTTGACAATCAACAGGCGGTCGGTAAGGACTCGCAACCGGGTTGTCAGTTGCGCAGTCAACTCCGCCCGTACGCCAAACGCCATACCCCCGGCCTTTACATTGGGACAAGAAACATTCACTTCGTACCCCACAATCGGGGAAGAAACCGACTCTATGCGTTTCAAAACCTGTTCGTATTCTTCCTGCGTAGAACCGGCAATGTTGACAATGACCGGACAGGGAAAGGATTCATACTGGGGTAGTATTTCCTGTACAAAGTGTTCCACGCCCACGTTGGCCAGGCCGATGGAATTGATTATTCCCGCGGGCGTCTCTACGACACGGGGGGGAGGATTTCCCTCCCGGGGATGGAGGGTAATGGACTTGGTGATGATCGCACCTAAGTGATGCAGGTCCACCCATTCGGGTAGGTCCAGGCCGTAGCCAAACGTCCCGGAAGCAGTAAAGACCGGGTTAAGAAAGGTAACTGTACTTAAACGGATACTGAGATCAATCAAAGATCACCTCCTCGCTACGATAAACGGGACCGTCTTCGCATACCAGGGAATAGCGCTGGTGATAACTATGTTCTTGGGGATTAGCCACCTTTCGTCTAATGACGCAACTCTGGCATAACCCCATGCTACAGGCCAGGTAACTTTCTACTGAAACTTGCGTGGGAATACCCGCCTTTTCAGCAATCGTCTGCACGGCAGCTAACATGGGCACGGGACCGCAAGCATATACGCACGCCCGGGGATGGCCTTGTAATTCTTCTCTCAGGGTAGGAATAACGGTACCGGGGTTTCCCAGGCTACCGTCATCCGTCGTGAGAAAAACATGATTTTGGGGTTGGTGTGTGAGGAAGTGTTCTTTTGCCGTACGGGCACCTAAGATCACAGTATATTCCCGCCCATGCCTCTTTAGCAAGGAGTGTAGATTGAGAATAGGCGCCAGGCCCGTGCCACCTCCCACTAAAAGGGGATAGTCATCATCCCGCCCAAGAGTAAACGTGTTGCCCCGGGGACCGAGGAGATTAAGCAGTTGCGAGGTGTGTAAAGTAGTTAACCTATTGGTCACAACACCCACGGGTTTGTACAAAAGGGTAAGGGTCTCCCCTTCCACGCTGGCAATGCTCATAGGGCGACGGAGCGGATGTTCCCACCCGGCACCGATGGTTAAACTGACAAACTGACCCGGCCCCTGGTATTGGGAGGTGATTCGTGGTGCTAAAAGCTGTAAGGAATAAAGCCTCTGGGCCACTTGTTTGTTGTCCAGGACGCGGGTCTGTTCAATTACCATACTCTTCCGCGGTAGTATCGGAGGTCGCCGGAGTTAAAATTGTAGTCAGCAATTGAAGGCGGGGCGCGGAGAAAAGCGCCTGTTCACTCTCCGGTTGATACTCCTGGAGCCAACGGTAATATTTTAAAGCACTATCGGCTTGATAAAAATCAACATCATAATGGCGCGCCAGGAACAAGGCCGCTTGGGCCGCAACCTCACCCTGGGCATCTAATTGCAATATGCGTTTCATCCCCGCCAGGGCCTTCTGGGGTTGTACGGTAAACAAGACCTCGTTCTGACGAAACTTTTCTTGAAGGGAGCCCTGGGGTAAACGCAATCCGAGGGAAGTACGAATATAGTCAGCCATCTCACTGCGGGGATATAGCTCCAGGATTTGGGTACGTATTTGAGTGGCCGTAAGGGTATCGCCACCCAGTTCTTTAAGGTAGGCATAGGTGAACATGGCTTTAGGTCGGAGATCACTTTCAGGAAAACGGTCTATGATTTCTCGAAAATAGTGTTGGGCGGTATCCGGTCGGTTGAAATGAAACGCTTCCAACTCCCCTAACTGATAGAGGTTTTTGGCCACCGTAGTCCTAAACTGAAGGGTGTCAACGGTTGACTCCGTATTTACGGTATCGTTCCCGCTGGTGTCGGGAGGCGCGGCCACCGATAGTAACATCTCCCGGGTAATCCGTAATTCTTGCTGGGCTTTTTGGTAAGCTTCAATTACCTTGATACGACGGTTGGCAGCATCTTTATAAAGTGAACGCCGCGATTCACGTAGTACCTCCCGGAAGTACTTCAAGGCCTGATCCAAATCCCATTTCTCACTTAAAGTGATTTCACCCCTTAAATAGTAGGCTTCAGCGGAAATTTCCGTCCGGGGATAATCCTGGGTAATGGATTCCAGGCGCGTGAGGGCTTCGTCAATTTTACCCTGGACCTGGTACAATTTTACCAACTCAATCTCTAAGCTACCATAGATATTGGAATACGTCTCGTCTTGCAACATGGCCCGAATCTTTTTGGCGGCTGTTTTCCAGTCCCCTTTTAAACGGTGCAAGCGAACAATTTGCAGATTGGCCTCCTCGATACGCTTCTTGGACGTGGAGTTTTTAATCAGATAGCCATACGTCTTGATCGCTAGGTCATAATTCTTCTGGTCAAAAGCTAACTGGGCCATCCGGTAATAGATTTGACTACGCTGTTCCCGTGAGTGGGTGATGGCTGCCGAGGCGTCGAGATTGGTAAGGGCGTCGTTAGTCAAACCCCTCTCTAATTGGATCTCGGCGATAGACTGATAGATAGTAGCCCGCAAAGCTGCGGGTAAATCTTGTTTAGATAGTGTAGTTAAATCTACGAGGGCGGGTTGGGGTTTCCCCAACTTCCATTTACACAAGGCCAACCAGTAATCCACCTCGTAAGAGATTTCTTCGGGGTAGGTTTCCTGGTACTGACGAAACACGGTCTCCGCCAGCCGATACTCCCGTCGATAGAAACGGGCCTTTCCCATGAGGAGCAGGACTGCGGCAGAGTATTTACTATTCGGGTATTTCTCCAGTATTTTTTTACATTTCTCGATGACCTTGGCATAGGCATCCACTGCCTTGGGGGGAGGTTTTTCCCCCACGCTCTCCAACCGCAACTTTTCGGCCTGTTCGAAATATTGTTGGGCGTTATAGAAGGTATTGAAATAAGCACAATCGGAAAAGAGGAAGGCCAGGATCGCTACTCCCGTTACAGTAATTAGTTTTCGGTGGGTTTTCCGCCGCATTTAAGGGTACAAACTTCTCCCCATCTTCCGGTAATTCCAATTAATTAACCAGTTGATATGCGAAGATTATGCCAATAATTTGGCCCATGCGAAAGTCTCTGTTCCTGATCGTATTCCTACTGATATCATCGTGGGTTACGCCCCAGACAACGGACTCGGATTCTATTCCGGCATTAGCCGTTGGCTATCTGGTACTTCAAGCGGACAGCATGGGCGTACCCCTCTTTGTAGATAATGTCCTGGTAGGAACGGCGCCCCTTACCGCCCCTATTCCCCTCCTTCCAGGGTTTCATGACGTAAGCTACTTGCCCCCCCAGGTGAACATCCCCAAGCTGAAAACGGACTTGGGCGATGCAATTAAACGAGTGTATGTCCCTCCAAACGATACCGTCCGCGTAACCCTGTATTACCAATCCCAGGTTGAGCGCATCCAAGCCTTGCAGCTAGAAAACACCATCTCCACCTATATTGGGTTTATGATGATGGGGATTGTGTTACTAATCCTCTGGCAGATCACGTAAAAAGCTTCATTCTGTTCTGTCTCTGATTACTATTTCAACCGTAAATTTTACCACCATGGATGATCATCGAACACCCGAACCAAAAATAAAATTTAGTCCGGAGTATGAATGGCCGCTGGAAGGAACCCAACGGGACTGCCCCCGATGCGGAACAGGCTTGCAGTTAATGGAAGCTAAACCGACCTATTTCGGGAAGCCGTGGTGGTGCCCGGAATGCCAGTGGCAATTTTCAGAGGAAGACCTGAACGCCCCAAAAGCCTGATCAGGCTGGAAAATAGTGGGAGTATTTCTCCTTGATTTCTTCGACGACCCACTGGACCACCAGGTAGTCGTCTAAAAAGCCAATCCCTGGAATATCATCCGGAATCTCATCTTCCTGTTCTACAAAATACTGCAAGGCGAAGAGAATCTCCCGTTTTACATCCTCTTCCAAATCCGGGGTAGAGGTTAGGACCGTATACAACTGGGCAGTATCGTTCAACAAACGTACCTGGATTTCGTTAAGGGATTGCGTTTCCAGCACGCGCTTTATCTTGGCCGGCACCGCCTCGGTAATCTTGGAGAGGAGATTCAGGTCGATTTTTTTAATCTGCTCCCGGTAGCGAGCTTGATCCTCGGCGGTCAATTGGATTTTGTTTAATTCACTCATTGTAATTTAATTTAACACCACTTAGGTGAAAGGTTAGATAAAAACATGGGCACTTTTTAAGATTTCGAAAATCTTTTAATGAGCCTAAATCACTTCCTTTCACCGCACACTTTTTACGGTTAACCTTTTAGAAAGGATCGAATATGACGGAGCTACCTACCTCCCCGGAAGCTGCGTGGGAAAACTATTCACCGCTGGAGTTGGTCACCCATCTCTTTACCTGTATTCAACTGGCCGACAACCAGATGGACTTTGAGGAACGGGAAGTTTGGGCGGAAGCGCTTTCGGCCCTTTTTCCCGAACATAATTACGGGCATGCCACTAAAGTATTCCAGGAAGCCACCCAAAAGATTTTACCCCTGAATGCCTGGGAACGGGAAAATTATGCCATTGCCCTGTGCCAGCAATTAAAACAGATGCTGTCCCCGGAAGAAATTGAACAGACGTTAGTCCCCCACATGATCCAATTAATAGCGGCAGATGGGATGATCCTTTCTTCGGAGACGAGTCTTTTAGACAAGATCGCCGAAACCTTAGAGGTTACCATCGATCTATCGGAGGGTGAATAAATTATCTAACAGTTAATCTTGATAACGGGGAATAGGCGCCTGTCCTTTTAAGATAAGCACAAGATCACCCTCTAACGTCGTCTGGGGCGATTCCACAATCCTGCCAATCTCACGAGCATTCCGATAAATAATGAAGGTGGGAACACGTTGAATGTCCAACCCGGCTTCGTCCCCTTCTGGAGTTTGTTTTGAGCGATCCACATTGACGAGGGTAACTTGGTCGTCAGTAATACCTAACGCGTCTAAAATTTTATAAAAACAGGGTACCTCTCGACGGCTGTCAGGACACCAGGTACCCATAACAATCGTGAAAGTCAGGCCATCAAACAACGTACCGGTACGGGGTAAGAGTTCGCGATTTACCTCGTAGGCCTTATAATTTTGCTTAAACCAGCTAAACGCTTTGTCCTGTTGGAAGGTTGCACGATCACCAAGACCCGATAAAATGCGGGGTTGAGGTTCGGGATTCATTGGTTTTAAGGTAGGTTGACAGCTTAAGGCCCAGAAACAGGTTGATAATAATAACAAGTACCAGGTTCGTTCCATTAAAATAATCCTGTTTTCAGGGGCTGAATGAGATCATGGTCGTCCTGAGATGGTGTATTAACCCGCTGGGAGACGGGATGAGCCGTGAGAGGCGTGTGGGAATATGGTTGTAATAACGTTAGCAGATCTTTGTTAAAGGTTTCCTGTAGCCAGAGACGTTCATTGTCGAGAGCCAAAATCGCTGGCATACGATTGTGAATCGTTTGCATAAACTTATTTGGTGGAACGGTAATGATGGCGAAAGTTTTTAGTATCTTACCAGATGAGTCCTGCCACACTTCCCACAAACCTGCCAGGACAAAGAGTTTCCTATTATCTAAAGTGATGTAGTAAGGTTGTTTTCCAGTTCCTTTACGTCGCCACTCATAAAAACCGTTCACGGGAATCAGACATCGCCGTTGCTTAACGGCTGATCGGAACGAAGGTTTGTCCAGGAGGGTTTCGGCGCGTGCATTAATGAGGCGGTTACCCACCTTTGGATCAGCAGCCCAGTAGGGTACCAAACCCCATTTAAAAAAGGAGAGTCGTTTAGGTTCCAGGTTGGTAATAACCGGTAAAACCTTCCCCGGAGCAGCATTGTAGGTAGGCTCATAACGATCCCGGTCTATGGTAACATGAAAACGGGATTCAACCTCCTCTGGGCGGCTATGAATGGTAAATCGTCCACACATGGTATTTTAGAATTGTTAGGGACACTTTCAGGGGAAATTTAATTCTTCATGGTCAATAAGTATATGAGAAAAGAAACCTTTCAGAGGTAAAAAGTCGAAAAGTCTGAAAGTCACTTGTCACTTGTTGCTGGTC
>CAZVNL010000043.1:0-16946 GCA_964628055.1 uncultured bacterium | reverse complement strand
TAAGTGGCATACCTTACGAAGGGTTGGGGGGCACCGATCGTTTCGATGAAACGGCCATGCCAGATGAGCAGGATTACCTGCTGCATCAGGTAGATCCCTTTACGATACACAACGATGGTGGTGGGACGAATGTGATGATGACTTACGGTCCCTTTGACTTAGCGATTGGTGAAAGTGTAACGATCGTGGAAGCGGAGGGCATCAGTGGTCTGCGGCGGGAATTGTGTGAACAGATTGGACGTAGGTGGAAAAAGGCTTTCCAGGATCCCAGCGACAATGGTCCGTTTCCTTTGCCGGATGGTAGTGAGACGAATAATGAGAATATTTATAAAAATGCCTGGGTATTTACCGGTAAGGATTCTATTCTATTGACGTTTAGTCGTGCCAAGCGGAATTATGACTCGGGGATGCAAATTCCCCAGCCCCCCCAACCCCCGCCCCTGTTTGATGTGAAATCGGGGGGAGATCAGATTTACTTGAACTGGGAAGCCAGCCCTTCTGAAAGTGAACCCGATTTTGCCGGTTACCGCATCTACCGGGCCGTGGGGAAACCGGATACCACGTACGAAGAGATCTATGACGGACGCTCAGGGATCTATTCCTTCGAGGACATGACCGCCGTCCGGGGGTTCTCCTACTATTATTATATTGTTGCCTACAATGACGGTTCTAATAATACTGATGGAATTTTAAATCCCCCGGGGCCGCTCCATAGCAGTCGCTTTTATACGCGCACCACAAAACCAGCTTTCTTGAAACGGAGGGCCACCAACGCCCTGAAAGACCTCCGCATTGTCCCCAATCCCTATCATATAGCTGCCCAGAATTACCAGTACCCAAAAGAAGAAGATAAAATCATGTTTTTGAACACTCCCGGGCATTGCATCATTCGGATTTTCACCGAACGGGGGGATTTGATCAAAACCATTTACCACGACGACGGCAGCGGGGATGAGGTCTGGAACTCCGACACCAGCTCCCGACAGGTAATCGTGAGTGGAATCTATTTAATTCATGTGGAGGTCACCGAAGATTATGTTGATGCTGAGAGTGGAGCAATACGATACCGGAAAGGGGATTCTATCGTGAAGAAATTTGTGGCTATCCGTTGAGCAATGACGGAGAGATAATCGTTTGAAACCAGAATGTTTTTTGGTATTTTAAACCTAAATTCAACCTAAAAATCCTACAAAATAGGAGGTAAAATGAAAAAAACGGTACTAACTACCTTATCTCTATGCCTGGGATTGAGTGTCGGTTTTGCTCAAACCGAGTGGAACTTCGACAGCATCTTCCTGGATTTCAACGACACCCTTGGCGGTGTGGTCCAGGGTTCAGAAGGTGTCTGGCAGAACTCTCCCCATGGCGTTGTTGTGGCTCCCGATGGCAACATCTGGATTAATATTTATAGTGGATGGGGTGCGATGGATGTCACCGCTAGTGGCGATACGATTCATTACAAACCCATCTACATCCTGGACCCCACCACGGGTCAGCACGTCTCCTTCTCACCCCTTAATGTCATCACTTTCGCCGATGGGACCAAAGATACCTTGATGTATGAAAGTGACCATAACGGTGGTGGTCGGGGGATTGCTCTCGATGCTGACGGCAATATCCTCAGCTCTCACTGGCACACCCTCTACAAGATCAACTACCAAACGGGTGAAGGGATGGCCATGTACATCGGTGAATCTTCCCTGACGGAAGCCACTGCCGATGCGAATGGTAACATTTTCCTCAGCTATGTATTAGCTGGCGAACGTCCCTGCCTGATCCTGGACAGTGATCTGAACGTTGTGGGGAATGCCATCGATACGGTAGGTTTCATTAATCGGACTATAGAAGTGACATCCGATGGGAAAGACCTTTTCATTGGTTCCACCTGGACTGGTGTGGGTGTAACGCACTGGCACAGTGATATTCCCGGTGTGCTACAGTATACGACAGTGGATACTTTTGCCCGGTTTGACAGCGTCCCGGCCTGCTGGGAAGAAATCAATAGCGCCATGGGTGCGGACTCCGCCTATGTGGTGTGCGATGCAGCTGATGCTGATACCACCATGACCGACGTGGCGATCTGGTCCAGTTCCCTGGATTGGGCTCCCGATGGGAATTTATTGGTGGGAGCTCTCACGGCTGGATGGGGTGGCCCTTACGGTGGTGCTTACTGGTTCTTTGATCCCAGCACCTATGACCTGTTAGGCCAGGCTGGTGTTCAACATGGTGATCCTGCCGCCGGTGGTACCGATGGTCCCCGGGGTGCCGCCTGGGATAGCGACGGAAATATGTACCTTTCCGACTTCTATTCCTGGACGATCAGTAAATGGACGCCAGTCACGGGTAGCGTCACCGGGGAGAAACCGGTGGTTCCCAGTGGGTACGTCCTGGCACAGAACTACCCCAATCCCTTTAACCCGAACACCACGATTGAATTCACCCTCCCCATCACCGAGAAGGTGCAGATCGATATTTTCAACCTGAACGGTGAATTAGTCAACACGCTGGTGCAAGGTGTTAAGGAAGCTGGAACCCATCAGGTGACCTGGGATGGCACCAACCGAGCTGGAGAAACCGTTGCCAGCGGGACCTATATTTACACGCTGAAATCAGAGCATGTGGGTCTGGCTCGGCAGATGGTTTTCATGAAATAACACAGTCCGTGTTTTAGAAAAGAAAACCCCCAAAATATTGGGGGTTTTTCTTTTCCTTCTGTTTAAACTCCGCAGTTGAATTAAGGACTTTTTATGGATATCCATTATAGGCCATTGCTATTGCTACCGTTACTGGCTGCCGCGTTATCATACGGTCAACCTGCCGTTGAACCGGTAGGGAAACCGTATGCTCTGCCCATTGAGGGAGTGTACGTGGCTCCCCGTTTTAGTCCCGGTGGGGACCAACTGGCGCTGTCCACGCCTCAGTATCGGGGCATATACCTGTATAGTTTTGCGTCCGGTACCTTGCGGGAATTGACCGCTGAACCGGCAGCAGGGTTTGGCCTGGCCTGGTCGCCTGATGGGAATTGGATCGCTGCGCGCCCCGCTAAGTTTGAAAACCGGCGCCGGTACAATACGCTCGTCATTATTCAGGTTAATACGGGGGAACAACGACAGCTTACCCCTTTTCAAACCACGCTTCCTGGAATACCCAACTGGACATCTGATGGGAATTTTATCTTTCTAGACCGCACTTCAAACTTCCAGTTATATGCTATCGATCCGACGGTAAAGCCGGACACCGGTGTAACCCTTCTTTTCGCTCGGGGTAAACGAATTTATCAACGTGATCTTTTAGGACGAGAGGAACAACCTTTATTAACTGTTGCCGGTGAAATACTGAATATGGTACCCAATCCGCAGCGAACAAGAGTAGCCTACGAAATTTTAGGGGGCCATCTCTGGATTCTGGACCTCAATACGAACAAGACCTATGATTTAGGTCCGGGTAACGAACCTGTCTGGCACCCGGAAGGGGATAAACTGGCTTTTATGACCACCAGGGATGACGGGCACCAGATTACCGAAGCGGACATTTATGTGGTCAACAGTGACGGCAGCGGTCGGATGAAGTTAACGGATACGCCAACGGTGCTGGAAATGCGCCCTACCTGGTCACCCAATGGAAAGATGATCGTCTACGATACCGATGGGTGGGGGCCGATCATGGTTCAGGAAATCCGATGAGTAGCCATATTCAAAACCGAAGACCAATTAGCTGGGCAGACAGGTTGGGAAGGAAACCCTCCGGTTGGTGGCTTTCTGTGAGTATTTTACTCACGTTCTTTAGTTTACTTCCCGCCCAGGTTACCGGATTAAACGGGTGGAACATTTTCGTGGACCCTGGGCATAGTCAAACGCAGAACATGGGCGTGAACGGGTATTCGGAAGCTGAGGAAGTCCTTCGGGTGGCGCTACAGTTACAGGATATTTTACTTTCCCAAACTGACATTGACACCGTTTATCTCTCGCGCACCAGCGACCAACAACTGGTCTCTCTATATCAACGCACCCAACATGCCAATACCTTGGGGGCTGCCTGGTACCATTCAATCCACAGCAACGCCGGGGCGCCGGATCACAATACGACCCTTTTATTGTGGGGGCAGTTGTATGACGGTACACCTGACCCTCCCGTAGGAGGAGAGGACATGAGTGCCATCATGATCGATATTCTCACCCGGGGGATGCGGATTCCTACGATCGGTTCGTGGGGCGATTGCAGTTTTTATAACTGGAGTGACTACTGCGCCAACAGTGGCGGACCCTACTTATATGTGAATCGCAATACGAACATGCCTTCTGAACTCAGCGAAGAGGGGCACCACACCAATCCGGCGCAAAACCAGTTGGATATGAATGCAGAGTATAAACGCCTGTTAGCCTACACCTTTTACTGGTCCATATTGCAATATCACAATCTACCCCGGCCATTCGTTGGCATTTGCACCGGGATTATACGGGATGTGGAAACTGGCGTGCCCATCAACGGGGCCCAGGTTTTCCTCAATGGCCAGACCTATACCACCGACACGTACCAGTCCCTCTTCCATAATTACACTAACGATCCGAACCAACTGCACAACGGTTTCTATTTCTTCGAAGGATTACCGGACACTACCTTACCGGTTATCGTCACGGCCAACTACTATTACAGCGATACCGCACTGGTGAGTATTGTGGATACTTTCTTCACTTTTCACAACGTGGAATTGTTGTCTACCGTGCCTCCCATCGTTTTGAGTACCACCCCGTTGGATGGGGATTCTCTATTTCCTGCCTGGTACGACATTCAGGTGGAATTCAGCCGCCCCATGGATATTACCAGCACCGAGAATGCTTTCCATATGACCCCCGCGGCAACGGGCGTCTTTGCCTGGTCTAATAATAACACTTTGCTCACCTTTTCCCCCGATACCATGGGTTTTTATACCCAGTATACAGTACAGATTGCCGACAGCGCCCAGGACGCCTATGGCCACCAATTTGACGGTGATGCTGATAGCCTGGAAGGGGGGAGCTACAGTTTCAGTTTTCGTACCGGACCACCGGATATGTCCCCACCGTACATTATCGCTATTTATCCTCCCCAGGTCGCCCAGGAGGTGGAACTTAAACCAGTGGTAACCATCAACTTCAACGAAGAGGTGGGACCTGATTCCCTCATCGAAACGCTCGTTGTTTTGGAACGGCTGTCAAATAATGTTCCGGTTCAAGGTATGTTGGAACACTATTTGTTCCGTGGGCAGAGTATTGTGAGTTTTTTCCCCACGGAAACCTTGCAACCGGATGAAACGTATGTCACTCGCATTTTGCCGGGTCTGATGGACAACTTTGGAAATGCCATGACAACCGCTCGCGGTTTCAGTTTCCGCACGGGGATCGTCGATTTAGACCTTACCGCTATTGATCCCTTTGAAACGGACATTACCGCGAACTGGTGGGCGCCCCAAACGTCCGGGAGCACAACAGGGATCATTACCGATAGTACCATGCGAGTGATTAACATGGATATTGTAAACCATCTAACCGGTAGTACAAAGGCTTTACAGATTAATTACGGTTGGGATGTAAACAGCAGCGCCTGGCTGATTCGGGAGTACTTGTCTGGTGGCGCTCCTCGTAATGTCCAGTTTACGGCGGATCACTTGTTGCAGATGTATATATTTGGCGACGGTAGTGGAAATCAGTTCCGCTTTGCCGTAGATGACCACGTCCCCGAATCAAATCCACCAGCAGCCCACCATGAGGTCAGTCCCTGGTACACGGTAGATTGGATCGGATGGCGACTGGTAACCTGGGATATGGTGAACGATGGAACCGGTACCTGGATTGGGGATGGCGTTTTAGACGGCCAACTACGCATCGACAGCATTCAACTCACTTACGTTCCGGGGGCGGCTCCCTTTGGACGCTTGATCTTCGACGATCTCCGCTTAGCCGACGAGTTTCCCCTCGGCACGACCGGTTCTGGGAAAGCGCCCTTACCCGGTGCCTTTGCCCTCTATCCCAACGTACCAAATCCGTTTAATCCCACCACGACGATCTCTTACCAACTGCCGGAAGATGCCACCGTTCACCTAATCGTTTACGATCTTTTGGGTCGCCAAATACGCACCCTGGTACAAACCAATCAGACGGCTGGACGGAAATCCGTGGTGTGGGATGGTAAAGATACTTTCGGTCGCGTCGTGAGTGTGGGTATGTACGTAGTGTCTCTCCAAGCCGGAACCTGGCACGCTTCCCAAAAAGTCATTTTATTAAAATAGCCTCTGCGCCTCCCTGATTATGCGGGGTCAGTCCATTACGGGAAAAGGCCAACGGGTTCGTTTGTTTTTAACCCTGGTCATTGTCTTAACTGCTGGGGGATTGGATAGCCAACAACGGATCGTAGGATATTATCCCCATTGGCTGCGAGATCGGTTACCCCCTGACGACTTGCAAGGAGCTTTTCTTTCCCACGTAGTCCTGGCTTTTGCCTGGCCGGAAGGGGATGGTTCAATCCAAATGTTTGATGGCCTCCTGGACACCACGCTCAGTAATACGATCCATGCTCGCGGAATGCAACTCCTGTTAGCGCTGGGAGGCTGGGGACTCTCCGATGGCTTTTCTTCCCTCGCGGCATCGACCATAACCCGACAGACTTTTATTACCAACCTGCTCGCTCTGTGTACAATGTACGACCTGGACGGTGTTGACCTGGATTGGGAGCATCCTGCCAATGCCACCGACCGGGCCAACCTCTCCCTTTTAGTACAGGAGATGTATGCGGCCTTTCAACAGGTAGACCCTCCCTTGCTCCTGACCATGGCCGTGACCGGCAGCGACTGGTTCGGGCAGTGGGTGGAGTACGAAACCCTCCAGAATTATATAGATTGGTTCAGCCTGATGGGATATGACTTTCACGGTAGCTGGACGAATCATGCCGGACACAACGCACCGTTGTATCCCTCCCCTCCGGGAGATGCTGAGGGTGCTTGCGATACGGGGATCAATTATTTGATGAACACCCGCGGAATCCCACCGGACAAGCTGAATTTTGGGGTCCCTTTCTATGGACGGGAGTTTACAGCAGCGGAAATTAATGGCTCCAGCACGGGGGGAGATACCTATCACTACTTCGACGCTATCACGGATTCTTTAGCCAACGGTTGGGAATATCATTGGGATGACCTGGCCCAGGTACCCTACTTACAGAATATTGGGCATACAAAACTCATCACTTTTGACGATACCACTTCCTTGCGAATTAAGGCCCATTATGCCCTGAATCGTCAGTTGGGTGGACTCATGATCTGGGCCTTGGGTCAGGACGGAATCGGGAACGACCAACCGCTACTAACGGACTTGGCCGGTTCCTACCTGAAAGTTGATCGTAGGACCGAATATGAAGCGGCGCCATTATTTAGCGTGTTGTATCCCGCTTACCCCAATCCGTTCAATGCCGTCACTAAGATTACATATTTATTACCTGCTGCGAGCAAAGTTGAATTGTCGGTTTTTACCTTACAGGGGGAAAGAGTGGTGACTTTGGTTGATGAAGTTGAAAAGGCCGGTTTACATCAAATCACCTGGGAAGGTCGCGATCGTGATGGGCAAGCCTTACCATCAGGGGTGTATTTTTATCGGGTCGTGGGGCTGACATCCGCCGAATTAACCTCCTACTCCCTTGCAAGGAAATTATTATTGTTGAAGTAGCAGGATATTGACCGGTGAAGGCGGCCGGGAGGTTAGGGGATTAATATAATAAATAGGGTTCTCGTTGTTTCCGAAAAGTAGCCTCATCTTTAGCCATATGGACAAAAACCGTTTTCAGATCGGTTCTTGCGGACAATAACTGGACTAATTCAGGGCTACCCCACAGTTTGTTCAACCAGGTAGGTTTTATCTTAAAGAGGCCCCCTTCCAAGGCGTTCATGACATACAGGATTTGGACGCCCGTGCGGACGCTTTGGAAAGTCCGGGGATCGGTTACCTTGGCTTTCATTCCCAAGCAAACCTGGTTCTTAAACTTGGGATTCTTGGCCATGCCTTTAATTGATCGGGGAGTGAACTTGGCCGGTTTGAAGACAATCCCTGAAAGGTTCATACTATTCAGTTCTTTCCCCACGTCATACGTAGACCAGGGGGCTCCAAGCAGTTTAAACGGTTGACGCGTTCCCCGGCCCTCGCTGATGTTGGTTCCTTCCAAAAGACAACTACCCGCATAGAGCAGGGCGGTTTCTAAATCCGGGATATTGGGAGAGGGTTTCACCCAGGGTAGTCCCGTCTCGTCATACAACATCTCCCGCTTCCAACCTTGGAGTGGCATCACCTCCACCTGGGGTTGCGGATCAATCCACTTTTCTCCCACGATCATCAAAGCCAGTTCCCCAACGGTCAGACCATAGCGAATGGGAATGGGGTAATACCCAACAAAAGAGCGGAACCGAGGCGTCAAGAGGGACCCTTCCACAACGACGCCTCCCAGAGGATTGGGGCGGTCTAAAACCAACACTGGGATGTTCAGTTCTCCAGCCGCTTCCATGACCAACCCCAGGGTGGTGATATAGGTGTAAAACCGGGCGCCAACATCCTGAATATCGTATAAGATGAGGGTGACCCCGGTTAACATTTCGGGGGTTGGTTTCCTGGTTTCACCGTAGAGGCTGATGACCCTTGGGAGTGCAGTGAGGGTATCGTCGTAAGTAACGGTATCTCCCGCAGCGGCCTCGCCAAAGAGTCCGTGCTCCGGTGAGAAAATAACTTTTAGCGTAACCCCTTTCAGGCTCATGAGCCGTTGATAGTTAGGAAGGCCGTTATGGTCGATACCAGTCTGGTTGGTTACCAGGGCTAACACTTGCCCCTGGAGTCGATCAAGGTGGTTCCGGAGCAGGTTATCGAGCCCCGTAACCACCGGTGTCTGAAGGGTATCTTGTGCGGTGGTCATCCCCATCAAGCTGGAGAGTAATAGGAGTATGCCAAGTGTCTTTTGCATGAGTTGTTGGTTATTTAAGGTAGAGCATGCGTTTGTTAGCCGCGAAGCCACCGCTTTCTAAGCGGTAGAGGTACATTCCCGAAGCCACCTGGTGGCCCTGGGCGTCATGACCATCCCAGGTCACCTTGTGCAGTCCGCGGGTCTGAAATTCATTGACCAAATCGACTATATGCCGCCCTAATAGATCGTACACGGCCAGGCGGATATGGGTATCTTTGGGGAGGGTATAAGGAATGGTGGTCGTGGGGTTGAAGGGATTCGGATAATTTTGCTCCAGTGAATACGTTTCCGGGAGGGCTACCGACGGCGGTTTGGTAGCCAGGATACCCTTCTGCACGACCCGCAGGTTGTCGAAGTAGATAGTGCCCGTGGGCGCTGCGCCGATCCCGTAGGTCAATTGAAAACTGTCAATACGCATGGTGCCTTCTAAGATGCCGTTCCCAATCCAGGTGCCTACCGGATCGGATCCCAGATCCCATTCCACCAGTTTCCAGCCCGTCCAGTCAATGGTGTACCAGGGACTGACCTCATGGTGGGCTGCAGGTGGATTTGATTCGGGGACATGGTCATCCACCGCAAAGCGGAACAGGTTATAACTCCCGTCTCCATAGATGTAGCATTGGAGGGTATAGCTGGTATCGAATTGGACGGCACGGGGAGGACCGCCTGATAGGTATTCGCGAAGCAAGTGTTCAGTGGCGTTGGTATCCCAGACGTAAGTGAGTCGGGCCGCCTTTGCCGGCGAGGTGCCGGGGAGGTAGACTTGCGTGGAGGTGCCGAACTCGGTCCCGGCTAAAATACCAGTTGTGGAGCCGCTCCCGCTGGGTTGCCACCAATTATTAACCGACGAGAAAGGATCGATATCCGTCACTTCCGCATAACCCAGTTCACTGGTGTGAAACGCCGCCGTGGTGGGAATCATCGGATTACCCACTAAATCCGTGATGGTTTGATCCAGGGTGATGGTATAGTCCGTGTTGGAGCTGAAGCCGTCGGTTAACCGGATATTCAGAATGGAGCGATCGTTCAACGTGGTGTGGAGCCATTCATAGGTAATGGTAGTTGTGCTTTCTTGTAAAACGACCGAAGAGGGGGAGAGGGTGCTCTCATCTACCATTTCGTCAAAGACAATGTTAAGGACCGCTTCCACGTCAAGATTGGGCGTGTTCGCTCCGAAGGTCAGGTTGCTTTTGACCACGAGGGGACCGTGGGTGTCTTCCTCTTCGCTTTGGAAATGGAGGATGAAAGAATCACCGCCGATACCGTCTCCGTTACCGTCTAAAGGAGCCCCGTTTATATCCGTTACAGTGGAGTCCACAGTGAGGGTGTAGGCAGTATTGTATTCCAGATTGGGATTGGAGAGGGAGAAGGATTTATGATCGTTACCGAAGATGGGGAAAAAATCAACCGTTGGTTCCAGCGTGATCGCATCGGGGACCGTAGTAATATCCAGGGTTTTAGAGAAGTGCAGGGTAATCACCACGTTGACGGGAACGGTATCCCCTTCCGCAGGCGTGGAGGTTGTTACCAGGGGTGGGAAAGAGGGGATCGAATCGGTAACGACGCTATTGGAAAGGGGGGATTCATTCCAAAAGCGATCCAGTTGCGTGGCAGCGTAATGATATTGACCGTTGAAGTCCTGGGTACCGTCGAAACTTTCGGTGATGGTGCAGGTCGAGTCCCCAAAATAAATTTTAGTAATTTGCGCGCTGTCCGGGCTCAGGGTAGTATCAGGAGCGCGATAAAGGGCAAACCAGTTAGCCATCGTGGAGTCTCCTGGTGTGATGGTGAGATTATAGGTAAGGGAGTCTAAGGTGGCCAGATTGAGCACGGGAGCTGGGGGAGGGGTCCCGGGATTCCCCGGGATATTACGGATTTTCGTACGTGTATTGAAAAAGAGATTGCTGGCGGGAACCCAGTAGTCATGATAATCCCACTTACCATAGCTGAAAAACTGGAAGCCGTCCACCCAGGGAACGGTTCGACAAATGTTCACGATAGCAGGGTGATTGTTCCAGACGCCGTAATCCTCTAACATATAGGAACCGGGACCAACGGAATAAAGCCTACCGGCAGCAATCCCCGGTTGAATGTAAGTTCCCCAACATTCCGTGGAATTACTCTGGCCGTTGGGTCCCACTAACATGTTGTAAAAACCGTTGGGGGTCGTCCAGTGGTAGTGCATGGGTGTGAGTTGGTCTACGTAGCCGGAATTAAACCACAGAGCGGCGTCCTGGTAGACGGTGCCATAGCCCTGCCATCCTGACCAGTTGTATTTTCCGAGGACGGCGGCGGTAAGGCGCACATGGGGTTTCACGGCCTGGATAGAATCGTGAAGCGTCTGGACAAAGTCAGTCACCGAAGAGCGCCACCATTCTTCCCAGGAAGAAAAGCCACTGGGTACCCCGGCGCTGTAGGGATGCTCCACATCGTAGAGATAGCGCCCGGAGCGATTGTTGTTCAATTCGTTGATCATATCTTCGGTGACAATGCCGTCGAGCATTCCAATTTCCTCTACCTGACCTCCCCGGTCGATTTGGCGCTGGGTATTGGTATATTCATTCCAGCGCACGTAGTCCAGGTGCAATCCATCGATGTCGTAGTTGTTGACAATTTCCATGGCCACAGCCACCAGATAAGCCCTTACGGAGTCGAGGCCCGGGGAGAGGGAGCGATAGGAATCCATGGGGATACCGTTCCTGTCCCGGCAAACCCATTCGGGATGTTCGTAGGCTGGCGCCCCGGGATGCATGCTGGAGGCTTGAAAGACATTGAACCAGGCGTGGAGTTCCAATCCCCGGGCGTGGGCCTGTTCGATAGCGTAGGCTAAGGGGTCGTATCCCGGGTCGCTGTAATCAGCGTAATAACCCCAGGGTTCAAAGGAAGAGTTGTAGTAGGCCGTTCCGCTTTGCCGCACCTGGAAGAGGACCGAGGTCATATTAGCCGCCTGGTGGTTGTTCATGATTTGGCGAATACGGGCTTTCCCCTCGGCGGGCGTATCACTAGGGTTGATATGTTCCCAGGTAATGACCCACGTAGCGCGAAACTCTTGATTCGCTGTTTGTCCTAAAAGGGTGTAAAAGAGTAGGCCAAGGGTGAGAAGAAGGCGTTGTCCTGTATTCATATTATTTATCCCGCTTGGTTTTTTAAGCTGAGGTTGGCTGAAATTTACTGGATTTGCTTTCGGGCTACAACGTTGTTTAAGGGTGGGGATGGTTTTATTATCCCCTTCGTAGGGTGATCTGTATCGGGTTTCATTCCCCTAAGTTTACCGTGCTTCACATAATGATAAGGTAGTAAAATAATGGTTCATTCAACAGCAAAATGAAGGAGCTATTATGTTACTGATTGTTGAAGAGAACCAAGCCGCCATGAGCAAGAAAGCGGCCAAGATTGTGGCCGACAGGATTCGTAAGAAGCCGAACTTGGTCCTGGGATTGGCCACTGGCAGCACCCCCTTGGGTTTGTACCAGGAGCTGATTCGTCTCCATCGGGATGAAGGATTGGATTTTTCGAAGGTAGTAACCTTTAACTTAGACGAATATATCGGGTTGCCCCCGAACTATGACCAGAGTTACCACTTCTTCATGTGGGAAAACCTGTTTAAGCACATTAATATTGCTCCCACCAACGTCCACGTTCCGCAGGGCGTATTTGGTAATATTAAAATAAGTTCCTTTGAAACCGATCCGAAAGTGGCGGAATATTGTCGTTGGTACGAAGACGAGATCAAACGTTTCGGCGGATTGGACCTGCAAATATTGGGTATCGGCGGCAATGGACATATTGCCTTCAACGAACCTGGTTCTTCCCTGGGCTCGCGAACCCGGATTAAAACCCTAACGGAAAAGACCCGCCAAGATAACGCCCGCTTCTTTGACTCCCTTGAGGAGGTTCCCTATTACGCCATTACCATGGGTATCGGCACTATCATGGAAGCCAAGGAGATCATTCTATTGGCCCATGGCAACAGTAAAGCCACGGCGGTTAAACAGTCGGTAGAAGGACCCATAACGGCCATGTGTCCGGCATCCATGTTGCAGATGCACCGCAAGGCTATCGTCATCGTGGACAAAAAGGCGGCTTCCAAGCTTTCGGCGGAATTCATTTACTACGGGTAATTCCAACCCACCGGGTCGAACAATGAATTTGGCAAAGGAGAGACAATCGATGCAAATCTGCCTTTTTGAGGACGAGGCCTACTCCCGGTTACTTCCCCTGGTTTATTTCCGGCCGGTGTACGACCTCCGCTGTGGCGCGTTATTGCTGCGGGAAAGGATAGTCTATTACTTTCCTGGTGCGGTGGTGAGTTTCCACACGCGCCCCTACCTGGCACCGGTCATCGCGGAAACCCACCCACAGGTACGCGTCAATGAGTTACCAGAAGAAGTGGAAGAAGTTGTTTTTATCAACGGTCGCTTGTTACTGGAGACTTCTGCGGTGGAGGCCATTCAGACGCTGGAGCCAAACCGGGTTTTAGAGCAAGACAAGACTGTTTTAGCGGCCCGCTGTTCCGGAACCCACCTCGAAAACGTCAAAGCCCAGATGAACAGGGGACCGTTGACCCGCGGAACCTTTCAAGGACTGCCGGCCAAAACGGCGCAGGCTAAGCTGATCGCTTATCCTTGGGAATTGGTTCAGTACAACGGGGAAGCTCTACGGGAAGACTTTGCCCTACTTACTGGGAATAGTCCTTCTATTGATGGAAAGGTGTATGACGGAGTCGTGTTGGTGAATCGTGACCAGATTCACATTAGCGCAGGTGCCCAGCTGAAGCCGGGTGCGGTACTGGAGGCCAGTGAAGGTCCCATTTATTTAGACGAGGGGGTGCACGTTTTCCCTAACGCCGTGCTGGAGGGCCCCCTTTATGTGGGTCGGCACAGCCTCATCAAAGCGGGGGCCAAGATTTACGAAAATACCAGCATCGGACCAGTCTGTAAAGTGGGCGGCGAGGTGGAAGAATCCATCTTGCATTCCTATTCAAACAAACAACACGAAGGTTTCCTGGGGCATGCTTACCTGGGGTCATGGGTCAACCTGGGGGCCGATACCAATAACAGTGACTTGAAGAACGACTACGGAACGGTGAAAGTTTACGTTCAGGGTGAACTGGTGGACACGGGTTCTCAGTTTGTAGGTCTCACCATTGGCGACCATTCCAAAAGCGGCATCAATGCCATGTTCAACACGGGAACCGTTGTGGGGGTGAACTGTAACCTCTATGGCACCGATTTACCCCCCAAGTTTGTCCCTTCATTCACCTGGGGTAACGCCGCGGAGGGCTTAACCACCTATCGTTTGGAAAAAGCCATTCAGGTGGCTCGACGGGTCATGGCCCGGCGGAAAGTGAAATTAACCCCCGCCATGGAAGTCCTTTTTCGCACGGTCTTCGGACAGTCACAAGGTGAACGGGACGCCTTTGGGCTTTCCTCCTGAGGGATCGTTCCCCCCTTGCGTTCCCATTTTAGGTATATTGTTGAATGACTGAATTGGTTTTTCAAAGTAACGTTGAGAAAACCTTCTGGGAACGCTCCGGGCTGGGGGTACCGTCCAACCGGATTCCTTTCATTGTGGTAAACAACTTTCCCCAATTAGGACTGATTTCAGCCTTACGTTTCCTGGAGTGGGTGGGGGAGCACCCGGAAGGAGTAGTGAGTTTACCCACGGGGAAAACACCCGAATATTTTATTAAATGGGTTCAGTACCTTTTAAAGAATTGGGAGCGCAAAGAGCAGGAGCATTTTCGTCGCAAACATGGCTTAGCGTTGCAGAAAAAGCCGTCTTTAAAAGGGTTGCATTTTGTCCAGATGGATGAATTCTATCCCATCGATCCCCAGCAACACAACAGTTTTTATTACTATGTGAAGCGCTTTTATTTGCGGGGGTTTGGACTGGAGCCCCAGCGCGCCTTGCTCATGAATTGTGAGCGAATCCCCCGCTTCGGTACCGGGAGCCTACAGGCTATTTTCCCCGATAATCGTGTGGACCTCACACTTCGTTTCCGGGAACCGACATCCCTTTTAGAGAAACAGCAGCAAAAAACAATTTTCCTGGTAGACCAGTGGTGTAATGAATATGAGGAGCGTCTCCGTTCCCTGGGCGGAATTGGCTTTTTCCTGGGAGGCATTGGTCCGGACGGTCATATTGCCTTTAATGTACGCGGTTCCGACCACCATTCCACTACGCGGTTGACCAATACCAATTTCGAGACGCAAGCGGCAGCAGCCGTGGATTTGGGAGGCCTGGAGATTTCCCGCAACCGGTTGGTCCTGACAATCGGATTGCGAACCATAACCCACAATCCCCGGGTTGTCCCGATCATTTTTGCTGCTGGTGCTACGAAGGCAAAGGTTGTTAAACCGGCTGTGGAGTTTTCCCCGTCGGTGGAGTATCCAGCCACGGCCCTCCAGGGTTTACCAGGCGCACGCTTTTACCTGACCCCGGGAGCTGCCAGTCGGTTGGCAGCCTGGCAACAACAAGAATATGAAAAAACGCCCTGGACAGATGAAAAAACACAACGGGCCATCATTAACCTGTGCAAATCACAACGGGTTTTTGGGTCACGGTTGACCCTGAGGAAAGTTCGTCGCGACCCCTACGCCGCCCTGATACCGGAACTCTCTAAGAACACGATTGTTCAAACCTTACGGTCTTTACAGGTGAAGGTTGAAAAAACGTTGCGCCCCGAGGAAAACCAGGTCTTCCTTCACACGGGTCCCCATCATGATGATATCATGTTGGGATTTTTACCCCACATCATTCACCTGGTCCGGTCTCCCCGTAACCACCATCATTTTGCAATTATGACCTCGGGTTTTACCTCCGTGACTAACCGGTTTCTTCAGGAGTGTCTCCAGGCGACGCTGCGATATCTGCAACAAGGGCGCATCGAGATGACCACGTATGCCAACTTTTTCAGCGAAGGATACCGTTGGAAATGGGATAAGGATGTGTACCATTACCTGGATCGCGTGGCCTCGAATAATGCGGAGGGGAGACAGCGGGGTTTGAGCCATCGCATCGTTCGCATCCTGGTGGACATCTACGGAATTGAATCCATTACTGAATTAGAGACGCAGTTGACCGAGCTGTTGAACTACTTAAGTCACTGTTACGATGGGGAACGGAATCCTCCTCAAATTCAGCGTTTAAAGGGTATGATCCGGGAATTTGAAGAGGAGTTGGTTTGGGCGCGGTATGGTGTACGTGTTCGTGATATACACCATTTGCGTCTGGGATTTTACACCGGCGATATTTTTACGGAGATACCGAAACGCAAGCGGGACGTGGAGCCCATTTTAGCGTTACTGAAAACGATCGAGCCCACGGTAATTTCCCTGGCGTTAGACCCTGAAGGGAGTGGCCCTGATACGCATTATAAAATTCTGCAAGCCCTGGCGGAAGCGCTACGTCTCTGGCAGGAGGAACGTGACCTTAGCCAGTTGCGAATATGGGGTTATCGCAACGTCTGGTACCGGTTTGATGCCGCCGAAGCCGATCTGATTATTCCCGTATCCCTGAATTCCATGGCGGTTCTTCAGCAGACCTTCATGACCAGTTATTTAAGTCAGCGTCAGGCCTCTTTTCCCAGTTATGAATTAGACGGTCCCTTTTGTGATTTAACCCAGCGAATTTGGGTGGAACAACACCAGGATTTACAACTCGTCTTGGGCCGGGATTATTGGTATCAAAATCCCCACCCACGCCTCCGGGCAGCGCACGGGGCCATTTATCTAAAAGAACTGTCTTTAGGGAACTTTTTGAAAACAGCCCGGCGACTACAAGAATCCATGGAAGGCCAGGTAGGGTAGGAGGGACACTATTAAATTTGGTAGCAAAAAACTACTTCTAACAGGAGTTAACGGACAAGTTAACCACGCGTTGTAGTTTTGTGGTACTAGATTTCATAGTAAAAAATTAACCCGTTGTGCAAATTAAAGAGGTACATAAGCCAGGGCATGTTTTACATGGTT
>CAZVNL010000042.1:0-17083 GCA_964628055.1 uncultured bacterium | reverse complement strand
TGTGAAATCAATACATAGGTATGAAAGAACGCTCCCGGCGTGATGAAATAAAGGTAAAGTATGCTTCTGTTGCCTTGAAAAAATCGCGTGGAATACCTCAAGGGTGCGATACGGAAAAGGGATAAACCCCCTAAAACCGTGTTGTTTATCACAACACCGCCCTGAAGAGCAGCGCTCGGGAGAATTCAATTAAGAGAAAAATCCCTAATTCTAATTCCCAACTACTTCTTTCTTTCCCCCTCCTTACTCCCACTTTCCAATTTTTAAACTTTTAAACTTTTAGACCTTCAGACCTACCGGTCAACCCGCGACTTTTTTTGGAACCCTTTTCCTTCTTTATCGGACATAGCGTGAGGGTATTTTCTTAGTTGCGTCTTAGAAGGGATTAATCAGCGCCAGCCGGGCGTAGCTTGCGGGTTCTTCGTTGTTTTGCCAGTCGTCCCAGGTCTGGGCCTTTCCCAGGGAAAAGATGAGTAGGGGTGTTTTCTCCACTTGCAGGGCCAGTTTTAGCTCGTACCCGGCAGTTACCACCCACCGTCCCGCCAACTCCCCGGCATACCAGGCGTTGCCGTAATCCGACAGTAAAGCCCCTGAGAGGGAGCCCAAGGTAAAGCCCATTACGTTGATGGGTAATTGGGGCATCAAGGGAAAGCGATATTCCAGGGTGCCGAACACCAGACGGTCTCCCAACCGTACCCCTTCCCACCCCCGGGGATTGTAATTTTCCTGAATCCCGAACACGCCCTCGTCCATGATCCCGCCGGGAAGGTAGAGATTAGGATCGTTGGAAAGACCCACGTATTCCTGGGCGGGGGGCGTACCGTACATGGCCAATGTTTTCAGCCGCAGGTAGAGGGCGGTGGGACCGCCGGTGGGTATGTTCACGAAACCGTCGGTAGTGAATTTGGTGTAGGTAAAGTCCCCGTAAAGACGTCGGTCCACCCGATTCAGGCGGAGTAAAACCCCCTGGCCTTGGTGCGGCAAGATAAGGTTCTGCTTGTGCGGTCGGCGGCTTAGCCAGTGGTAAGTGAAAGAGACGACCCCCTCACGCCCTTCTTCAGGAACTGGCAGCCCCTGGAAATCTTCTGGGTTGCGGGGGATGTATTTACCGGGGGTTTCATCAAGGCTGTCGGAAAGCATGGTCACCATCCGGTTCTGGAGTGTGAGGGCCAGCTGGATCATGTGGTTAGAGACCATGGTGTTCCCGAAGTTGAAGAGCCAACTCGTGTAAAACTGCCAGCCGTCTAACCGTTCGTACAAACCGCTGGTACTTTGGTCGTAGTAGCGGAAATTCCACCGCGAATTGTAGAAGTAGTTGATGCCCCATAGGGGACCGTGCTGGGCGTTAACGTAGCTGATGATCAACCAGGGATTGGGATCTCCCTGCCAGGCGCCACCACCACCCAATTCGAAAATATGCCGCCCCATGGCATCCATGAAGACGGTAGTACCGAAGGCGCCACTTCCATCAAGGTACGGCAGGACGAGGGAAGTGAAGTGTTTTATATGCCGTTTAAATTGGTAAGGTTTATCGGCCAGGATAGGCACTTCCCGTTGCGGATCCACGTCGGAGAGGGTCAACGCCGGTCTCCGGGAGCGCCACCGGGTAAATGTTTCTCGCAAAGCAAGGGAGCGCGTGGTACTGGTCCTTTTGGGGTTGACTTTCACCAACCGTATCGAGTCTACATCGGTTAGCGTCCGGGCCAGGATCGTACTGTCCTTGGGTGTCCACTGAACGCCCCACAGGGCCTCCCCCACGTCGGTGTTTTGAACGACGGTTCCATTGGTAAGGTCCACCGTGTGCAGATTGGGTGTTGACCCTCGATGGGAGGTGAAGGTAAGGGCCTGGCCGTTGGGATGCCAGATGGGCAGGTAGTCCACCGCCGGGTCGGTGGTAACGCGCTTTAGGGTTTTGGAGTCTAATTCCAGAAGGTAAATGTCCATATTGCCATCGGGACCGGCCTTGGCGAAGGCGATACGGTCACCCTCGGGAGACCAACGGGGCGTTAAGATTTGGGTATCATCAGTGAACTGAGTCAGTTGCTGGGGGTCTTTGCCATCAGGTTTTATGGCGTACAGGTTCGACACACTGTTGGAATGGGCTACGAAGACTAGGCGTTCACCATCCGGGGACCAATCGGGTTGTGTAGCCCGTTGGGAATGGGTTAGCCAGCGGCCCTTGCCGGTGTTTACGTCTATGATGCGCAAATCCCACACCATGGACTGGTGTTTACCGAAGTGGTATTTGGCGACGGCCAATCGTTGTCCGTCCGGGGACCAGGACATGACCGGGTGGAACTGGCCATAGTCCAGGCTTTCTACTTCCCACTTCACCTTCGCCGGTTTCTTTTTGGTAGTATCTTTTTTGGTTTTAAATACCTGTTGGACCCATTGCTTTATTTTTTCTTCCCACTGTTTTCGGCTGGTGTCCTGGGTAGCGACAAAAAGGGATGCGTCCAACTGATCCTTGTCATCCCGGCCCACGAAGGCGACGTGGAAGCTGTCCGGGGCAAAAGATAGGCTGAAGGCTTCTTTGACGGGTAGCGTGGCTGTTTTACCCACTTCCTCAATAGTCTCTTTTTGAGCCCGGTAGCCATAGTAGTAGGTGTTCATCTGCCGCCGCCAGTCTTCGTTGAACTGTTTGAGGCTGATGCCTGTCACCTTTTTGAACCCCTTTTCAAAATCGAACAATTTCAGCTTGTTGCGGTAGTGAATGAGGTTTACAATGGTGGAATCTCCAAAGCGGTCGGAAAGGTAAAGCAACTTGGAGTAACCGTCATAGTGGGGATCCATTTCGTTGGTTTTATTTTTCAAAATGTGCCATTTGTGGGAGAGGTCCGCCCGGTAAGGCCGCCAATGTTCGGTATAATACTCCGCCGCCCCCTCCACGAACCAACCGGGCATCCCCGAATAGAGGTAACTCCAGGGCTCCGGGAGCCAAGTCTTGGTGGCATTGAAAAGGAAGATGTGCTGAAGTTCATGGGCCACGACCTGGTACAGCCATTTCTCATCCTCCAACCAAATGGCAGCATCATTCTGATCCACCCAGATGAAACTCATATTGGTCCACAGGGCATAGCCGTTCATAATCTCATCCTCGGCTGTGAAGGTTAAGTCAATCTTGGGAATGGTGTCTGATTGCATCTGTTTAAGGAGGGTGGGCCAAACCTGCTCGGCAATGGACGCCCCCCGCCGGGCTAATTCTTCAATCCCCTGGTGGTAGTGAATGTTAAAGTGGGTGGTCTCCAGGGTGTACCACTTTAGTTCGGGGTGGACGCGTCCCGACCAGGTCCAGGTTCCCTGAGCCCAAAGGGCAGTGATGAATAGAAGCTGTAAAAAGAAGGTTTTTTTCATGGCGGATATCCTATTAATAGTCTTGTTTGAAATGGTTGTTTCTGTTCGTTAGAGCATGCTTTTTAATGGGTGGTAGACGGTTTTTCTCCACTGGTGAGGTGCACAATACCCAGGGTGAGTTCGTGATCCTGAATGTTGTGGAAGCCGTGGGTTTTCAAGATAGTGCGCAAGGTTTCTGGTTGAGGGAAATGGTGCACCGATTCGGGCAGGTAGCGGTAAGCGTCAGCCCGGGGTAGGCGGGTAAAAAACCAGGGTAAGTACCGGTCGAAGTAGAGACCGTAAACCGTCCGGAAGAGGGGTAATGTGGGCGTTTGGAATTCCATGATCAATAGGGTCCCACCGGGGACCAAAACACGGTAGAACTCGGTAAGCGCTTGGGCATAGTGACCTAAGTTCCGGAAACCGAAACAGATAGTTATTGCTGAAAACGTGTGATTTGAAAAGGGTAACCATTCTCCATCTCCTTGCAAGAGATGGATAGGTTGTTGTTGGTTTCGGGTGAGTTTTTGCTGGGCTTTACGGAGCATTGCCCGGGAGTAATCTAACCCAATCACCACCGCTTCCGGGTGGTGTTCGCGAATGCTAAGAGCCGAGTCGCCGGTGCCGGTGGCCACATCCAGCACGGAATGGGACAACTCCCCTGGCAGGTAGCGGGCTAACCAGCGGCGCCAGTAACGGTCCACTGTGAAGCTCATCAGGTGGTTCATTCGATCATAGGTGGGCGCAAGGTCATCGAACATGCGTCGGACATACGCCTTCTTCGCTGGCCCGTGATGGTGGAATTCAGACAATATTAAAACCCATTTTAAAGAGGTTCTTTTTTAAGTCCTCGACATTGGTAAAAAGGATTGTATTGAAGCCCATGGAACGGGCCTGCTCCACGTTAGCCGGCATATCGTCGATGAAAAGGGAAGCCTGGGGGGTCGTCTGGGCGCGCTGGAGAGCGATCTGGAAGATTTCTGGTTGCGGTTTCCGGTAGCCCACTTCGTAAGAGTAGACTTTCCCCTGCACGGCCTGGAAAAAGGTGTAACGCCGCTCGGCCTCCTGGAGAATGTGATTGGAATTGGTGTTGGAGAGGAGCCAGACCTGGGTCTGGGTGGTCAATTGGTGGAGCAACTGGCTGGATCCGTTTTCGGAACCAAGCAGGAGTCCCCAACCGTACCAGAAATCCCGCTCCGCTAGCGTGTGTTTGCCGGGGAGTAACTTTTTGATCTCCAGGTAAAATTCATGATCGCTTAATTCGCCCCGCTCGTAACGGTGGTGGGCCTGGTCAAAGATGTTGGTCTGCAGCCATTCCTCGGTGGCCTGGGTGCACGTTCGCCAATAGTGTAGAGTTCGCTCCGGGTGAATATTCAGTAAAACACCCCCGATGTCGAAAAAAACGGTTTTAATTCTGATGGGTTTCATCCTGTCAGCGGTCTTTCCGGAGGCCGTAAAGGCCGGGAATTGAATTTTTAACATAATGTTTTAACCACTTTGGTTCAAACCAAAATATTTCCTCCGGCCGGTAGAGGTAGTCGGGAAGGGCGGCGACGAAGTCTGCCTGGGTGTGGGACACTTTTACCGTGTTCAGGGAACCGTTGCGGTTGAGGTAAAGGTCTTCGATAGTCACGAAGGCCGATAGCGGCCGGGGTTTCAAACCGGTTAAGGGATACAAATAGACGTTAGACACTTCCGTAAAGAGCGTTTTGTCGGCCGCGACTTCCGTGGCAATCTGCCGGGCCAAAGCGAATTGTTGCTTCTGTTTTGGATATTGTAAAACAACCACATAAATGTGAACGGAAAGGGAGAAAAGGATAAATAAATCGACGACCCTGGTAGGAAAGGTGCGAGTATGATTCGGTTTTCCCAGGTCTCGGAGTAAGATTAGCCAGGCGGGTAGTAGGAACAGGAAATAGTGTCCGTAATACCGTTGACCAATGATGATTGCCACGACTCCAGCTAATGTGAAATAAGCCCCTAACCGGGAGAGGCTTTTAGTGAATCCCAAATACAGTGCCAAAAGGAGGGGGAGGAATCGGGGGAGTATTTTCACCCCATGGGTGAAATCACGGGGGAGGAGATTCTCCCACAACGCTTTTTGGTAAATGTAGGTGAGGTTGTTCCCCAAGACCTGCACGTATGGGGTGAGGAGTCCCGCCGCGGAGTAAAAGGTTAGCGTGAGAAGCAAGCCAGTCCCCAGACCGAGAGAGTATTGAAGCCGCTGGCTCCCGTGAGGAGGTAGGAATAGGGGGAAAAGGAAAAAGGCCGCGAAGGGTTCTTTGAACCAGATGCTCAGGACTATGAACACACCGGCCAGGAAAGCCTGGCGGCGTTGGTACCATAAAAGAGACCCTAAAACGAAGAGAGACCCGTTAAACTCCGTCATCCCACCGTACTCATAAAGGGAGGGGAAGAAAGCGAAGGCACCGAAGGCAATCAACGCGTAGCGCCTCGTTTTTGTTTCTTCGCTTGTTAGCGTAAACCAGGTGAGGAGCAATAATAAAACGTTTGCGGTAGCCTCCAGGAAATGCCAGCCGACCGGTCCAGAAAAGAGGCTTACCTTGAGGTCGTTCCACAGGTAGATACCAGGCGGTTTGTTGTCATAGAAATCAAGGTACAGGCGTTCCCCCTGGTGGAGAAGCCAACCTCCCGTGAGGAATACCCCTTGATCCAGGAAGATGGGAAAAAAGAAAACCCCGGTTACGAAAATCAAACTAGCGCTTAAAACGAACCACCGATGGGCAATAAACCGGTGCAACCGATTAGACATCACGGTTTCAAAAAGGGGCTGGATTACCGGGAGGAGGCGAGTCCGCATACGTAAATCTGTGACGTACTGTCCGCGTTCATGGTATGACCCTCATAGTCTCCCAATTTTTCATGGATGACGAAACCAGCCTCCGTTAAGACCCGATCCATAGTGTCTGGATACAGAATGTGCATATCGAATTCGTATTCCTCGGTCTCACCTTCCCGAGTGTAATGAAAATACCAATTGAGGTGGTTGATTTGTGTTTCGGGATCGTAGGTGTTGGTTTCGCTGACAGTACAGGGTCCCTTGGTGGGGTGTTCAAACTCCATTACGTACACTTTTTGTCCCTCTTCCCGGAACAGGAACAGGGGATTGGGAATGAAGATGTCGATGAGGAAGCGCCCGGAGTCATTCAAGTGTTCCTGAACACAAGCCAGGCAAGCTTGGATGTCCGCCTCGGTATAGAGGTGCAGGAAAGAGTTGAAGCCGATGAAAATGAACTGGAACCGTCGTCCTAAGCGGAAGTTGCGCATGTCCCCCTGGATCATCTGGCCCTGGGGATGGAAGGGGGCCAATTTCTGCTTAGCCCAGGCCACGTAAGGGGCGCTCTGTTCCAGGCCGATATAGTGATGCCCCACTTCTAAAAGGGGAACAGCCAACCGACCCGTTCCCGCGGCAAGTTCCAATACCGGGTCTCCCACGGCGTCGGCCCAGTGGATAATGAACTCCAGGTCATCGGTTTTCCACCAGTGGGCAGCATCGTAAAGTTCCGGGTCGCAGTAAATGTCCTTCGCCAAGCGAATGGTACGCGGGAAATTGCGGGTTTAACCGACGCTCACTAATTCCTTGGTAGTCTGATTCAGGATTTCACACCCTTCGTCGGTAACGATGACGTCATCCTCGATGCGAATTCCCCCCCACTGGGGATCGTAAATCCCCGGCTCAATAGTTACTACGTAATGGTCTTTGAGTGTATCCTTGCTCTGCTGACTCAAGCGGGGCATGGTGTGGATTTCCAGGCCCAAACCGTGTCCGGTGGAATGGCTGAAGTATTTGCCGTAGCCCTGTTCCTGGATATAGTTCCGGACGGCGGTGTCCACCGCTTTACACCTGAGTCCAGCGCGGACGGTTTTGCAGCCTAATTCCTGGGCCGATTTAACCACGTTGTACAGTTCTTTGTGACGGGCGGTGGGTTCACCCACCAGGGGTGTGCGGGTCATGTCGGCATGGTAGCCGTCCAGGCGAGCCGCGGCGTCGATAACGATGAAATCCCCTGCCTGAAAAGGACGCTCGGTGGGGACGGCATGGGGTAGGGCCCCGTTGGGGCCCCCGGCCACGATGGGCGGATAGGCCTCCCCATCAGCGTACTCCCGGTACAACATGCTGAGCCGATTGGCAATGGCTTGTTCCGTAACGCCTACCTTGATGAGTGGCAATATTTCTTCGTAAACCCGGTCGGTAATGGCTACCGCCTCCCGGATGAGTTCCAATTCCGAAGGCTCTTTTACCGCCGCAATTTTCTCTACCAGTCGAGTGGTAGGCTCCCAGGTTACCGTTGGAAATAGTGCCTTAAGCTTCTGAAGTAAATTGACGCTGACAAAGTCCCCTTCCAGTCCCATCTTGACATCCCGGGGGATGAGTCCCAGCTTTTTAGCCTGTTCGACGTGCGGAACAGGGTCTACATGAATCGTGAACCCCTGCACTTCCTGCCGGGACTGGGCCTGGTAACGACCGTCGGTGAAAAAGTGGTTTTCTTCCCCGAGGAGGAGACAGGTGGCGGCGGAACCGGTGAAACCACTAAGATAGCGGATGTTGGTCAGATTAGTAACCAACAGGCCCGATAGGCCTTGTTGGGTCACGGTTTCCAGGAGTTTTTCCTGGCGCCGGGCGTAAGCGTGAGCACTCATAGGTTTCCTTGGCATGTGGGGTTATTCGGGGAGGTGGAGTTCGTCTTTGATGGCCTGGCGTTCCCGGGCAATGCGCTGGGGATCCGCTCCCTTCGATTCCAAGACCTTCAGTACTTCCAGAGCCTGGTAGTGCAGATCCTGATTGCGTAATACCGCCACCATGGTAAAAGTCGCCAGACGGGGACTAATGGGGTAGGTTTCCGTCGCTCCTGCGGGAGGCGTTTGGTTGCTTTTAGGTGGTGTAACCTGTGGTTCGGAAGGGGTCGCCTCTTGGGGGGGGGAGGGACTTTTTGCCGCCGCCTGTTGAATTCGTTCCCGGGCCGTAGGATGGGCGGGATCCAGGGAGAGAACCCGTTTCCAACTCTCGGTAATGGTGTTGTCGGCCCGGCCTAGTTGCTCCTGAACCTGGGCCAGTTCTAGGGCAGCCGCAAGGTGAGGCACTCCGGTCTGGAGGACGGATTTCAGGGCTTTTTCGCCTGCTTTCAAATTCCCTTCAGCTATGGCCACCTTCGCTAGGAGGTAGTGCCCCTCGGGATGTTGTGGATGGTATCCCAGGCCCACTTGACACACTTTTCGTGCCCGGCGCAGGTCGTTTTTCTGGAAGTACAAATCAGCCAGGACCGGAAAGAGTTCCGTGTCCAGGTGGTCGGCGAAGTACCACTCCAGTTCATTGAGGTTACTCAGGTCCACGCCAGCTTACCGCCTGTTTTTGGCCACCCATTGCGTTATGTAATCGATGGTCTCCTGCACCGGCGTGCCCGGACCGAACAGTTTCCCCACCCCCATCGCCTGGAGGGTTTCCATGTCCTTTTGCGGAATGATACCGCCCCCGGTGAGGAGCACATCGTCCAATCCCTTTTCGTGCATGAGTTCCAGGACGCGGGGGAAGACGGTCATGTGGGCTCCCGAGAGGATGGAAAGGGCGATGACATCCACGTCTTCCTGGAGGGCGGCGGAAACGATCTTTTCCGGTGTTTGCCGTAATCCCAGATAAATGACTTCCATCCCGGCGTCGCGATAGGCCGCGGCCAGAACCTTGATGCCCCGGTCATGACCATCCAATCCCGGTTTGGCCATAAGGATTCTTATTCTGCGTTTCATCGAAATTCCCCGACTGCTTAACCGTAAAAATTACAACGGGTCTGTTCAGGAAAGCAGCACAATTACAGCGTGGTCAGGAGCCGGGTGCCGTTTGTGTTCAGGCTATTCCCCTGGTTTTCCGGCAGCGCCACAGGCCGAGACCCAACGCCAGGAGCAATGCGCTGGCCCCCATCAGAATGGCCAGTTGCAGGTGTCGGCGGGAGTAGACCACCGATTCGGCCTCTAAAAGGAGATCGTCATTGAGGTAGTCTTCTAACCCAAAAGACCATTTCAAAGTATCCCCTACGATGGTGTCGGCGTTGGTGTACGTCACCACGCCCGGCAGGAAGAGATGGAAATTGAACTGGTCATCGCGCAAGGCCTGGGTAAGACGGAGCTCTTGTTCGTATACTTCCATGGCTGCGCTGAGGCGTTCGGAAAAATGGCGTGGGAGTTCCTCACTAAACGGTTGCAGGATACGCTTTAAAAAGGTCTGTTTATTGCTCAATTCTTCGAAGAGTTGTTTCTGTTTCAGGCGGTAGAAAATACCGCGAAAGTGATTCTCGATGCGGTCGTACAGTAGGGGTGGGAGGGTAGCGGCCGAATCGGTTTGTAAATCTTGTAAGGCCTGGGTGGTGGTGTAGTAAAAGGCTTCGGCGATCCACGCGGTGGAATCATTCGTGTCGGCCGTGAGGGATTTCCCCAGGGCCGGGTATTTTTTATAAACCCCTCGCCCCAAGAACAGCTGGCGAACCCGGTAGGTGGTGGTAAACCAGCCAGATGTAAGGCTTACTTCCAAAGGGTGGCGCAAGGTGGTGGTATCGGTGGTGAATATGGTGCGTCCCTGGCGGTAACCGTCGGTTTGCATAACCCATACGTTTTGGTTCTCGCGCTGTTCGCGATAAACCACGGTGGACCATCCCGGACCAACCGGATGGGGGAAGTCATCATCAAAGACATCGCTAGAATCCCCGGTGCTGTGGAATTGTACGGTGTAGTATCCGTCGGGAAGGACCCGCACGGTGATGGTGGTTTCCACGCAACTCCAGGCTATAAGGCCTGTTGCCAGTAGTATTGCAAGGACTTTAACGGGATTCACGGCTGTGTAAGGTGTGATAAAGTTTGGGCAGGAAGAGGAGGGCGACTGTGCCGGTGACCAAGCCGCCCAGCGTATCGATGGGGTAGTGAAAAGAACCAGCTACAGTGGCGAGCAGTACCAGGCCCAGGAACAGGAGCAGGGGGAATTTCCAGGCTGGGAAGAAGCGGGTAGCGTACCATGCCGCGATGAGGGCCGCCGACGAATGAAGACTGGGGAAAGCGCCCCCACCATTGTCTAAATTGCGGTAAATCCAGTTCATAATCGGGATGAAAAATACTCCCTGGGGAATGACCTCCGACCGCAGGGGGACCGGCCCCGCGGCGGGGAATAGGATCACCACCCAGTTTTGAATGAGCATGGCCATAAGCAGGACAAACAGGTATTCATGCACGAGGGGTTCCTGGCGGCCATAGGCCAGCATGGCAAAAAGGCCCAGGCTCAGATAATAGGCAAAATAGGCGCCGTGGAATACCTCCAGCCAGAATAGGTTTAGACGAGCCGGGATTGTTTCGTACCCGTTCCCCGGGAAGAGCGCCTGGTTCCAGCGTAACACTAAAGCATCCAGATCGTTTGGGATGACGGTATGCCGCAGCAGCCCCGTTTCCGGGTACAACCAGATGAGGAGAAACACCGGGTAAAAGGTGTGGGTGAATCGTAACCAGAAGGAATTCCGTTGGTGGGTCAAAACTGATAGGATCACGATTCCCGCGGCGATCAAAAGATTGCCCCCCACGTGCAACCGCCACCCGCTACTCCAACTCGTGCTGGGCAGGCGGTTCATTCTAATAACAACATGGATAATGATTGTGGCGAGGTAGAAGAGGAGAACCTTGTCGGTGAGGTTGAGGAATCGCCCGGGTTTCTCTGCTGCAAACATTGGTTATAATAGCCTTTATTAGGAATAATTTAGGGCTATTGGAGGGAATAAACGTAGGGGCGAGTCAGCCGCGCCCCTCACGGTTAAAGGTATAGTTGGCCCCTGTGGCCAGAGAGAATTAAAAGGTCATGCGCAGGGAATTCTGAAGGGTGCGAATGATGAGGAGGGCGTCGGCGCCGGAGACGGTACCCGTGGGATTGAATTTTCCGGTCATTACGTCGGCTTGCATAATCCCACGCTCGGCGCACAGCGCCATGGCATTATAGGCCGGGTGGGTACTGGGTACATCGCTAAAACGGGAGGGCGATTCCCCGAAATAGCGCGTCTCCAGGCTGGCGTCACCCGTGGCGATTACCAACAGGCGTTGCACGGCCAGGGCATATTCTGCGCGGGTGACCGTTTCTTCGGGATAGAAAGGTTGGCCGGCGCCGCCTTCCATGATGCCGTACGTAGTGATTTCTTTGATCCATGTCTCGGCCCAGTGCCCCTTGGCGTCGGGAGGCGGTTCGTTGGCGGTGGTAACGGCCATCTGGCTGGGGGTTTGAAATCCGGTGGGTTCCTGGGGGAGGCGGTTTATGAGTTCGCTGATTTTTAACTCCTCAGCGAAGAGGACGGCCAGGTCTGCCCGGGTGATTTTTTCGTGTAGGGCTACCTTTTTCCCTTCGGGAGTTCCCGGCATGGCCCGGACAATTTTCTGAGCCCGTTGCCATTGCTGGTCAGCCTTCCCGGCCAGGGCCCCTTTCCGGTCGATGACCTTCTGGAAATAATTCCCGGCTTGGTCGAAATCGTAGTGGTAAAGGTAAGCGACGCCCATGTAATAGAGGGCTCCTTCGTGGTTCTTTTTTTGTTTCAGGGCCTTGGTTAAAAGGTCCTCCGCCCGTTTGAACCATTTTTTCTCTGTTTCCCGCAACGTGATCCACGTCCGGGCACAAAGAACCAGCACGTCAGGATCCTTGGCGCCCCGCTCCAAGGCCTTTTCGATGTTGAACTTGGCCTCTCGGGCGTCGCCTAAGTAGGCGTTGGCCAAGGCCAGACCCCCATAACCCGAGGCAAACTTACGGTCCAGGTCCACCGCCCGCTGGAAAGACTGCTGGGCGCTCTGATAGTCGCCGCTATCAATAGCCCGCAGCCCCGCCCGCTGATGATAAGCCGGCGTGTCGATGTCGCTCTGCGGTTTCTGACTGCACCCGTTTATCAACAGGATAGAAACTAGGATTAAAAAGAAAAGGTTAATTTGTTTCATGTCACCACCCATTTTCGTTAATCTATTAGGGTAATATTAGGGCAAAAATGGTGAAAATGAAAGCGCTGGAGTCACCCTTTTGATCCAGGTCACAATTCAACCTTTCTCATTGCATTAAGGATCATGATTGAATAATTTACCCTACTAATTCATTAGAAGGGATTGTCGAGGGCGTATGTTAAAGCACATTACGAAACTGCTGATTTATTTTACTCTTAGCCTACCGTTCATCCAGGCGCAGGTGCAAACGGTTCAAGGGACGGGGTTGGGATTGACCAAGGATGCTGCTATTGAGCAGGCCAAGCGGGATGCCGTGGAGATCGGGTTAGGCGCTTACATAACCTCGGAAACGGAAGTGACAGCCACCTCCCTCCGGGACAATATTTTTTCCAAAGCCCAGGGGTTTGTGAAGACCTATAAGATTGTGAGCGAGAAGCAAGCCCCCGACGGGAACTGGGAGATCACCATTGAGGCCCAGGTGACGCAGATTCTGGACCAGGTGATGCAGGACGAGGCGGCCTTGCAGACTTTGTTGAACAGCATGAACCGCCCACGCATTGTGTTCATGATCCGGGAGGAAAACCTCATCGACAACCGCCCCACCGATTTTGCCGAGACCAAGTTACTGAGCATGTTTTACAACAAGGGGTTTGACGTGGTAGACCGTCAGTTGGTAGCGGCTTTGAAGGGGCAACCGGAGTATTCCGAAGCCCTGGCCGGGAATGTAGCCGCCGCCGCCCGCATTGCCAGTCAGTTAGGGGCCGAGATCATCGTTATCGGTACGGCGAAGATTTCCTCGGGGGGCAAGTTTTACAATATGATTTCTGGTCAGGCGGACATTAACGGCAAAATCGTCCGCGCCGACACGGGGGAGATCCTGGCCGTGGTTCCCCAGGCCCGGGGTAAAAAACCCCACATCTCGGCCACGACGGCGGGGATCAACGCCGTGAACGAGGCCGCCGAGAAATTAGGCCGGGAGATCATCCGCCAGCTCATCGAGAAATGGAGCACCCAACAGGCCAATTTTATCAAGATGTACATCATTTTGAAGAACGCCGACTTTGGCTCCTATATGACTTTTGAGAGTTTCCTCAAGGCTCAAACGGTCTCGGGGATTCGCAATGCGTACGCCAAGAGTTTGAATGATGGCGTGGCGGAGTACGAGGTAGAATTCGAAGGCAAGGCCCAGGACCTGGCCATGGGGCTCACCCGTACAGCCCCGGAAGGTTTCAATATTCGCGTGACCGGTCTCTCGGGCAACCGGATTACGGTGGAAATCATTCCTTAAAAGGAGGCAACCTATGAGAACGATTCTCAGTTTACTGTTAGGTCTGGGTTTATTATTAGCCCAGCAGGAGTTTGTGGGTGAAACCCTAGACCGGGGGAGTATCAATTACGCCGACCGGACCCTCCGGGCCACCGGGATCGGTTTCATACCCGAGAACGTAATCAATGCCGGTCAGGCCCGGCGCGCCGCCCTGCGTATCGCTAAGCAGGATGCCCTGCGACAGCTCATCGAGATTGTGAACGGCGTGGTGGTTACCAGCGAGACCACCATGAGCAATGCCATGTTCGACGACGTGATCAAAAGCAAGGTTCAGGGTGTAATTCGAGGCGCCTACCAGGTAGGAGAACCGAAGTATTTAAGTGACACGTCGGTGGAAGTGACCTACGAGGTAAAGATGAGCGGGATTTCCGAGATTGTAATCCCGGCGGAGGGGTTTGCCGCTCCGGTAGCGCCCACGCCCGCCCCTACCACCGAAGCGGCGCCCACCACCACCTCCGTCACGGGACTGATTATTGACGCCCGGGGGTTGGGGGTTCGACCGGCCATGTCTCCACGCCTGTTAGATCAGAATGGGGGGGTGGTCTACGGACCGGCGAATTATACCCGGCAATACGCCATTACAAACGGCGTCGCTGGCTATTCCAAGAGCCTGGAAACCGCCCAGAATGATCCCCGGGTGAAAGGCAATCCCCTCATCATCAAGGGGGTGGCCGCCAATGGGACCAACAAGGTGGACATTGTCGTGGGCAACGCTGACGTCATGAAGATTCAGTCAGCCAACTCGGCCTACGGCATTCTCCGGGACTGCCGGGTCATGATTGTTTTAGACTGACGGAAAGATTCTACGCACCAATAGTTAAGGATGATAACCAGGATGAACGAAGCCAAATTGACGAGGGGAAAAAGAAGGAGTTTGCGACTTATTTTAGCTCTATCGATGTTGAGTTTACTGGTGGGGCCCCTCCCGGCCCAGGAAGAAGGTGAAGTGATCGTAGTGCCCGATACGAGCACGGCTGAAGGACCCGTTTTGAAACCGGGAGATATCGCTCCGACCTGGGCCCTAATGTACGCTCCAGCTAAGTTCGAGTTCTTGAAAACCTGGACGGCTGAGCGAGGTGAACGTTTGCGGCTGTTTAGATCTCAACCGGAACGTCACGTAGTGGTAATGAGCTTTTTTGCCACCTGGTGCAAACCGTGTATGAAGGAACTGCCCCATTTACAAAACCTATACGAGAAATATCAGGGGGAGAAGGTAAAATTTTTCCTCATTGATATCACCGAAGCCACGCGCGGGACACCGGGCTATGAGGCGGCCCCCAAGGCGGCCCCCTTCCTGGCCAAAAATGGGATCACGATTCCCATTTTGTACGACAACCGGGGTGTGGTGAAGGAGAAATACGGCGCAAAAACCCTGCCCCGCCTGTTTATCATTGATAAATACCGCACCATTCGTATGACCCGCCAGGGCTTCCGGGAAGGGGAAGATTTCGAAGGACAAGTTGCCGCGCTGATAAATCAATTGTTGGCCGAAGAGTGAGTATGTGTGCCAGCGCACAGCATACTTGCCAGAAAAACATTAAACTACCGGTGGAGGTTTAAATCAATATGAATACCATTGTTCAGAAATGTGTTAGGAGGGGAGGGTTTCTACTCCTTGGATTGGCGTTCGTGAGCGTCCAGGTGGCCCAGACGGACTCCACGCTTAACGATGAAACGGCTGCCATACTGAAGGAAGGGAAACACACCGTAGCGGTGTTGGACTTTGAAGGTCGGGGAATCTCCCAACTGGAAGCGGCGACGCTCACCGACCGGCTCTTGTCGGAGCTGGCCAATACAAACGCCGTAATCCTGGTGGAACGGAACCAGATGCAGGAGATCTTAGAGGAGCAGGGTTTCCAGCAATCGGGATGTACGACGGACGAGTGTGCCGCGGAGGTGGGAGCCCTCCTGGGGGTGCAATACATGGTCTCCGGATCAATCGGGAAAATTGGGAACAGCTACACCATTGACGCCAAGATGTTCTCGGTGGAAACGGGTGCCACGGAGAAGACGGTGAGTAAAACTTACAAGGGTGAGGTGGATGGTTTGATCACCGAAATAGAAATTACCGCCTGGGATTTGGTGGGGTTGCAGCCACCAGAAGAATTATTAGCTCGGCAGAAGGCAGGGAGTCCGACCCCCACCATGGCAGCGGAGAAAAAGGGTGGTGGGCGCTGGTTGTTGTGGACTGTTTTAGGTTTGGCAGCTGCGGGGGGTGGAGCCTATGTTCTTTTAGGTCCCGGAGCCCCGGCCGCGCTACCGGAACCACCTACGCTACCGGAATAAGATAAGTGGGGGTTCACTGGGTAATCATTTGAAAGTGCATTGCACCTTGAGAGCGAAGTTCATTGAAAGGACTTTCCTTGGAAAAACTTGCGAAGGTTTCAAACCTTCGCAAGTTTGAATCGGAATTCCGTTAAGAAAGATCAGATTCTACCCGAAAAGAAAGCAGTAGAATTTTGGAAAAATCTATTTGGTTGGGATCGTGTGTGACGCGTTTACCGGTTTTCGTAAGGAGACCCGGTAAAATTTTATGGGACTGCCATTCGGAAGTGCATCGCACATGATGATGAAAAACAATTAAAACCTGAGAGGTAAACATGGGTAAGAATGTTAATAATATGAATGTTGTACGAGTAAGTACGACGCCCTTACCGACCTACGTGAGGAGCACCAGGGGAGACCTAATGGGTAAACATTTTAAAGGGCGTCGCACGTACATAGGGCTGGCCTTTCTTTTCGCCCTGGCTTTACCCATATCAGCCCAGAATGTATTCATCTGGGATGGACATGCCAATAACCTCAGTGGGACTACCTGGTATAATTATCTTTTAGCACAGGGATCATATACTATTACCATGCCGGCGGTTAATAGCGCCTTACCAACGGATTATTCTACCTATGACGCCATCTTTCTGAATTTTGGGATTTTCAGTAATAACCATAATGTATCAGTAACGGAAGCCACCAACATTTTGAATTACGCCAACGCTGGCGGGAAAATCTACATCGAAGGGGGTGACATCTTTGGTTACGATAACGGACGAATACAGATTCAGCAATTGTGTGGAGTAAGTAGCGCTAGTGACGGCTCTACCATGTCAGTAAACAGTTCCACGCCCCTCGCAGGGCAGTCCGGAACACTAACATCGGGTATGAGTTTCAGCGGCTATACTGGCAATAATAGTTATATCGATGAATTGACTCTCTCAACTTCCACGGCTATTTTCGATAATCCGTCGGGAACCGTGCGGGCCGTACAGTACGATAACGGCACCTATCAGGTAGTTGGTATGGCCTTCGAATTAGGCGGCTTGGTGGATGGCACGGCACCCAGCACCAAGGATTCTCTCATGGCGGCCATTATAGACTTCTTAGGCATTGGAGGCATTGGCGTACCTCAGCGGCCCCAAAACCTCACCGCCACCCCCGGTAACGAACAAGTCACCCTCCGCTGGGATA
>CAZVNL010000041.1:0-18222 GCA_964628055.1 uncultured bacterium | reverse complement strand
TGCTGGTTGATGGTTTTGAACTGGATGGAAGGATAGGCGTACCGCAGCCGGCCGTCTTTTAGATGATTATGCAGCAGCGTGTAATGGGGGTACTTATGGGCCAGGTAACCCCTGAACTTGGGAATATCGAACGGATTAAGCTGTAGTTGTGGGAACGTGATAACAATCCGTGGTGCCGTAGTCGTAGACTTCACCATTGATTATATCCTTTGCCTAGTTGACGTGGGAATCATTACAATCCCTCAAAATTCAAAGAAAGTTCTGGGAGGAATGTATTTCGTTAAAGATTCAGGGTCAACAACGAATGAACTGGAGCCTCCGAAATAGCAATTTGTTGTTTGATCTCAACGTTTTTTCAATCTACCGGCAGTTGGCAGCGGTTCGTGCGGGTGCTGACCGCTGCCTGGTGCTGGAAGCCGGTGAGCAGCTCGAAGTAAAGAGGACAATGGATAACCTGGCGACCATCTTCGACCTGCGCTCTTCGGTAATCTCAGACTTTTTCTATGAACCGAACATCTGCGTGTTTTGCAACGGGTCGGTCCGCGATAAACCCGATCAGCGTGCTTACGATGAAGCAGTCCGCTGACTTTGCACCAAGGGCTACCGAGTCCTGGTCATTCGTTACGAGCAAGATCTCAATGAGCAGATTCTTCGGTATTCAGACGTCTTCGGGTAACCAACGGGTAGTGATAAGAGATCAATAAAATGAATAGGATACCCGCAAAGAGCCCCCCAGACTCCAAACGTGGTGCTGGTGAAGCGCCGTGTGCGGACCAGGGCGATGGGACCGAAATTGCCCCGTTTCCCCGGGGAGCTCATTACTGGGGAACCTCCACGTTGTAGGCCAGCTCCACCCGGTCCAGGACTTTCATGGGCCCCATGCCAGGGAGGGGAAGCTCGAAATCGCTGGGTGTGACAACCGTAGAGCCCGTGGCTATGAGCTTGCCGTCGCTAGCCTCCAGGGTCACTTCCAACTGGTGTGGCTTGGTAACGCCGTTGATGGATAGCATGCCATCCAATACGTAATCCCCGGCTTCAATGGGTTTGTTAGAAGTTGCCGTAAAAACGATATTGGGGTATTGCTTAGTGTCAAACATGCTGGCTCGCATGTGAGCATTCCGCAGACCAAGGTGGGTGGTAATGTCGTTGATGGGGACGATGACTTTAAGCGTCCGGAAGCCATTGCTATCGGGGTCGCTGATGGTGATATCAAAGATCTGAGCGATCACCGGGAAGTCATGCGTACGGGCGTGACCCTGACCGCTGAGGGTGCCGAACTGTTGATTGAGTACCAGTGCGGCCATAGCCACGATGGGTAGGAGTAGACTGCTCAGGATAAGTGCTTTGAGTTTCATGTCTAATTCCTTTGCTTAACTATGTTGGAATGGTTTTGCGGGTGTCGAATCCTTATGGATACACCCGTTATTTGGTGATGCAACTTAAGGTTGACTAAAAGGGGAAAACTGTCGCCGGAGCGACGAAGCATTAATTCTGGTGCTCGCGAAAGGCCGGATAGTTGGGGGATGTGTATCTTTTTCTTCACCGTTTGAAAGCTGATAGGTGGGATGCTAATTTCCTACTTAAGAAGATGGCATTTGGAATAAAACTGGCCCCCTCCCTTTTATCGGCGGATTTTTCCGATCTGCGAACGGTGCTGGACAAGTGCGCCCAGGGGGGTGCGGACTATGTTCATGTGGATGTGATGGATAACCACTTTGTGCCCAACCTCACCATTGGACCCGCGGTCGTGGCGTCTTTACGGCCCCACACAGACTTGTTTTTAGACGTTCATTTAATGGTGACGAACGTGGAAACCCTGGTAGCGTCCTTCGCCCGTGCCGGAGCCGATGGGATTACCTTCCACCTGGAGGCCACCGATAGTCCGGGAAACATCATCGACCTGATTAAGGCGCAAGGTAAACGGGTGGGTATTTCCATCAAACCGGGAACCCCTGTTTTGGCTTTGGACCCCTACTTAGACCGGGTGGATTTAATATTAATAATGAGCGTCGAACCGGGGTTTGGGGCCCAGGAGTATTTGCCCCACTCGACGGAGCGCATCCGTGAATTAGATCGTAGGTTAAGGCAGGTGAACCTTCGGAATCAGGTGTCCATCGCCGTGGATGGGGGAATAAAACTAGCTAATACGGCCTTGGTCGTGGAAGCCGGCGCCGATATTTTAGTGGCCGGGTCCGCCATTTTCGGTTCTTCCGATCCCGTGGGGACGATGTTGAAATTTAAGCAGCCGGAATAAAGGATGGTCACTTACCAAGATCTGGATTCTTTCGCCACCTGGTCTGAGGAGGAAAAGGATCAGTTTACCCTCAAGGTGTTGAAAGGTCTCGTCATGGACGGGGTTCGGCGGGCCGACTCCGGCCATACCGGCGGGGCCCTCTCCTCCAGCGATTTTGCTTACGTGCTGTTCAAGGATTATCTGAATATTGACCCGGATGACCCCTACTGGGTGAACCGGGACCGGTTCCTCCTCTCCGCCGGCCACGAGTCTATGTTACTCTACACGTGCTTAACGCTGGTGGGATGGCTGAATATGGAGGATCTGAAGACCTTTCGCCAATGGGGCAGCCGTACTCCCGGCCATCCGGAAGTGGATACCCCCGGAGTGGAAGCCACTACCGGTCCATTGGGGCAGGGGGTCGGTATGGGAATTGGCCTGGCCGTGGCCGAGTCCCTGCTCCGCGCCAGGTTCCAGGAAGCTGCCTCCCGGAAGGGAGATTTGATAAACCATTTCACCTACCTTTTGGCCGGAGACGGGGACCTTCAAGAGCCCGTAGCCCTGGGCGCGGCTGCTTTGGCGGGACACTGGGGATTATCACGCGTTATTTTGTATTACGATGCCAATTCCGCCCAGATATCTGGATTGACCTCCCGGGCCGACACCACCGATTACGGTTCCCTGTTTGAGGGATTCAACTGGCATGTTCAAAAAATTGACGGCCACGATTTAAACCAGATTAGGGAGGCGTTAGAAAAGGCTCAGGTCGTGGATCGCCCCAGTATCATCATCGGAAAGTCGATTATGGCCCACGGTACCGCAACCATGGAAGGACAGCCGGGTACCCATGGCACACCCCTCCCGCCGGAGGAAATTTTAACCACCAAAGAAAAGTGGGGTCTGCCTCCGGAACCTTTTTATTTGCCCCCGGAAATCGTGGATCATTTTCGCCGGCGCTTCCCGTCTCTCCGGGAAAGGGTGCGTCAATGGAAACACGACTTGCAACAGGCCCAGGCTCATCCGGCCGTTGAGGAGTTATGGCGTACCATTTTTGACAACTCCCGGCTCGATTTAGAATATCCGGAGTTTGCAGTGGGAAGTTCTGTCGCCACGCGGAAAGCCTTCGGTATTGTCCTGGATACGTTTTCCCGGGAGATGGAGACTTTGGTGGGCGGCTCCGCCGATTTGGAACCCTCCAATTATACCGGGAATTTTGCCGTCCGTTATGGCGATTTTTCTCGGGAACGTCGCACCGGTCGCAATTTTGCCTTTGGAGTACGGGAGTTTCCCATGGCGGTCATTTTGAACGGTATCGCCCTCCACGGAGGGCTAATTCCTTTTGGGGGGACGTTCCTGGTGTTCTCCGATTACGAACGTCCGGCCCTGCGCCTGGCGGCCCTGCAAAACCTGCGGGTGATCCACGAATTTACCCACGATTCTTTTTACGTCGGCGAGGATGGCCCTACTCACCAGCCTGTAGAACAGATCATGGCTTTGCGGGCGATTCCCAATTTCCAGGTGTTCCGCCCGGCGGATGCCAGGGAAACGGCGGTGTGTTTTAAGCTGGCCCTGGAATCTGCGGACACTCCCAGCGCACTGATTTTGACTCGCCAGGGAGTCCCGGTTTTGGACCTGACCATGGACCAGATTGAAGCGGGAGTGGCCCGGGGCGCCTATTGCGTCCGTGATTGTGAGGACTGGCCGGAGCTGATCTTGCTGGCCACCGGCTCGGAAGTCTCCCTGGCTCTGAAAGTGGCGGAACGGATGAAGGAGCGCCGCGTCCGGGTGGTGAGCATGCCCTGCTGGGAACGGTTTGAGCTTCAACCGGATGTGTACAAGCAGAAACTGATCCCGTTGAGGGGGGCCATGAAAATTTCTCTGGAGGCGGGTATTACCCAGGGTTGGGAAAAGTACGTGGGACCTCAGGGACTGATGATTGGTTTGGACCGCTTTGGCGCTTCAGCTCCCGCCGGTGTTTTGGCACGGAAATTTGGTTTTACCCAGGAACAGGTAGAGCAAAAGATTAGAGATCACATAGGGAAATTGCTGTAAAGGCTGATGGAGGAATGGATTAATGGGTAGTTAGGCGATGGTCTATACGGAGTTAAAAAATCTCAACCGGGGATACATGAAATTGGACGTTTGGCAAAAGGCAATAGTTTTATTCCAATTAATATATAGGACCGTTTTCAGGGAGTTTCCAATTGATTTTAAATTGCGGTCACAAATTATCGATTCCGCCCAGTCTGTATCGGCGAACATTGCGGAAGGGTATTGCCGCCGTTCCATTAAAGAATACCTGCAAATTCTCCACATTGCTTTGAGTTCTCTTGCGGAAACTTTAACTAGCCGTATCGGGTTACGGGAGACAAAACAAATTTCTCAGGAAAGATTTACTGAAATTGATAAACTTCGTTATGAAATCGAAAACAAGTTGTTAAAACTAGTTGTTCGTTTAGAAGGGAAAAAGGACACCAAATCATGGAGTGGTCGGATCAAGGACGAAGGGTAGGGATATATACCATGAATTGCAAGGTATTATATTCTTCTTCTCCATTTATCCAACTATCCAATATTGCATTAAAGTAAGGTTATTATGAAGATCCATCTTGCCGCCGATCACGCCGGCTACCGGTTGAAGGAAGCCGTAAAAAAGTATCTGCGAGGGAAGGGGTATGACGTTCAAGATCACGGCGCTTTTGAACATAATGCGGACGATGACTATCCCGAATTCATTTTCCCCTGTATCCGGGCGGTAGTAGGGGAAAAGGGGAGCCGAGGGCTTCTATTCGGGGGTTCCGGCCAGGGGGAAGCCATGGCAGCCAATCGCGTGAAAGGGATCCGTGCATCAGTGTACTACGGAGGTTCCCGGGAGATTGTGTTGCTCTCCCGGCGTCATAACGACGCCAATGTGCTTTCCCTGGGAGCTCGCTTTATGACCGCAGAAGCGGCCTTTGAAGTCATTGATTTGTGGTTGAACGAACCCTTCGACCAAGGCCGCCATGTGCGACGGATTAAAGCCTTAGATCATTAACCGATCCAATTTTCCTGTGGCAATGGACTTTAGATCCGGTATTTCCGGTGCCATCTTAGCAGGGGGCCAATCCAGGCGAATGGGGGAGGAAAAGGCCCTGGTAAAAATTGGGAACACGCCCCTCATCGAACGGGCCGTCCAGTCCCTGAAATCCGCGATCCCCAAGCCAATGATTATTACCAACAACCCGGAGAAATTGGCCTACTTGAACCTACCGCTCCACCGCGATATCCTTCCCAACCTCGGTCCCCTGGGGGGCATTTACACGGCCTTGAAATACGCTTCCGAAAAGCGCGTCCTTGTGTTAGCCTGTGACCTGCCCAGCGTGACGCTCGAGATCATTCGAGCATTGTGCACCGAGAGTATTCATCAGGACGTTTTGGCCTTAGATGCCGGGTTTGGTCCAGAACCCCTGTGCGCCGTGTACAGTAAACGGTGTCTCCCTGTTATCCAGGCTCAAATTGAGCAAGGGAACTTGAAAGTGACCGACTTCTATCCCCCAATGAACAAAGTAGGAGTGCTAACCCTGGAAGCAATCGGCGATTCTATTCCTGGCGGTCGCTTTCTGAATGTGAATACCCCTGCCGATAAACTCTTGGCTGAAAAAATCTATGGTGGGGAGGACCAGTAGATTATTGAAACTAACTGGAATAGTATCGTCCGGAACCCTAATCTTCGCTATCAGGAACGGGGATTGTTGCGCGTTGGGTTCAACTACCGTTTGTAGTTGTACATAGAGTGGAGTAATTTTCCCCACGCTCTCTCAGCCGAAATACCTACGTCACGAGGAAAGGATAGGGTATGAGGCCGGTACGGCAGCGCTGGAAACGGCGTTGTTCGCTCCCGCATTTGGAAAGAGAATGGAAATAAAAACGTATCCTATTGCTGCTCTGGAACCGGAGCCCGTTTCGCGGGCCCGACCTTTGCTATATGATTCTCACGGTCGCACGTTCACCTATCTCCGCGTGGCCCTGAACGAAACCTGCAATTTGCGTTGCCTTTACTGCATGCCGGAAACGGGAATTCACTTTCGTCCTTCCGAAGAGCTGTTGACCACTCAGGAAATCATCCGGATCGTCCAGGTGGCTGCTAACCTCGGCGTGACCAAAGTTCGATACACCGGTGGCGAACCCCTCCTGGATCAAGACCTGAATATCCTGGTAAAAGCCGCCGTCCGAACTCCTGGAATCGAGTCCGTTCATGTTACGACGAATGGATTACACTTAGCGGGGAAAATTAGCGCCTTGAAGCGTGCCGGTCTTGCGGGAGTGAACGTAAGCTTGGATACCCTGAATCGAGAGAAATACGCCTTTATCACCCGACGGGATAAACTCTCCCGGGCCTTGGAAGGACTCCAGGCGGCCCTGGATCAGCAGCTCAGAGTCAAGATTAACGTGGTGGCTCTCCGGGGATTCAATGATGACGAACTACCAGAATTCGTAGAAATGGCCCGTAAACAACCCCTCACCGTGCGGTTCATTGAATTGATGCCCTTCGATGCCCACCAGATCTGGAAAACGGGAAAATTCTATTCTTACACCCATCTCCTTGAGGATCTCCACAGACTCTACCCAACCCTGAAACCTGCCGAAGGGACCAAGACCGAACAGTCTCTTTTCCAGCTCCCCGGCTATTGTGGCAAGGTGGCCGTTATTCCCGCTTACAGTCGGAGCCTCTGCGGCACCTGCAATCGTATCCGAATCACTGCCGATGGGAAAATTCGCAACTGCCTCTATGCTACGAAAGAATACAATTTACGCACTTACCTGCGAGAGGGTAGGGCGGATGCAGACCTGGCGGATCTTATGAAAGCGGCCATGTGGAACAAGCCCAGGGATGGTTGGAGCGCCCAGAAGAAGGGCCTCCCTTTGAGGGAAAGTATGACCCAGATCGGAGGTTGAGGATGACTGCAAAGGATCGAAAATTCAGCCATTTAGATGAAAAAGGTCGTGTGCGAATGGTAGACGTAACGGCCAAATCTCCTACCGCGCGATTAGCCACAGCGGAAGGAGTGATTACTCTCCTGCCAGAGACCATCCAGGCCCTTCAGGACGAGAAACTGCCTAAAGGAAATGTCCTCACCGTGGCCCAGTTGGCGGGGATTCAGGCGGCCAAAAAAACGGCCGAGTTGATTCCTCTCTGTCACCCCCTGCCCCTTTCGTGGATTGATCTTGAATTTGAAGTCCGCTCAGACCATATTCTGCTGCGGTCTGTGGTTAAAACCCAGGCCGGGACCGGGGTGGAAATGGAAGCCCTTACCGCCGTTTCAATCGCGGCTCTTACTATTTACGATATGTGCAAAGGCGTGGATAAATCGATGGTCATCCGCGGGATCAGGCTAATTGAGAAATCTGGTGGTAAAACCGGTTTCACAACCGCGTACCGTCCCAAAGTGGGGGTGATCACTGTCAGCGATCGCCTTGCTGCTGGCGAAGGGACTGATAAATCCGGAGCCATTCTTCAGGAAGGTTTTCAGACAGCCGGGTGTGTTGTGGAGCATTATTCCCTATTGCCGGACGGATCGAAGCAGTTGGCAACGACCATTCGAGCCTGGATTAAGGAGGGGGTAGAATTGATTCTCACGACGGGTGGTACGGGATTAGGTCCGCGGGATTTTACGATTTCTCAGGTAGAAAAGCTGGTTGAGTCCCGCCTAATGGGTGTGGAACAAGCACTCCACGCCTACGGTCGCACGCAGGTGAAAACGGCCATGTTGTCCCGGTTGTTGGTTGGTACGATCGGGCGAACGATTTTAATCTGCTTGCCGGGAAGCCCCGGGGCGGCCAAGGATGCCCTAACAGTCCTGATTCCCACCATTTTCCACGCCGGCGAGATTATGAAAGGTGCTAACCATTAATGGAGTGGCTACTGCCAGTTTTATTCTTTTTCGTTGCCCTAGTGTATTCCAGCGTGGGGCTGGGGGGCGGCTCTTCCTTCACGGCGCTCATGGCCATTACCGGCGTTAGTTACCGTTTAATCCCCATTACATCGCTAACCTTGAATTTGGTCGTTACATCTCTGGGAGTGTTTCATTTCTGGCGTAAGGGGTACGGCCGGCTGGGGCTCAATCTGCCGTTTTTACTTACTTCCGTTCCCATGGCCTATTTAGCCGGATCGCTGCATCTCACCCGAACCGTTTTTCTCGCCTTACTGATGGCCACCCTCCTTCTGGTGGCCGTGCGGATCTATTTTTTTAACCGCTTGCAATTCTCCATGACGCTAACGGGTTCTGTTCGCTGGGTCGTAATTTTTAGTCTTGGCGCTCTTTTAGGTTTTATAGCCGGGGCCGTAGGGATTGGGGGTGGCGTTTACCTGGTGCCCCTGTTGATTATGTTTCAATTAGCTTCGGAAAAGGAAGCCGCCGCCACGGGAGCCGTCTTTGTCTGGGTCAATTCTTTAGCGGGGATCGTGGCCCGTGTCCAGCAGGGAGCTTATGACCTTGCGTTTATGGTCCCCCTTCTCGTGGCGGTGATCTTAGGAGGTTTTCTTGGTTCCTACACCGGCGCTGTACGCTTCCAACCGCAAACGATTCAAAAGGTCATGGGCGTCGTGGTTGTCATCGCCATAGCAATGGTAGGGAGACAACTGGTATGATTTCGGTGGCGGAAGCAAAACAGCTAATTAATAAACGGATTCCAATCCCCGGTAAGGAACAAATCGACCTGGGGGGAGCTTCCGGACGTATTTTGGCGGAAGAGGTGCGCTCCCCTTTTCCCATGCCCCGGTTTAACAACTCGGCTATGGATGGGTTTGCAGTGCGCGCCCAGGATACGGAAGCTGCCCGTAAGGATCGACCTGTGTCCTTGACCTTAGTCGGCGTCGTCCCGGCCGGTGCACCGGGGAGTTTGACGGTTGGTCCGGGTCGGTGCGCCCAGATAATGACCGGAGCCCCACTACCACCCGGCGCTGACGCCGTGGTGAAGGTGGAGGATACCAGCGGGTTTGAGAGTGATAAAACGGTACAGATGTTTGCTACCGTAAGCCCTGGTGAAAACGTTCGCTTTGCGGGCGAAGAAATCGCCCGGGGAGCACCACTATTGCGTTCGGGAATCAGGATCACGGCCGCTGAGATGGGGGTCTTGGCTACCTTTGGCCTGGCTAAGGTAACGGTCACTTCTAAGGTGCGAATGGCCATACTCGTCACCGGAGACGAACTGCAACCGCCGTGGCGAGACCTGGGTCCCGGGCAGATTTACAATTCCAATTTACCAGTGCTGGTCGAATTATCCCGGCAAGCAGGGACTACTGTTTTGTTACAGCGACAGTTGCCGGATGATGAAAAAATATTGCGGGAGTCACTCCAGGAAGCCCTTGAAGCCGGCGATGTAATTGTAACCAGTGGAGGCATTTCCATGGGGCGGTTTGACTTTCTGCGTACCATTCTATCGTCCCTTGGTGTTAAGGAGCATTTCTGGAAGGTGGCGCAAAAGCCGGGGAAACCCCTCTATTTTGGCAGCCGGGGTAAAACTTTGATCTTTGGCCTGCCGGGGAACCCCGTGTCGGCCTTTATCTGCTTTATGGTCTGGGTCTGGCCCGTATTAGAAAAGATGCAGGGCAAAGAACCCGACCCACCCAGGGAGGTAACCCTTGCCACCCCGTTCCCAAGGGACCATACTAAACATAGGTTTTTATTCGGGAAAATATATGTCGCTGGTGAGAAATTAGTCTGCCGGCCGGCGGAGAAAGTTGGCTCCCACATGTTGACGTCTTCCTTGGACACCAATGCCATTTTGATGGCCGACCCCGGAAAAGGAGTATTACCGGCTGGTGAAAAAATTAAAGGCTTCCTCTTGGCCTGGAAAACGTTAGCGTAGTCCATGATTCTGCAACCAGAGGAACTACAACAGTGGATCCAGGAAGGGCGACCTTTTAAAGTCGTTGATCTCCGTCCGGAAGAGCAGCGAATTCAATGCCCCCTACAGGGCCTTAGCTCCGTAACTGGTGATGCGGAGGCTATTCCCCGAGCTGATGATCAGCCACTGGTGCTTGTTTGTCAGTTCGGTATCATTACCGAGGAAATCATTGCCGAGGGAAAGTTGCAGAACACCTTCAGTCTATTGGGGGGTGCCCAGGCCTGGAATGCCTTTTATCAGGCGCAGGTAGATTTGAGCCGTTGGTCCAGGCAGATGGTATTACCCGAGTTGGGCGTATTAGGCCAGCAAAAACTACACCAGGCAACGGTGGCGGTGGTCGGCCTGGGCGGCCTGGGCTGTTCTGCCGCCCTGACTCTGGCGGCGGCTGGGGTGGGAAAGTTGCTTTTGATCGACGGCGACCAGGTGGAACTCTCCAACCTCCATCGTCAGATTCTCTACCGGGAGGAAGACCAGGGAAAGAAAAAAGTAGTGATCGTGGCAGAGCGACTTAAATCCGTCAATTCGAAACTGGAAACGAGGGTCTTTCCCCGGTATTTGAACGAGGGAAATGCCGTAGTCTTTTTAAACGGGGCGCATGCCATCGTGGATGCCACCGACAATATTCAAACCCGCCGGAATCTGGATCAAGTCTCCCGCAGCCAGGGAATCCCCCTCGTCTATGGTGGCCTCTACCGCTTCGAAGGGCAGGTAGCTGTTTTCAATTTGGACGGCGGCCCGAGCTATGAGGAGGTCTTCCCAGCTGGAGGTGAAAACGGGACCTGCGAGGGGCGGGGAGTGTTGGGAATGTTGCCCGCCATTATCGGGAATATTCAAGCCCTGGAGGCGGTAAAAATTATTGCTGGCATAACCCCCACCCTGTCCGGGAAGCTGCTCCTGTATGATGGCTTGACCCAAACCATGGAAACGATTAACCTTACCTGAACACAAGAAGGAAAACTATGGAGCCCGATAAAATACAGATTACGGTAAAATGTTTTTCGGTAGTAAAGTACGTCTTGGGCGCCTCCGAGATTACCCTGGAAATACCTCCTGGGACCACCACCAGGGAGGTAGAGGCTCAACTCCGGGAACGTGCCCGGGGCAAGCTAAAGGGGGTAACGTTTCAGACGGCGGTGAACCGTGTCTACTGCGCCGAACCGGTGGAACTGCGGGACGGGGATGAAATCGCCTTCATTCCCTCGGTTCAGGGAGGGTGATGTGATTATAGCCGAATTGGTCACCGGGCCCATGGAGCCTTTCCCTAGTCCCGATGATCGCACCACTGAAGGGGCCGAGATTCGGTTTCACGGACGGGTGCGCGGAACGGAGAACGGCCAGTCTATCGAAGCCCTGCAATACGAATATTATCCTGGAATGACGGAACCGGAGTTACGCCAGCTCGCTGAGGAAACTGGCGCGAAGTATTCCTTGGCAGACCTGTGGTGCCGACATCGGGTGGGAACCGTCAGGGTGGGCGAAATCGCCATCCAGGTCGTGATCTGGTCAACCCACCGCCAGGCTGGATTACAGGCTCTGGATTGGTTTTTGAACGCGTTGAAAACGCGCATCCCTATTTGGAAATGGATCGTGACTCCCGATGGTGCCACGCTTCCCAGCGGAGTTACGCAATAGGCTCATTCTGCCACCAGAATTGATTGTTCAGGTGACGTAACTTTAGATTCTACCATGGTCACCACAAATCATAAGTTATTAATAGACGTTATCTACTGGGTCACCCGCACGCGGTGGTTGTTTATTTCCTTTATAGTAGGCGGCCTGCTGTTATTATTGCCTACTCCGGCAGGGTTGGCCGTGGAAGGCTACCGATTATTGGTCATTATCCTTGTTATCCTGATTTTAATCATCAAAGAACCAATTCCCCTCCCGGCGGTGGCCTTCTTGGTGGTTGTCCTCCAGGTATATTTAGGGGTCAGCAGTGCCGATGAAGTGGCCCAGGCTTTCATGAGTGATGCCGTCTTTTTCATCATGGGCTCCCTGATGTTGGCCGTGGCCATTGTCCACCAGGGTTGGGATGCCCGCATCGCCTTGGGCATCACTATTCTCACTGGCAACAAGACCATTTGGCTTACTTTGGGGTTGATTGTGCTTACGGCCATCCTGGCCTCTTTTATTGGGCAACATACCGTCGTAGCCTTGATGTTACCCATTGCCATGTCAATTATTCGTTTTACCAATCCCGATACCAAGAAAGTGGCCAACTTAGCGGCCTTGTTGCTTTTTTCGATTGCGTACGGCAGTATTATTGGTTCCATGGGCACCCCTTCGGGAGGCGGGCGCAATGCCATCATGCTGGGCTACTGGAAAGAATTCGGGGCACCTACCGTGACCTATTTGGGTTGGATGCTCCACGTGTATCCGCTGGTCCTGATTCAAATTCCCGTTCTTTTACTGGTGCTTTGGAAATCCTATCGGCCGGAAGTGATGCGCCTGGATAGCGGCCTCCGGAAGTTGCGAGTCCAGGTAGGACGGGCGGGGAAAATAACCTATCAGGATATCCTCTCCGCCAGTATCTTTTTCCTGGTCTTCCTGGGGTGGATCTTTTTTTCGGATACCCTCGGCCTGGGAATTATAGCCTTAACGGGGGTCATCTTATATTTAGCCACGGGATTGATTCGGTGGGAGGTCATGGCTCGCCATGTGAACTGGGGGGTGGTCCTCCTGTTTGGCGCCATGATCTCCTTGGGGGTGCAGATTAAAAACACCGGAGCCGCTTTCTGGTTGGCCCAAAAAATCGTTTATGTTTTTGGCTCGGGCATTGAGAGCTTATCCGTCGTATCGGATCTCATTGTATTAACCATAACCGGGTTGTTTGCGAATGTAGTTTCCAGCTCTGCAACGGTAGCGGTGTTAGGTCCGGTTAACTTGAACCTGCCGGGTGATACCCTTCATTTGGGCTACATGACCGCCATCGCCTCGGCCTTTGGTTTTTTAACGGTTGCCGCCGCACCGGCCTGCACAATTATTTACGCCAGTGGTTTACTGAAAGGAAAAGATTTTTTAAGGGTGGGATGGAAAATGGGCTTGTTAGCCCTTGTGATCACCTTTATCTACGTGAATACTTATTGGAGGTTGTTACCGTGATAGGGCTTGTTAGTAACATGTTGCTGAAAAGATCAACTTCCCGGGGTAAAGTATTTTATGTTCTGATAGTAATCGAGCCGCGAGACTGTCACGCAGCAGTGGGAATGTTCCTTCAACCATGTTAACTTTTTACCAGCCATGAAATTTCTAATCGCCGTCGGGAGTCGAACTTATTCCGAACCCACCTTGCGGGTTGGGATGCAGATCGCCAAGGCTTTCCAAGCCTCGGCTACGATTGTTTATGTGGGTGAGAAGGTCAGCAAATACATGGTGGGACATGTCCAGTTGGCCCACGAGCGATTGGAGGAATGGGATTTCAAACGCCCTGGAGTAGAGGTTTTGGAATGGGCGTTCCATTTCCTGGCAGAGAATGGTTACATCACACCGCTAACCATTGAGACCGGATTTCGTCAGCATAAATTAGTGGACCAGGGTACCAGGGCGGAGCTTTACCTTCAGGGGACGGTCTGTTCCGAGGTAAATTTGATCTTGCGGAACGGAGATATCATTTCCGAGTTGCGCGAGGAGGTCGCCCGGGAGCATTACGACGTTACCATTATTGGGGGAAGTCAAAAACGACGCATGGGCCATGACCTCATCCAGTACATCGGCAGTTCCATTTTTGTAGTTAACAACTTTCAATCTGATGAGACCTACAGACTGCTTATAGCGGTAGATGATTCTCCCGGTACCAATAAGGCCGTGAAATACGGGGCCCGCATTGCCCACGAACTGGGAATGGAAGTTACTCTCCTCACCGTTTCTAAGAAGGATTACTTCGGTAAAGGTTACCGGGGAGCCGCTAATCGCGCAGCCAAATTCATGCGCCGGGCCGGGGTGACCCACGAAAGTCTCTTTAAAGTGGGTGATCCTGCTACCGTGATTAAAGCCACGGCCGGGAAAAATTCCATCATTATTATGGGTGCGTCTCGAAAACATCCGCTGGCTAAATTTTTTACCGGTAGTAAACCCTTGAAGGTGATGGAGAAATGCGACTGCCCGGTACTGATCGTTAAGTAGACTTTTGTTCCGAATAGGGATCTGAAAAACGTACCTATTCCTATGTAAACTATTTTCAACCGGATGGGAGTAGGGGGATATATTGATTAAGGGCTAGCAGAGTAGATTTAAATATATCTTAACAGTAACCATTATTATTATTGCTTTATTGTTTTTTTCCTTGTAAGTTCTGTCCAGAAAGAATGCAGTCATGCGATACAGTAAACAGCGCGAAGAGATTTTAAACATTGTCCGCGGCGCCATGAATCACCCTACCGCCGATTGGGTATATGAACAGGCCCGCAAAACAATGCCCAACGTGAGCCTGGGTACGGTGTATCGCAACTTAGGGCAGTTGTCGGCCCAACATGTGATTCATTCTTTCCAGTATAAAGGAATTGTACATTACGACGGAAACATCGAACGGCACGGGCATTTTGCCTGTGAACAGTGCGGCCGGATTTATGACATTACACTCCCTTTCCAAAAAATCGTTTCCCAAATTGAAACGTCTATCGATCATCAAATTACCGATTGTCAATTTCATTTAGTCGGTATCTGTAAAACCTGTAAAACTAAAATAAACTAAAGGGGTACCAATCATGTTAGTAACCAAACCTGCTCCGGATTTCACGCAAACTGCGGTCATGCCGGATAATACTTTCCAAGACATCACCTTGTCGGACTACCGTGGAAAAAAAGTGGTATTATTTTTCTATCCGCTGGACTTCACCTTTGTCTGTCCCACGGAAATCATCGCTTTCGACCATCGCTTAAAGGAGTTCGAAAAGCGCAATGTCCAGGTTCTGGGATGTTCCATCGATTCCAAATTTTCCCATTGGGCCTGGAAGAACACGGATCCCAAGGAGGGAGGCATTGGGAACGTCCAGTTTCCCATCATTGCTGATATTGATAAGTCCATCGCCAGAGCCTACGACGTCCTGATGGGCGCTCAGGAAGCTACCATTCTTACCGATGAGGATGAGTACGACTCCACCGTGGGCGGTGACGTGGCCTTGCGGGGTTCTTTTCTCATTGACGAGGCAGGAATCGTCCGTCATGCCGTCATCAATGACCTCCCATTGGGGCGAAATGTTGATGAAATGTTACGGATGATTGACGCCCTGGCCTTCCACCAAGAACACGGGGAAGTTTGTCCTGCGGGATGGCACCAAGGCGAAGAAGGAATGGCTGAGAGCGCCGAAGGTGTTGCCAGTTACCTGGCCAAGAAGGCCGAGGAATTATAATCTAAACCAGGGGCCTGTCGTTTCCAGCGACAGGCCCCAACCAACCCTATTTCACTTAGCTAGGAAAGGAGAATATCGCATGCAACATGCATTACCAACTCTACCTTACGCTTTAGATGCTCTGGAACCTTACATTTCCCGGGAAACACTGGAATACCATTACGGGAAACACCACCAGGCTTACGTAAACAATTTGAATAAGCTGATCCAGGGCACAGAATTCGAAAATGCGTCTCTGGAAGACATTATTCAAAAAGCTTCCGGTGGATTGTTTAATAATGCCGCCCAGGTTTGGAATCATACATTTTACTGGAATTGCCTGAGCCCCCAGGGGGGGGGAGAACCTTCAGGGGCAGTGAACGAAGCCCTCCAGAAGTCCTTTGGATCATTTGATGCTTTTAAAGAAGCTTTTTCGAAGTCCGCCGTTACCAATTTTGGTTCTGGGTGGACGTGGCTGGTGAAGGCGGAAGACGGAAGTCTGGAAATTGTGAATACCAGCAATGCACATACCCCCGTTGCCAGTGGTGGAAAAACCGTGCTGACGATTGATGTATGGGAGCATGCCTACTATATCGATTACCGGAATGCCCGACCCAAATATGTGGAGGCCTTCTGGAATCTGGTTAACTGGGAGTTCGTGGCTTCGAATTTGAAGTAGAATTACCACTGGTTGGTATTGAAAAGCCCCTTGCGAGGGGCTTTTTTTTCCTTGTAGCTGAAACGGGAAAAATTTTTCCAAATTTTGCACTAAAATTCTTGTATTTCAGACAAAATACTCTTTAATATGAATTTATCCTATGAGGCTGTTGTCAAAGACATGTATCTATGGAATCCGAGCGGCTTTATATCTCGCTTCCCAGGAACCGGAGAAAACGTATGTTCCTATCCGCCAGATATCAGAGTATTTACAACTCTCCTTCCATTTCCTCACTAAAATATTTCAGATTTTGACGAGTCATCAAGTTGTTATTTCTTACCGGGGTCCCAACGGGGGTGTTTCCCTGGCCAGACCCGCCAACGAAATCAAATTAATCGATGTCATATTAGCGATTGAGGGAGAAGGATTTTTTACTGGCTGCGTTTTGGCCTTGCCAAGTTGTGATGAAGAAAAACCCTGCCCCCTACATAAATATTGGAGCGCAACGCGGGACCGTCTCAAGTCCATTTTCGAAGAGACGACCCTGGCGGAACTGAAAGATAGAATTGAGACGGAAGGGTTACGATTAGTGTCAGACCTTATATGATATTACTCATGAAATCAAAACAAGATTAAAGAACCATGAAAAACCGATATGCTACCAAACTATTCTTAAGCCTGATGCTTGGCTCTGCGCTGGTATTGGGACAGAGCGAGGGTGAGCGGCTATTCAAACAAGTTTGTTTTACTTGTCATACTATAGGAAAGGGTCGTCTCATAGGTCCCGATTTGGCGAACGTCCAGAACCGCCGTCCGGAGGAATGGATCATCCGTTTCGTCCAGTCCTCCCAGTCGGTGATTAAAAGCGGAGATACTTACGCCAACACCTTGTTCAAGCAATACAATAAGCTGATCATGCCGGACAATAAATTCAGTGCTGAGCAAATCCGGGCGATCCTTGCTTACATTGCGGAAAACAGTCCCCCAGAAATGGTTGTTGCGGGAGCGGCCGCAGGCGGCGCAGCAGCGGACAATGTGCCTGTTGCTACAGCCGTTTCCGTACCGGCCCTAGGTCGACCCTTGAGCCAGGCCACCAAGGAAAATATTGAAGCCGGGAAGCGGCTATTTTCTGGCGGACTTTGCCTTACCAATCAAGGTCCCACGTGTAATTCCTGTCACCATGTAAAAAATAACTCCGTGGTGGCTGGCGGGGCGTTGGCCAAAGACCTCACAGCAGCTTTTACTCGGCTCAACGAAGCTGGCGTAAAAGCCATCCTTTCCCAGCCCCCGTTTCCCGCCATGCGACGGGCCTATCTGAATAATCCGTTGACCGAGGATGAAGTATTCGATCTGGCCGCCTTTTTACAGTATGTAGACCGGGTTCAAACCACCCAGAGCGCGGTCAATTATGGCGGTATTTTATTCTTCTCTGGTGTGGGCGGGGTACTGTTACTGTTAATCCTGTTTGGCGGCATATGGTCCCACCGCAAAAAGAGTAGTGTAAACCAAGTGGTTTACGAGCGCCAATTAAAAACCACTAATTCAAAACTGGAAAAAAACCATGAGCTGGATTGAAGACGTTTTATCACCTCAGACCCGTCAGTGGGAAGAGTTTTACCGTAACCGCTTTCAACACGACCGCGTCCATCGCAGTACCCATGGCGTAAACTGTACCGGGGGGTGTTCCTGGCAGATTTTTGTCAAGGAAGGAATCGTCGTATGGGAAAATCAGCAGTTAGATTACCCCCTCCTGGAAAGTACACTGCCCCCTTATGAACCGCGGGGCTGCCAGCGGGGAATTTCTTTTTCCTGGTATTTGTACAGCCCGCTGCGCATTAAATACCCCTTAATACGCGGTGCTTTAATCGACGCTTACCGGGCGGAAAAACAGGAAACAGGTGATCCCCTTCAAGCCTGGGAAAATTTACAGAAGCATCCTGAAAAACGCCGCGCCTACCAGCAGGCCCGGGGGAAAGGTGGTTTTCGCAGGGCCAGTTGGGAGGAAATCCTGGAGCTCATGGCCGCCGCCAACATTTACACTATCAAGAAGCACGGCCCGGACCGGATCATCGGCTTTTCCCCCATCCCCGCCATGTCCATGCTCAGTTATGCCGCCG
>CAZVNL010000040.1:0-18897 GCA_964628055.1 uncultured bacterium | reverse complement strand
ACAATATTCGAAGAGAACCCTTGTCAACGTCAAGCTCGGGTGGAGATTGCCGGCGCCGGAACAGGAGCAGGAATAATTCCGAGAGGGGGAAGAGGATTATCATAAGACGAAGTAAGGTGCCCAGATGCATTTTTTAACTTTGGATCAATGAATAGATATTGACCCCTGAATTCAACTCCTAAGTGCCTGCCTATTGGCAGACAGGCAACTCAAAGACTGGTTCGCATCAAGTACCTTTTGTTTTATCCCTTTGAATTTCGAGAGGTATTTAATGGGCACCGAATCGTCCAGATCAACATATCCGCTGCTTAATAAATGGGCGTTGAGGAAGGTATTGTTTTTCAAGTATAGGTAGCATAGGAGGAAATTATTTTGGTCATATTTTACATTGTCGAATTTTATAAATACCTTTTGTCCCTTAGTTTTATCCTTAAGGAATTCTATTGCTTGGTTCGTTTTATCTTTGATCGGCTTAATCCCTATCAATTTAATTGTCAGGCCATTATTGAGTACCAGTTTGTTGGGGCTGTTAACTTTTTTTACCGCGTAGTATTGTTCTCTGGTTCCGTTCCAATTTTTATTGATTTTCACCGGGTCTTTAAAAATGTAGGGTAGGGCTTTAATATCGTTTCTATAGTCGCATTGGGTACGAATACCTTTAATGATTTCAATTCTAGAGTTCTGTTAGATGTCAGGCTTTTTCAAGCCAAGTTTTTCTTCGATGATGGGCAAGAACTCGTTGTTTATTTCATACCCAATAGAATTGCGATTATGGTTTATAGCGCTTAAGGAAGTCGTGCCGCTGCCCAGGAAAGGGTCCAGGACTGTATCGTTAACAAACGAGAACATTTTAATCAGGCGATTGGGCAATTCAAGCGGAAACATCGCCAGGTGCTTGTCTTGTCTTTCACTAGGGAAATTCCAGTGCCCGGAAAAATATTTATTCCATTCATCCCTGGTAAGTTTTGATTTCTCTTTAGTTTGCTTGTCGATTTTCCTGGGTGTGCCTTGTTTTTTAAACAGGAGAATGAATTCGTAATCGATTTTTAAAATTCCATTTCTATGGTAAGGGTAAGATCCCATTACCGTGGCGCCACCGGTGTTATTAGAGATGGTTACTTTTTGCCAGATAATAGCGCCCATATAGTCGAACCCGATGGTTTCGCAAAATTTGATGATTTCGGTTCGAATGGGAATAACTTTGTACCGACTTTAATAAACCGAGCGGGCAAACTGGTCTCCAATATTGATACATAAACGGTAGCCATTGTCTAACACTCGGTAACATTAGTTCCAGAAGAGGTTTAGGTTGTTAATATAATCTTCGTAAGAATCGTCAAATCCAATCTGGTTTCCGTTATCGTAATCTTTGATTTGCCAATAGGGAGGCGAAGTAATAACAAGGTGTACCGCTTTCTCCGGCACCAAGTCCATCTTCCTGGAGTCGCCAATGATAATTTTATGCTCTGTTATCATGCAAATAAGTTAGCCATTTTTCGGTAATTCTCATCCCATGCCAAGGGGATTTTCGGGATTATAGGATTAATTGCATTGTTTACCTTCATGATGGATCAGGTCAAGAGCGGCTTTCCTTTTTCAAATTTATCGGCAAAGGAAAACAGTAAAATGGCGGAGTAGTAATGCTGATTTGTTAACAATTTTCAGGCCTACCTGTAGAAATTCTCAAACCACCTCATAGCAGCATTACGCTCATACGCCACATGGACTTCCTCTTCATATTTTCAGCATATTGAAGCCAAAAAGCAATATAAAGCTGTTTTGTATATTCCGTTAATTCCTTTTCAATCTTCAACTTTTGGTGATCATTTTTAAGATTATCTGCTATGCCATCGATTATAGTCTTTAAAATAGGAAAAAATACAACTTCGTCATCGAGTTTTTCATTACCACAGTAATTAAAGAACCTTTTGATAACAGATTTTCCTATTATTACTACTGTGTTATTACTTTTCGATTGTTGAACCGTAATTGTCTCAATAGGGGTGTGGTAACGGATATTCCTTAATTAAAGGTTGTATCTTTAATGTCTGGTCTTCTGAAATCATGGTATCATTGGGTGATGTCAGGTTGCTTTCATCGCAACAGTATGATTTTTTGCGATGGTTGAAATGCACCACGACAAAATAAATTCTTTACTACTATCATCATCTTTCCCACTCCAATTGACCGAATTTCCATCAGCTCGTTCCAATCCTTATAAATATGCAGCCATCCGGTGATTTTTAATATTGCCAGCCAGCAGAGTCACATACGCCAGTTCCGGTAAGTCGAATACTATAGTCGTTTCGGGATTGATCGATGTTACTCATGCTTCTATGACCGGTAGTTGAAGAACAGGGCGAGTAATGAGCCATGCTGTTTGTTGTCCGAGCGCATGCGATTGTTAGAATTATTCAACTTTGGAAGGCCATATTCCATCTTTTCTTCGGATCTGAAAATTCGACTTCATTGGGATCGAAATGCTCTGGATTATAGGGATAATAGTTCTTTGCGTGACTTTTCAACCAATAAACCATATCTTTGTGCTCGGCATGTTTTTTATCACCAAGAATTTCAAGGAGATTATAATAGCCCAGGACGCCGCCACAATCTTCCGGGGGACAGGCGCGCTTTCCATCCAGGCAATGGGGGTATTTTTTTTCTTCCTGAACAGTAATGCCTTCCAAAACCACCCTGTGCTCCCATCCATCACCGAAATCATACTCATAGAGGGCCTCATCACAGGGTTCCCTGAAAAATGAACCTATTGGGATACCACATCCTGGAAGGGTATTGTCTTCATATTCATCATCTGGAATGCCGACTAAAATAGGGTTTTTTATTACTTACGATTAAAAGGTTGAAAGAATGTAGATGGTAATCTAACCATCCCATTGCATCCTGGATAGCTACATGAAGATCCCAAAAAGTATAAATCGAGGGAACTTCGATTAATCTCCATATCAACGGCTCTATTGCTAATAGCTCTATCCTGAAACGATAGGCAATTTTTTTATTTTTCATATTATCTCTGCGTTCGTGTTAATGACAATGTCTCTGTTCCCCTTAGCCGGATGGTAGAGTAATGGTAGTGTTTTTAAGAGCAGCCCCAATTCGGTAAAAAAGGAACACGTTCGAAGGCAAGTATACGGACATTAGTTGAAAAGCGTGATTACTTTAAGGGAAAGATAATCATCGGTATTAACCCAGCCGAGGATAAATACCAGGTGAGAATAACTTGAGAGTTCTCCTTCCTGGTTGATCCTCCGCCGGAAGGACGTCGTTAGCCAAAGCAAACGGTGATCGAGATTACTACTCGTTTCGGTAAAATTTTAAGCGCCCTTTGGGGATGGGATCGCCCAGCCAAATCAGAACTTGGTTGTTGAAAAAGATAGGGTGGCAGTCCCTTACCGTCTTATTTTTACACCGGTAAAAGCATGGTGATTAGGATTAGCAAGTAACATGGGACATTTAACTGCTGGAAAATCTGATCTTTCAGAATTAATCCCCCTCATCGATCGCCTGAACCGGTACCCGGTGGGCCTGGTGGATACGCCCGTTTTACGGGAGCTCCTTTCGATTTTATTTACCAGGGAGGAAGCGGACCTGGCGGCGCAATTTCCCTTACACGAAGCCACGTTGGATGAATTGTGCCAAAAGACCGGAAAGTCATCCTTGGAACTGACCCCTATCCTGGAATCCATGGCCGAGAAGGGCCTGGTGACGGACATGCCCTTCAAGGGGCAAACCTATTATTTACTGCTGCCCGGTGTCATCGGCTTTTTTGAATTCACGTTCATGAAAAACCGGACGGACATCCCCTTGGATCGAGTGGCGAAACTGATGGGAGCTTACTTTAAAAGCGATCGGGAAACCGGCATGGCGCGGGAGTTTTTCGGTAGCCAGACCCAGATGACCCGTTCCCTGGTTTACGATACTGCCGTTCCCACTTCCTCCGCGGTGGTGTCCTACCAGAGTGCCCGGAAGATCATCGCGGAAGCTGGGGGTGGCGCGGCCTCCATGTGTTATTGTCGCCATCAACGGGAGCACGAGGGAAAAACCTGTCGGAAGGGCGCCCCGGTGGAGGGGATATGCCTGACCGTCGGTAAGGGGGCCGAATTCCTGGTCCGGCGCGGCTTTGCCGAGAAAAAGACCACGGACGAATTGCTGGCCATTCTGGAAAAAGCAGAAGCGTTGCACCTCACCCACATCACGGATAACGTCCGCTTTAAACCCACCTTCATTTGTAATTGTTGCGGATGTTGCTGTCATATCATGGAAGGAGTACAGGGAGGCTATTGGGAAGGAATCCACAAGACCCCTTACCGGGCGGTAGTGGAGGTGGAAAAATGCGATTATTGCGGGAAGTGTTTCCAGGCCTGCAACGTGGGCGCTTTGGGATTGGATAAATCCCATCCGCTCCCCGATCGGCGGGTGACCCGAGCTGATGCTGAAAAATGCCTGGGTTGCGGCGCCTGTGTGAGTGCCTGTGAGCAGGGAGCCCTTTCCCTGGTGGCCCGGGAGACCTATGCCCTCCCGCCCAAGACCAAACGGGATATGTTTATGCGGATCGCCCGTGAAAAACGACGGCTGGGACCGCTAATTGTCGATCGCGTTCACCAGAAACTCAAGTCGGCTCTCCAAGCCATCCAAACTAACGGAGACTAGGCTGTGCTTTGTCCTATCCCAGCATACCTATAACTAACGATTTCTCGCTGCCCTTTTCAAATAAAGTTTTGGAAATAGAAAGGCCGTATAAGAAAAGTTCACAATTTCGTTTTAGTGGTCATCGGTTACTTTATTTCAAGCAGTTTTCTTACTTTCTAAAGCCACGAGAAAAAAGGCCAAACAGCACCTAAATCCTACCCCAAATGGGGAGGACCTTTTGACCGTGGAAGCCTCACTTCCTCCTGTTCCGTATCGCACCCTTGAGGTATCCCACACGATTTTTTCAAGGCGACAGAATCATACTTTACCTGGATTTCATCACGCTGGGAGCGTTCTTTCCTAGCTATTCCCTTTCTCAACCTTTACCTCTACCTTAGCCTCAGCCTTCTAACATTCCACTTTTCCGTCCTGCGACCTACGACCAATAATGAGCGACTTTCAGGCCTTCAGACCTTTAGACTTTTTAACCTTGCAACTTGCAACTATCCCTCCTTCATTCCATCCCTCCATGAATCCAGCCGCCTCCCATTTACCCCTTCGCCTTTCTCTGCAGGAATGATTAATTTTTAGTCTCGTCCACCAGTGAAACAAAGGAATTTATATGTCCGGACACAGTAAATGGTCCACCATCAAGCGTAAAAAGGCGGTAATGGATGCCAAACGGGGGAAGATTTTTACCACGCTCATCAAGGAAATCACCGTTGCTGCCCGGCGGGGTGGGGGAGATGAGACTTCCAATCCTCGCTTACGCCAGGCGATCCAGAATGCACGGGCGGCCAACATGCCCCAGGAGAACATCAAACGGGCCATTATGCGGGGTACCGGCGAACTGCCCGGGGTCAATTACGAAGAGGCCACCTATGAAGGCTATGGCCCCGGGGGTGTTGCCATCCTCATGGAAGTACTCACCGACAACCGTAACCGCGCCGTGGCGGAAATCCGCCATATCATGACCAAGCACGGGGGACACTTGGGGGAAAATGGCAGCGTCGCCTGGATGTTCGAAACCCGGGGACAAATCACCATCCCCCGGGAAAATCTTGACGAGGACACCCTCTTGGAAGTTGCCCTGGAATGCGGCGCCGATGACGTGACCGTGGAAGATGAAGTCTATCTCCTTTCCACGTCCCCCGGGAAACTCATGCCGGTGCGGGAACAGTTGGAGGCCCAGGGGTATACCATAGACAGCGCCCAGGTGGAGAAAATTCCCAAGACCCTGCAAAAGGTTCAGGGCAGTACCGCAGAACAGGTGCTTTCCCTCTTAGAGGCATTGGCTGATCACGACGATGTTAAGAATGTCTTTGCCAATGTAGATCTTGAAGAAACATCGTAACTTTTAACCCCCATGGGCTCTAATTTTGTTGTTCCTATTGGTCTTCAACCCGGGGTCGTGCGTAAATTTTACGCCACGCATAACTAGAAAAGCTTCTTTTTTAAAGATCATACAACTTAAGGAATGAAAGCTGGTTCTAAAGATGTCTGTTTTACGAATTATCGGTCTGGACCCGGGAATGGTCGTCACGGGCTACGGCGTTTTAGAGGTCCAGGAGCGAAAGGTCGCCGTGGTAGACTACGGAACCATATCCCCCCCCACCACGGCTGCCCTGCCCCAGCGGTTGGAGATGCTCTTTTCGGAAATCCGGACATTGCTCCAGCGCATCCGTCCAGCGGCAATGGCCGTGGAGGACACCTTTCACCACCACAATTTCAAATCCGCTCTCACCCTGGGACAGGCCCGCGGGGTGATCCTGTTAGCTGGGGCGCAGTTAGACATTCCCTGCCACAGTTTTGCACCCCGCAAGGTGAAACAATCCGTAGTGGGAAATGGAAATGCCAGTAAACAGCAGGTGCAGTACATGGTGAGAGCGATTTTGAATTTGGAAACTTTGCCCACCCCCCTGGACGCCTCTGACGCCCTGGCCGTGGGCCTTTGTTACCTCAACCAGTTGAAAGGTAGCTTTCGTGGTTGATTCCATTCAGGGACGCCTGATATATAAGGACCCCACCACGGGTGTTGTGGATGTGGGTGGATTACGGTTCCGCCTTAACCTCACCGTTTCCACTTACGAGAAACTCCCCTCCGTGGGGACTACCGTCGAATTGTTGACTTATCTCCACGTTCGCGAAGACATCCTGGAATTGTACGCCTTCCATTCCCAGGAAGAACGCGCGCTCTTCCTTTTACTGAACACTATTAGTGGCATCGGGCCCCGTTCAGCCATGACCATCCTCTCCGGCACCAATCCCACCGAATTTAAACGTCGCATCGTCAGTGGGGATGTGAAGTCCCTCACCATCATCCCGGGCATCGGTCCCAAAACAGCCAAGCGGATCATCGTGGAATTGAAGGAACATTTTGTAGAAGCAGAAGCCGAAGAAATTGGCATTGCCCTCCCCGAGGAAATGCATGATCTGGCCAGCGATGTCATCCATGCTTTAATGGCATTAGGTTTCAAGCGCGGCCCCATCCACAAGGTTTTACGCCAGTTGGAACATAAGGGTGAACTTACCGGTAGTATCGAAGACATTATTAAAAAAGCACTGCAACATTTGTAGGAGGTTTTTATGAAATTAGCACATCGTTTACATCGCTTGGGAACGGAAACCGCTTTTGCCGTTTCTAGCCAGGCGCGGGCTTGGGCCGAACATGGGCATACGGTTTACCCGTTTCATTTGGGGGACATTAACCTATCCACGCCGTCCAATATCGTTGAAGCCGCCCTCCGCGCCATACGCGATGGGAAAACGGGGTATTGCCCGGCGGAAGGGATTCTTCCCTTGCGGGAAGTGTTGGCTTCGGATGTGGGAGCGCGCCGGGGAGTCTCCTATGCTCCCGAACAGGTATCGATCCAACCCGGGGGTAAACCCGTAATCTGGAAATTCCTGGCGGCGGTGATGAATCCCGGGGACGAGGTCCTTTACCCCAATCCCGGCTACCCGATCTACGAGTCCCAAATCGAATTCCAGGGAGGTGTGGCTGTCCCTTATCATTATGTAGAGACCGACACGGGATTTGCCATCGATTTAGAACATTTGCAGGATTTGCTCAGTAACCGTACGCGGATCCTCATTTACAACAACTACCAGAATCCCCTCAGCGCTGAATCGAGCCCGGAAGAGATGGAAGCCCTGGCACACCTGGCCCAGGAACGGAACCTGTGGATTCTTTCGGACGAGGCCTATTACGAAATTCGCTACGGCGGTACCGCCCGCTCCATCGTCGCTCTACCGGGGATGTTGGAACGAACAGTTGTCCTGTACACCTTTTCCAAGAAGTTCGCCATGACGGGTTGGCGCTTAGGAGCTGCCGTAGGTCCGGAAAACGTGATTGCAGCCATCAACCGATTGAATGTGAACGATGAATCCTGTACCAACCATTTCATTCAATGGGCCATGGTCGAGGCGCTTACCGGGGATCAATCAGGGCCGCAGAAAATCCTGGAGACCCTACGCCAGCGCCGGGATGTGGCCGTTGACCGTCTAAATGCCATAGAGGGGCTTCAACTGGCACGCCCGAATAGCACGTTTTACCTCTTCCCGAATGTTACGAAAATCATGGAAAGGAAGGGCTTTCCGACGGTAGCTGAATTACAAACGGCGACCCTCCACGAAACGGGGGTCTCTTTTTGTACGCGAAACCACTTTGGCCGGCCCGATCCCCAGGAGAAAAAATTCTTTATTCGCCTGGCCTATTCGGGAATTGATGAGGACCAGATAAAAACGGGTCTGGACAAGCTAAAAGCCTATTTTGAGTCTTAAATCGAGAGGTAGTATACTGTCCCCAGCAACTCCTTTGACATCACCGCCGGAAGCAGTGCCCAAGAAAACCTGTCTCTATGACCAACATGTGGCGCGCGGGGGGAAGTTGGTTTCTTTCGCCGGTTATCTAATGCCCGTTTATTACCAGGGGATCGTTCCGGAGCATTTGGCGGTTCGTAACCAGGCCGGGCTTTTTGACGTGAGCCACATGGGAGAGTTCGTCGTGGAGGGCCCCGGGGCGACGGCTTTCTTAGAAGAAATGACGGTGAGTCGGGTAAACGCCTTGCACCCCGGCCAGGCCCAATATACAGCCATGTGCTATCCCGACGGCGGTATCGTGGACGACTTGATACTCTATCGCTATGCCCATAAATGTATGTTGGTGGTCAATGCGGCCAACATTCAAAAAGATTTTACTTGGTTACAAGAGCATTTACCGGCTGATGTGGAGCTATCTGATCGCAGCGAGGCGATCAGTCTGGTGGCTATCCAGGGGCCAATTTCCCGGGAGCTCTTGCAACCCTTGACCCCGATCAATTTGAAAGAACTTCCCTTCTACCATTTTACTGAAACCACCGTAGCAGGGCAACCCGTTACTCTCTCCCGCACGGGCTATACCGGTGAACTGGGGTTTGAGATTTACGGTAATAACCAGGATATTCCCGTTTTGTGGGAGCTGCTTCTTACCAATGGGAAAAGTGCCGGTTTAACCCCCGTAGGTCTGGGAGCTCGGGATACGCTACGCTTGGAAATGAAATACTGTTTGTATGGAAGCGACATTGATGCGACCACCAATCCCCTGGAAGCGGGTTTGGGTTGGATTGTGAAGCTGGACAAAGAACATTTTATCGGTAAAGAGGCCCTGTTAGAGGCCAAGGGGAACCTGCGCCGGCGCCTGGTGTGCCTGGAAATGATTGACCGGGCCATTCCCCGCCCAGGTTATGCCGTTTTCGTGGATGACGAGGAAGTTGGGGTTGTCACCAGTGGAACCCAGTCGCCTTCCCTGAAAAAGGGGATTGCCCTTGCATATCTCCAGCGTCCCTGGTCGCAGCCAGGTAGCGAAGTGGAGGTTCAGGTCCGTAACCGTCGTCAACGGGCCTTAGTCGTAAAACCACCCTTCTATCGCCATGGAACCGCTCATCGATGATTGCCCACCTACCCCATTCGCCCGTAGGAATTCATGATGCCTGACGAACGTTCCATCCTGGTAACCGGTGGGGCGGGGTTCATTGGCTCGCACCTGGTGGACGCCCTTTTAGCCAGGGGCGAAACAGTGGTTTGCCTCGATAATTTAAACGCTTTTTATGCCCCGGAAATAAAGCGCCTTAACCAGGAACACCATCGGGACTACCACACTTATCATTTTTACGAGGGGGACATTCGCGATGGGGATTTTGTAGAGCAGGTTTTTAAAGAGTGGGACATAGGAACCGTGGTACATCTCGCCGCCCTGGCGGGGGTTCGCCCTTCGCTAAAACAACCCGCGCTCTATACGGAAGTAAATGTCCTGGGAACTCAAAACCTCTTGGAAGCGGCAACCCGGAACAAAGTGGCTCAGTTTGTGTTTGCTTCTTCCTCTTCAGTCTATGGAAATAACGAAAAGATTCCCTTTGCGGAGACGGATAACGTAGACCAACAAATCTCGCCCTATGGTGCGACCAAAAAGATGGGGGAAGTCCTCTGCTACACCTTTCATCATCTACATCAGTTGCCCATGCTCTGCCTGCGTTTTTTCACCGTTTACGGTCCGCGCCAGCGCCCGGAGATGGCTATCCACAAGTTCGTCCGCTTAATGTTTAATGGAGACCCCATCCCGGTATATGGGGACGGTTCGACGGCTCGGGATTACACCTACATTGAGGATATTATCACCGGTATTATTAAAGTCCTGGAAGTGAAAGAAGGGTACACCATTTACAACCTGGGTAATTCAGAGCCGGTGAAATTAAAAGACCTCATTACCGTAATCGGGGAGGTGCTTGACGTTACGCCCCGCCTGGATTTCCAACCCTTGCCGAAGGGGGATGTCCAACGGACGTATGCCGACATCACCCGCGCCCGGCAACACCTGGACTACGAACCCAAAACACATTTACACGACGGAATCATTTCTTTTGTAGATTGGTACCGGGAGATGAAAGCAAAATTTGGCGAGTGGTTTTAATGTTAACCGGTAATCGTATTGCCAAGGCTCGATACACCGTTCAGGTGCGACCTATTTCCAGGCTGATTTTTGCCCGGCGCCACGCTTCTACCAAGACTGCACTTCGGGAGGGATCTTTATCGTGAGAGAAAGACGCCTGGAAATTCTCGGTATCCTCACCATCACGGTTTCCTTGTTGGTCCTAGTAAGCTTGTTGGGGTATCACCCCAACGAAGATCCGGGCATTTCTCCCAACGTCCGGGTGGAAAATCCCATGGGCATTTTAGGCGTTTATATTGCCTACGCATTTATCAAACTCCTGTTCGGCTATTCTTCCCTGGTCATTCCCCTGGTGGGGTTAGTGTGGGGTTGGTGGTTTTTCAGTCATCGTCCTCTCCAGTTGCTGGCCCGCGTCAGCGCTTATTTATTGGGTGCGGTTTTGTTGGTGAGCATGACCCTGGGGCTGGTGGAAATCCTGACCGCATCGTGGAGGGGTTTGGAGTTTCAATACAGCGGTTGGGTTGGAGGAAGTCTGGCCAAGTTGCTGCACGATTTTCTGGGATCCATCGGTCTCGTCTTAGTCTTATTTGCCAGTTGGTTGATGTTGCTGCGGGGGTATTTTTCCTGGAGCTTTTACGCCCCCATACGCAAAGTGGGAACCTATTATCAGCGTAAACGCGACGAACGGGCCTTGCGACGTAAAATGAAAGCGACCGAAGAGGCTAAACGTCAACATACCCAGGTCTTAGTAGAAAAAATAGACGCCCACCGGGAACCGGAACCCCCACCAGAACCTTCCTTAAAAGCAAGGGAGGCTCGCCCCGGTGAAGAACAACCCCTGCCTGGCGAGGAACCTCTTACATCGGAGCGTGGCGAACAAACGCCCGAGTCTGCCGGTGTAGCAGCCGGGGCAGCCGCCGAATCGGGGGAAGCTGTAGATTTACAGGTGGAACAGGTAGTGGTGGAACAGGAAGTCAATTTAGACGAATTAAAGACCCGTCACGCCCCACGACGAAAATACCAGCTACCCCTCACGGATATTTTATCGGTCCCTCAGGATGTGTACGAAGGGATGTCCCGGGAGGAACTCATCGAGCGGGCGAATTTCCTCACCCAATCGCTCCTTACTTTCGGTGTTGAAGGGACGGTGGTGAACGTAAGCCCCGGACCAGTCATTACCCTGTTTGAGGTGGAACCAGCCGAGGGCGTTCGGGTCAATAAATTCGTGGCCCTTTCCGATGATCTGGCTCGGGTAATGGAAGCCAGCCGGGTCCGGGTCATCGCTCCTATTCCCGGGAAATCATCAGTGGGGATTGAAATTCCTAACCGCCACCCCGCCATGGTGTACTTCCGGTCGGTCATTAACTCGAAAAAATTTGCCGATTCACCTTCCCTCTTGACGTTGGCCATCGGCAAGACCACGTCCGGGGAAATTGCCACTTTAGACCTGGCGAAAATGCCCCATCTACTAATTGCCGGCACCACCGGCTCGGGTAAATCCGTCTGCCTGAATTCCATCATTTGCAGTATCCTCTACCGGGCTACACCGGATGAGGTGAAGTTTGTTATCATCGACCCTAAAAAAGTGGAAATGTCCCTATACCGGCAGTTGGATCGCTATCATCTCTTAAAAATGGAGGATATCTCGGAACCGATTGTCACCACTATGGAGAATGCGGTGCTTGCCTTGCGGGCGGTGGAGCAGGAGATGGGGCGCAGGTATGATATCCTGGCTGAATCCGTGGTTCGCAATATTGATGAGTATAATGCCAAAATGAAGGCCACAAATCAACTCCTCATGCCGTACATCGTGGTGGTCGTAGACGAACTGGCTGATTTAATGATGCTCAATGCCCGGGAAGTGGAAGCGCCGATTGCCCGCTTGGCCCAGTTAGCTCGCGCGGTGGGTATTCATTTGGTCATCGCCACCCAGCGTCCTTCTGTAGATGTGATTACCGGCTTGATAAAGGCCAATTTCCCCTCCCGTATTGCTTTTCAGGTGGCCAGCAAGATCGACTCCCGGACGATTATCGACGGCCCGGGTGCGGAGAAGTTAATCGGTCGCGGCGATATGCTGTATCTGGGGTCAGGTAGCTCCGACCCCGTGCGTCTGCACAATGCCTACATCACCCTGGAAGAGATCGAAGCGCTCATGAAACACATTTCCCAGCAACCGACTCCCGAAGCAGAATTGGTCTTACCGTCCCTGCGAGAATCGGTTCTCACGGAGACGATGATGGAAGAAGGCGGTGGGGAAGACGAACTCCTAACCGAGGCCATTCGACTGGTGGTCACCCATCAACAGGGGTCCATTTCCCTCATCCAACGCCGTCTGAAAGTAGGCTATTCCCGCGCTGCTCGCTTAATCGACCAGATGGAACAACTGGGCATTGTGGGGCCCTTTACGGGCAGCAAGGCACGGGAAATTCTGGTGGATGAATCCTACCTGGAACATCTGTAAACAAATGACCCTACTCCGGATTCTTTTAGTACTTGCGTGGGGAAGTCTACCTTTATTGGGCGCCGAACATGATTTATTGGCCAATCTCCGGAACGTGCTGCTCCAGCCCCCCGGCATAGGGATGGATGTCCGCATACAACAATTACAGTATGACAATACTTTCACCACCAGCGGTTACGTGGAGATCTTAGGCCCCCACCGTTATTATTTCGATTCTGTCGAGCAAACCATTCTCGTCGATAATCAGACTATCAAAACCTGGAATAAAGTTCCCCGGCAATTGATTATTGATACCATTGTGGAGGACGAGTTCAGTCTGTTTAGCCTTCTATCGGGAAATTTTCAAGGAATAGAGATTATTAACGTGGATTCTACCGCGGAGACGATTACCTGGAGCTTTAGCATAACCGCAATGTCCATTACGGGGAGGTTAACGGTGGAATCAGGTTCGTTACACCCGCTACAGATTCAATTCACTTACGATGAGGATAATCTCTTCACAGCTGAAATAACCAATTTTCGGTTGCTTGAACCGCCCACGCAATTCCAGCAATTTCAACCGCAACCCAAAGAAATCATCGACCTCCGTGAGTAGAAGGACAAAATTTATCATTAGTCTCCTTGTTAGCGGGGGGGCCCTTTATTATGCCTTTCGCGGTGAAGATTTTACCGCCCTCACGGAGCGCATCTCCCAGGTTCGAATGGGTTATCTCATTGCCGGCATTGCGGTTCTGATCTTTAGCGTGTTAGTCCGGGCCAAACGGTGGCAACTAATCCTGTTACCCATGGAACAGATTCACGTACATCCCCTCTTCGGAGTTACGATGATTGGTTATTTTGGTAATACGGTACTGCCATTTCGGCTGGGTGAAATTCTCCGCGCCTATAGTTTGAGTTCTGTTTCTCAACTTACCGTATCTCGGGCCTTTGGTACCATCCTCCTGGAACGGGTGATTGATATGTTGGGCGCCATCGTCTTAATGCTGGTTTTTATTCCTTTGTTTCCCTTTAACGATAGCAGTGTCCCCCTCTTTGCCTTGCTCTTTTCGGTCATGACCTTTATCGGTGTGGTTGTCCTTGTTGGTTTGGGTTATGCCCGTCAAACCTGGTTTGAGCGCTTACATGAAAAACCCTTTTTCCAGCGTAAGGCCAGCAGTTTTATTCTGAACCTTTTAGACAAGCTGATCGATGGACTCACCGCTTTAAGAAATACACGCCACGCCTTTTCAGTCATCGGTTACACCCTCTTTTTGTGGGTAATCTATTATTTTCTCACCTATTGTTTCCTCCAGGCGGTGGACGTCCGGATCGATAACGTAGGCGTAGGGATTGTGTTGATCACTACCACGTTGGCTTTAGCGATCCCGGCTTTGCCTGGTTTTGTAGGGACCTATGATGTGGTAGCCAAAGCGACCCTTACGGCGCTCTTTGCCATCCCCAGTGATCATGCCCTGGCCTACGCCATCGTTTCCCATGCAGCCTCCATTATTCCTTACCTGATCATCGGGGCCGTCTATTTTGTCCTCAGTTCGGTGCACATCAGGGACATCAAAAAAACACCCCTTAATGCCTGAGGATTACTTTGAACGCGCTGCCCCTTTATGACACTATCTTCCTGGATCGAGATGGAACGTTGAATCCCGATCCCGGTTATATCGATTCCCTGGAACATTATCAGTTTTATGACTTTACTTTAAAGGCCCTGGAGGTGTTGGCGCGGCATGGCTACCGATTCTGCATCGTCACCAATCAATCGGGTGTTGCCAGGGGACTCATCAAACCAGAAAAATTGGCTGAAATTCACCACTTCATTAGAGACACCTTCCGAAATTATGGAATACCACTGCTAGGGATTTATCAGTGCACTGATCATCCCCGGGAGGCCGGTGAACACCGGAAACCGGGATCCGGCATGTTTTTAGAAGCCGCCACGGATCACGGTGTAATCCTTCCCGCCAGCCTCATGATTGGTGATGCTGTCTCCGATATGGAAGCGGGTGTTAAATTGGGCATGGATACTATGTTGGTGTTAACGGGTAAAGGAAAGGCGACCAGGACCCTGTTGAAAGACCGCTTCTATCCCACTTATGTGGTAGAAAACCTCTTGGCTGGTGCTAGACGGTTGACGGGAGGCTCTCGATCGTGAAGATTGGGGTTCTTTCCGGCGGTTTTTCTCTGGAACGGGAAATTTCCTTAAAAACGGGAACTGCAGTAGTCGCAGCCCTGGAGAAATTGGGTCACGAAGCTACACCATTTGTTTATTGGGATGATTTACAACCGCTTATTCCCCAGCTAAAAAGGGTGGACCTGGTATTTAACGCGCTCCACGGAGGAGCCGGAGAAGATGGGACGATTCAGGGTTTTCTCACGAGTCTGGGTGTGCGTTTTACCGGCTCAGGACCCCTTTCTTCGGGATTGTGCATGAATAAAAATCTGAGCAAAATGGTCGTACGCTATCACCAGTTACCAACTCCCGATTGGATTCTTACTACGACTGCTGCTGATTCCGGTATGTCCTTTGAGTTCGATTATCCAGTGGTCGTCAAACCCAATGATCAAGGGAGCACGATTGGCGTTTCTATCGTCAATCACCCGGAAGATTTGATGGTGGCATTAGAGGCGGCGCAAAAACTTAGCCGGGAAATGCTCGTGGAGAAATACATTGCCGGCCGGGAACTGACGGTGGCCATCGTGGGAGCGGAAGTCTTTCCCATCGTAGAGATCAAACCCTCTCATGAATGTTACGATTATGCTTGCAAATACGAGGCTGGCATGAGCACGTATTCCTGTCCCGCCGACCTAACTCCCGCAACAACGCGGGAGATTCAGGAAATCGCGTTGCAAATTTACCAACTCCTGGGCTGCACACAGTATGGCCGGGTCGACTTTCGCCTGGACGAGAATCAACACCCCTGGTTCTTAGAACTCAACACCCTTCCCGGAATGACGGACACCAGCCTGGTCCCCAAAGCGGCCCACGCCCGGGGTTTGTCTTTCGAACAATTAATTGACCGAATTCTTCAGGAGGCCCTACGGATAACTTAGAACATTGGGTGGCGGTGTATACGAAACCCCGCCAGGAAAAGGTCGTCTACGTCCAATTGCAGAAGAAGGAGATTACAACCTATCTCCCCCTTCTTCGACAACGCCGGCAGTGGAGTGACCGTAAAAAGTGGGTGGAGTTACCGCTCTTCCGTTCCTATGTCTTCGCCCGGATCGAGTTGAAAAATAGCCTCTATGTCCTACAAACCATCGGGGTACATCATATTGTACGATTCAAGAAAGAGATTGCCACTATCCCCGACGACCAGATCGAAGGAATCCAAAAAATGATCGAGGGAGGGTATGACCCTCAACCGGTTCAGTATATGGTGATTGGAGATGCAGTGGAGGTCATCGAAGGACCGCTAAAAGGTCAGCGGGGAATCGTGGCCCGGATTGATCGAGAGGATAAATTCGTCATCAAAATGGACGCCATTCAACATGCCGTCGCTGTGCATATTCACCCTGGTTACCTGAGGCCGATTAAAAAACATGTCCGTCCAGTTTTATAATTCCCTCACTCGGAAAAAGGAGCCGTTCAAGTCTTTGGTCCCTGGCAAGGTTTCTCTCTATACCTGCGGACCGACGGTGTATGACCAAGCCCACATTGGGAATTTCCGCACGTTCCTCTTTGAAGACTTCTTAAAACGCTATCTAACGTGGAAAGGTTACCACGTCACCCACGTAATGAACATTACCGACGTAGATGACAAGACCATTCGCAAGTCCCAGGAAAACCACGCTTCCCTGGAAACAATTACCCAAAAGTACACCCAGCTCTTCTTCGAAGATTTACGCCTGTTAAAGCTGATCCCGGCTGACGTCTATCCCACCGCCACGGGTCACATTGACGTCATGATCGACATGATTCAGAAGCTGTTGGATAAAGGTCATGCCTATCAAGCCTCGGACGGATCGATCTATTTCGAGATTGACAGCTATCCGGCCTACGGTCGTTTGGCGCGCCTGGATTCCTACGGGCAACGCTCCACCGAACGTGTGCAAAGCGATGAATATTCGAAGGACAATCCCCAGGATTTTGCCCTATGGAAGGCGTGGAAACCAGAGGATGGACCGGTGGCATGGGAGTCCCCCTGGGGCAGGGGACGTCCAGGGTGGCATATTGAATGTTCGGCCATGTCCATGAAATACCTTGGGGAGCATTTTGATATTCATTGCGGGGGGGTGGATAATATCTTCCCGCACCATGAGAACGAAATTGCCCAGTCGGTGTGCGCCACAGGTAAACCTTTTGTGAACCTGTGGCTCCATTCGGAACACCTCCAGGTGGAAGGAGGGAAGATGAGTAAATCCCTGGGCAACTACTATCGCCTGTCAGACCTGTTGCGTCGCCAATATACACCGGAAGCGATCCGATACGTTCTCTTAAGCGCCCATTACCGTACGAAACTCACCTTTTCAGAAACCAAGCTCCGAGAAGCCCAACGGACGATTCAACGGATTGTGGAACTTAAAACGCGTTTACAGACTCTAAGTCACTCTCCTGGAGATACCCTTCCTGGGGTAGGGGAAGCGTTTACCCGCGCGTTGGATGATGACTTAGGCTCCCCCCACGCGTTTGCCATCTTCTTTGAATGGCTACGGGATACGAATAGCCGGATAGATCGGAATGAACTAAACGCCGAGCAGGCTTCCCAAGGGTTATTCTACATTGAGGTAATTGATCGTTTGTTTGGGATTCTGCCTTCCGAGGTTGTCATCCCTGAAGAGGTTCAGAAACTGGTGGAAGAGCGGGAGTTAGCCCGTAAAGAAAAAAATTGGGAGCGAGCTGACTCCCTCCGAGAGCAGATTCAACGCCTGGGGTGGCAGGTGGAGGATACCCCCAGCGGATCCAAGTGCCGACCAAAATATTAACCAAACGCGCATAGAGTATTTAAAAGGAGTAATTCTTTAGCAAGTGAATGGGATAAAAGGGAGAAGGGGGGCCCAAAATAAAATTGATTACTGCGGGTTGGAAAAATATTTTGTAGTAAATTATAATTTGAACTAAATTACAAGGCTTTATATGTTTCGAAAATATTCGTAACATGACAAATCTTTGTCCAAGGCATTAAGGTAGTCTACATAGGGATAGTAATCAGGCACTTTGGGAGTGGAGTCCAGCCAATCATCATTTGCGTCAGGCACATCACTGTGTTCTCTTGGCGAATCTGAAACGCGCAATCAATCCGAGAACAACGGCCCTTCATGAAAGCATTAATGGGGATCAATCGAACCCGATTTGCCACCGTAGCTCAGCTGGTAGAGCAACTGATTTGTAATCAGTCGGTCGGGGGTTCAAGTCCCTCCGGTGGCTCGCAGGCTCGTTTGAGTAGGCTATTACTTAATGGATAGATTGGGTGTGATAAGTTGGGCTGGAGTTGGAAACCATTCACCTGCTTTTGTTCGGGCTGAAGCAGTATTAACCATGGCCGACTGTAGATGGATCGGGTTCTTCAAAACGAGATTCATCGTCTTTTGGGGAGATGGCCGAGCGGTCAATGGCAGCAGACTGTAAATCTGCCGGCGTACGCCTACGGAGGTTCGAATCCTTCTCTCCCCACAAAATGCGGGTGTAGTTCAATGGTAGAACACCAGCCTTCCAAGCTGGCCACGTGAGTTCGATTCTCATCACCCGCTCAGACGTGCCTACGTAGCTCAGTCGGTAGAGCACGTCCTTGGTAAGGACGAGGTCACCGGTTCAAGTCCGGTCGTAGGCTCAAAAAGAAATGCTAAGCAAATTACTCACACAATACTTAAAGGAGGCTTAGGTAAGCGACATGGCGAAGGCGAAGTTTGAGCGGACGAAGCCGCACATCAACAT
>CAZVNL010000039.1:0-19286 GCA_964628055.1 uncultured bacterium | reverse complement strand
AAAGGCCTGGAAAAAGGTAAAATCGCCGACATCGCCCGGAAAGCGGACATTGGCAAGGGAACGGTCTACGAATACTTCTCCAGCAAAGACGATATTTTCAGCGCCATCGAAAACTACGTGGTCCAAGGCATGTTGCAGGACCTCGACCAATTCGTAGAGATTGACCTCCCCCCCAGCAAAAAACTCAGGCATATTATTGACCGGAGCATGGAAGCTTTCTTGGCCATGGGTGAAAGTCTGCTTATTGTCACGGAATTGTGGGCCCAGAGCGCCCGGGGGCTCTGGCACGGCTCCTCTGATATGGCCATCATCGGGATGTACGACTCCTATCGCAAAACTATTATTTCGATTTTGAAAGCGGGGATTGACAGGGGTGATTTCCGGCCCATGGATACGGATGGGGTTGCCACTCTGCTCTTGGCGTTTATGGACGGCCTCATCTGGCAGTACATGATCATGAACGACCCGGAAGCCTTCGACCTGGTTTGGAAAGAAGCGGTAAAATCATTTTTCAGGGGAATAGAACGATGAATCGAATTTTCATAACACTGATGCTTTTGGCGTTTCCACTGGCGGCTCAACAACCTACGGCGAAAGAAATCATTGACGGCATGACCGCTCTCATGAGTCAGAAGTACAGCCGCGCCACCATTACCCAGACGATCCAAACATCCTCGGGAAAAACTCGGACCTTGGAGTTTGAAATGTTCTCCGCCGATACGGGAAGCAGCGTATTAATCAAGTACATTAAACCCACTAGTGTCAGGGATCAGGCGTTTCTCATGCTCAACGACGCCAACGATATTTGGACCTATTTCCCCCGGACCCGCCGGGTGCGTAAATTGGCCTCCTCGGCCAAAAACCAGAAGGTGCAGGGTAGTGACTTCTCTTACAGCGATTTTTCCTCCAGTGACACCTGGCAGGAAGACTATACCTCCACGCTGGTGGGTGAAGAGGAAGTGCGGGGAACCCCCTGCTGGAAGTTAGAGGCCGTTGAAACCGAGTCCAACGATTCCGATTACCCCCGGGTAATTCTCTACGTGCGCAAGTCGGACTACTCCCCTTTGCGCATTGAATACTTCGATGACCAGGAAGTGCACGAAAAGACCCTCCTGCTTGAAGACATTGAAACGATAGAAGGGGTTCCCACGGCAAAAAGGATGGTGATGAAGAATCTTCTGGAGGGCTCCGAGACGATCATGACCATTAAGGAGATCACTTACCAGTGGCGGCCCCCAAAGGGCTTTTTCAGCAATAGGAACCTGCAACGATGAGGGGTCTCCTGGCGTTGATCCTGTTCCTGGGACTTCAGGGAACTTCGCTTATGGCCCAGGTGGAATGGTTCGGTTATCTGGAATCGGAGTTCGATAATTTCGGTGTAGGCGGTAAAACATACAATTTCGGTTACAACAAGTTGCGGGTGGATCTGGAAACACGTCCAGTGGTAAACGTGTACGTGGCGGCCAATCTGAACTTGCTCCAATACGTGGGCCAGAAGAACTGGAATTTTTTGGACTTCATCCCGGAAAAGTATTGGAAATCCAACTACGAAGCCACTGGAATTCCAGACAGCACCTGGGTCATCCCCTTTACCTATCGGGATTCCATGTACCTGGATAATGCCTATTTGAAGGTCAATTTTCAGCGCCTGGACCTGATTGTAGGCAAGCAGCCTCTCTCCCTGGGGACGGGGTATGCCTGGAATCCGCTGGATATTTTTAATAAGAAAGATCCGGTGGATCCCACTTACGAACAGACTGGAATCCAGGCCCTACGGGTAGATGTTCCCCTCACATCCAGGGGCGGGCTCACCGCCATCCTGACTCCCGCTGAATCGTGGGAAGCCGCCACCAAATATCTTCAGTTGAAGTCCGGTTTTAAAAGTTTTGACTTCAGTGTAAACTGGGCCGAATATGAAGGACTCTATCGCTACTGGGATTACCGGGTGTACGCCGGGATCGTCCCTACTACCACCCAGTACCACGCCTACGGCGCCTCCCTGGTGGGGCAGTTGTTCGGGGTCGGGCTCTGGACAGAAACCTGGCGGAAGCAGCATTCCGCCTTTGGAACGAAGACCCACTGGGAAACGGTTACAGGGGCGGACTATACTTTCAAAAACGGTCTCTATCTGCTGAACGAGTATCTGTATAACTCCCAGGGGGCCAGCAATACGAACCTCCAGATGGCAGACTATGTCACCTATTTTGAAGGGGAAACCCACAGCCTCATGCGGGAGTACGATTTTTTCTACACACGCTACCCTGTTGGAGACTTTGTGAATTTAGGTCTGCTGATGATTGCGAATTTAATGGATTACAGCACTTTGATTAGTCCCCAGCTCGACTGGAATGTGTTCGAAAACGGAACCCTTTCCATCTGGTATTTTTACCCCCTGGGTGACAGTGATTCCGAATTCGGATTTCAGGATGCAGGATGGCGGATTCGCTTGAGGGCTTACTTTTAACGACGATGCCTGGTAAAACCATTCTCATTATAGGGGGTTACGGGAATACCGGGAAAAAGATTGCCCGCTTACTATTAGATCATACCTCTGCAAATGTAGTTCTGGCTGCCCGTCATGCTGAACCCTTAAAGGTTGCCGTAGAAGAACTGGCCTCTTCCCGGGTGCGTTGGAAAACTGCCGACGCCTCCCAGGTGGAGTCGCTGTTGCCGCTATTTGGGGAGGTAGACTTGGTGATTGTGGCTTCTGGTACGGCCTCATCCGTAGATCGAGTTGTCACGGCCGCCCTCCAGGCCCGTGTGGATTATCTGGACATTCACTACTCCTCTTCCAAGTGGACCTATCTGCAATCACGAGCTGACGAGATTATGGCTTCGGGTCAGTGTTTCATCAGTGAAGCGGGGTTTCATCCCGGGTTGCCTTCCTTTTTAGTGCGCTACGGGGCGCGATACTTTGATGAATTGGTTGTGGCCAACGTGGGCGGGGTAGTAAAGCAAGACTGGAAGAGCCTGGATATTGGTCTTTCTACCCAGCGGGAATTCGTTCAGGAAATTGTGGAATATCAATCTTCCTTCTTTCGTGATGGAGCCTGGCGCAAAGCCAGTCTGTTAACCGCTAAGGATTTTCAAACCTTTGATTTCGGTGAGGATGTCGGCTCTCATCTTTGCGTCCCCTTGTTTTTTGAGGAACTGCGCCCCTTGCCAGAGCAGTATCCCACCCTCCAGCAGACTAGCTTCTACATGGCTGGCTTTCACTGGTTCGTGGATTTCTTGGTCATGCCAATGGTGATGCTTGTGGTAAAGTTATTTCCCCGTTCTGGTTTGACGCCCATGACCCACTTCATGATCTGGGCGCTGGGCGCTTTTTCCAGTCCCCCCTACAAAGTAGTCTTACAACTGGAAGCTATAGGAACGTATCAGGGTCACCGCCATGCCTATCGGCTGCGTCTTTCCCACGGGGACGGCTACTGGTTCACCGCCATTCCCGTGGTGGCCTGCGTGAGGCAGCTTTTAGAAGGTTCTATTCGCCAGCCGGGATTGCACATGATGGGACACATCGTGAACCCGGAGTTTTTCCTGAAGGACATGCAGAGCATGGGTGTGACAGTGGAAGAACATCTGGAGTAGCATGAAGTGAGCACTTACGTTCTTATGAAGATTTTAGAGTCAGCGCCCAGTCGCTACGACTGGGGTATTCGCCTGTTGACCCTGGGTAGGCTGGATCGTCGTTACAATCGCCTGGCGGACAACATTCATCCGGAAGATCGGGTTTTGGATGTAGGCTGTGGTACGGGAGCCCTTTCCTTGCGTGCCGCCCGGAAGGGAGCCCGGGTGAAGGGCATTGACCTGAATCCGGAAATGCTGGAAATTGCCCGGCAGCGCACCACTAAGGCAGGACTTGAGGATCAGGTTACCTATGCTGAGCTGGGGGTGGCTGAGCTGGACCAGGAACCGGCTGGGAGCTACGACGCAGTTGTAAGCGGGCTTTGCTTTTCAGAACTGAGCCCGGACGAAATCCGGTTTACCCTGAAAACGCTCCGCTCTTTGTTGAAGCCGGGCGGATTGCTGCTCATTGGGGATGAAGTTCACCCCCCAACCGTGTTGAAACAACTGTTGAGTTTCCTGTTCCGGGCGCCTCTGGTCGCCTTGACCTATCTGATTACCCAGACTACCACCAAGGCAGTGAAGAATTTACCGGCGCTGGTGACGGCAGCGGGTTTCCAGATCCAGAATGTTCGGTTTACCCGGCTGGGGAATTTTGTAGAATTAATTGCCAGCAATCCAAAGGATGATTCCAAATGACTACCATTAAATACTGGCTCATCAATGTAGTAGAAACCTTGCTGCGGGTATTGCCCATCCCTACCCGCACGGGGTTAGTTAAAATCGGAACACCGAATCGGGATTCGCCGGTTATTCTCACTTGCAATTTTCATCTCACCGTGGCCCGGGTGAAGCAGGCTTTGAGGGGGCTAAATGCCTATGTGCTGGTAGCCAACAGCCGGGGAGTGAACGTATGGTGCGCCGCCACCGGGGGCCTGTTGACCAATCACGATGTCATATCCGTTTTAAAAACTAGCGGTATCGAAGATAAGGTAGATCGCCGAACCGTAATCCTACCCCAACTGGCAGCCACGGGGATCGAGCGCAAGCTGATCCGGGAAAAGACCGGTTGGCGGGGTGTTTGGGGTCCGGTGTACGCGGAGGACTTGCCTGAGTTTCTCCGCCGGCGACAAAAAGCTACTCCAGATATGCATCAGGTAATATTCCCCCTGCGGCAACGGGTTGAAATGGCTGTGGCCTGGGCCTTTCCCATTGCCCTGGTGGTGGATATAATCCTTTGGTTCCTCTGGCGGGGGGCTCTCTTACCGGTCACCGCCTTGATCTGGGGCCTGTCTTTTTTCATTTTCCTGACTTTCCCCTTTTACGAGCGCTGGCTGAATCCCCGGGCTCAACGGGTGGGGTTCATCTTTTTTGATTTTGGAAGGGGTGGTTTTCAACTGGTCCTGTGGGCCTTACTCATGGCTGGGATGGTTGCCTACGGTCAGGTAACAGGATCCGGGGACTGGAATCTCTACTGGCGGGAAGGGGTGGTTTCCCTGGTGGTGGTGCTATTACTGAGCATGGACCTCATGGGGAGCACGCCGGTGTACAAGAGCGGCTTGCATTTTGATCGGCTGTTGGATGTGGCCCTGGATGAAAGCAAGTGCAAAGGGGCCGCTTTTTGTGAACAAGTGTGTCCCCGTGGATGTTATGAAGTGGACCATGAAGAACACCTGGCCCATCGCATTCAAGGGGATCTCTGTGTTCAGTGTGGCGCCTGCATTGTCCAGTGCCCCTTTGATGCCCTGCAGTTCGAGAGCCCCGATGGGCGGGTAATCACTCCCGACACAGTGCGGCGATTCAAATTGAACATGATGGGAAAGCGAATGGTAGAAGCTTAGGCAGATTAAAGATTTGAAAGAGCCCAATTTTCATAGAAATTGGGGATATAACCGTTAATACATTCATGAAGGAGTAGCACCAGTGCGGAATAGAATATTGGCTGACTTGGCTCGTTTTATTAGTGCCAGACCGTGGTGGTCGGGATTGATATTATTAGTTGTAACGATAGTATTTGGGGTCATGGCAGCCCAGTTGAAACTCTCCACTGCTATGACTGACCTCATGCCCCAGGATGATCCTATGGTGCAGGAATTTGATCGGATCATGGAGGAGTTTGCCGGTGCCGCTTCCATGATTGTAGTAGCAGAGGGAGATGAACAGGCATTGGTCACCTTCGCCGAGCGCGTGGCACGGCGGATTGAAGCTCTGAAAGAATACGTAAAGAAAGTGGATTATAAACTTCCCCGGGATTTCCTCACCAAACACGCCCTCATGCTCATGAAGGCTGAAGATTTGCAGAACAACCATACCCTCTTCGAGGATCCCAACGTGGTGGGATTCCTCACCAATTTGAATAATAGTTTTGAGCGTGAATACACCGGTAGCAACGGTGGTTCCATTGAGGGCCAGGAGCAGGAACAGGGGGTAATCCAGTTTATGGATGGTCTGCAAACATTCCTCGCGGACATGAACCAAGCCTTGGATGGAGATGGATCAACGGCTGGTGTTCATGCAGCCGAGGCCATTCTTTACGGTGATCCCTATTATCGTAGTTGGGATCGCCGCATGTTGATTATGCAAATCATTCCCACCTTTGATTTTTTAGAGGTCGATAAAGACATAGCTGCCACCGATACGGTGGAAGTAATTGTCAAACAGGCAGCCCGGGAACTGGGTATTCAGGCCGGACTCACTGGGATGGTACCCCTGTCCCGGGATGAGATGGTGGCTGCATCCAGTGATTCTTACACCATTACTTCCATCGCGCTGGTGGGTATTTTAATTTTATTTGTAGTAGCCTTCAGGATGTTAGTGAGTCCTTTGCTGGCGATTATAACACTGATTGTTGGTGTTACCTGGGCAATGGGTTTGGCCTGGCCGTTGGTGCATACCCTGAATATGATGACTTCCATGATGGGCGTTGTCCTGGTAGGCTTGGGAATTGACTTCTCCATTCATATTATAGCCATGTACAGTGAAATGCGTGCCCGTGGAGAAAATGTAGTCGATGCTCTTCAAATCACCTTGCAGAAGTCGGGGTTGGGTGTTATAACCGGGGGATTAACAACGGCGGCGGCCTTTCTGACCATGATGGTCACTCGCACCCAGGGATACCGGGAATTTGGAATCACCCTAGGGGTCGGCATTATCATGACTATGGTGGCAGCCCTGACTGTCCTTCCCACCCTGTTGGTATTGAAAGAGCGGTTGGGATCCAAGATGTGGAAGTCGTCGCGTAAAACCCATTTACGCCGGGATATTTCTTATCGTTTTTTAGGCCGGCGCGCTAGCTGGTTAGCACGCCATCCCGGACTTGCCATCGCTGGCATTGTTATCCTGGTGGCTTTTGTGGGCTATCGTGGTGCGCACATTACCATGGATTATAATTATCTAAATATGGAGCCCATTGGCCTCGAGTCAGTGGAGCTACAAAAGAAAATGATTAAAAAATTGAACCTCAGCGCCGATTATGCCTTTTTAACTACTTCTTCTTTAGAGGAGGCTCATCGCTTAACAAAAGCAGCCAAAGATATGTCAACTTCCGGTATGGTTCAGTCTATCGTCGATTTTCTCCCCGCTTCGGCAGAGCAGGAAAAACGCCGCGATTACATTGCCACTGTTTACAACCGTCTTGATAGCACTCACATCAATTTGGATTTCAACGAAACCCAGCGGCAACGTTTGTTGGAGGAAATCACCCGTCTGGAGATGAACGTCATGGAAGTTCAAGATATGTCCATTCTTGGTGGTCAGGATAAAGTTTATCTCAAAACGGGCTTATTAGTGGGTGTAGTCCCGGACACGAGCCTGGCTGATTTACAGGGTATCTTGGCGATGGTGAGCCCTCAGATTTCTACGGGAATTTTGTCCCGGCTCCGGGAACGGTTGGAACGCACCCAGGGGAATGACTTACAGGGTTTACGGGACTTTCAATTATCTTTCGCCCGGACCTTCAAACCCATAGCGCTCCAGATGGCTAACACGGAGGAACTGACTCTGGATATGATTCCCCAGACCATTCGCGATCAGTATGTAGGTAAATCGGGAGATTTATTTTTAATCACTGTTTTTCCCAAAGCGAATGTTTGGAACACGCTCTTCCTGGATCGTTTTACGAAAGAACTGCAGGAAGTGAGTGATCGGGCTACGGGTATCCCTCCGGTCTGGAAACGGTTGATTGATTTTTTTGCCCAGGATGGGAAATTAGCCACAGGATTGGCCTTGGGTGTGATTTTCTTGATTCTGTTAGGGGACTTTAGAACCCTGCGTAAGGCCTCTCTTGCATTGGTTCCGTTGGTGATTGGAACCATCTGGATGCTGGGGACTATGGAACTCACGGGTTTGCAGATTACGATGGTAAATATTATGGCTATTCCGTTGATTATCGGGATCGGCATTGATGATGGGGTACACATTATTCATCGTTATCAGATCGAGGGCCGGGACCAGCACCAGACTGTTTTTGCTTCCACCGGGAGGGCCATTTTGCTCACATCACTTACGACTATGCTGGGGTTTGGTTCATTAACTTTTGCTACCTACCGGGGTTTGGGTTCCATGGGGAGTGCCTTGTTCATTGGTGTTGGAACGTGTTTTCTGGCTACGGTACTGATCATACCAACGGTAATGGGGATGGTGATTAAATTCCGTGACCGAAAGAGGAAACAGTAAATCATCAGCAACGAGAATAATGTATCGAGGACATCTTTACTATTACCGTGCAAAAGTGGTCTCCGTATACGATGGGGATACTTGCCGGGTAGACCTGGACTTGGGCTTTGGAGTCTGGATTCGTAGAGAAAAGATTCGTCTAGCCCGTATTAATGCGCCGGAGCTGAAGGGGCCTGAACGCCCCCGCGGTTTAGAGGCCCGCGACTACCTCAGGAAACTGGTGCTGAATAAGAATATCATTTTACAGACAAAAAAAGATCGTAAGGGGAAGTACGGTCGTTACCTGGGTGAATTGTGGTTAAAGGTGGAGGAGGAATGGATGAATGTAAATGATCTTTTAGTTCAACAGGGGTTAGCAGAATACTGGTCTTGATTGTTGTTTTTTTCCTTGCCACCTGTTGTGGAGTAGGCTTGGCCGACCGTTTTTTGGGGTAGTTGAATGCCAAAGGTGCTCCGGAAGGGGCCGTTTTTTTAAAGTGTTATTTTTTCGAAATACACTTGACTCTGGTTTCCAGTCCAACTAAAATCTGACTACGTCTGTGTTACTGAACGTGGAGTTCTTCTCGAGGTATTATTAAGAAATGCCAAGTGGTAGTCCAACAAAGAATTAAGCAACGAAGGAGAGAAATATGCGTGCACCAATTTCCAGAGTTGTAACCCTACTCCTGCTTAGTCTCTTAATCCCGGCGGGTATTCAGGCTGGTGAAACGGGAAAAATTACAGGAACCGTAGTGGACAAGGAGACGGGCAATCCCCTCCCCGGAGTGAATGTGATCATCGAAGGGACTTCCATGGGCGCAGCCACGGATTCCAAGGGGGAATTCTTCATTCTTTTTGTGTCGCCGGGGCTGTACGACGTGCGCTTCAGTTTCATTGGTTATTCTGACGTCACTATCACTAATGTGCGCGTGACTAAAGACCTCACCACCAATATGCGCACCATAGCCATGGAACCGGAAGCCATTCGAGGGGAGGCAGTGACCGTTGTGGCTGAAAAGCCCCTGATTGAGATCAACGCCACCAACGAGGTGCGGGTAATCCGCTCCGAGGATATTCGTAACCTGCCCGTACGTGGTTATAGAAATATTGCCGCCTTGCAAACCGGTGTAGTTGATGATGGAACGAACCTGCACGTTCGTGGCGGTCGAACCGATGAAGTAGGTTACTACATTGATGGTATTTTAGTGAACAATCCCTACACCCTGGGGCGTTCAGGGGATGTACCCAACCTGAGTTTAGAGGAGGTTTCCTTCCAGGCGGGTGGCTTTGGGGCCGAATACGGTTCCGCCAACTCCGGTATTATTAATACTACCACGCGAGTAGGGGGTAGTAGCTTACAATTCATGGCTGAGGGAATAACGGATGGCTTTTTGCCTTCTGATCCGACGGTTGCCTCCAAAAAACCGTATGCCTACTCTTATGGTTACAATCTATTCTCTGCTTCCCTGGGGGGGCCGATTCCTTTAGCGAATTTCATCCGTTTCTTTGGTGCTATTGAATATCAGAAAATGGCTGACCGGGATCCCAGCAGTGGGGTTTTCGGAAAGTATGTGGGACCCCTGAATCCAGCCAACGGGTTACCGGATAACGGTGAGTCCTTCACCGATAACAATGGGAATACCTTATGGGATGATGGCGAACCTTTTGTAGATGAGGATGGTGATGGTGAATATGACGCGCCCAGCTATTTAAATATTGATCCTAACGATATTGAATTTGTTTACGGTCCTAAGCCCAATAACTGGCGCGATCGATTGAGCGCCAGCGGAAACGTATTGGTGGAATTGAAGCCGCTCACTGGTTTGGCGTGGAAACTAAAAGCCGGTGGGACCTATTTCGATTCGGAACAGTCTAACTATACTCACAGTTACTCCCTGTTCAATTTCTATAATACGGCCAGCACCGCAGAAGGAATTGGCACGGACGGTAAATTGCGCAATCGCTTCCAGATTCAGACCAACAAGACAAACACGGTGTACGGGCGTCTCTCGGGGGTCGTACCCGGGTTTGATAAGATGTTTTTCTCCGCCCAGTTCAGTCATTTCAATGAGGAATATCGTTTGTTTGATCCCGTCCATAAAATGGGCTGGGGGACCTACCGTTACGAAGATGGGACCGTTTCTGAAGATAAAATTCCATATCTCCAGATTGGAAAACGGGAGGACTTTGCCAACCCAACCTGGGTCTACATCGATTCCTCAACGATGGAGATATCGCGTTTGAATTACTGGACAGACGACAGCACGCTTTCTTTCGTTCAAATCGATTATGATACTTCGTGGATCAACCCCATGTTCTCGGATGTGGGAACTCGTCCCATTACGTACGTGGAGTTAGCCAATTACTACACGGCCGGTCGTCTCACACCTGAGTATCGCAAACGCTCCACGGAGCGGAATGCATTGGTAGCTTCCGTTACCTGGCAGGTGGGCAAGCATGAGATCAAATTCGGTGGAAGCTATGAGAAATCCGCCATCCGGTATTATCGCATGGGGCGAGCCACCTCGCTCTCGCGGTATTTTGATAAGAACCGCATGTATTCTCCCACGCAAGACCGCTATACGTATGTTGATTCCTTGAACAACATTGTGGCCAGTGACGGGGACGGTGTATCGGACTATCTCCAGGACCCCGACGACACCTGGGATAATACGGACGAGGATGGAAACAATCAGGTCACCTATGAAGACTATCGCGAAAACTACGTCTTCCAGGCTTTTAAATCAGCCTATGCGGAAAATATCGGGTACAACATTACCGGGACTAAAGAAGTAGATACCGGGTTGGACAGGGCCCGTACACCAATTATTGGCGCTTTTTATTTCCAGGATAAACGTGAGTTAAAGGACTTGATCCTTAATTTAGGTATCCGGTACGATTATATTGATCCGGCCAACCGGGTGTTTAACCCGGAAGCGGGAGGCAATCAAAATATTGTCATTACCTCTGGTGGGACCCTGGCAGACACAGTGTATGCCCTTGATGAAAATGCCGATGGTATTTTGGATCCCATGGAGTACATTTCTGACAAACCTACCACCGACGATCCTGACGGTGTTCCTCAGATGGTGAAGGCCAAGGTGCGCTCCTTGTGGAGCCCGCGAATCGGATTAGCCTTCCCGGTGACGGATCGAACCGTGTTTCATGCTCAGTATGGTAAATACTTCCAGTTGCCAGAGCTGAACCGGTTATTCATCAGTTACACCAGATTCCTTTCCAACCTGGAACAGGGGAACTATACCACCTCCGCTAATCCCGAACTCCAGCCGGTGAAAACTACCTCTTACGAGATTGGGTTTAAGCAGCTCATCACCAAGGACGTAAGTATCGATGCCACGTTGTTCTACCGGCAAATGTCCGGATATGTCCAGATTCGCAATGTAGCGGCACGTCCCGTCGGTTATGCGCTGTTCGTGAATGGAGACTATGGGACGGTGAGAGGGTTGAGCTTCTCTGCGAATACGCGCCGTTTGAGAAATATCCAGATCACCGCCAACTACACCCTCCAGTGGGCGGGAGGCACCGGTTCCACTTCGGACGGGTTATATCGGATAGCTTGGCAGGGGGGAAATAACCCCACCTTTGTTTCGCCTCTTGATTACGACCAGCGGCACACTGGGAGTGTTTCCATTGATTACCGCACTGGTTCCCGGAATCGAATTCCCTTATTCGGCGCCAACATCCTGTTTCAGTTCGGGAGTGGAATGCGGTACACCCCGGCCCAGCCACGTACGACGATTTTCGCGGGCGGTATCTCTGATCGGCCCACCGCCGGTTTGAATACCGGTACCATGCCGTGGACATTCAACCTCGATCTGAAGTTCGACAAGACCTTCAAAATCGCTAAAACCAATTTGAACTTCTTCCTGTGGGTCCTTAACGCCCTTGATCAAGAGAACGTGTACGGTGTTTATACGGGAACTGGATTACCGGATAATGATGGCTGGTTAGGCATCGCCGAAGGACAGAATTGGCTCAACAGTACAGCGTTAGGTGGACCCGATCTTGGGGCTCAGTTATACCAGTCACGATTGGCAACCCCGGGGAATTTCGGGAATCCACGACAGATTCGCTTAGGTATTCGCATCGACCTATAATTAACCGTTACTAAGGAGTTAAGGAGACACCTATGTGGAAACGCAATCTTTTTACTTTAGTCCTGGTACTGGCGGTAACAGTCTGGGGTGCGAGACCCTATAATCGCCCCGGGCTTCCTCAACAAGCGCGTAAAACCACCGCTCCTTTAGGGGCTCCGGTGGAACATGTTATCTGGGATGGTAACAACATCAGCACTACCCATGGGAACCATGGAGATATCGTAAGCTACCACATTACCAACGAATCGGGATTGGAGTGGCCTAAAGGGAGTGGGAAATACGCCATATTCCAATCAGGGCCCTGGCTCGCCAGTGGTAAAAGCCGTTCCCCCGGTGGTGACTGGGTGGAGGAGCTACGTACCGCTGCTGCGGAGTACACGGTGGAGTTCTCCCCCGGTGCCCTTCCCGATGTGAGCGACGAGTCAGGTAAAATCTATCAGATTCACCGAAAAGAGGTTGAGTTGTTTTTGGAAAATGACTGGGATACCTTTTCCTCGATGACTTTAATGCTCCCCATATCGGTAATTGAAGGCGCCAGTATTCATACGGAATTGGTGGAAAAGTCACTTCCCACGGATGATTTCCTTAACTGGCCCTGGCAGGAGGGGGCTCCCTGGGTAGATGCCAATGGGGACGGGGTATACAATCCCCAGGATGGGGATTACCCGGACATCATAGGCGATCTTTTCCACTGGTATGTGATGAACGACGGCAATGCCGCTACTCATACTCCCCTGTGGGGTACACCCCCCATGAATGTGGAGGTCCAGACCTCCCTCTTTGGGTTTGATCAAGCCGGGCCGTTGGGGGATATTCTGTTTGTGCGGTGGGTGATTATTAATAAGGGAATCGATGATTTGGATAGCGTTTTTGTCTCCTTCTGGCACGATGACGATGTTGGTGACGCTTCCGACGATATGGTGGGTTGTGATGTGGATTTGAGTCTGGGATACACTTATAACGATGCTAACGGTGACCAGAGTTATGGTAAGGCTGTCCCTGCCGTTGGCACAGACTTTTTCCAGGGACCGTTGGTGGATTCTCCGGGGGATACCGCCCAGATCCTCACCTGGTCTCAGAGTCAAGGGTATTACCTGCGGAAGGTTCCTGATCGGCGACAACTACCCCTTACTTCTTTCGTGAAATACATTAACAGTGATCCTAACTTAGTGGATCCCAATACAGCGGAAGAAGCTTACCGGTATATGAACGGGTTCATCGGCAGGAGCGGGGAACCGTTTGTTGATCCCACCACCGGCGAGGCGACGAAGTTTGTCCATCCTGGTGATCCGACGACCAATACGGGTTGGATTGACAACACGCCGGGTGATCGGCGCTATTTGATGAGTTCCGGTCCCTTTATGTTGGCTGCGGGCGACACGCAAGAAGTGGTGGGTTCCATCATCATTGCGGGCGGCGAGAACTGGGCCAAGTCCATCAACAAACTGAAGTTCTACGACCTCCATGCGCAGCAGGCCTTTGATGCCAATTTTGAGGTGTGTTCGCCGGTGGCCCCCGAAGTAGATGTAGCTATGTTGAATAATAAAATTATCCTCTCCTGGGAAGATAACAGTGAAAAGGTTGAAAACTATACCTGTGCCGGCTTCAACTTCGAGGGGTACAACGTCTATCAGGGTGCGTCTTTAAACGGGCCCTGGACGAAGGTTACTACCTTTGACGAAATCAACGGTTATCAGATTCTGTTTAGTGGGGTTCAGGATGAAATCACAGGAGGTGTAATCAAATTACCCGTCCAGGAAGGTTCTGACTCCGGCATTGAGCATTATATTGAAATTAATTACGACTATATCAATAACCGTGGGTTAATCAACAACCGCATGTATTACTATACGGTTACCTCCTATATTTATGATCCCAACCCCAGTTCTACCTTTGCCGTATTAGAGAGTCCCTTCAAGCCCCTCCGGGTTGTTCCGGGCAATTTAGGGGTCGGGACTACCTTCGAGAACACGTATACCGATACGCTGGTGGTTACCCATTCGGCAGGTTCCGCCCAGAACGCATCCTTTTTCCCATACATCGTCAATCCTTACTTGTTGACGGGTCACACTTATACAATCAGTTTTGTGGCGATCAATGATTCAGTGAATTATTGGGCCTTAGTGGATTCCGTTACCAACGACACCCTTGTCTTCCAGGAAAATTTCCCTGTTACGGAAGAGTATTACCAGTCTTTGACGCAGGGTGGGGCCATAGTGCCTGAAGGAGTTGAACAGTGGGTTGACGTCACCGATGGATTCCTCCTCACCAGTGAGGGGACCACCTACGATTCGCCTAAGAACCTCAGCTCTTGGGAGGTTCTTCAGGATGATGATCCCAACACGGAGGTAGTCATCCAGGGTATACTGGGCATGGCGCTCACTGACTCAGCTGATAATGGGAGCTGGTGGTCCTTTGTAAAGGACCTACCGCTTCCCGACGATCGCAAACCTATCGGAAGTCCCGGTCAGGCGGACATGCAGAAAGACGTTGAATTCCGCTTCACCGATAACGGTTCCATCGCCACGTATATTAACAATCCGGCTGTTTCTGGGACTGCTCCGCCGGATACGATTTGGATTCCCTTCGAGATGTGGCTGGTGGATCCCCTTTTACCTTCCGAGCAGCAGGTGAACGTGGCCGTCTATCAAGTGGCCGGTACCAAACCTGTAATAGAGAAGGATACTCTCTCAGCCAACGGTTACCTCTTTACCAAGAACCTGGTTTTCATGCCCGTTTATGAACCTTACGATGAGGCGGGTGTATTGGCTAACCCGTACGACCCGGCTACTGATGGTGATAAGTTTGGCTGGATGCTCCAGTTTGACATTGGTAACACGGTTTTTGAAAGCGGGAATATTGTCCACGTGACCTTCCCGAATCCATTGGTACCTGGTGAGGATGCGTATACCTTCAAGGCCGTAGGGCTGGCTGCTGCAAGAGAGAAGGCCCTCATTAAGGATCAGATTAAACGCATTAATGTATTTCCGAATCCATATTTTGGCCAGAATCCCGAAGAACGCAATCCTCAGGAGCGGTTCGTATACTTCACCAACTTAGGTGTGGGCACCACGACGATCCGTCTTTTCACCTTAGCTGGGGACATGGTGGCCAAAATTGAAAAAACCATCACGTCGGAAAACGATGCCAATCGTCGGGCCTCCTGGGACTTGCGGAATACGTTTGGTATTCCCGTGGCCAGTGGGATGTATATAGCCCATGTGTCGGTGGAAGATAATACTGGGAAGCTACTGGGTGAGAAGCTTTTAAAACTGGCTATCTTCCAGCCCGAAGAACGGCTGGATGTTTACTAAGGAAGGAGTAGCCGTAATGAATCATCGTAAATCAAGCCTGATCATCTTCTTGTTGGTGGCTGTTACCTTCTCTGTATTTGTGGAGGGGGGCAGTAAGCGACGCCGTGGTACTGCGGGTGCCCAGGAGCTGATGATTCCTGTGGGTTCGAAGGCCATTGCCCTTTCTGGTGCAGCCGTTGCTTCCATCGCCGGCATAGAAGCTGCGGAGTGGAACATCGCTGGCATGGCCGAGATGAAGAACACCGGTGAAGCCATGTTCACCCATGCCACCTGGCTCGGAGACATTGGGGTTAACTACGCCGCGGTGGCCTCTACCTTTGGGGGCCGGAATATTTTTGGTCTGTCCTTGCGTTCCCTTAGTTTTGGTGACATTATGGTAACCACCCCGGAGAACCCGGACGGGTTTGGAGAGACCTATTCTCCCAATTTCCTGACACTGGGGTTCTTGTATGCCCGGCGTATGACCGACCGGATTCGCTTTGGGTCCGACTTCCGTATCGTGAATGAGTCTGTCATGCATACCTCTGCGTCCGGGTTTGTGGTTGATGCCGGCGTGCAATATTCTATGAAAGACAGCGGGTTTAAAATCGGCGCTTCGCTCCGTAATTTAGGATTGACCATGCGTTTTGACGGCTCGGACCTGGAGGAGTTCCATCCCCCGGGCGGTAGTGAACCCGGCACACCCCCGGAACCGCGACGAATATCTCTCCAGGAGTTTGAAATGCCAACCACCTTCGAGTTAGGCGTCGCTTACGGACCCGTTGATATGGGCCCTGTGGCAGTTACCCTGTCAGGCTCCTTCCTTAATAATAACTTTTCATTTGATGAATACCGCTTTGGGGTAGAAGCGAATTTCCTGAAAGTCCTGGATTTTTGGGCTGGTACGGCCTACGGTTACGATCCCGAACCCTACGGTGTTGACAATATTGAAGACACCGGCGATGATAGCAAGGACAAGCAATGGGATTATCAGAATGAGGAGTTCATCTGGGGTCCCAGTTTTGGGTTTGGGTTGGATTTATCGCGATTTACCGGAATTGGGTTGTCCGTGGATTATGCTTATCGGGCAACGGATATTTTCGATGGCGTGAGTTGGTTAACCTTTAAGGTAACCTTTTAGTCATCGGGAACCATAAGACGGAGTGCGGCGGGATAATCCCGTTGCCGTCTTTCTTGCAAGAAAGAACGAATAAAGAAGGAGATACAATGAGTAAGAAAATGCTAACAGTCTTCAGTGCCTTACTCGTCCTGGTGTGGCCTCTGATCGGGGGTACCTTGAAAGACAAGGGGAATACCCATATAGGAACGAGCCATGTCAGTCGAGTGGTTGCTGGAAACGGTGCAGCAGTAGAGACGGATGCGTTGGTGGGGCCGCAGAATGTGCGTCGCCCTGGGCGGATCTACCGTTTTCAAGGTAGAGACACAGCCGACACGCTGTTCTATGACCTGAGCTACGGTGGTCAGTTCATCCAGAGCCCAGGTGATGCCATGATGACGGTGTTCCAGATGCCAGCGGACGGGATCATCAAAGGGGTCAACGTTCCTGTTTATGAATGGGGAACGGGTGACCAGCAGATGACCCTTTCGTTGCATGCAATAACTTATCCCTATCGCAGTGATGGAACGACCTATCCTTCCAGCATAGTAGATGGAGCTGGCTGGATTGGTGGTTATGATATGGATGCCACTACCGGTTACATGTCTATTACGGGAACGACTTACACGCCCGGCGGTACGGTAGGTATTTGCAATGCGGAGAAAACCGTTGCTGCTAACGCCCAGGATCCCTTAGGGGATACGCCGGGTAGCGGAACGGCCGTCTCCACCATGGGTCTACTGTGGCCTGATGGATTTGTAGCGGCCACCCTGGATCCCACCAACAATCCTGCCCAGCAGGATAACTGGCTGGCAACAGCAGACTACGGCACCGAGCCGGTTCTGAATGAAGGCGATTGGGTAGGTATCCTGAGTGCCTCTACAGGCGCCGGTGGTGGTGATGATCCGGCTACGGGTTTTTACTATGCCGATGGTACTGGCTTAGTGGATCCGTGGGCTTCACTGAAGTTCTATGATGGTTGCGGTGGTACCTCCGGGAATGGTGGCTGGCATATTCGTCACTGGGTGTTCGATTTCGAGTTGGCAGTACTGCTAACGGGCGATCGGGGTCCGGTTATGACCGCTGCCCCCGTGTTGCCAACTACCCTGAGTACGGCTGATCGGGATTTCACCACCAGCTGGACCGACGATAACCCCAGTGGGGGTGCCGCCGGTGTAGCCACGGTGACGTTCAACTACATGCTTGATTCCACCACGGCCACGGTGAATAGTGTCACCCTGACCCTCACCAGTGGAACTGACACAGATGGAACCTGGTCAGGAACCGTGCCGGGGCAATCCCCGGGAACGACGGTTTATTACTACCTGACGGCGATTGACGTGGGTGGTAAAAGTACCACGACACCGACCTACCAGTATTCCATCTTCGAAGCTACCGAACCGAACCTGTTCTTCTACAATGCTGGCGACTATGGTAGCTTTATTGCGGGTTACTACCTCTACGGTTCAACTATTACCTACAACTTCTGGGATGGTTTGAACTACGGGGAGGGTTCCGCGGAGCTCTATGACGCCTACGACGGTGGCCTGATCATGGAGATCACCGGATCTGGCCCGGCGGTCATTAATAACAGTGCCATGGCGGCCTGGCTGGGTTCTGGTAAGGGTGATTACATCCTCACTGGTGACGAATGGTTAGGTGCCCAGACTGGTTGGGTTGATACCGATTATGACGCCACCGACTTCCAGGAGAAATGGCTGGGCGTTGATGCCGATCATAATGACATCAACTATGGTGCTTCTGGTGATCAGGGTGGCATTAGTCGTCTCTTAGCCGTAGATGGTGATGCCATCAGCGGTGATCTGGCGGCTTTCCTGGCTGACTCTCTGGATTTGAACTACGATCCTAATTATGAGCTTGGATTCTCCAACTGGCTGGACGGTGTGGATCCGGTAGATGCGGCTACGGTCGCTTTCTACGGGGTCACTGGTGTTATCGATGACGATACCACCGGCTGGTTTGGTGCCGACACTTTCGCCAGCGGGATTTACCTGGAACATGGTGCCGGTTCTGACGTAGTCTTCCTGTCCTTCGATCCATTATGCACCAATACGGAACCATCCTACCACTGGATCGGGACCATGGATATTGGTCCCCTAGCCAGTGCCGTAGCTTGGACGGAAGGTAATGTCAGTGTGGATAAAGATGTACTGCCCACCAGTTTTGCCCTAAAAGGCAACTATCCGAACCCCTTCAACCCCAGCACGAACATTGCGTTTACGCTAGACGTGCGCAGCGACGTGACCGTAAGGGTCTACTCGCTCTTAGGGAAAGAAGTGGCCACCCTGCACAGTGGGAACCTGACCCGTGGCCTCCATTCCGTGAAATGGAATGGCTTGGATAACAACGGCCTGGCCGTTGCTTCAGGTGTCTATCTCTACCGTGTGGAAGCTGGTAGTCGCGCCTTGACCGGCAAGATGATGCTACTGAAATAAGACTGAGTTCTTGTTGTCATAAAAGAGGGCTTCTCCGGAAGCCCTCTTTTTTATACTTGTCCCCCGAGATGAAAGAATTTAATGG
>CAZVNL010000038.1:0-21200 GCA_964628055.1 uncultured bacterium | reverse complement strand
TTTTTCATTTCGCCATACAGGATGGGAAAGAGAAAAACTCTCCTTAACCCAAGCTCCCCGGGGATCTCCCGATCCCGACCAAAGGTTGATTTCCTTACCAAGCTCCAGAACATTCCTGTAAAATGATTTGATGATTACAGTAAATTAAAGCAATGAAAAAGTTTCTCTACCCCTGGGTCTACTTACTTAGTGTTTTCGGTTCCCTTCATGCCGCCGAGGTAGACACGGTATTAATCTATAGTGTTTCCATGGACAAGAACATTCCTGCCGTTGTGGTAAAACCCGATGTTTACTCTATTGATCAGAAGGATTTCCCGGTTGTTTTCCTGCTCCACGGCTACAGTGGTAACTATTTAAACTGGAGTCAAAAAACAGATTTAGGCGCCCTATCGGATCAATATGAACTCCTGCTTGTTTGTCCGGACGGGGGTTACAATAGCTGGTATTTGGACAGTCCCCTGGATGCCTCCAGCCAGTATGAGACGCACATCATCGGGGAGGTAATCCCCTTTATCGATTCTACTTATCGCACCATAACAGATCGCAAAGGGCGGGCCATTACCGGATTGAGTATGGGGGGCCAGGGAGCCCTTTACCTGGCAGCGCGTCACCCGGACCTCTTCGTGGCTGCGAGCAGTATGAGCGGCGGGGTGGACCTTACCTACTCCACCGTGAAGTGGGAAATCGCCCAAAAGTTAGGCTCCTACGAAGAATACCCCCAGCGGTGGCGGAAGCATTCCGCGGTGAACATGGTTGACCTGTTTAAAGATCATTCGCTGGCCCTCTTTATTGACTGCGGGGTTGAGGATATTTTTATTCAGGTTAACCGGCAGTTGCACCGGCGACTATTGGAGAGGAACATTCCCCACGTTTACATCGAACGCCCCGGTGGCCATAGCTGGGAGTACTGGGTAAATGCGCTGCCCTACCATCTCCTGTTTTTTAAACAGGTTTTTATCAATCAAGGGGAATGATTTTGGCCGTATTACCGCCCTATACCCTAAGGGTTTGATTTCAATTAGGCCGGTTCAAATCGTCTTGGTAATTTGGGCAGCGGGAAAAACGGTGCCTATCCCGCTTATCGCTTTCATTCAACATTAGGGGTAACTATGATCGGTAAATCTTACCTTTTGGGATTAATATTAGTGGGGTTGGTTGTCCCCTCCTGTACAATGCCGCCCAGTCCCAGCGTCCCGGTAGACCAACGCTCCTGGGCCGAACAGACGTTGAGCTCCCTGACCCTCAGGGAAAAGATTGCCCAGATGATGATTTACCACATGAACCTGCGTTACATGCAGGAAGACGATCCCCAGTGGCAAGAGATTGTAAACCTATTAAAGACCGATGGGATTGGTGGTATCCATCTCTATTATGGCCAGGTAGGCATGGCCATGACCCTCTTGAACGAGATGCAACGCCGGGCTAAAGTCCCCATCCTGTTCGATGGTGATATCGAGTACGGGATGCAGTTCCGTTTCCCCGGTGGCACTGAGCTCCCGCACTTCATGGCTCTGGCGGCGACGGGAGACCCACGGTATGCCTACGAGGCCGGAAAAATAGCGGCTCTGGAAGGAACGGCGGTGGGCATTCGGTGGAATTTCTCTCCCGTGGTGGACGTGAATAATAATCCTGACAATCCTATCATTAACACGCGCTCCTTTGGGGAGGACCCGGAGATGGTGGCCACGTATGCCATCCAATTTATGCAGGGGATGCAGGAACACGGCATGCTGGCCACGGCCAAACATTTTCCCGGTCACGGAGATACGAAGACCGATTCCCACCGGGCCCTGGCTCGTATTCCCAGCGATTCCAGCCGTCTCTGGTCCACGGAATTGCTCCCCTTTCAGAGAATCATTGCCGCCGGGGTGGATGCCATCATGGTGGCCCATCTGGCTTCCCCGGACTACCAACCCAATGCGGAAACGCCGGCCACCCTGTCCCCCTTCTGGATCACCGACATCTTGCGGAAACAGTTGGGGTTTAAAGGGGCTGTTATCACCGATGCCATGGGCATGGGAGGCATCACCCAGAATTATACCGATCGCTACGCCTTGGTGGCCGCCATCAATGCCGGCTGTGATGTCATTATTCAAAACCATAACTTTAAAGCAGCGGTGGATATTGTCTATGAAGCCGTTCAGGAGGGGCTCATTTCTCCGGCGCGGATTGACTCAGCGGCCTTGAAGATGCTTCAACTCAAAGAAAAGGTTGGCCTGCCCCGGCAACCGTATGTACTACCAGAGATTACCAGGAAGCAATATGGCTCCCCCGCCTCCCGGGCCCTGGCCGACACCATCGCCACCAAGGCCCTAACCCTGGTGAAAAATGAAGGCCCCCTAATTCCTTTTACCGGCCCTACCGATACGCTCTTCATCGTCGATTTGTACAGTCATGCGTATGACCACCGGCAAACCACGGTGACCCGGGAGTTGATCCAGTCCCGTTCACCGGTGGTTTCCTACTCCGTGGATGAGTCCGATCCCGTGGCCAGTTTGACGGCCATTGTCCAGGCCATTCCCCCGGAGGCCTTGGTCCTGGTGAACGCTTTCTCGTATCCCAAGGCGTGGAAGGGACGGATTTTTCTCACCCCGGAACAGACCAGCTTGGTGGAACAGTTAATAGAACGTTCGGGAAGGGTAATTTTGGTGAGTTTTGGCAATCCCTATTTGCTCCGGGCTTTCCCCACGGTGTCGGCTTATCTCTGCGCCTATGATGGCGGCGATCTCATGCAGCGGGCCGTGGCCAAGGCTCTCTTAGGACAGGAAGCAATCACCGGGACTTTACCCATAACCATTCCCGGTCTCGCTCCCCGGGGAACGGGCATTCGGTTAGAGCCCCAACCTCTCCAGATTCCGGAGCCCCCCCTGGAAGCTGGAATCAGGTTAAAGCGCGCCTTGCCCCAGGAGGTAAATGCCAACGTGTCGGCGCTCAAGCCGTTATTGGAGCAAGCCGTGGCCGACTCGGCCTGGCCGGGTGCGGTTCTACTGGCCGCGAAAGAGGGAAAAATCTTCTTCCACGAGGCTGTGGGGTACCACACTTACACCCGACGGCAACCCACCCGGCGGGGAGATATCTTTGACCTGGCTTCCTTGACTAAGGTCGTGGCTACGACTTCAGCAGTGATGAAATTGGTGGCTGAAGGGCAGATAGACTTAGACGAACGCGTGGTTACTTACCTGCCCCAGTTTGCCGGTACCAGGGGCCAGGAATTACCGGGCAAATCCCAGGTCACTATCCGGCATTTACTCACCCACACTTCCGGACTGCCCCCGTTTCGACAATATTATTTAATTGAGGGTGATATCACTACCCGCCTGGATAGCATCTTCAATACTAAGTTGGATACGCTCCCCGGCCTTCGCACGGTTTACTCAGACATTGGCATGATTACCTTGGGCAAAGTTGTGGAACAGGTCACTGGCCAGACGCTGGACCAATACGTCGACGAAACCGTTTTCCAGCCGTTGGGGATGAATTCTACCTATTTCAACCCTCCGGCTACCCGACTTAAACGGATTGTGCCCACTGAATACAGCGCCCTGGAGAAGGGTTTTATTCACGGACATGTCCATGATGAAAACGCCTACAGTTTGGGCGGTGTTGCTGGGCATGCTGGTCTTTTTTCCACGGCTCTGGATTTAGGGATCTTTTCCCAGATGATGCTCAATGGTGGGGTTTACAATTCCACACGGATTTTTCCCCTAACGGTAGTGCAGCAGTTCACCCGACGGGCCGAGGTAGTGCACGGAAGCTCCCGCTGTCTGGGATGGGATAGTCCAGCGGGATTAGCTTCCGGGGGAGTCTACCTGAGCGATGCCAGCTTCGGACACACCGGGTTCACCGGTACTTCTCTGTGGATCGACCCGGAAAACCAGATTATCGTGGTTTTATTGACCAACGCCGTCCATCCCTATCGCCAGAATAAAGAACCGAAGTATTACGATTGGCGGCAGAGGATCCATTCAGCCGTTTATGAAGCCCTGGGTTTCCGGGAACCCAATCCCAATCTTCGCTGGCGGGAAAGGTGGCAGCAGCAGTAACTTGATTCCCCCATGATTCTGGCGAAATACATCTTCCTCTTTGGGTGTCTGTCTCCCTTGCTCTTAGGCCAGGAAGGTCCTTCGGATGGCACCTGGCAGTGGTTGGATTCGCTGCCGAAACCATGGACCCTGTCCCAGCGAGAGGTCTCGGATTTACTCCCTCAATTTCAAGCCCACTATCCCGATTTTTACGATCGCCTTGAAGCTATTGCCCTCTGGCGCGTGGGAACCCCTTATAAGATTTTTCAGCTTGGCGAAGAAACACCCCCCGACAAGGATCCCATCATCCGGTTGGACGTTTCCGACTGCACCGCCCATGTGCTTACCAGCCTGGCTTTTTCTCAGAGTACTTCCTGGGAGACCGCCCGGCAAGCCATGATTAACATCCACTATAAACCCAATGACCGCCAGGAACATATTCCTTCCTACACCAGCCGTTGGCATTATACTACCGATCGTATCCTACACAACCCTTACACGGTGAATATCACCGATTCCCTGGTAGCACCCCAGGAGCTGGTAACGGTGCCGATTACCCTGAATCGGAAAAGTGATGGAACGGAATTCCTTGATTTGGATTGGGAGGAAGACGTCACGGTGCGTTACATCCCCAATCGCCTGATTAATACCACCCTTTTAGAACACTTACCGCGGGTATGTGGCGTTGCCTTTGTGCGTACCAGTTATTTTGAGAATGGTATCGTAGTCGCCCATGAAGGGATGATCCTGGATAGAAAAAACCTGGTGCACGCTTCCATGGCAGCTAAACAGACCGAATTAATTGATTTCCTCAAGTACTATTTTCGCGCGGAGGGGCCCCTGTTTGACGGGATCATGATCTACAAGTTCATGCCCTTTGAGTAATTCGCAAACCTTCCTGGTACGCCGCCCTGTCTTAGAGTTGGTGGCCGCCCCAATTCTCCGGGGGAATAGCCCCTTCCTTATCGAATCCCCATGACTTCCCGGGAACGTCTTTTGGCCGCCATGAAGTTGCAAACGCCGGATCGCGTTCCGGTATTGTGCCAGTTGAGTTTCGGCCATATGTTGCAGCAATTGGACGTTTCCCCCGTCAATCTGTGGTTTGATCGGGAAACTTTCGCTCAGGGATTGGTTACCTTGCGGAACCTCTACCAGTTTGACGGCATCTTAGTGAGCCTTTTTGGCCATTTTCACGATTGGGCGAAAAGGGTAGAATACCTGCCAGCAGAATCAGCATTGGAAAGGGTTACATTCAAGGGCGAGGAACTGGAATTTCTCCAGGATGATTTACCCATTGTCCGTCTCTCCCGTCAGATGGAAAGACCCTCCGTGGAGACTTTCTCCCCCTCCGGTTTGCCGAAGACAATTGACTACATCCCCATATCCCAGGGGCTTCGCTTTTACCTGGACAAGGAGCATAAATTCACTATCTTTGAGCGTCTTAATGAATTAGTGGGCAATGCCTATTCTCTCCACGGAGAAATCACGTCTCCCTTTGACTATTTTTTGGATTACCTGGGTTACGAAGCCGGTCTCATGGCCCTCATTGAAGCGCCAGAAATCTGTCACCAGATTTTACAACATTTTACCGGACTTTTGGTGGACCTGGCCAGGGATATGGGACAACAACCCATCGACGCCATTAAACTGTCCTCCCCCTTCGCCGGGATGGGGTTCATTTCCCCGGAACAATATGAAACGTTCGTACTACCCTACGAAAGCCAGGTCTATCGGGCTGTCCAATCCCGGGGGAAGTTTGTTTATCTCCATACCTGTGGGGGGATCAAGGATCGTTTAGAGCTAATACAACGCTCGGGAGCTCACGGATTGGAATGCCTGGACCCGCCCCCCTTAGGAAACGTCACCCTGGAAGAGGCCGTCCAAAGGATCGGGCGCAATTTGTTCATTAAAGGTAATCTGGATTCAGTCAATATTCTACTCCAGGGGACCGAGGAAGACTTTCAACGATCTGTTCGCCAGACCCTTCAGGTGGGTAAACGTGCTATGGGTTACATATTGAGTACGGCTTGTTCCGTGGCTCCGTATGTAAAACGGGAACGGTTACAGCAATTAGTGCCCCTGGCCAAGACGTATGGTCGTTATGCTTGATTCCCCAAAAACTGATCCATCTTCAATGGAGGAACATCCCTTGTTGCGAGAGATTGCTGACGACCTCATTCATGGCTGCAGCCGGGAGATCGAAGCGGTGGTGGAACAGGCCCTGACCGCAGAGTTGACCCCGCAAACCATTCTCGACGAGGGACTGTTGAAGGGGATGGACGTAGTCGGGCATCGCTTCCGGGAAGGGACCATGTTCCTTTCCCAGGTCTTAGTCTCGGCCAAGGCCATGAAAAAAGCCATGGCGATCATCGAACCCTTGCTTTTTAAAGGGAAATCAATTTACCGCGGGAAGGTACTGTTGGGAACCGTGAAGGGGGATTTTCACGACATTGGGAAGAATTTGGTGGGTACCATGTTACGGATTAACGGCTTCCAGGTGGATGATTTAGGGGTGGATTGTCCGTCTACGGCCTTTTTAAGTGCCCTGAAAACCGGAAACTACCCGGTGTGCGGGCTTTCCGCCATGCTAACCAGTACCATGGTGGCCATGCGGTTCACGGTGGAAGTCATTAAAAAGGCCTTCCCGGAGTTGAAAGTTGTCGTGGGAGGCGCTTCAGTAAATGCCCAGTTCGCGGAACAGATTCATGCGGATGGCTATGCCCGGGATGCCGGGGAAGCGGTAGAAATCGTCAGTAACCTGGTAAATAATTAAACGAGGAACACGAGATGCAATTAACCTTTTGGGACTGGCTTATCATCGGCCTGTATTTTTTATTGAGCACGGCCATTGCCGTATATTATTCCCGACGGGCAGGGAAGAACATGACCGAATTTTTCCTCTCCGGCCGGAATTTGCCCTGGTGGATTGCCGGGACGACCATGGTGGCCACCACCTTTGCTGCCGATACCCCCCTGGCAGTCACGGAGTTGGTGGCCAAACACGGCATTGCCGGAAATTGGCTGTGGTGGAATATGCTCTTTGGAAGCATGCTGACGGTTTTTTTCTACTCCCGCTTGTGGCGCCGAGCCGGGATCATGACTGATGTGGAGTTTGTTGAATTACGTTATTCCGGAAAGGCGGCCGCCTTCCTGCGGGGCTTCCGGGCCTTGTACCTGGGTATCTTTATGAATATAATCATCATGGGGTGGGTAAACCTGGCCATGGTCAAAATCATTTCCGTGCTCTTCCCGGAGTTGACTTTTTTCGGCCTCCATTCCCTGTCTTTTTTAGGATTTACCTTTACAGCTCCCCTTTTATGGGTAGGACTAATTCTGATCGTCGTGGCCGTTTATTCTTCCCTCTCCGGACTGTGGGGCGTATCCATCAGTGACGCTTTTCAATTCACCATGGCCATGTTTGGGAGTATTGCCCTGGCAATTTTCGCTTTAAAATCTCCCGCAATTGGTGGAATCGCCGGTTTAAAACAACAACTTCCCCAGCAGGTCTTTCACTTTTTTCCCACGGTGGGAGCGTCTCAGGCTGGTACCGGAGGCATCCTCTCTTTAACGGCTCTGGCGTTCATTGCCTATCTGGGGGTTCAATGGTGGGCTTCCTGGTATCCCGGTGCCGAACCGGGGGGTGGCGGTTATGTCGCCCAGCGCATGATGTCCGCTAAAGATGAAAAACACTCCCTCTTCGCTACCTTGTGGTTCACTATTGCCCACTACGCGGTGCGCCCCTGGCCGTGGATATTAGTCGCCCTGGTCTCCTTAGTCATGTTCCCCGAACTGGACCCGGCCCACCGGGGCGAGGGGTTCGTAATGGTGATGCAAGCGGTCCTACCCAAGGGTATGTTGGGGCTATTATTGGCGGCCTTTTTAGCAGCTTACATGTCTACCATTTCCACCCAATTAAACTGGGGGACTTCCTACGTGATCAATGATTTTTACAAACGTTTCCTGAAACCCCATGTTGTAGAACGCGATTATGTCCGGGTATCTCGTCTGACGACCATCCTCATCATGCTTATTTCTCTGGTGGCAACTTCCAAGATGGAGCGCATTAGCGATGCCTGGATTTTTATACTGGAATGTAGTGCCGGCATTGGCTTGGTATTAATTTTACGCTGGTACTGGTGGCGCATTAACGCCTGGTCCGAAATCGTGGCCATGGTGGCTCCTTTCGTGATTTATCCTTTTATCCGCAATACAGTGGAATTTCCCCTGTCCCTGATTTTCATCGTTGGGTGGTCCTCGATCCTCTGGGTATTGTTCACATTTCTCACCACGCCTACCGAAGAGAAAACCTTGTTTACCTTCTATCGCCTGGTACATCCTGGCGGTCGGCTGTGGCGCCCCATTGCCATTCAGTTACCCGAGGTGAAAGAGGATCTCCATTTCGGCAACCTCTTGTTATGCTGGGGGGCCGGTTGTGTCCTCGTCTACGCTTCCTTATTGGGCGTAGGAAAAATTATTTTAGGGAATTACACCATGGGCCTATTGCTATTAGTTATCGCCGGGATTGCTACCACAGTCATCTATTTCCGCCTGGCCCGGGAGGGATGGCAAACAGTGACGGATTAGTGGTTTCACCGGCAAGTCTTTCTATGAGGATCAAGCTCAACCGCCGCTCTGCCTTGAATGAAATAGGAGAATTTCGGCGAAATGAACTTCCACTAGGTGAATATTTTCTTGCGGCCCTTTTTTAATTGTAATTACATTCACTTAGAGAATGATAAGCGGCTACCCCACACATCTGCCCCTTTCCCTAAAACGCTCCCATCTTTTAAGGCTATTTAGGGGCTAAATCCATGTTTATCAGGCGATTAATTTTCTATATACTGTTTATGGGGGTGGTTTTTGGTGGTGTTACCGGTAAAATAGCCGGGCGCGTTATCTCCGCGGAAACCGGCGAGCCCCTCGTGGGGGTGAATATTCAAATCGTTGGGACTTACTTAGGCGCTGCCACCGACGCGGATGGTTACTATTCAATTTTAAATATTCCCCCCGGTCTGTACAGTGTAAAAGCGACCATCATCGGATATACTCCCGTCACCTTAGATGAAGTGCGGGTGGAAATTGATCTTACCACCACCCTGGATATTAAAATGACTACCCAAGTCATTAAAGGAGAACAGGTGGAAGTATTGGCGCCGAAAAAGGTCATCAAATTGGATGTAGCCGCCAGTCAGCGCAGTATTTCCTCCCAAGAGATTGATGAACTGCCCGTGAGTAGTATTTCTGAAGTCATTGGTCTTCAGGCGGGTATTTCGGGGTTTTCCATACGAGGTGGCGGTGAGGACCAAACCTTGTATATTGTGGATGGAATCGTCATGAATGACGAGCGCACAAATCGACCCAATACTGGTATTCCCCTCAGCGCGGTCCAGGATATTTCCGTTCAAACCGGTGGGTTTTCGGCTGAATATAATAATGTACGGTCGGGAGTCGTGAATGTCGTAACCAAAGAAGGCGATCCCAAACATTTTGGCGGTACCATATCCATCCGTTATAGCCCCAGCGCCCAGAAGCATTTTGGTCTTTCACCCTACGACAAGAATTCCTATTGGTTCAAGCCGTATTTTGATGAAGAAGTCATGTGGACCGGTACCTCCAATGGGGCCTGGGACAAATACACCCAAAGGCAATACCCCACTTTTGAAGGATGGAATCGCATTTCGGAAATGACCTTGGCAGACGACGATCCCACAAATGATTTGACGCCTTCCGGGGCCTTGAAACTGTTTACCTGGGAGCACCGCAAAAATGGGGCTATTACCGATCCAGACTATACCATCGATGCCGGGTTTGGTGGACCTGTCCCGGGGATTGGCAAAATGTTGGGGAACATGCGTTTTTATGCATCTATGCGTCAGGAGCAAGACATGTACTTGTTTGCCGTTTCCCGACCGGGACTAACGCAGAGTACCAGCCTGATTAAAGTGACTTCCGATCTCAGCCAGGCCATGAAACTATCGGTAACTTACCTGTCCGGAAGCATTAAGGCCACTACCCTCTCCCGGGGAGGCGGCACCGCCTATATGAATGATATTTGGGATCTGGCTTCCCAGGTGAATAGCCGTGGCTTTACTATGCCCTGGCGCCTGTTCACGAACGATTATTGGAGTCCGACGACAATTGAAAACACCACCCTAAGCGCCAAATTAACCAACCAATTGAGTGAGCGGACCTTCTACGAAATATTACTGAAAAGGGACCGTAAAACGTACTACACCTGGCACGGAGCCAAGCGTGATACGACGAAAAAGTATGAGGTTTTCGATGGTTGGTGGGCCGACGAGGCGCCGTATGGATTCCAGGGAACCCCCCAATTTAGCGTGGAGGGCAGGCTGGCTTTTGGGGGTGCCGTGAGTACCTCCCGGGATACCAGTGAAATCTATCGGGTTACCATCAGGGCGGATTTGACCAGCCAGTTGAATCCCACCAACCAAATTAAAACCGGATTTGAATTTATTTCCAATGATCTCCATCTGGAATTTGGTTCCCGGAATGAGTTCTTACCCGAAGGAAACTACTGGACTTCGGTGCGACAAAAACCGTATCGTTTAGCCGTGTATGGTCAGGATAAACTAGAATTCGAAGGGTTTATCGCCATGGTGGGGCTCAATTTAGATTATGTGAACCCCAACGGTGAATGGTACGTAGTCGACGTTTACGATGATGCTTTCTTTTCCTCCTCCTATGATCCCGCGAAGGAAAGTGAATTTCCCACCAAAAAAGTGGCTCCCCAGATAACTCTGAGTCCACGCCTGGCAATTTCTCATCCCATTACGGAAGTATCTAAACTCTATTTCAATTATGGGCACTATCGGCAAATTCCCATCGCTGAATCGCTGTATCGCATTCGCCGGGGGAATGCCAATGAAGTGATCAATATGGGAGATCCCAATCTTCCCCTGGCAAAAACCATCTCCTATGAATTAGGGTACGACCATGCCTTGCGAGACCAATATCTCATCCATCTCGCAGCCTATTATAAAGATGTATCTGACCAACAGGATAACACGCGGTATATCAGTGCCAATAGCAAGGTGATTTACAGTCAGTTGACTGCCAACAGTTACGAGGATATTCGCGGTTTCGAGGTGGAGCTTACCAAAATGAGCGGGCGCTGGATTTCGGGGAATATTAATTATGAGTACCGGGTGAATACGTCGGGTTATTTTGGCGTGGGGAGATATTACGAAAATCCATCTGAACAACGACAATACGAGAATAAAAATCGCTACCAGTCCAAACCCCGTCCCGTTCCGCGGGTTAAATCTACCATCGATTTTCATACGCCTTTGCGGTTCGGTCCCCATGTGGGAAAGGAATATTTCTTGGGGGGCTGGCACTTGAACTTGGTAAGCACCTGGCGAAAAGGTACCTGGTTTACCTACAATCCTAACTCGGTCCCCGGAATTAGCTACAATGTACGCTGGAAGGACCGCTACACCTTCGATGTAAAAATATCTAAGACCTTTCAGTTGGGAAAAGCCAGAATCAAGTTTTATACGGATATATACAACGTCTTTAACCTGAAGAACTTTTCTTCTGGTTATCCCTATGGGTCCTCCCGGTATGGATTTACCGACAGTTTCGACTGGAACGACTACATGCAATCGTTGCATTTACCGGCTAAGATTGGGGATAAACTGGGTTATCACAATTTCCCTGGGAACGATCAACCTGGTGACTATCGTAAGTCGGGAGTGGAATTTGTCCCCCTTGAATGGGTGACGAATGTGGCTAATGTGAACAACCCCAGTGAACGACCCATTTACTACGACGCCGCTACCGAAACCTATCAGCAATGGGATTCGGAAACCGGCTGGCACCTTGTTGATCCCGACTATTACGATCAGGTCATTAAAGATAAAGCTTATATTGACATGCCTAACCAGTCCTTTTACACTTTCCTGGCGCCCCGGGATATCTACATGGGTCTGAACATTTCTTACGAGTTTTAATCCTATGCTACTTCAGAGACAGAAAAACGATCCGTCCCAATCAATCCTAAGCGGTTACACGTTACCAGCCGTCTTCATCCTGGTATTGTTAGGCTTCGGACAGGCTAGGGGGGAAGAGACCAAGTGGATTGCCGTGGGGGATTTGCATAACTGGTATTCCGAAGCAGGTTGTGAAATTGAGGTTGGACGTACGGGACAGGTATCGGATCAGCAGGACGGCCTCCGCTGGCCAGCGTTTTATCCCGTTCAGGACAACCAGGCGGCGAAAGCCCTCTGGATCGGAGCAACCAATTTTTACGATCCCCTTGCCGATAAAACCTTTGACAGCAAAGTCGTTCACGTAGGTCCCCGGTTTATCGATATCCAGAACGAAACCATGCCCCTGGAGTTCACCATGTACGGGCGGTACGAGCATCCTAACGTCTTTGTGGACGGAGATCCAGCTACAGACCTCCAGTACATGGACGATGTGGATGTGGTGGATGAAACCCTCCCCGCTGACCGTGTTTTGGTGAACGTCGTTCAAACCTCCATGGGTATTTTAATGACCCGGAAGATTTACGCGTTTACCAATAAAGAACATTCTAACTATCACGTATTCGAATACACTTTCGTGAACAACGGTTGCTACGACCCGGAATGTAGCGAGCAATATAAGCAGAAGCTGGAAGGGGTATATTTCTTTTTCCAATACCGGTATTCCATCAGCCGGGAGGGGGCCGTCTACGACGGGAATTGGTTACCCCAGAGTGCCGCCTGGGGACATAATACCATGAACGACGTCATTGGTGAAAACCCCAATAACCCCGAACTGAACGATCGTTATTACAACGATGGTGAAATCATGCGGGCGCTCTTTTCCTGGCACGGCTACCACTCGCAGGCTGCTTTTGACAATATTGGGGCACCCAACGTTAAAGGGGACGGTCACTTAGGCGCTGCTCAATTCGTGGGGGTAGTCACGATCCATGCCGATAAGTCCGCCACGGATAAATCGGATGACATTTACCAGCCGTCCACTTCCTGGTATGTGGGCTCCGATTATCCCATTACTGATGCCGGCAGCGACCAGTACAACGCCACGCGCATGAGCACAGAGTATGCTGCTATGTCTGCCGGGCACCCACCCCATTCCCACGCCGAAGAAGTGGGGGACGGTTACGCCAATCTATGGGCAGAGCCGGGTCACCAGAATCCGGGAGGCTATTCTCAAGGACAGGGCTTTGGTCCTTACACCCTGGCCCCGGGTGATAGCATTCGCATCGTCTTGGCTGAGGCGGCCGCGGGCATTAGTCGCCAGAAATGTTATGAGGTAGGGGCTAATTGGATGAACGAGACCAATCTCGATCCACCCGAGATGACCCCAACCTTGCAATGGATGGAAGAGCATTATCTAAAGTCAGATATAAGCGACGCCAATCGGTATAAAAACCTCTGGGTATTCACTGGCTTGGATAGTCTGTTACAGACCTTCAAACGTGCTCGGGAGAACTATTTAAGCGGTTTTACCATGGTGGCCCAACCTCCTCTAGCGCCGGCCTTGTTTGAAATAGCTTCGGGGGGTGATCGTATCATGCTTTCGTGGACCGGCGAAGCGGAAACGGCACCTGGGTTTTCCGGGTATCAAATTACCCGACTTAAATTCCGACCCGATACCACCGTCTTCATGTACTCCTTGGATGAAGGCCAAATCATTGACGTGGATAATACCATCGCGAAAATCTGGGAACTACCTCCTGGAACCACCACCCTGGAAGACATGACCGCTAACCGGGGCTTCGATTACTACTATTTCCTGGAGGCCTATGATGATGGTAGTAATAGCAACGGGAAGATCCTCTATAGCAGCGTCTTCCTGACCCGGACTAACAAACCCGCCTTTCTTAAGCGTCCTCCCGGGACAATTACCGGTATCCGGATTGTGCCCAATCCTTACAACCTAACAACACTTCAATATGGCGAGCCTGGAAAAGACCGCATCATGTTCCTGAATATACCGCCCATTTGCACCATTCGTATCTTCACGGAACGGGGCGATTTAATTAAAACCATCGAACATACCGACGGCAGCGGTGACGAGGCGTGGAACTCGGTAACCTCTTCCCGGCAAGTGGTGGTGAGCGGATTATATATTGCCCATTTTGAAACCCCCGATGGAGAGAGCGCCATCCGAAAATTCGTAATTATCAGGTAGCGTAGCAGCCTATGAAACACCTCCATTTACTTCTTTTGATCCTGACCCTACCGTGGTTGGGGTGCGAAAACATCCTCAAAGATTACCAGGAAGAAACCTTTACCGTTAATACATTTGACCATGACGCCTGTGTGCTCTTGGAAACCGATTCGGTGGCCGTAAGTCGAAGCATGTCCACCCTCGATGATACGAGCTTTGCGACAGCTGCCGATACTATTATATACCTATCCTTAGACACGCTGTTAGTGCTTACCCCCAGTGATTCCAACAGCTGGGATATTCATGTGGGTGCCGATGTGGCTTATGCTGTAGTGAGAATTGTCGGTTCACCCGCCACCACCGTATTTTTTACCGATGTGAGTGTCGACGTAACTTTGACTTCCGCCGATAATGAAGCTGTTACTCCAGTGAATACCGTACTCAGCATGGAAACGATTGCCGACTGTGCTTTGATCCGCAACCGGATGTCGTATAGTCTGGCGGCAGGCGATTATCTCCTGACAATTGCCGGGGAAGATGTTAACTCCGTTCTCATGGTGATCATTAATGAATAACAAGTCTCGACATATTTCCTGGGTTTGGGCTATTATCTTCCTATTAGGAATGGTGCAAATTGGGTTGCCAGCCAATAAGAAATTAGCCCAGACGGGATTCCAATTTTTGAGTGTTACTTCGGATGCCCGCGCCGGTGCCATGGGAGAGGCCATGACTACCGTTTCCACCTACTCCAGCGCCCTCTTTTTTAATCCGGCCGGGATGGCACGTTTACCCCAATTGGGCGACTTTTCTTTCAGCCAGAACCAATGGTTTGCCGATATTAACTACAATACCTTTGGCCTTGCGCTCCGCCCAGCGGGAGGTAAATATGGTGTCTTTGGGTTCAGTCTCCTTAGTGTTGATTACGGGGAATTGCAGGGAACCATGGTTTGGGATAACGTTCAAGGTTTCCGGGATACGGAGCTCTTCTATCCTTCCGCTCTGGCTTTTGGCTTTGGGTACGCTAAGGCTCTTTCCGATAAATTCGCCGTGGGTGGCCAGGTGAAATCGGCCCACCAATACCTGGGAAGGAATGTAGTCCCGGTGACAGACTCCACCAGCGAGGTGAGTAAAAATGTGGCCCAGGCCGTCGCCTTCGACTTTGGGACCATTTACCGGACAGGTTGGAAAAGCTTTACCTTTGGCATGTCCGTGCGCAATTTCTCCAACGAGATTAAATACCAGTCCGAAGGATTTCAATTACCCCTCACTTTTCGCATTGGGGCCTCCATGGACCTATTTGATTTCTTGAATAATCGCACGCCGTCACAGACCTTGCTCCTTTCCATTGACGCGCTCCACCCCCGTTCTTACGCCGAGCGGTTGAACCTCGGCCTGGAATATACCTTGCGAGATTTCCTTTCCCTCCGGACGGGGTATCTTTTCAATTATGATGAACGAGGAGTGACCGCCGGTTTTGGGGTTCATAAGACTATTGCCGGCCTCTTCTTGGAGATCGATTATGCCTATACCCCCTTCGGCCTCTTTGACTCGGTACAACGTTTAACAGTGCAAATGAGATTTTAGTGATGGGAGTGTGAAGCGGAATGAAATCAATGTTTAAACTCGTCTTTGGTCTGGCGGTTTTAATGGTGTTATCACTAAGTTGCAAGGATAATCAGTATCCTGAGAGTATCTGGGATCCCAATGAACAATCCGCCCCCACGCCGGTTGTAACTTCTGTGTTGCCTCAGGATAGTACTTATGCCGGGGTAGGTGTCGTGACCATCACCGGCGAAAATTTCTCCCCCAATGCCGAAGAAAACATCGTCTACTTTAGCGGGGTTCCCGGTACGATTTTAGAAGCCAGTGCTAAGGAGCTGAAAGTCCAGACACCCGTGGTAATATCAGATTCGGTTGTTATCAAGGTGGCGGTGCAAGGGGCCTTCCTGTTTGCTATTTATAAGGGCCCGTACAAACTCTATCCGGCGGTCATTGATTACGGACCCTTCGACAATTTCACCGACGTGTGGGCCTTAGAAGTAGACGCCGAGGAAAATCTCTACGTTTCCGTGGGACCCGCCGTAAAAGCGATCTGGAAAGTTGATACCGACCAGGATACCTCCGTCTACGTGAATACAACCTTCGACAAAGCCTCGGGAATGAAATTCGGACCCGATGGAGGGATCTATTACGTGAACTTGCTGTCCTATATGTTTAAAGTCCAACCGGGAGGGGGCAGTGATGAATTATTCTTAGCCGTGGGAGGCGGTGTCCGGGATTTAGACTTCGATAATAATGGGAACATCTATACTGCTGGCTCGGGGAAAAAGATCTTCACGGTCTTGCCGGATAAGTCCTATAAAGAATCTGCCGATTACGGTGATTATAGTCTGAATTCCATCCGAGTCTACGATAGATATGTTTACGTAATTGCGGTGAACGTTTTGGGTGAAAAAAAGATCTACCGCAATCAGATCCTTAACACTACCGGCGACCTGGGGCCTAATGAACTAGTCCTCGATTGGAATACTTATACCGGCAGTGATGGATCCGAACCATTGGCTTTGACTTTCTCCAGCACGGGGGAAATGTTCATCGGTTCCGATCGGGAGGGAGAAGCCATGACGAAAGTTGACGCTGACGGTAACATGGAACCCTTTTTCAACACCGTTTTGACCCCGCCGATTAATTATTTCAGTTGGGGGAACGGGAATTATCTCTACGCCACCAACCGCACGAATGAAAAATTAAAGATCATTCGGATCGATATGGGAGCGTTGACCAGCGCTCCCTATTATGGTCGTCCGTGAACGTCAGGACGGTCTTTAGCTTACTGATTACCCGTTAGGTCTATGTGGGGTAGGTCCTCCTTTTTCCGAGTCCTCATTACAATCTTTGCGCTGGGTTCTTTTTTATGGGCTGGAGTGACCGGTAAAATTAGTGGTCGGGTTGTAGATAAAGAGACGGGCGCCGGGCTCCCAGGGGTGAATGTAATTCTGGTTAACACTGTCTATGGCGTGGCCACGGATGAAGAGGGTTATTTTACCCTCATTAACTTGGAGCCCGGTACTTACACGTTAGAGCTCTCCATTATTGGTTACGCCACGGTTACCACCCGGAACGTGGTGGTCGTCATGAACCGCACGACCTTTTTAAAGTTTGCCCTGGAACCGGAAGCGATTCAGTTAGGGACCGTAACCGTGGAGGCCCAGCGAGCCATTGTGGTGCTGGATGTTTCGGCCAGCCAACTGAATATGCAATCTGATATGTTGGTGGGTCTACCCGTGGCCACTTTTGCTGAAGCCCTGGGGCTACAGGCCGGGGTGGAAGGACTCACCATTCGTGGCGGTGGCCAATCTCAGACCGCCTTTTTAGTGGATGGGTTTCTTTTAAACGACGAACGCTCCAATAATCCTTACACCACGCTGAGTTTGAACTCGGTGAAGGAGTTGCAGATTCAGACGGGAGGCTTTAACGCGGAATACGGTAATATTCGGTCAGGAGTGGTGAATGTGGTTACCAGCGAAGGAAGCCCTTCGGAGTACCACGGAACAGTTACGTTGCGTCATAGCCCGCCAGCCCCGAAACACTTTGGTGAGTCGATCTACAGTGAGAACTCTTATTTTCTGCGACCTTACCTGGATCCTGCGGTTTGCTGGACTGGCACCAGTAACGGGAATTGGGATGATTATACCCGTCGCCAATACCCCTCTTTTGAGGGTTGGAACACCATCTCGGAGACGACCTTGCGGGATGACGATCCCACCAATGACCTGACCCCCACGGCGGCCCAACGCATCTTTAAATGGCAACATCGGCGGAATGGCGATATCACCAAGCCAGATTATACCCTTGACGTTGCGTTTGGAGGGCCCGTTCCGGCGCTTAGCAAGGCGCTGGGGAAGCTACGGTTTTCACTTACCCATTTTAGCCAGCGGAATATGTTCGTGTTCCCCTTATCAAAAGAAGCTTATACTGATGACCTAACGAAAATAAAATTAACCTCCAATGTCACTGACAAGCTTAAGTTGACCTTTATTATCATGGGAGGCGTACAAGGGTCGGTTTCACCCTATAACTGGAAAACCACCCCCACCGGGTCGGTACTTAATACCACATACGACGTGGCGAACCTAATCAATAGCAGTAGCGGCAACGCCATGTTGTACATGCCTGGCTATTACAGCCCTACCAACATTTATCGTTCCATGTACGGTTTTAAAGTGAACCACATGCTTAATGATAATCTATTTTACGAGTTGGTTTATCAGACCCTGCGCAATAAGTATGACACCTATAAAATTCGCGACCGCAATACAGCCGAGCTCTACGAATTATTCCCCGGGTATCGTGTTGACGAAGCTCCTTACGGTTACATGGGTTACGGCGTGACCGGTATTGACGGGATGATAATGGGAGGCTGGATGAATCTGGGACGCGATAAAAGTGTGAATACCACGTATCTGTTGCGCTTTGATCTAACCAACCAGATCAATACCCATCACCAGGTGAAGACCGGATTCCAGTTTGTTCAGAATCAATACAACATGCGTTCCTTTGCCGAGAATCCGTCGATGACTACCTGGAATCGCAGTTTGGTCTACGATGTGTCACCTTACCGTTTAGGGATCTACCTTCAGGATAAGTTGGAATTCGAAGGTTTCATTGCTAATGTGGGTTTACGTTGGGAGTTCTCCTCGGCGAATACGGAGTGGTATGCCCTTGATATTTACGATGAATACTACGCCCAGGGTTCAGGTAATCTAATTGAAACAGAGGCCCCGCGGGAACCAACGCAACCCGTATGGACACTGAGTCCCCGGCTGGGGATTTCGCACCCCATCACGGAAAACTCTAAGTTGTATTTTAACTACGGACATTTTCAAACAGAACCGGGCTCGGCGTATCGGTTTCGGTTGCAACGGGAGTCGAATGGCTTGGTTACGTACATCGGAAATCCCAATCTTACTTACGAGCGGACCATCTCCTATGAGTTGGGTTATTCCCAGGCCCTATTTGGGAATCTGTTGTTTAATGTGGCTGCCTATTATAAGGATGTAGCCGACCAACCCGGGTGGGTTTATTACCAGAATGTGAACAATTCCATCCAATACCGCCGGGCGGCTAATAATAATTACGAGGACATTCGCGGAATCGAGTTTACATTAACCAAGTCCTATGGCTCCTGGCTTACTGGTTTTTTGAATTATACCTACATGGTGCAATCCTCCGGTTATTTCGGTTTAACGAAATATTTTCAGGATCCCAATGCCCAGCGTGACTACCTGCAATCTAACCCGCGCCAGAATCGTCCCCGCCCGCGTCCCTATTTAAGGGTGAACCTGGACTTGCACACCCCCTCCCGCTGGGGACCGAATCTCATGTCAATCTATCCCTTATCCAGTTGGAGATTAAATCTAATCGGAACCTACAAGACGGGCTCCTACAGCACGTATAATCCCGATAACCTTCCCGGTGTCGTGGATAACGTGCAATGGAAAGATCGTTATTTCATCGATGTGCGCCTGGCTAAGGAAGTGGTGTTGAAATTCTCCACGATGGAAGTGTTTCTGGATATAACCAACCTGTTGAATACCAAGTTTTTAAGTTACGCCGGATTCTCCGATTATTTTGATTATTTGGACTACATGGAATCTCTGAATTTCTCCTGGGAAGAAGGCGTGGAGCAGGGCAATGACCGAGTAGGTGAGTACCGGGATTGGACGGTGCCTTACGATCCTTTAGAACCGAACCCTGACAACGATCCCCAAATCGCCGCCCGGAATGCCCAACGCAAGAAAACGAAAGCCTATATTGATATGCCCAATTTGAAAGCCCTGACGTTCCTCGACCCCCGGGATATTACCTTCGGAATCACTATTCAATTCTAATGGGCAGGCTGCCTTCAACTTCGTTGGGAACTCCAGGGAGAAAAGTCTCTTGGTATAGCTCGTTTTTCCTGGCTTTGTTCAGCGGGTTTTTCACCCTTCATCTGCAGGCCCAAGTGCCGGAAACGGCCAAGCGCTACGTTCAGGTAGGGTCTTTACAGAGTCATTTTTCTGCTTACGGCTCGGAAAGGGCCTGGAATAATACCTACTACGAAGGGTTGATCTGGCCGGCCGACTATACCCGCCAGGACAATGCGGTCATCAAAAGGGCCTGGATCGCTGCGCAGGATTTTACCGATGTGGATGGAAACTACTTCAGCGCTTACGGAATCTATTTTGCCATGGACTATACGGGTTTGTCTCTCTTCCCTATGGAGCTAAAGCAAACAGCCAAGTTCCCGCCCCCAACAGTTTATGTCGATGGGGTGGATTTGGGGGCCATTTATGCCAACGAGATTGACGAGATCGATCCTGATCAAATTCCCGACCGCATCATCACCAATGTGGTGAATACCTCCATGGGACTCACGATGACCAGGAAAATTTATGTGTTCAGTCAACAGTACCATGATAATTACTTCATCAAAGAATTCACTTTTGAGAACACGGGGAATGCGGATTGGGATGAGGAGCTGGAGTTAAATGAGACCCTCCACGGGGTGCGTATCGGGTGGGGCACGCGCTACAGTTGTGGTCGCGAAGGCACGGCGGAGATTGGCGACGGTCAATCGTGGGGTAAGCACACTTGGGTAACTGTGCGCGGGGAGGATTATACCGCCCACGCCAACGAAACTATCACCGAAGCAGACCCCATTGTTGATTGGTTACGGTGTGGTTTTTCCTGGGCCGGGCAAACTACGAAAAATAATTTTAACAACATTGGGGCCCCTGATAAAGACGGGGACGGTCGACTAACTTCCCCGCAACATGTGGGTTCGGTAGTGTTACACGTTGATAAAAGCGCCACCGATCCCGAAGATGATCCCAATCAACCGGTGTTTTTAGGCTGGCATGCTGGCGATACGTATCCCAAGATAGGTAATCTCCGCCCGTCGGATGAACTAAATATGATCAAACTTTACGATATGTTAAGTGGCATACCTTACGAAGGGTTGGGGGGCACCGATCGTTTCGATGAAACGGC
>CAZVNL010000037.1:0-21296 GCA_964628055.1 uncultured bacterium | reverse complement strand
CCTGCTTTGGGAGCAGGAGGTCGGGAGTTCAACTCTCCCCGCCCCGACACTATGTCCCACCAGGCAAACCTGGTCCACCATGCTCTCCTCAGCTCCCGGCAAATTACCTGTTTCCTAAACAATGTATTAGCGTGCCAAATTCACAAACATACACACCCCCAATTTCTCCCCTCCAACCGGCACCGAAAAATGAACGGTATTGGTTAAGCATGCCAATCTTTACTCTAACTTACGAAGATGTCTCCCTCATACCACGAAAACTGTCAAAAGTTCGTTCCCGCCGGGACATCGACCTTTCTATCACCATCCATTCACAAAAACACCCTTTTACCTTAAGGATGCCCATCTTACCTGCGCCTATGGACACCATTTGCGGACTGCAAATGTGTCGCGCCTTCGCGAAAAACGGAATGCTGGGTATGATCCATCGGTTTCAGCCCAAAACCAAACGGCTGGCCGACTACCAAGCGCTACACAATGACGGCCTTGAAGCCGTGGTAGCCGTTGGATTGGATGAAGACACCCTGGTTCGGAAGTTCCACCAAGCCGGGGCCCGGTTTTTCATCGTTGACGTGGCCAATGGCTTCAATGTCTCCGTGGAGCCTATTATAAAGACAATTCAAGATTTGGAGGCTACCTTTACAATCTGCGGCAATGTGGCTTCATACGAGGGGTTTAGCTATTTAGTACAGTTAGGGGTAGACGCCGTGCGCGTTGGTATTGGAACCGGTTCTATGTGCACCACCTCAAATATGACTGGAATCGGTCAGGGGATCGTTTCGGCCATTGTGGAATGCGCCCGTGCTAAAGAGGATTTAAACAGCGAAACGCGCCTTATTGCGGATGGTGGGGTGCGTAACGTGGGGGACATCGCCAAAGCTTTAGCCCTGGGGGCTGATTTAGTAATGCTCGGGCGCATGTTTGCCGGTACCAAAGAGAGCGAAGGAAATATTCTCAAATTCGACCAAAAACTGTACAAAGCTTACCGGGGCTCCGCTTCCTACGCCGTCCAGAAAAAAAGCGGTAAAAATCCCTACTACATTGAAGGGGATGAGACTATTGTTGAATACAAGGGGGGTGTCCAGAACGTTTTCGATCAAATTGAAGCGGGATTACGTAGTGCCTTTAGCTACATGGACGCACGGACGCTTGATGAATTTAAGAAAAACACCATCGTGAACCTGGAATAGTGCTAATTTTTGACCCTGTTTCAATCCCCACTACATGAGGTGCCGGATATGAATTCCAATAAAATTATCGAAGTAGGTCAGGAAGTCATTCAGATCGAGGCCAATGCTGTTCAGGCAATACAAAACCGTCTAGGAAAGGAATTCCTTGCGGCCGTGCAAGCGATCCATCAAAGTGATGGCAGAGTTATTGTCACGGGTATGGGAAAGTCTGGTATCATTTCCCAGAAAATTGTCTCCACCTTAGCCAGCACCGGAACCCCGGCCTTTTTTATTCATCCCGGTGACGCTTTGCACGGGGACCTGGGGAAAGTAACTCATCGGGATATTATTTTAGCCCTCAGTAACAGTGGGGAAACTCCTGAACTCTTGCAACTCCTCCCGGCCGTAAAACACATGGATTTGACCATTATTGCTTTCGTAGGTCGGCTGCATTCCTCCATTTCAAAGATGGCTGACATTGTGCTGGATACTTCCGTAGAAAAGGAGGCCTGCACTCTGGAACTGGCTCCCACTGCTAGCACCACTGCCATGTTAGCTATGGGCGATGCCCTGGCTATTGCCCTTTTAGAACTGCGGGGATTCAAACAGGAAGATTTTGCGCTGCTACATCCAGGTGGCATTTTAGGGAGACGCCTGCTCCTCACGGTGAAAGAGATTATGCACATTGGAGAAGAAATCCCCTTTGTCACCACCGAGACAACCGTTCGGGATGCCTTGTTTACGATCTCTGCTAAAGGTCTGGGGGTTACGGGAGTAAAAGATGACGGAGGCAACTTAGTGGGAATTATTACCGATGGCGATATTCGTCGCGGTCTGGAAAAAAGCGGCGATCACATTTTCAACCGGACGGCGGAATTCCTGATGACCCCCAACGGTAAATGGGTCACGGAAAACACCCTGGCCATTACCGCATTGGAAGTAATGGAAAAATATAGTATTACCAGTCTCTTCGTGTATAAAAACAAACAGAAAGCAGAGTTAGTCGGCATTGTCCACATCCACGATATTCTAAAAACAGGGATTCTTTAGAGTATTTAAACTGCGTGTGATTTCCATCACTGCCGTGAAAAATAAATAAAAATTCTTTGCTTTTCAGGCTCAAATTATTTACTATCCGCTTGACTAATGAACCATTTGGGGACTACCCCAAGGATGTAACAAAAGGAGATAGATATGTCCAAATTCGTCACGCGGTTATTCATCTTTTGCTTGGTGTTTGGTGTAATAGGCGGAACTTATGCTCAGGATAAACTTAAAGACCAGGATGTCAAAAAGTCCGATGAAGGCAAAACAGCCAAGGTTATTACCGAGCAGGGTCAGAAGGGCGTAAAAACCGAAAGCACGAAGAAAACGACCGGCGAACCGGCCACGTTGCCAAAAGACGAAGAAATTAGAAAGGTTGAAAAGAAGTCCTTATTGAAAAAGACCTTTAGTGGTAAAGATACCCCTGAGTCTGCCCAAAAAACATCGGCAAAAGGTGCACGGGATAAAAGCTCCAAAGAAGCCGCTGTCACCAAGCAAGATACCGGCGAAAAACCCATCCTGAAACAGGAATTGGAGAAAGACAAGAAACCGGATTAATTCCCGTACATATACCTGCAGAATACTGAAAATAAACAGGGTAGACTTTTGGCTACCCTGTTTTATATTATACAGTTTTAAATTCTCCGGGTTTAATAAGCATTACAACCTTCGGGACCATAACATGAAAACGCTAAAAAGAAGAGCCTGTCTAGCTCTAAAAATCATAATCTTTTTATTTATTATAGGGAGTTTTTCCCTCGCCCAGTCAACAAACGCACTCTCAATTGCATATTATCGGTACCAGGGTAATACCAATTTCTCCAACTATGATCTAAATTGGGTAACCAGCATCATCGGGGACGTTCGTCTCGGATCGTATCTATTAAAGGATACGGAATTCCTTTTTACAGTGCATAATTCCCGTTCTATTTATGAAGGAGAGCTTTACACCCATGAGGGAAAGGTAGTCTTAAAAACCGATCTTTTTGCTCATAAAACTTTTTCTCCTTTTATGATGGCTGATTGGGAGTTCGATTCCACCCTGGCTTTAGACTACCGATCAAATTTTGGCTTTGGGGGCAAATACACCCTCTTCGGGGGCATTTCCATCAGCTACGCGGCTTTATGGGAATGGGAAAAATACCGTGGTGAAGTAGAAAACTCCTTTTTCCGCCACTCCTTACGACCAAAATACAAACAACAATTCGGCGATGGCCTGACCTTCGTCTGGCAAGTCTATTACCAACCAGCCCTGGACTGGTCAAACTACCTGGTGAATAATGAAGCAACCCTCTCTTTGAAAACACTCATCGATAAGCTGTCAGTAGGCATAAATTACACAGAGAAATACAACAGCCAACCCCTGGCTACTTACCGGCACCGCGATACATATTATTCCATAGGTATTAGGCTGGAACTCTGACCCTTCACCCCCATTCTTACCCTGGAGCGCCCGTTATGAAGAAACATTTCTTGACGTCACCTGCTTTCATCCTTTCAGCCTTGCTCACTTTCTATCCCTTGACCACAATACCGGTTTTTAGTCAAGAAAAACCGTCTTTATATTTTTCGGAAGACTATCGACCGGACATCCAGTCTCCCGGTGACTATTTAGGCTTCCCCCTTGGCTCCCGCCCGGTACACCATGAAGACGTCCTCAACTATTTCCAATATTTAAGCGACCGATTACCCAACGCTCAACTGGAAGAATATGGTCGGACTTACGAAGGGCGGTCGCTGGTCTACCTGGTGATTTCCAGCGAGTCTAACTTCCAGCGACTGGAGGAAATTCGTACCAATATAGCTAAATTAGCCGACCCGCGCAAACTCCAGCGAGCAAATCCAGCGAAGATCATCGAACAAACTCCGGCCACTGCTTGGATGGCCTATGCTATCCACGGCGATGAACTCTCAAGCACCGATGCCAGTTTGCAGTTAGCTTACCAACTCCTGGCTGGTAATGACGACGTCAGTAAACGCATTCGGCAAGAATTGGTCGTCTGTATCGATCCTTTACAAAATCCCGATGGAAGAGAACGCTTCCTGTCTCAAATGCAACAATGGAAAAGCATGGAGTTGAACCCCGACCAACAGAGTTTGAATCACCGTGGTTTATGGCCCTGGGGGCGTGGAAATCATTACCTATTCGATCTGAATCGTGATTGGTTCGCCACGGTTCACCCGGAGACAAAGGGGAAAGTTAAAGCCATCCTTAGCTGGCATCCCCAGTTCATGGTCGATGCCCACGAAATGGGAGCCTACGACACGTATTTATTTAACCCTCCCCGGGCCCCGTTCAATCCTTATTTACCCCCCGCAGTCTTTAAGTGGTGGAAGCGCCTTACCGCTGATCAGGCGGAAGCCTTTAACCGTTACGGATGGAGCTACTACACTCGGGAGTGGAACGAAGAATTGTATCCTGGATATGGGAGTTCCTGGGGGATTTATGCCGGTTTAGTGGGCATCCTGTACGAACAGGCTGAAACCAGTGGTTCGGTGGTCAAACGTCCGGACGGTACCCTGGCGACTTTCCGGGAAGCCGTACACCACCAATTCATCAGCTCCCTGACCAATCTAAATACCGTAGCCAGCCAACGACAGGAATTGCTTCAGGATTACTATACCAGTCGCAAAGGGGCCGTGGATCGATCCAATGCTTCCAAAGCCTACCTCTTTCCCCCCGGCGATAATCAACAACGACTCGAAGCCTTCGTCAAAACTTTGCAGCGCCAGTCCATCGAAGTCTACCAAACCACCCAGGAACTGTATGTGCCTAAAGCACGTCGTTCCACCGGGGAGACGGTTACCAGGGAGCGACTTCCTGCCGGCTCCCTTGTCATCCCCCTGAATCAACCTTTAAAAGCCTTAATTCAGAACATCCTCAGTTTCGACATTCGCATCGATACTAAAAGCTTGGAAAAGGAGCGTCGCGAGCTTTTAAAACACAAAGAGTCTACGATTTACGACGTAACGGCCTGGTCCTTGCCCTTAGCTTACGGTTTGGAAGGTTACTATACGGAAACGCTCCCCAAGACCCCGTTGAGAACCTACGAGTCAGCCTCCCGACTGGGAACCGTAGTATACAAAACTGCCCGGTACGGATTTCTGATCGCTGGTTCGGAAGATGGCGTCTATCAGGCGCTGGCGAGATTATTAGAGCGAGGATACAAGGTTTGGGCAGCAGAAAAACCCTTCACCGTCGAAGGCCGGAGTTATCCACCGGGAACCCTGTTAATTCGGCGGAAGGCCAATGCCGACCTGGACTTCGGGATTTTAGAGGATATTGCGGCAACAAGCGGGCTGGACATTATCGGAGTCAACACCGCTTTAGCCACATCTGGTTCGGATCTGGGCGGTGGCGACTTTACGCTGTTGTGTTTGCCACGCATCGGTTTGGTGGGAGGGAATCATACCAGTTCGTACAGCTTCGGAGCCATCTGGCACCTTCTGGATACCCGTCTGCACTCCCGCGTTTCCCTGCTTAACGCGTCCGATCTTTACGGCACCGACCTGCGGAAGTACAACGTCCTCATCCTACCCTCCCTTTGGGGAGGCCCCGCCACGATCCGAAGCTGGTTAGGGAAAGGGACGCAAGAAAAGCTTGAGGAGTGGGTAGAAGCTGGGGGGACCTTGATCGCCATTGGGAATGCCGCCGCTTTTCTGGCCGACACCTCCACTGGACTGAGCCAGGCTCGTCTCCGGCGACAAGTCCTCAAGCAATTGGACGCTTATACCACGGCATTAGACCAAATGCACCAAACCGAAAACCCCACTATCGACAGCCTGACCTTCTGGGAAGGACCACTGGCCGCCACCGCGCCCCTTCCACAGTCCCAACAATCTGAAACCGGTCAACAGGCTTTTTCCCGCATTAAGGATCAGGATCTCCTGGCTCGCAAACTCCACCCCCAAGGGGCGATCCTAAAAAGTGATCTCGACACCGACCATTGGTTGGCTTTTGGATGCCGCTCCTCCCTCCCTGTCCTGTTCAACTCGGGATATGCTTTGATGGCCAAAGACCCCGTTCAGGTCCCTGCCCGCCTGGCTGAAGCGGGGACCCTCCGCATATCGGGATTGTTGTGGCCGGAAGCGCGGGAACGTCTCGCAGAAACGGCGTGGGCCACGCGGGAAGCCAAAGGTAACGGACAAATAATCTTGTTCCTAACCCAACCAAATTTCAGGGGTTATTTCCGCGGCTCCGAGCGGCTGTTGCTGAACGCCATCTACTTGGGTCCCGGAATGGGTACCCGCCAAACGGTGGAGTGGTAAAACTTTAACCCTTTTCAACGAGCTTATAAAGCCAGGTTCGCAACGCCGTAATGTCATTGAATACAGGGCCTCCCTCGTCCTGTAAGCGTTCGTAATTGTTGTGTCCACAAGCTACCAGGGCGCATTCGACTCCCAGGGCTCGAGCCACCTCCCGATCGTGAATGGTGTCCCCCACAAAAAGGATCTCCCCCGGTTGGTAGGATAACTGTCTCAACCAAGCCCTACCAGCGTCGGTCTTCCCCCTGGCGTAGTGGTCTTTTTGACCTACAACACCAATGAACAGTGACGTTAAGTTGTGATAATCAACGAGTTGATCCAGAATTTCCTGGCCACTGGCGGATAGGATGGAGTGTGACACGCCCCGCTCCTTTAACCAAAAGATGGTCTCCCGGACCGAGGGGTGCAGTTTAGGTTCAAAGGCCCGTAAATTGTATTCTTCAATAAATTCTGTGCCGGAAACGGTAAAAGGTTCACTATCGAAATCAAATCCCAGCCGTTGGTAGTAGTCACTCACCGGAAAGGTAAATATTCTTACGTACTTATCTAGAGTGAGCAAGGGTAGTTGCCGGCGGGCTAATAATATATTCATCGCCTCCACGGACAACCAGTTATCGTCCAACAAAGTGCCGTTCCAGTCCCAGATAATATGTTTCCACATGGTAAGTGAATGTAAATATGAAGCAGATATGGGAAAAAAGCGATAAGTTTTGAGCCAGAAAATTTTCACCAGAATGGAAAGTCAGTTATTTTTTCACCAGTTGAAACAGGTTTTAAAGGCCCCCTTACCTGGCAGAGCGGCCCAGGATCAAATGCTCATTCCGGGTCGGGAGAAACTCTACACACCCCTCCCTCGGGAGCGGGCTATCCCTTCAGCCGTGCTCCTATTGCTTTTTCCACACTCCAACGAGATACATTTCTTTTTAACTAAACGGACCCAAGAAGTGGAGCATCATAAAGGTCAAATTTCCCTCCCCGGCGGACGCTGGGAGCCGGGAGAGCGACTCTATGAAACAGCCCTGCGCGAAACCCAGGAAGAAATCGGGGTGGCCCCGGAGACCGTCACCCTCCTGGGCCCTCTCACGCCGCTATTCGTCCCCGTAACGGGTTACCTAATCCACCCTTTCGTTGGGGCGGTGCAACAAAACCCTCCGGTCACTCCCCATTCCCGAGAAGTTGACATCCTATTTTCAGCTTCTGTTAAAGAATTGATTGGCGACCAGAATCAGTGCTCTGCGATCCGTAGGATCAACGGAATAAAAGTAGAGGTGCCCTATTTCCAATTGGGACTATACCAAGTTTGGGGAGCCACGTCAATGATTCTATCAGAGTTCAAAACCGTGCTGAAAAAAATACCCTATGTATAGGATTGGCATCGATTTAGGTGGAACCAAGATCGAAGGGGTTCTCCTTGACGATGAACACAAGGTGATTGTGCGGAAACGGGTACCCACGCGACGCTCCCAGGGGTACCGAGCAATTCTTGGCCGCATCGTGGATTTAATCACCGAACTTCAGGGTCATGCAGGCCCGGAAAAGGTCACCATCGGTATCTGCACCCCCGGCGCCATTGACCCGAACACCAATCGCTTAAAAAACAGCAATACCCTTTGCCTGATTGGCCAACCCCTTTGGGACGATCTGGAGCAAGCCGTGGGGCAGTCTGTGGCCATGGATAACGATGCCAATTGTTTCGCCTTAGCCGAAGCCAAATTGGGGGCCGCAAAAGGGAAAGCAGTCGTATTCGGTGTTATTTTGGGCACGGGCGTCGGCGGGGGCATTGTCATCAACGGCCAGATCCATCACGGCCATCTCAACATTGCCGGAGAGTGGGGACATCACACGCTCTATCCCAACGGGAGGGACTGTTACTGCGGTCGCAAGGGTTGTGTGGAAACCTACATCAGCGGGCCCGCCCTAGAACGATCCTGGAAGAAAAAGACGGGCCAGGCCCAACCTCTACCGGAGATCATTGATAGACTGACCTACCAGGATACCGCCCAAGCCCTGGCCTGGAAAACAGAATTTTTAACCAATTTGGGCATGGCTCTGGCGAACGTGATCGACATTTTAGACCCGGATCTCATCGTACTGGGAGGTGGGGTTTCCAACATCCCCTTTCTCTACAACGAAGGGATTAAAACAGTATACCGCCATGTTTTCAGCTCCCAGGTAGACACTCCTATCCTGAAGAATGAGTTGGGCGATTCAGGGGGCGTTTTTGGCGCTGCCCTGTTGGAGGAAACTACATGACCCTGGGTGAATGGCTAAACTCACTGACCCTTTTAGACCATCTGGTCATACTGGTGTTTTTTGCCTTTTCCGGTTTCTTAGCGCATGTAACCATGGTGGCCTTTCGGCACTTCGTGGAACTCGCTCAAAAAGGAAACCCCTATGCGAAAGAATTCCGGACCAGCCCCTTTAAATTCTTCGCCGTTGCCATTCCCTATACCATCATTATTTACAAATTACTTGGTGAATTAGTCACAAACTGGCTAAAAACCCTTTTTTAATCCCAATAATCCCGTACCTATTTACTCTGAAAAAAATGACAACCAACTGCCGTAATAAATGGTCTAAAAACTCTTTTAAACCATAGAACAACCTCCGCAACGCAATAGAGCTCATGAGCCAATCAAATAATAATTTCCCTATTATCTCTCTATCCCGTAGAGAACGAAACACCGATCTAAAGAGAATGACCAATTACCCACGGCACATCTGCCCGTTGAACAACGTCGGCTACTCTGTTTTAAAATTCTCGTCTAAAATCCGCTTTAAACAAGGATTAAAGTATATGGCAAATATCTATTTTCTCTTTTTATGGCTTCCCGTTGCTTTCACCCTGGGAATGGCCACGGAAGAATTCAATCCGGAAGACTACCGTCAGCGGGACGTTTCCGCTATTCGTTTAAGCAAACCCATCCAAATCGACGGTAACCTACAGGAGGTCTTTTATACTACCCCGCCTTGTACCATCTTCATCCAGCTTGATCCCGATAATGGGCAGCTGGCTTCGGAAAAGACAGAAGTCTGGATTGGGTATGAAGACGACGCCCTCTACATCGGGGCGCGCTTATGGGACAGTCGTCCCGACTCTATCATTGGCCATTTAGGACGCCGGGACCGGGACGAGGACTCCGACCAATTCCAGGTAGCCATTGACTCCTACTACGACAAGCGCTCGGGATATTTCTTTACCATCAATCCGGTGGGTACCATTAGCGATGGAACAATCGCCAATGACAGTCAAGTCGACGACAATTGGGACGGCGTATGGGACGGGCGTAGTCAGATCAACGAACAGGACTGGACGGTGGAAATGCGGATTCCCTTCTCTCAGCTACGGTTTACCCGCCAGTCGGAAAATATCATGGGCATCGAGTTTGGTCGGGTGATCCAACGGAAAAAAGAACATAGCCTCTACACCTACATACCGCGTGGATCCACGGGCATCGTTTCACATTTTGCTACGCTTTATGGTATCCGCGATATAGAACCCCCCAAGCGGGTAGAGTTTATTCCCTACATCTCCACCGGCTACGGACGCCTACCTTCCTCGGGCGACAATCCGTTTTACGGCGGCCAGGATACTAAGGTTGGTATAGGAACGGATGTAAAATTAGGGATCGGCAACAATTTAACTATTGATGCCACCTTCAATCCTGATTTCGGTCAGGTAGAGGTTGATCCGTCGGTGATTAACCTCAGCGCTTACGAAACCTTTTATAGCGAAAAACGACCCTTTTTTATTGAAGGGTCAGGCATTTTTGCTTTCGGTGAAGGGGGTCCTTCCAGTCGCTGGGGATTCAATTTTTCCGAACCTTCCTTCTTTTACAGTCGGCGTGTCGGCCGTCCTCCCCAGGGTTATGCCGATGGAAAATGGGTCAAGGAACCCACCGCAACATCCATCTTAGGGGCCGCTAAACTTAGCGGGAAATTGAAAGGACAATGGTCTCTGGGCGGGTTCACGGCCCTTACCGACCGGGAATATGCCGAAGTACTCGATGGGGACGCCAATTACTACCGCCAGGAGGTCGAACCCCTTACCTCCTACAATCTCCTGCGATTACAGAAGGAATTCCACGAAGGTCGCCAGGGTATCGGCATCATTGGCAGCTACGTCTACCGCTTCTTTGACGACAACAGCCTAACCAATATCCTCAATAAAGAAGCCCTCACAGCGGGAGTCGACACGTGGACCTTTCTAAATAAGGATAAGGACTGGGTCCTGGCGGGCTGGTGGGGTTATTCGGAAGTGAAGGGAAGCAAAACCCGCCTTACCGCTCTTCAACAGAACTCGAGCCATTACTTCCAACGCCCCGACGCTGACCACGTCACGTTAGACACAAATCGGACCCAACTAAACGGCTACGCCAGTCGACTTATTCTGAATAGAGAAACCGGGCACGTCACCTTCAATGCCGGCCTTGGGATCATTTCCCCTGGCTTTGAGAGTAATGACCTGGGATTAACCTTCGGGACTGACAAGCTTAATAAACACTTAGTATTAGGATATAAATGGTACGACCCTGGTAAAATTTTTCGCAATGCTGGGCTTAATGCCGCCTATGCCAGTAACCATAACTTCGGCGGGGTGAAAATCAATGAAATGTACTTCCTTTTTGGCTACGCCCAGTTTTTAAATTACTGGAGTATCAACGGCTTCAGTGGTTGGGGACCACGAACGTTCAGCGATACCATTCTCCGTGGGGGTCCCATGGTCATTTCCCCTGAGGGAAAGTTTATGAACCTTGGTTTTTCTTCGGACAGCCGGAAAAAGGTCATTGGGGGAGCCAATGCCGAGGGAGGGGACAGCGAAAAGGGAGGTAAGCGGAGAAGCGTGGGTGCCTGGATCAATATCCAAGCCGGAACGAGGCTGCGACTTACTTTTAACCCCAATTTTTCCGTGAGCCATAGTATCGACCAATACATCACTACCCTTACCGATACCAATAACACCATTATGTACGGTAAACGCTATCTCCTGGGAACGTTGGATCAACAAGTCATCTCCACCGATATCCGTATCGATTACACCTTAACCCCCACCCTCTCCATCCAATCCTATTTCCAGCCGTTCATTGCCGTGGGCGCCTATTCGGAATTCAAGGAATTCCAGCGGCCTAAATCCTACTCGTTTTTTATCTATGGTAAAGACGAAACTTCCCTTTTTTATGATGCCAGCACGAACAGGTACCTCTTGGATCCTACCGGGGGCGATACCACTGACGTCTTCACCATCGGGAACCCGGATTTCAATTATAAGGCCCTGGTCGGGAATGTGGTCTTACGCTGGGAATTCAAACCCGGATCAACCCTGTACTTAGTATGGACTCACAACAGCACCAATTTCAATCACCCGGGGGAATTCAAAGTCTGGCGTGACCTCAAAGATCTGTTCAAATCCGCCAGCGACGATCTCCTGGCGATAAAACTCACCTACTGGTTTGGCCAATAGACTCTTGGGGGCGTTTTATAAACTTCGGAGGTTTCGTAAAGGTATTAGCTTGGTAACCTTTTAGGCCGAAGATAGCAGTTCCCGTAACTGTTTGGTGGTGGCATGTCCCACCAAAGTATATTTGCCAATCTCCACTACCGGAACGGCCTGAATCTTCTTTTTCATCAACAAGCCAGGTTTGGCCGTCACGTCGATCTTTTCCAGGGTGAAACCCAGCTCCTTTTGTAACGCCCGCAATCGGCGCTCCACCAGCGGGCAGAAAGGACACCCCAGAGCCGTGTATAACGTAACCTTTGCTACCGACTTACCGAGGAGTACTCCAATTTCATCTTGTACACTGCCATAACCCAAATAGCGAGACAGGCGAGGAAAATATTTGATGTACAACCACATCACCAATGGGAACCACAAAAGCCACAGGATCATAATTAGTATTCCCTGTAATACTACCAGGGATATGAGACCGCCCAGAAAGACCAGCCAGGAAAAGTAAATGAATATCATGGGGCAGCGCTGTTTCATGATGCTTCACCTTTCCCTTCTTCTGGAGTACCTAATTTATTCGATTTACGATCCAACATCCGTTCCCAAACTTCATCGGGTAGTTGGCGAAGTCCATTGAATTCCCCCGCCCCCTGAAGCCACTCTCCCCCATCAATGGTGACTACCTCGCCATTAATGTAGCCGGAGTAATCACTCATTAGATAGGCGGCTAAATTGGCCAATTCCTCATGTTGACCAAACCTCTTCAAGGGAATCCGCTGTTTCATTTTTTCTGCGAAATTAAGCCCTGGAGGAACCAAACGCAACCAGGCGCCAGGGGTGGGAAAAGGACCGGGGGCGATGGCGTTGGTACGGATTCCATAGGGAGCCCACTCCACCGCCAGGGAGCGGGTGAGGGCTAAAACGCCTCCTTTCGCCGCCGCGGAGGGAACCACATATCCGGAACCCGTCCAGGCGTAGGTCGTGACCATATTAAGGATAACTCCCCGTCCTTCCTTAATCATTTCACGACCTATAAACAGTGTGCAGTTGAAAGTCCCATTAAGCACAATATCAACCACTACCTTGAAGCCCCCGGGGGTCAGCTTGTCCGTAGGACAGATAAAGTTCCCCGCCGCATTATTTACCAACCCGTCGATACGGCCAAACGTTTTTTTCGTCACTGCCACCAGATTCTGAACCTCGGAGGGTTTACGCACATCACAGGCCACAGCCAATACGGAAACCCCCTGTTGACGGAGCTCTTGCGCGGCTCGGTCAAGGACCTCCTGCTTTCGACTGGCAAGCGCCAATTGAGCTCCCAAAGACCCGAAACGCCAGGCCATAGATTTCCCTAAACCGGTCCCACCACCGGTAATGATAATCGTTTTTCCCTTTAATAAATCGTCCTGAAACATCGTCCCTCCCTTACTTGTGATATTCGTGAATTCCCATTAGGTTTGGTTATGGATTTATTAACCATAATCGGTGGTCTATTGTTTTTCCTGGGGTTGTTTATCTTTAGCATCAAACTCATTGCTTACAACCGAAGGAAATTTACCTCCGAACGGGAGTCCAACGAGCAATCATTTTACCCCTATCGCCAGGGCAATTTGATCATGCGAATCCTGGCCCTGATTATCTTCGTGGTCGCCATGCTCATCTTCTATTTCTTCAGTTAAAAATAACTATGCAACCAACCGCGCTAAAGACCGGCATCCTCTCCCTTGTGTTCCTTAACGACTAACAAGTAACTTATCGGAGAATGTTAGGCGTGCATTGACCAATTAGAAACCCCAATTACGGCCATGACCAAAACTAAAGCAAAACCCAAACTATTCGTTCTGGACACCAATGTCATCCTCCACGATTCCAGTTGTATCCAGCATTTTGAGGAGAATGACATTGCGATTCCCATCGTGGTATTGGAAGAGCTGGACCGCTTCAAACGCGGTAATGAAGACATCCACTACCATGCCCGGGAATTCCTGCGCTCTTTAGACGCCCTGAGCGGCGAAGTACTCTTCGAGGAAGGGGTTGCTTTAGGCGAAAACCAGGGCCGCCTGCGTATCATCATCAACAATGAACGGCATCCTGATTTAGAAAACATCTTTACCGAAGACTCCCCCGACCACCGAATCTTAAACATAGCCTATTCCCTGGCGAAGAAAGAGCCCCACCGCAAGGTCATCCTCGTCTCCAAAGATACGAATCTCAGGATGAAAGCCCGCTCCCTGGGAGTTCCGGCTCAGGACTATACAAGCGATAAAATTGAGAACATCGAGGCGATGTATTCAGGGTTACGTCTTTTAGACAATATCCCGGAAACGCTCATCGACCAGCTTTACGCAAAACCAAACTACTTGCCCCGGGAACAGCTACCCCAGGTTCAAAACCCCCTACCCAACGAGAATTATATCTTACGCAATGGGCAGAAGTCGGTGTTAACCTTTTTCAATGCCCAGGAGGATCAGTTTATCCACGTGGAGAAAAAACCGGCCTACGGAATTGTACCCCGCAACGCCGAACAATTATTTGCCCTGCACATTCTTACCAATCCCCAAATAAATCTGGCCACCCTGTCAGGGAAAGCCGGAACCGGAAAGACGCTCTTAGCCTTAGCGGGGGCCTTGGAATGTCGCTCCCAGTACAAACAGATCTATCTGGCCCGACCCATCGTCCCGTTAAGTAATCGCGATATCGGTTACTTGCCGGGAGACATCCACTCGAAAATCGATCCCTATATGCAGCCCTTATACGACAATCTATCCGTTATCCGGCACCAGTTCCACGAGAACGATTTACGGGCAAAAAAGATTAACGACATGTTAGAAAGCGAGAAATTGCTCATCACGCCTCTGGCCTACATTCGGGGCCGTAGCTTCCAACAGGTTTTCTTTATCGTGGATGAAGCTCAGAACCTGACCCCCCACGAAGTGAAAACCATCATCACCCGCGCCGGAGAAGGAACTAAAATCGTCTTTACCGGGGACATCTACCAGATCGATCAACCCTATTTAGACAGTCGTTCCAACGGCTTGAGTTATCTCATCCACCGCATGGTGGGACAACCCGTCTATGCTCACATTACCCTAAAAAAAGGAGAACGCTCAACCCTGGCTGAACTGGCCAGTAACCTGCTATGAACGAAACCAACCTCTCCCCGGAAGAACAAACCAACCCCAATACTCAGGAGCCCGGTTTACACTATCCCCTGGATGGGTTTGGCGTCAATACCCTTGATAAACTCGCCAAGTGGAGCCGCTTCGTAGGCATTTTTAACATTTTCAGCGGCATTCCCATGAGTTTAACCCTCCTGATTCTCAACCCTTTTTTCTTCATCGGCGTAATCATGATTATTCTTGGTGTGCGGTTAGTAAAGGCCAGTACAGAGTTAAGACTCAGCCTCCTGAATAAAAACTCCCAAAACTTTCTCCTGGCCGTTGATCACTTACGCTCGTACATCGTGTTAACGGGGGTCCTGTACATCATTTTCCTGGTTTTCTTCTTCTTAATTTTAATTGGGTTGGTACTGTTTGGCCTTTCGGTAACCGATTTTTTTTACGGCTCCTCTGAATTCTCTGCCGCTACGCTATTCCTATAAGTGCAGTGCCTTCGCCTGAAAGTTAGGAATTACCTTTCATGGCCCTTTTGAGCCGCTTTCTAAACATCAAGGAGGGCGAAGGGCGTCCCGTACTGATCCTGTTCCTGCACTTCTTTGCTTACGTGGCTATTAGTATTACGGGTAGTGCTGCTCGGGATACCTATTTTTTAACGCTATTCGACCGCACCCTGCTTCCCCTCATGTTCGTGGCGGTGGCAGTGTTTCTCAGCCTGACATTGGCGATTTACGCCCGCTTTACCAAACAGTTTGACCTTATCCCGGTCATGCTCATCACAGCGCTGGTGGCCGCCCTTTCCTTAGGCCTCATCCAGATGCATATCCGGGGATGGGTCATTCCTTTTTTGTACGTCTGGATTGAAATCATCAACAACCTACTGGTCATTCAGTTCTGGTTCTTGGCGGGCGATGTGTTTCATCCGCGCCAGGCCAAACGCCTCTTCGGCATCTTGGGAGGTGGTGGCTCCCTGGCCGCCATCATCGTTGGCCTCGGCATCAAACCATTTGTGAACACCTTCGGATCACAACGCCTTTTGTATCTCACCATGGGGTTTCTCTTCCTCACAATCATCACCACCCGGATGGTGAGACCTTACCGGAAAACCGCTCTGGCCAAAAAGCCTCCCACGGTAAAACCGAAAAAAAGAGCTCCCCGCTTTGACCCCTATTTAACCGCCATCGCCCTGGTCGTGGCCCTATCGGCTTTCATCTCCCGTATCGTAGATTACCAGTTCAAAATCACCGCGGTGACCTTTTTCCCAGTACAGGAAGACCTGGTCAACTTTTTCGGTACCTATTACGCCGTCGCCGGCGGCGCTACGCTCATCTTGCAATTCTTCGTAACGGGCAGAATCCTCTCCCGTTTCGGGGTCCTCACCGGTTTAATGATCCTCCCTTTAATCCTCTCCTTGGGGTCATCCGCCTTTCTTATGGCACCTATTATTACCACCATTTTCCTGGCCAAATTTTCCGACCAGGTGTTCAAGTTTACTATCCACAACTCCACCTTACAATTGCTCTGGCTACCCATCCCGCCCCTGAAAAAACATGGGGCCAAACCCCTGATCGAAGGGTCCCTGCGGGCGGTTGTAGAAGGACTGGCAGGCATTCTCATCTACGTGAGTATGAAGTTTATCGCCATTCAAACCTTGAGCTTCCTGGTGTTAGGCGCTGCCCTGGTGTGGATTCTGAATACCTTCCGGTTGAAAAAGGGGTACGTTCAGACCCTGGAAGCAGCCATCGCCAAACGGGCCCTGAACTTCGAAGAATTGGAAATCGACATCACCGATCACACCATGGTCCAGGTAATCGAGAAAGCCCTGCGTGGGAACGACGAAGTTCAACAACTCTTTGCCCTGGAACTCATCCAGGGGTTACCCCTCGCCCCCTGGAAAGATACGCTAAACCAACTCTTTCAAACGGGGAGTCAAAAAGTACGCCGAGCTATTCTCCAACTGGCGACCAGGCACGAAGAACTCCTCACCGGTGACCTGATTCTAAAGACCATCAAGGAGGGTGACCCCATCGCTGCCTTAGCTATGGTGGTAGCCGGTCGGAGACGCTTCCAGGAAACCGCCCCGCTCCTAATCCCGGCCCTCGAGGGCAACGACCCTAACTTGAAGGCAGCAGCGGCTACGACTATTATACACCTTGACACCGGACCGGTAGAACAAGCCCACAACGAGCTTTTACAAATGATTAATGATCCCCGCCAGGACATTAGACTGGCCGCCTTAACCTATTTAGAAGAACATCCCAGCATCCTCACTACCCGGCGATTGGTAACCTGCCTCCAGGATCCCTCCCCGCGAATCCGGATTTTGGCCATGGACTTAGCTGAAAAACGTGAAGCTGTGGACCTGCTCCCCGCCATTATTGCTAATTTGGAACAAACGGCTACCTACCCGCGCGCACGGCGGACCTTAAAACGATTCCCCACCATACAAGTCTTAGGCCAGCTCGAAACCCAACTAGAGAATAGCCATAACCTGCCTCTCGGACAACTTCTAAACATTATCCGGACCCTGAGCGATTATCCCACACCCATCACCCTCACCCTATTAGCCCGTTGCCTCCAGGACCGGCGTTTTCCAGTCCTCTCCACCACGGTGAGCACCTTCTTAGCCGTGGCCCGCAAGAAATCCTTGCCCCAGAACATCCATCAACTCCTGGAACGGGAAACGGCCCGGTTGGCACGTTCGGCCTATGAATTAACCGCTTTCCTATCCCTCATCGACTCCCGGGAATCCGATCAACTTTTGAGCGACTTTCTCCATAGCGAAATCTTGAAAAGAATCCCGGTGCTCTTAAAATTAGGCGTGATGGACGTTCCCCACACCCCCATCGAGTCTTACATCCACACCATCCGTACACAACAGACCGAGCGCTTCCCCCTGGTGTTGGAACTGCTGGAAAATATTTTCTCTCACGAAGAACGGGAGCTGGTCAACCCCTTAGTGGAAGCCCTCCCCCTAGAAGAACGCCGACGCATCGGCCAACGCCACTTCCCCGATTTGCACACCAATTTAGAACGGTACCTCCGAGAGCTAATCCACTCCGACAATCACTGGGGATCAGTTTTAGGGATTGACTATGTTCTCCGTCATAAGCTTCCATCGGTGCTGGAATCCATTCAATGGGATAAAGTCGCTCCCACCCCCGTACACCGGGAGTTGATAACGCGTACCCACCGGGCTAGGCACCCCCTGGTAAAATACCTGCCCATTAAACAATTTCACGTCAAACAGGAGACATTATCCATGTACTCGACTTTAGAAAAGACCCTCTTGTTAAAAACCGTACAACTCTTTCAAACCCTTCCGGGAGAGGAAATCGCCCGCATCGCCCACATCACCCAGGAGATGCACCTCCCGGCCAAAACGCCGCTATTTAAGGAAGGCGACCACGGGGATTCCCTTTTCATTATCCTCGAAGGCAAGATTCGCATTCACAAGCGTGATAAAATCATCGCCCAACTAGGTAAGGGAGACTGTCTGGGAGAGATGGCTTTATTAGACCAGGAACCGCGTTCCGCGGATGCCACTACCGAAGAAGACGCCATATTATTACAAATTACTCAGGAGGGATTCTACGAGCTCATGAGCAGCAACCTGGAAATCCTCCAGGGCATCGTCCGGTTATTGACCAACCGGTTGCGGGCTGCGATAAGCTAATTATGCAAGCGCCTGTTGACCTAAGGCGTCAGCGATTTCTCGACTTTTTTCCGGACTTCCTTGCTGAAATCGGCGGTTTTCTCACTCAGCGATTCGCTGGCTGACTGGAGGCCCTCTTTCAAAGAATCCACATCTACTTTTTCCCCGGTCCAGTACATATAGGCTATGTAGATGACCAACGCCGCTAAAAGCACCAGGGCCATCTTTAAGAACTTCTTGATCACCCCGATGAGGATGATCACAGCCAGGACAACGGCGACGGCTAAATAGACCGGATTCGACGTCAAGGTATTAATGATTGTCTCCACCCTTTAACCTCAATTTTCTACGGTTAATAAATCCTGTGCGTTGTTCATACTCTTCAATGAGTTTCATGACCCGGGGGTCGTCAGGACGCTCCAGGGTCATGGCTTCTAAATAACCGCTACCGGAAACAACTCGGTTACGGTCATTAAGTTTAAGCTCCAATACCCCAACATAGTAACCCTCTTTTCCCGCCTGAAGAACGAAAACATCACCGACCCGTTCCGGCGCTGGCAACACAGACTGCGTATGCCCACCCACAATGGCTGTTACCCACGGCAACACCTCGGCCAGGCGCCGGTCTTGTTCCAATCCCCGGTGAGAAAGGACGATCACCACGTCCGCTTGTTGGCGAAGTTCCTCTTCTAACTCCTTGATTGCCGTTACCGGGTCCTTTAAAGTCACTTTCTCTTTGACGGCCTGGGGGTAATACTTAAACGCTCCCGGACCGATTACACCCACGATGGCAACGCGTAAGTCACCCCTAATAACGATACGGTAGGGTGCGCTACCCGGTAAGGTGGGAGCCTGTAAATTGGCAATGACGAAAGGGGCGTTAAACAGGGGCAATAGCCTTTCGAAATATTCGCCGCTCTTGCTTAGTTCTTGATCCCCTAATAACAGGGCATCGTAGGGAATCAGCCCGTAAGCAACACTCATCAGGCTATCTTTCAAAGGGCGCGCGGTAACGGAAAAGAAGTCGCCCGCGTCCAGGATAATTGTGTTGGGATGGTCAGCGATAAACTGTTCAACGAACACCACCCGCTTTTCCATGGAACCCAGGGGGTGATCGGGGCAGTAACAGTTCTCCAGGGCGCCGTTGGTATTGTTCGTGTACAAGAGGTACAGAGTCCGTTCCGAACCCCACGATCCCGCACTGAAAAACCCCCACACCAATAGGAGGTAAACCACCTGGAAGCGTTTCATCAACACGATTTCAACTTGGCTTTATTTTTGCTCAGATACAAGGGAAAAATGTCTTACCAACAATCTCTTTATCGCCCGTCAGAACCTTGACATGGCACACTTTCAACTTTTGGCATTGGGGCAAACAAGGGTATTTTCGCCTGCCCATGTTAGGCCAGCGTAGCTCAGTTGGTAGAGCAGCTCATTCGTAATGAGCGGGTCGGGGGTTCGAGTCCCTTCGCTGGCTCAGTAGTTGTCGCTATTCCCGGGGAGGGTAACTTTTCGGTATCTTCCTGACTAATAAATTCATGTTTCTGGGGTTCAACGTACGGTATGGTTGCCCAGTTTACATGGTCACTGTTGTATCAAGCGTTGTTGTATCACTTTGGAAAAAATGAAAATTGTAGGCTCCCGAAGTGGGAACGGGGACAGTTATAGGTACCTGAATATTATCCAGAACCGTAATGCAGGGCTCATCGGTAGTTTGGAAAATAAACACTTTAATTGAAATGTCAGCAGACTCTCTAAGCGCTTCGAACCGGGAAAAACCCCAACACGGCGTGGGCGTAGTACAAAAAACAGTGAATTCAACACTTCTATCAGCAATACCCACAATCTATGGAGAGTCAACACCTGCAAGTCGTTCTATCTTTCGCTCTTCGTCGTTTTCCTCAAAAAGAGAACATGAAAGAGTTAGTATAGCAATGATCGGGAAAAATATTTTTTCCATCTTGCTAATCCTTTAAGTAACCTAAAGGTACTGTGGGTTAGGCGGGCACTTTAGCATAGGGAGCATAGCTGCGTGATTTTGGAATTTCATAGCCTTCTATACGAAGACCATCAAGACGAAATTCAATAGCTTCACGCATATTTTTTTAACTTCTTTCCGGGTTCTTCCAGTTGACGGGCAACACTCACCGCCGGCGAATGAAAACGGATTGCAATTTTTAGTTTCGCAAACCCTCAATAAACTCCGAAAAATCAATTTATCGAGCAGCTTTAGCCGTTCGGTGCAGTGGATGGTTAGCGTTTTCATCATTACCAACAACGATTTTTTAATGAAAATTTATTTATACCCCCGGGCAACGAAGCAATAAAGCAGCCATTTGATTAATCATATTTCCATTTTCAGAAAACATGAACTGATACCTCGTAAAGCATACAAGGAGGCTGCCGGATTTAAATACGCTCGCTTGCTTATGCCTTGGCAATAAGCAACTCCGGCTAAACAGTCAATTCTTTTTTTGATTTTTGCCATCCTGTTAGTTGTCTGGATACATTCTCAATCTGTTTGTTTACCTGCACGAATCTTTTCAAACTGATCTCGTGCAGGTCTTTCATCATTCGAACAAATAGACGAATCACCTCAA
>CAZVNL010000036.1:0-22839 GCA_964628055.1 uncultured bacterium | reverse complement strand
TCTGGAAGGCGCAGAAGCGGCTCAAGGAGATTCTCGCGGAGTGGGAGCAGGGCGGGAAGAAGGGCCTTTGCCCGGTGCCGGATGAGCAGTTGCCGCAAGAAAGACTCAAAGGTAACTCCGGCTTTCGTGTCCTTCTATATGGAATGAGAACTTTCGGAGATCTCTTCACGACGCGGCAGAAGATGGCTTTGATAGCGCTTTCAGAAACTAGTAAAGCTGCAAATGATCAAATGCTGCAAATCCTGCTGGCTCTGTTGATAGGAAAAGGTGCCGACGGGAACAGCTCATTGTGCCGATGGATGGATGGCTACGAGAATCCAGTCAATACTTTTTCTCGCCAGGCATTGCCCATTGTTTGGGACTTCTGCGAATCTGCGCCACAATTGAAAGCCCGTGGCGTGTTTCTTTCGGCCACAGATGTTGTCTGCGAAGTGATACAAGAGGTGCGAGTAGCTAACATCGGACAGGTTCAACAGGCGGATGCCTGTGAATCGCCCTTACCAAGCGAGACTGTCTCAATATGGTTTACCGATCCACCGTATTATGACGCCATGGCCTACGCAGACCTGTCGGACTTTTTCTTTGTTTGGGTGAAGCGCATGTTACTCGGCCATCCGCTACTACGCGATCCGTTTGATTTTGCAAACACGCTTTCCCCAAAAAAACAAGAGGCAATTCAAGACCCATGTAGACAAGCAGACAATAGACCGAAAGATCGCCATTTCTACGAGAGTGCAATGGCAAAAGCATTCACCGAAGGCCGTCGATTACTTCGAGAAGATGGCATTGCTTCAGTTGTGTTCGCTCATAAGACGACAGAAGGATGGGAGGCTTTACTATCCGGTCTCATCAAAGGCGGATGGACGATTACTGGCTCTTGGCCAATAGCAACGGAACAAGCCCAGCGTCTTATTGCCCGTGACACCGCAGCCCTTGCTACTAGCGTTCATCTCATTCTCCGTCCCCGTCCCGAGGACGCGCCGGTGGGCGACTGGGGCGATGTGCTACGCGAGCTTCCCAAGCGCGTGGGCGACTGGATGGAGCGGCTCCAGGGCGAAGGCATCCGCGGCGCGGACCTGGTCTTCGCCTGTATCGGTCCGGCGCTCGAGATCTTTAGTCGCTATCGAAAGGTCGAAACCGCCGAAGGCCGCGAGGTCACACTTGCGGAATACCTGGAAAAGGTGTGGGAGGTCGTTGGGCGCATTGCGCTCGAAAACGTTCTCGGCGCTGAAGAAGGCAAAAGTAAAAAGGAAAAAGGAAAAATAAACGGGGCGGGTGGAGCGTTTGAAGAGGATGCCCGCCTGACTGCGCTCTTTCTTTGGACCCTTCAGAGCACGAACGGAAAAGTAAAAAGTGAAAAGGAAAAAGGCAAAAGTGAAGAAGGGGATATGGAAGATTCAGGTGATGCAGATGAGGCCGCCTCGAAGGGCAAGGCCAAGGGTTACAGCCTTGTTTTCGACGTGGTGCGTCGTTTCGCCCAGCCCCTGGGGATCGATTTGCCCAAGTGGGAGGGCCGTATCATCGAGACGAAAAAGGGCGTGGTGCGGCTCATGGCTGTCTCTGAGCGGGCCAAGCAACTATTCGGCGAGGACGGAGCCGACGCCGTTGCCGACTTGATCGAGCACGATCCCCACAGCAACTATCAGCAGCTACTCTTCCCGGAGTTGGTGAAAAACTCACCACAGAGACGCAGAGGGCACAGAGGGAAGAAGATTATTATTGACGGGGATTCTCTGCGTTCTCTGAGTCTCGGTGGTGAATCCGGTCCGACGACCCTGGATCGAGTACACGCGGCCATGCTGCTCCAAGCCGGAGGTCAGGCCAATGCGCTGCGCTCGCTCATCAAGGCAGAACAGGATCGAGGCCCGGACTTCCTGCGCCTGGCCAACGCCCTTTCGGCCCTGTATCCCAAGGGCAGTGAGGAAAAACGCTTACTGGACGCGATGCTGCTCGCGGTTCCGCGATAAGTAAAAAGTAAAAAGGCAAAAGGAAAAAATGGAAAAGAAGAAACCACGGGACATCAAGGAAAGGACCTTCAAGTTCGCTCTTGAAATAGTGGGGTTGTGTCGGGAGCTCGATGAAAGACCTGGAGTTGGCAGAACGCTGGGAAAACAATTATTGCGCTCTGGGACTTCGATTGGCGCGAATGTAGAGGAAGCCCAGGCGGGACAGAGCCGGGCGGATTTCATCAACAAAAATGCCATTGCCTTGAAAGAAGCCCGCGAGACAGTTTATTGGCTTCGTTTGCTTCGCGAATCCGGTGAATGCGGCAAATCACAAAGCGAGTCTCTTCAGCATGAAGCCGAGGAAATAGCACAAATTCTCGGCGCAATAATCGTAAACACCAAAAAAGGAAGAAGCTAACATGATCTCTTATTTTTGCATTTTTACTTTTTACTTTTGCCTTTCAACCGGAGGTTGACGTGGAAGCTTGGTATAAAGTCGCTACACCGCGCAAGGAAGTAAGGGAAGGCCGCTCGTTCAACCCGGACGAGTTCGCCATCCACCTGGAGCAGGTCATCGCCAGGACCGCTCCGGAGGATTACCGGGAGCCCGAGCAGTTTTTTGCGCGGACTTGCTTCACGCGGGCGCTGCGTGAGCACGCGGGGATGGTGCTTCGCCGGCTTTCCGGCGAGACAGTGAACACAGCGCCTGTCATGACGCTTATCACTCAGTTCGGCGGCGGCAAGACCCACACGCTGACAGCTCTCTATCACCTTGTTACAAACGGAGAGAAGGCGAAAGGCTATCCGGGTGTTGATGCCCTGATCAAGGAAGCGGGTATAAGCACCGTTCCCCAGGCCAGGGTCGCTACCTTTGTGGGCAACGCCTGGGACCCCCAAGAAGGACGGGAGACGCCATGGATCGATGTCACCCGGCAGCTTGCCGGAGACAAGGGCGTCAAGGAGCTCGGCGCGGCGGCGAAGACCACGCCGCCGGGTACGGAGGCGCTTGCCCGCGTCTTCCAGGCAGCGGGCGGTCCGGTGCTTTTGCTCTTCGATGAGGTGCTCAACTTCCTGAACCGGCACCGGGGCATGGCCGACCAGTTTCACGCCTTCATCCAGAACCTGACCGTGGCTACCACCGGAACTACTCAGGGCGCGGCGGTCATCAGCTTGCCTCGAAGCCAGGTTGAGATGACCGAATGGGACATGCAGTGGCAGGACAAGATTACAAAGGTCGTCCGTCGGGTGGCTAAAGACCTCATTGCGAACGACGAGACCGAAATCAGCGAAGTGGTCCGCCGTCGTCTTTTCGAGGATATTGGCAGCGACAGGGTTCGCAAGAACATATGCAAGGCATACGCGGACTGGTGCTTTGATCGGCGTGCGCAACTTCCGCCGGAATGGACGGCTGTGGATAGCACTACCACGGAAGCCAAGTCCAGAGAGTACCTGCGCAAGCGATTTGAGGTTTGCTACCCGTTCCATCCTGCGACATTATCGGTGTTTCAACGCAAGTGGCAGGCCCTTTCCCAGTATCAGCAGACGCGCGGGACGCTCGCCATGCTTGCGCAGTGGATTTCCTGGGCTTATCGAACCGGATTCACCGAGGCCAGGCGCGAGCCGGTAATCACCCTCGGGTCAGCGCCCCTGGATGTGCCGGAATTTCGCAGCGTGGTGCTGGGGCAGCTCGGGGAATCCCGCCTTGTAGCGGCCATCGATTCCGATATTTCCGGAGCGCAGTCCCACGCCCGCGCCCTTGATGCCGATACCAAAGGAGCGCTGCGCAATATCCATCGCAGGGTTGCCACCACGATTCTCTTTGAGTCGTCTGGGGGCCAGGTTGACAAGGTAGCGCACCTGCCAGAACTGCGGTTCGCCTTGGGCGAGCCCGAGGTGGACACGACCTCCGTGGACAACGCCGCGTTTGCGCTGGAAGACAAGTCGTACTTCATCCGGCGCGTGGGCTCGGACGGCTTCAAGATAAGCCACCAGCCGACCATGAAAAAGGTCGTGAATGACCGGCGCGCATCTCTCGATGAAGACACCGAGATCAAGCCTGCCATGAGATTGCTTGTCCAGAAAGAGTTTGGCAGGGGTGCGAGCATTCCCATTGTTCCTTTCCCGGCCGATGGGTCATCCGTGCAGGACACGCCGAGGCTTACCCTGGTAATGGTCGATCCCGACTCTGAATGGACGGGAAGCGGAACACTACGCGAGCAGATCGCGGAATGGACCAGACAACGAGGTAAATCACCAAGACTGTACCCCGCCTCGCTTGTCTGGTGTGTCAAGAGGCCGGGCCGTGACCTCCGTGACAAGGTGGAACTCTGGCTGGCATGGAAGCGCGTGGCCAAGGAGATTGCCGAGGGAACACTGGGCGGCGATTTCGACCGTGCTGACCGGGCGGATATACAATCGAAAGTCTCTGACGCCGAGGAAGCGGCTAAAGATGAGGTCTGGGGTGGCTATCGTTTTGTTGTCATCGCAGACAGCCAGGAGCCGGATGGACTAAAGACCATTGATCTCGGAGCAGGACATTCCAGCGGTGGTGAGACGCTCTGCGGGCGCGTTATCACCGCACTGAAATCCCAGGCCCTTCTCAACGAGTCCGTAGGCGCAGGTTACATCGAACGTAACTGGCCACCCGCCCTGAAGGAAGCCGGCGCGTGGCCGCTGGCGAGTCTCCGCCAGAGCTTCCTCAACGGATCGCTGACCCGCCTGCTTGATCCGGATACCACACTGCGCGGTAAGATCGTTGAGTTTGTTTCCAAGGGTGACTTTGGGCTGGCTTCCGGCCAGAAGCCTGACCTGCCTGCCGCGCAGGGCACGGCGCAGGCAAGCGGCACGTATGAGCGTGTATGGTTCAACGAACCGCTCGGGGCTGACGAGGTAGCCTTTGAATCGGGTGTATTCCTTCTCTTGAAGTCAAAGGCCAGTATACTGAAAACCCTGCCGGAACCGGGGGCTGAGCCGGAACCTACTCCTGGACCTGAACCCACGCCTGTCGGGGGGCGCGGCGAGCCGACCCCAGGTCCCAGTCCTGAGACAGAACCAGAACCTACGCCTAGTGCAGGAGCACGGACGTTCCGAATTTCCGGTGACGTACCGCCAGAGATATGGAACCGGCTGGGAACAAAGGTGCTACCGAAGTTGCGGAGTGGTTCGGACCTAAAAATCGGATTAACCTGCATAGTTACGGTAGAAAAACAGTTTTCCCAGAACTTCGAAAGTGATTTAAAACAGATACTTGAAGACCTGCAATTAACAGATAAAATTCAAATCGAATGATGTCAGAAACTGGTAACTGTCATAGGTTTTAGAGAATTTGATTTACCCCAAAAGAATAGAAAATGCACGTTCCGATAAAACACCTAAAAACATTTGTCAATAAAAGAATCGTTTCCTCCTCTCAAGCGCTACTGAAAATATTCTTCAAAGAACATATCAACCAGGATAGAATAAAGGTCAATAACGTTCCCCAAGACCCAGGCTTAGGAGGTTATCTCCAATACTCACTATTGACGCCGCGTCACGATCCTGTTAGTAACCGCTCCCTTTATTTAACGTTCGCCTCCCGCTAAACCACCAAGCTTACAGTCCCGTCTCGGCTACGGTCTTTTTTACGTGTTCGTAGGTATTCATGAGGGCTTCTTTTTCCTCGGGGAGTAGCTCGAATTCCAGTATTTTTTCCACGCCGCCGCCCCCAATTACGGTGGGGACGCCGATAAAGTAGCCGTCAATGCCGTATTCCCCTTCGCAGAGGGCCGCACAGGGGATCACCCGTTTCTTGTCCTTGAGATAGGCCTCGGCCATTTCGATGGCGCTCTGAGCGGGCGCAAAGTAAGCGGAGCCGCTTCCAAATAGTCTCACGATCTCGCCCCCGGCGAAACGCACCCGTTCCACGATGGCGTCTAAGCGTTCCTTGGGGACTATTTCCGTCACGGGTACCCCGCCGATGGTGGCCAGGCGCGTGATGGGAACCATGGTATCCCCGTGACCGCCCAAAACCATGCATTGAATGTCCTGGACGGAATAGCCCGTTTCCATGGAGAGAAAGGTGCGAAAGCGACCAGTGTCCAGGGCGCCGGCCATGCCCACCACCCGGTTCTTGGGAAAGCCGGAAAGCTGGTAAAAAGAATACACAATGGCATCCAACGGATTGGACAGGACAATGACAAAGGCTTCCGGGGCGTACTGTTTTACATCATTAGCCACGTCGGCGATAATCCCGATGTTCACCTTCAACAGGTCCTCCCGGTCCATGCCCGGCTTCCGGGGGACACCCGCCGTAATGATGGCCACGTCCGCTCCCTCAATGGTGGCGTAATCGGAGCTCCCCGCTAAGTTCACGTCGTACCCGTCGTGGGGACGCAACTGCATGATGTCCAAAGCTTTCCCCTTGATCATTCCCTCCGCCGGGGGGATATCCACGATAACCACATCTCCCAACTCTTTCTGGGTGGCCAGGAGCGCCAAATTGCCGCCAATTTGTCCACCGCCTATTAAGGCGATCTTATTTCTTTGCATTCTATGAACCTCCGTTTAATGATTCACTTAATATTAAGTCTAAAGCTTACCATGTTTAATTACGACCTAGCAACAAACTACCACCGCCTCCGGAGGTAAAGTTCCTGGAGACTTGGCAGTCCGGTAGTCTCAAAAGCTGTTAGGCAGGGCCAGTCGATCTACGTATTGGCTTTCAACCAGGTGGTGGTAACTGATTTCGGCCGCATGATGGGAATCCCCAGGGCCCGGTTGATGACCATCTGGGAGACCATTCCCATGGCCCGGGAGATACTAAACAAGACGGTGTAAAAACTGAACTCCGTCATGCCAAAATGGTAAAGCAAAGAGCCCGAGGCCGCATCCACATTGGGCCAGGGATTCTTGGCCTTCCCCTGTTCTTTCAAGACACCTGGTACCACGTTGAAGAGTTTTTGGACGATGGTGAAGACGGGATCGTCGTGGATATGTTCGCTCCCGAATTCCATGAAGGCCGTGAAGCGTGGATCCGGGCATCTCAGGACGGCGTGTCCGTAGCCGGGAATCACCCGCCCGCTGTTCAAGCGCTCCCACACGAATTTCTGCAACTCTTCTTCACTGGGAACACCGTCGAAATGATCCCTGATCTCCAGGACAAATTTCAGGCATTCCTGGTTGGCCAACCCGTGTAGCGGTCCTGCCAGGGCGTTTAAGCCCCCGGAGACGGCGTAGTATGGATCGGAAAGGGTGGAAGCAATCGTTAGGGCCGTAAAGGCGCTGGCATTACCCCCCTCGTGGTCGCAATGGAGCATGAGGTACAGGCGCATGAGTTTCTTTAAGGTGCCGTCGGGGTCTTCGATCCCTAGCATATGGGCGAAGTTGGCGCCCCAATCCAATTGGGGGTCGGGAGTGATGAAATCCCCCTTGTTGAACCGCAAGCGATAGACGCCGGCACCAATCCCCGGCAGCTTGGCCACCAGGCGAATCCCATCTTCCAAGATTGCCTTCCAATACTCCTGCTTGGCGATGCCTTCGTCATACCGTTGCCGGAAGATAGATTCTTTCTCCATCACTAGGATCGCCGTGTTGAACATGACCATGGGATGGGAGTTGGCCGGCATGGCTTTTAAAACCTCCCAGACGTAAGCAGGAATTTCCTGGTGCTCGGTGAGCTGGGCTTGCAGGTCTTTTAACGCGGTTTCGTCGGGCAAGTCCCCCGTGAGTAACAGGTAGAAAACTTCCTCCGGCCAGATATTGGTAATACTTAAAAGAGGGCGTCCACGGATAATCAACCCCGTATCCGGTGAAACGGAAGAGGTGTCACAAACCAGTCCTATTACTCCCCGCATTCCCCCGTACGCTTGCGCCAGGGTTACGTTACTTATGGCAACGTCTCCCTTGGCATCGATGAGTTGTTTAACCTCGTACCGCCACTCCGGTATTTTTTTCCGCAAGGTTTCGTAGAGGTGTGACATGATAGTTAACTCCTAAGTTTCAGGATTCATTAATATTGTGGTGTCTCCACCATTCCGCTGAACCAGTTCCACAAATCGTCCCTCTCCCGCTGGTGGTCGATTTTCATCTGGGCCAGGAAATGGGCATTATGAATGGCAATACCGCCTTGTTCCGCCACCGCCACCATGAAGGCCACGTCTTCCTCGTCAAAAGTCCGCACCCGGCGATCGAAGAGCCGCAAGACGCCAATGACCTCATCCTTGAAAATAATCGGAATGGAGAGAATGGATTTAATCCCTTCCTTTCGGCAGGCGTCCGGGTATTGGAGTTGGTCGTCAAACTCGATGTTGGGAACGATCACCGGTTCCTTGGTGATCAACGCCCGGGTCAGGGAACGATCGGCCAAAACCGGTCCTTTATGCAGGAACTCCTCGCTAAGATTCTTGTGGGCAATCATCTCCAAACGGTTATGCTGCTTATTCCACAGGCTGATGGCTCCCGCGGAGAGGTCCAGGGCGTCGATGGTATTGCTGACGATCTGGACCAGAACCTCCTGTAATTTCAAGGTAGAACTTATAGCCTTACTGATATTAACGAAGGCCTTAAAATAGTCTTTTTCGCGATGTGTCGTGAGACCCCCCTTTCCCTGAGGTTACTCGCTTTTCTTCACGGGTCGTTTTTTCAAAGGTCGTGCACTGTTACTGTTGCACTGGGGACAGGCCCGCTCTTGGGGAACACGTTTATCGTAGGGTCCACGGAATTCATGACCGTAGCGTAGACATCTAAAAGTGACTTCTTTCAGCATTAGTCTCGTATCACTGTAACTATGAAGCTGGTTAAAGGTTTCTTTTGCCGAAGGAACGTCTTTTGCATTGTCATATTAAGCTATGGCTTCGGCTTCCCGGGGCGCGGAGGGTGTTTGGGGAAGGTACCTACCACCGCTCAACAGTAGCGGCCACCGTTATAGCCGCCATTGACGTTGTGAAAGGCGGTATACCGTAGGGCGGGACACACGCCCAATTCCTTGACCTTAGGACCGCTCAACTCCCGCCCGCAGCCCATGTAATCCCAACAATTAACTTTCATCATGGTCATCCCCCTTTATGGATTATTCGTACCCTTTGTACGAATTGTTTGGTGGCGCTGGATGGGGAGGAATGGCGAATATACAGGGATAAAATAAGTTACGGTGTGGAATAATAACAAAAGGGTTGTACGTTCCTCCTTGCATCGACTCCCCTACAGCGTGAGGTAATAACTGCGGCATTTTTTGCCCGTTTCGAGTTGTTGACCACTATTGTGTATTAGGTAACTGTCGTGGATATTTTAGGTGTGAGGCATGGAATAAGTCAAGGCATTTCCCACCGGTTAAAAGGCCGCCCGTAGGGTCATTGGCGGAATCATAGAATAAGAGCCTACAAGGAAGTCAATAACTGAAGGTATTGGTCCTGTTGGGTAACGATTTCCCCGATTGCGACGGCTGGAAAAGGCGCGTGGGAATTGTATTTTTGCAGAAAAACAGGCACCTTCTCCGGCGAAAGGGCCAAAAGCAAGCCGCCAGAGGTCTGAGGATCCGCCCCGAGGGCCCGTTGCACGTGGTTAAGGTTCGGAGCGAAACGGGTCGTTCCGCTGACGTGCTTTAAATTACGCTGGGTCCCACCGGGAATGATGCCCTGTTCTGCCAGGGCAACGACACCCGGTAAAAAGGGTAACGCACTAAAATCGATACGGGCAGTGACTTGGCTAGCCTGGCAGAGTTCCAGGAGATGGCCCAGGAGTCCGAAACCGGTGACGTCAGTGGCGGCGTGGACGGCTACTTCAAGCATCACTTCAGCTGCTACTCTATTGAGCCAGGCCATAGACCTCACGGCGGTACTTACGTCTTCCCCGGAGGCCAATCCCTTTTTGATGGCTGTCGCCAGAATACCCGTCCCCAGGGGTTTCGTAAGCACTAACACGTCTCCCGGTTTAGCGCCGGTGTTGGTTACCAAGGAGGCCTCATCAACCTCTCCCGTCACCACCAAGCCATATTTCGGCTCGGGGTCATCAACACTATGGCCGCCCACAATGGGAATTCCCGCCTCCTGGGCCTTGTCGGCTCCCCCTTGTAAAATCGTGGACAGCAGGCTGCGGGGCAGGGTACGGATGGGAAAGGCCACAATGTTCAGGGCAAATAAAGGCCGGGCTCCCATGGCGTAGATATCGGAGAGGGAGTTGGCTGCGGCAATCTGGCCGAACTGGTAGGGATCGTCCACGATGGGCGTAAAGAAGTCCACTGTTTGAACCAGTAGTTTCCCGTCATCCAGGCGCACGACGGCGGCATCGTCGGCTCCGTACTGTCCAACGATGACCCGATCGTCCGGTTGGGTGTGTACTGCGCCCAGCACGTGGGCCAGGTCCCCGGGACCAATCTTACAGGCTCACCCGGATCCGTGCGATAGGGTGGTTAAACGTGGTGGTTTTGTATCAGTCATAGAGTTGTGTTATGATAAAAACCCCGTGGTTGCGAATTGTTGGCCTAAAGCTGTTCGGCTAAGTTACGAATATCGTCCAGGGAGTTAATTTCAACTTGTGCCAGGTATTCCAGGTGAATGATCTTGAAAAACGAGTGAATCTGAATCTGGTTCAAGAATTGGTGCAGGACCATGGGAACGTGGGCCGTTTTCAGCACCATGACCTGAAAGGGAAAGTCTATTTCCATAGGTTTGAGCGTGTGGAGCGACTGGCGGGCTTCTTGCAAGTCTTTGCGACACTGTTGAATATCCTTAAGGAGTACCCGATGGCGGAACTCCCACGGGGCCGTATAGTCAGCAAGACCCTGTAAATAATGATAGCCCTGGAGAAAATGTTCTAAAAAATGGTGTCCATAAACCCCCTTTCCCAACTGCGTGGTCAGGAATTGGTGGATGGCATTACGCCGCTCGTCGAGGAACTCTTTCCAGGCTACAAAATGGGAACGAAACAGGAAATACCCAAAGGGGGTGCGGAAAGAATTGTGGACGTTGAAGAAAGCCTTGATCTCGTAGGTAAATTTTTTAATTTGGTTGCGGAGTTCCAGGGGAAAGAGATGCACGACAAGCGTGGTCGGCGAAGTGGCCGGGATTAAAAAATCTTCGGGAATGTCAAGTTCATTCAAGTTGAGGGAGTACACTTTTTCCAGCCCCTGAATCTTTAACTGGATGAAGGCTCCCATGTCGCTCATCTTAATGAGATTCCCCAGGGCGCGATCAAATTCCGGTAGCGTGGCGATGGAGGGAATACCGGAATGCTCCGCTAATTCGGGAAAGAGGGCCAATTGTCGAGGATTTTCCTGGTCGTACATCATGACTGGGGGAGAGATTTTACGGAGTACACTCTATTTCTGCAACGAGTTGTCACTTTGGGTATAATTAATTTATTCAACTGGCTTAGTCTTGTAAATACTCAGTAAAGTTTCATTTACTTTCCCAGTGGGTACCCTCCTTAACAGTAAAGACTTTGGTAGCAACAATACAAAGATCCTTCCCAAGGGGAGGCCAAATTGGATAAATTAAAAGGCGCCAAACAGCAACTTCTCCCGAAAATACCGTTTCGATTCTTCTAAGGTTCTTTGAAGGTTCCCTGTTGTCCAAAAAAGGGATTTGTAAATAGCGGAGTGCTTTTTCCGGTGAAAAACAGGGGGACTGTTTGTCAGGAAGAACCAGAAAGGCCGCTCGACAAACTCATTAATTATTGTTTACAGTTACCAAAGAAAAATAAAGAGTGCATCAATGGCTTTCAGTAAAATTGCCCCCTGGTTACTGGTTAAAGTTATTGCTTTTTTGGCTGAACTCAAGTGAAAAAAGCTTAACAAAAGATCTCATTTTATGCACGATGTTAAAAAATGCTAGTGAAAAGTTGTGAAGGGATACATAATTATTGGTTTACTTACAATTTGGGCTTTTCATTTTTTAACGGTAAGAAAAGCACAAAGCCTATGGCAGCACCGCTTTTTCTCCAAACAGTCTTTAAGTTGCACTTACGAGTTGAATTCACGCGTCGTAAATACGTTCGGTTCCACTGATAAGGATGATTCTACCGGAGCTTTAGTGGCTCGCTTCGTTATGAGCCATGAAAAAGCGGATTGGCCCTCCAGCGGGTCAACCCTGGACGGTAACGGAAATATCTACTATGGTAATTATTTCAGCGAGGAATTGATTTCCCTGGATAGCAACGGTAACGTGAACTGGAAACTACCTATTAGAAAGAGCTGGTTGCGCGATATTATAATTTTCGATGGGAAACTCTATTTTACGACGAAATACTCTAACTAGTTGGTTATTGTAGGATAAGGATTGTCTCTTCCATAGATTATTCGCTATTTCTCACTATTATCCGAATAAAATAATACCTTTTAAGACCCAGGTTCCCTGGCCGGCTTGATTTGTTCTCCCGTTCAAGGCCAAAATAATCACCAAAGCCCGACCAGAGGGAAAGTAAACGGTTCGGCAATTGTATTCATAAGGACCAGCCTGATAATTTTACCGCAGCCTAATTGATTGCTTGGAGTTCGATGAACATGGTAAATTAATTCTCGTATGAATGGTAAAACCAATCAATTCCCTTTACACGGGCCAGTTTCCCAGGGCGTTTATGGCGGTCTATTTACCCGGCGCCATCCTCTATTGGGATAATTTTTAACACGAACTTTAGGAACGGTCATGCCCATTAAGATGAAACACGTTGAGCGGGTCGTCATTCGTTTTGCCGGTGACTCGGGGGATGGAATGCAACTCACCGGAACCCGGTTCACGGAAACCACTGCGATCGTTGGCAACGATTTAAGCACACTCCCTGATTATCCGGCAGAGATACGCGCTCCCGCCGGGTCCTTAGCCGGCGTTAGCGCCTTCCAACTCAATTTCGGGGCGGCCGAGATTCACACCCCCGGGGACCAACCCGATGTCCTGGTTGCCATGAACCCTGCAGCCCTGAAAGTCCACCTCCCGGATTTAGAAAAGGGTGGCATCATTATTTGTAATCAAAATGCCTTCAACCACAAAAATCTGCAACTGGCCACTTACGACTCGAATCCCTTAGAAGATGGTTCACTCAACGATTACGAAGTGTATACCATCGAGATGAGCACCATGGTCACCCACGCTTGCAAGGATATGGGCTTACCCTCCAAGACCGTGGAACGAACCAAAAATATGTTTGCCCTGGGGCTGTTGTACTGGATTTACGATCGTCCGCTAAAACCGACGATTAAGTGGTTGGGGAAGAAATTCGAAAAACGTCCTGAACTGGTGGAAGCCAACGCCCGTGCTTTGCGGGCCGGGTACAACTTTGGCGAAACAGCCGAAATTTTCACCACTCGCTTCCAGGTGGAAAAAGCCACCCTCCCTCCCGGGACCTACCGCAACATCAACGGTAATTACGCCCTCAGTTTGGGCTTAGTAGCGGCGGCTGAAAAAGCTCGCGTCCCACTCTTCTACGGGGGGTATCCTATCACCCCGGCCAGTGAAATTCTCCACACGCTGGCAGCCTGGCGACATTTCGGCATCAAAACTTTCCAGGCTGAGGATGAAATCGCCGGTGTCACGGCTGCCATCGGGGCCGCCTTTGCCGGAAACCTGGCTATTACGGCCACATCAGGACCCGGCGCCGCCCTTAAAACCGAAGCCCTGGGCCTGGCCGTCATGGCTGAATTACCCCTAATCGTGGTTAACGTTCAACGGGGAGGTCCCAGCACAGGCTTACCCACCAAGACGGAACAGGCCGATCTCTTCCAAGCCGTATTCGGCCGCAACGGAGAGGCTCCTATCCCGGTTGTGGCTCCTACCACCCCCGGGGATTGTTTCTATGTGGCTTACGAAGCGAGCCGCATCGCGGTGAAATACATGACCCCGGTATTCATTCTTTCCGATGGTTACCTGGCCAATGGCTCGGAACCGTGGCCCCTCCCTTCTTTCGAGGCTCTACCGGACTTCCAGATAAAATATACCTCGCCGACGGAGGGAGAATTCCACCCTTACCTGCGCGAACCAAAAACCCTCTCCCGACCGTGGGCCATTCCAGGTACCGCTGGCCTGGAACACCGCCTGGGAGGCTTGGAAAAAGAAGACGTGACCGGCAACGTCAGTTACGATCCTGACAATCATCACCACATGGTACATTTACGCGCGGAAAAAATAGCCCGTATCGCCAACGAATATCCTCCCACTGAGGTGTTTGGAGCCCCGCAGGGAGACCTGCTCATTTTAGGTTGGGGGGGGACGTTTGGCTCTTGCCGTTCAGCCACCGAACGGTTGATTGACGCTGGTAAACGCGTGTCTCACGTACAGCTCCGTTGGATTCATCCCTTGCCCAAAGACCTGGGGGATATTCTCATCCGTTTCAAGCACGTGCTCATTCCGGAAATCAACCTGGGCCAACTGTTAAAAATCATTCGGGCCGAATACCTGGTTCCAGCCCAGGGATACAATCTCGTCCGCGGGCGACCTTTCCGAGCACGGGACATCGTCGCCAAGGTCGAACAAATATTGGAAAAATAGAATGCCTCATACACCTGTTTCGGAAGCCAAACCCCTTACCCGGATGGACTTCGTTTCGGACCAAGCCGTACGCTGGTGCCCGGGGTGTGGCGATTATTCCATCCTTGCCCAAATGCAAAAAACATTCCCTGACCTGGGAGTTCCCCGGGAGAATTTCGTATTCATCTCCGGGATTGGCTGCTCCAGTCGTCTCCCCTACTACATTAATACTTACGGTTTCCACACCATTCACGGTCGTGCGGCAGCCATTGCCTCGGGAGTGAAAATAGCCAATCCTGATCTCTCTGTGTGGGTGATTACGGGAGACGGGGACGGACTATCCATCGGCGGCAATCACACCATTCATCTCCTGCGGCGCAATATCGATCTCAATGTAGTGTTGTTCAATAATCGCATTTACGGATTGACGAAAGGCCAATACTCCCCCACGTCGGAATTGGGGAAAATCACCAAGTCTACGCCCATGGGGTCCCTGGACCGGCCTTTCAATCCCCCCGCTATGGCCCTGGGGTCCCAGGCCACCTTTGTCGCCCGCACCCTGGACCGGGAAACCAAGCACTTGCAAGAGATGATTCGCCGCTCCTTCCACCACTCGGGAACTTCCTTTCTGGAAGTCTACCAAAACTGCCTGATTTTCAATAACGGCACCTTCGCTCATCTTACCAACAAAGATACGAAAGCCGACACCGTTCTCTGGTTAGAGCATGGCCAACCCCTTTTGTTCGGGAAAAACAAGAACAAAGGTATCCACATGGATGGGAATATTCCCACCGTCATCGAGTTGGGGGATTCCTGGAGCGTGGACGATGTCCTGGTACACAACGAAACCGACTGGAATATTGCAGCCCTCCTCAGCCATTTCACCTACAAGTCAGATTTCCCCGATCCCATCGGAGTATTCTACGCCAAAGAGGTCTCCGTTTACGAGCAAATGTTAGAGGATCAAATTCAAGAGGCCATCAAAAATCGGGGACGGGGAGATATTAAAGCCTTATTGAATGAGGGGGACACCTGGGTAGTCTCTTAACAAATGTAGTAAGAGAATCTTAAGAAACAGGGGGAAAGACATGGATTACCGCAAAGAAACCGATAGTATGGGAACGATGGACGTTCCCAATGATCGTTATTACGGGGCCCAAACCCAACGATCCCTGAATAATTTTAAAATTGGTGTGGAACGTTTTCCGCGTCCTTTCATTCGCGCCTACGGCTTGTTGAAAAAAGCGGCTGCCAACGTCAACGAACGATTGGGGAATCTGGACCGTACTCTGGCGGCCGCCATCCGTCAGGCAGCTGACGAAGTCATCGAGGGTAAATGGGACGACCATTTTCCCCTGGTGGTGTGGCAGACGGGGAGCGGCACGCAGACCAATATGAACTTCAACGAGGTGATTGCCAATCGGGCGATAGAGATATTGGGCGGACAACTGGGCAGCAAAACACCGGTCCATCCTAACGACCACGTGAACATGGCCCAATCCACCAACGACACCTTTCCTACGGCCATTAACGTCGCCACGGTGGAATCGGTCACGCATCATCTTCTACCGGCTCTGGAAAAATTACAGGCGGCCTTAGAAACCAAAGCTAAGGCTTTCGACACTATCGTCAAATTAGGCCGCACGCACCTTCAGGACGCAACACCCTTAAGCCTGGGGCAGGAATTTTCGGGCTATGCCACCCAGGTGAAGAATGGGATCAACCGGGTGAAACAAGCCCAAAGCTCCTGTTATGCCCTGGCCATGGGGGGAACGGCCGTAGGGACGGGACTCAATACCGTGGCCGGTTTTGGGGAACAAGTAGCTAAAGAAATCGCCGACTTGACCGGTTTACCCTTCGTCACCGCTCCTAACAAGTTCGAGGCTTTAGCGGCCCAGGATAGTATCGTGGAAATGTCCGGTGCCTTGAAAGTCCTGGCTGGCTCGCTATTCAAAATTGCCAACGACCTACGCTGGTTGGCCAGTGGTCCCCGTTCAGGGATCGGAGAGATCATCCTGCCCAGCAATGAACCGGGCAGCTCCATCATGCCCGGCAAGGTGAATCCCACCCAGTGCGAAGCCATGACCATGGTCTGCACACAGGTCATGGGGAACGATGTGACCATTACATTGGCCGGGGCCAGTGGCAATTTCGAGCTGAATGTCTACCGTCCGGTCATCGCCTTCAACATTCTCCAGTCCATTAGGCTCTTAGGAGATGTTTGCGACTCGTTTACCCGCAATGCCGTGGTAGGAATCGAACCTAACGAAGAGCGTATCTGGCATAATCTCCACAACTCCCTCATGCTGGTCACGGCCCTGAATCCCTACATCGGGTACGATAAGGCCGCCCAGGTTGCAAAAAAAGCCTACCAAGAAAATAAAACCCTACGGGAAACAGTAATCGAACTGGGATATATGTCAGGAGAGGAATTCGATCGCGTGGTTAAACCAGAAGAGATGATTCATCCCCGGCAACCGGATTAAATCCCTCAGGAACTTCCCACCCTTTTTCATGTTTCTTTCCACACGGGTCGTGTTCCTAACTTTCCCGTGTGAACCGTGTATAATTAACAGCCATGTCTAACAGGAAGACGAGTTCCTACCATCCCCGGATCTTAATACGGTCTTTTTGGATCGTCACGTTCATCGCCCTGGCGGGTTTGGTTTATATTCTCATTTTAGCCAAGGACCTCCCCTCCATCGAACAGTTGGAAAACTACGATCCTGACTTAGTAACGCGCATCTATTCCGCCGACGGAAAAGTTTTAAACGAATTATACCTGGAAAAACGCGTTTTCGTGAATCTGGATCAAATCCCGGAGCACATGCGCAATGCCGTTATCGCTTCCGAAGACCGTCGTTTCCGGAATCACTGGGGCATCTCGTTACGCGATTTTTTCCGCGCTGTGGTCATCAACACCATTAGCCTTAGTTACCGACAAGGGTTCAGTTCTCTAACGCAACAATTGGCACGCAATCTCTACGATACAATTGGCTTCCGGAAGACCCTCACCCGTAAGATTAAGGAAGGGATTACCGCCATTCAGATTGAACGCACCTATACCAAGGACGAGATTCTGGAGATGTATTTGAACAGTGTCCACTTCGGGCATGGGACCTATGGTATTCAGGCGGCGGCGAAACGGTATTTTGGTAAGAATGCCAAGGACCTTACCCTTGATGAAAGCGCCCTTTTAGTGGGGATATTGCCAGCCCCGGCCCGTTATTCACCCATCCGTTATCCGGATCGCGCCTTACGCCGCCGGAATACCGTGTTACGTCTCATGGAGGAACAGGGATTTATTTCTAAAGAACAATACCAAGCAAGCCGGGCCCTGCCGATGGAAGAAATCCGGGAGGAACAAGGGGGTGGAAAAGCACCTTACTTCACCGAGTACGTGCGCCGGTTGCTGGAGAAGGAGGATGAGGAATTAGAGATCGACATCTACCGGGACGGCTTGAAAATTTACACCACGTTGAACTCTACCCTACAGACCATTGCGGAAAAAGTCCTCATGGAAAGTATTCGCCAGAACCAAAAAAAGCTTAATCGACGCCTTTTCCAGAACCAGGAAGAATTCTCAACTTTAGCCTATCTGGGTATTTTTAACCCGGATACTGTAAAAATGATGATGGAAGGTAAGCTGCCCCTCTACCCGGAACTCCGGGACAAGTTGCTCGTCCAGACGGCTTTTGTGGCGTTGGATCCCACCAACGGGGCTATCTTAGCCATGGTAGGAGGCCGCCCTGACTATAAGGATCAATTCAACCGGGCCATCCAGGCGAAACGGCAACCCGGGTCGGTTTTCAAACCCTTCGTCTACACGACAGCTATCGATAACGGCATTCCGGTGACCAAACAACTTCTAAACCAACCGGTGGTGTTGAACGTCCAGAATTCAAAGGGCGAGTGGGAGAAATGGATGCCTAAGAATTACGACCTGAGCACCGGTGGGGCGACGACCTTACGGGAGGGGCTGCGGCGTTCCTTAAACCTGATCTCCGTGCGGATGGTTCAGGAATTGGTCCCGGCGGTAGAGGTGAAGAAAATGGCCCAGGCCCTGGGGATCACGACCCCCATCCGCGCCGTGGACGCAATTGCCCTGGGAACCTCGGAAGTACGCCTGCTGGACATTGTATCGGCGTATGCCGTTTTTGCCAACCAGGGCGTCCGCAGCGAACCGTGGGCCATTCAGCGCATTGAGGATCGCTACGGGAATGTAATCAAGGAGTACTATCCCCAGCGGGAAGAAGTCCTGAGTGCCGAGACTGCCTATCTCATGACTAATTTGATGCAGACCGTCATCAACCGTGGTACGGGGGGCAGTGCCCGTTGGAAATACAATTTTTACCGCCCGGCGGCGGGAAAAACGGGAACGACCCAGGGCTACACCGATGCCTGGTTCGTGGGTTTTACTCCCCAGTTAGTGGTGGGGGTCTGGTTTGGGGTTGATGGCCCGCCACAGGTAAGTCTGGGAGAACACCAGGATGGCAGCCGAGCAGCCCTGCCAGCCTGGGCACAATTCATGAAAGCGGCCCACGATTCCCTGTACCCTGAAATCGAGGATTTCAAACAACCTGAAGGCGTCATCAAAAAGGAAATTTGCCAGGTGACAAAACAACTCCCTACCCCCCTGTGCCCCGTGGAAACAGAATATTTCATCAAGGGCACCGAACCAACCCGCTACTGCCGAATTCATCGGCAATATTAAAACAGATCCAGGACTTCCTGAGCCTCTCGCCGTACTAAAAAAGCCGGATCGATCCGGTGTTCTTCATCCAAACCTAAAAGGTGCTCTACCAGGTGTTTGATCTGGTTGCGCTGAACTGGATTAACGAAACCGTACCGGATCAATTTCCCTAAACTGCGAACGGCTTTTGAGCGGATAACGTCGTTTGCGTGGCTTAATTTCTTTACCAGCGCATCGAAGATTGCCTCAATGGTGCTTTCGTCCAGGTCCTCCGGGCGAATACTCTCGCAAATCTTCCCTAACGCGCGCACGGCCGTATCTTCCAACTCCTTCCCTGGGCGGGTAACCACCTCCAAAATATAGGGTAACGCCGCCACGATCTCGGGGGATTTAATCTTGCCCAGGGCGTAGAGGGCGAAAGCGTGGGTCTCCTGGCGATTATCATCCTTCAAAACATGGATGAGCGGTTGAATGGCTCTGGCGCCCATGAGACCGCAACTCTGGGCAAAGGCCAATTCGGCTTTAATGTCGGTGTCTTTTAACTTTTCTAAAATGAAGGCGATAGCCGGCGGCCCCATAACGGCCACTGTCTTTTGGGCCTTCTCCACCACTTCGCGGAGGTCCGGTCGATCGAAAGTGTCGATGTAAAACAGAGACGTCACGGCATCAAAAAGAAGTGGTAGATCAAAGGGCTCCTTCTTGTTGGAGACGAGTTGATAAATTTCCTCCAATCCCTGAGAAATCACTTTGGGGTCCGTTGATGATAACTGTTTGAATGTCGGTTCCATGGCAAGCTCCTACTCGTCGTTGAGAATGAGTTGATGGTGTCGAAATTCATCGCCTATGATAATCGTTTGACGCATGGTCTCCCGGGCCAGTTCCAAGCGTGTTCGGTTGGAGTTGAAACACCGCAGGATGGGCTCCCCGACCTTTACCTCGGCGCCGATCTTATGATAAAAGGTCATGCCAGCCGTTGGATCGAGAGAATCACCGGTCTGTAACCGTCCGCATCCCAACTGGACTGCCGCCAGGCCCAACCGATAGGTGTCCATTCCCTGGATAAATCCATCGCGCGGCGCCAAAATGTCTTTTTGATAACGAGGTTGGTGTAAAGCCTGGTAATGCTCCAGAGCCGACACGTCACCGCCCTGGGCCTCCACCAACGACTGAAATTTTTCGCCGGCCTTACCACTGGTGAGCAAGTCTTTTTGCCACTTAATCCCCGCCTCCATACTATTAACCAGGCCGGCCTGGAGAAGTAGTTTGGCCCCCAAAATATACGTGACTTCCATCGTATCGGGAGGCCCTTTATCCTGGAGACATTCGATTGCTTCCACTACTTCGCACCATAGACCGGCATTCCGCCCTAACGGTTGATCCATGCTCGTGAACACGACATCAGTTTCGACGCTAAACCGTTTTCCGATTTTCATCAACCAACGGGCCAACTCCTGCGCCTGCTGTCTAGTTTTCATGAACGCGCCATTACCCGTTTTAACATCAATAACCAAGCCCTGAATCCCTTCAGCGATTTTCTTACTCATAATGGACCCACAAATAAGGGGGATTGAAGGAACGGTCCCGGTGACATCACGCAGGGCGTACATTTTCCGATCGGCAGGGCAAATATCCTTCGTCTGACCCATGATGGCCAAGCCCCGGGTCTCCACCTGATGCTGAAAGGCCTTCAAACTAAGCGCGGTGTTAAAACCGGGAATGGTTTCCAACTTATCCAGGGTTCCACCGGTGTGTCCCAACCCCCGTCCACTGAGCATGGGAATGGCCAGTCCGGCGGCGGACAGCAGAGGAGCCAGGATTAGAGAAACTTTATCCCCTACGCCGCCTGTACTGTGCTTGTCGGCCACGTAAGGTTCGAGATGTGAAAAGTCCAATCGCCGGCCCGAAGAAAGCATTATTTCTACCAGCGAAAAGAGCTCTTTCTCCACCATCCCCTGAAAATACACCGCCATGAGGAAAGCGGCCATTTGGTAATCAGGGACCGTCCCGGTCACGTATCCTTGAATGAATGCTTTTAGGTCTTTAGCCGGGATGGCATGGCCATCGCGCTTGCGAGTTATAAGTTCAGCGGGAATCATGGGAAGACCTCCAGAAAAACCGTTTGATAGATGACCAACTCAAATGAACCGGCGCCCGTTCCCGAACCGTATGCAGGGTGAGGTACCCGGCGACGACCAAGACGACCACGTTAGGCGCCCACATGGCTACGGCCGGTGAGATAATATCACGGTCAGCCATTTCTTCGCCACCAATAAGAAACACGTAATATACCAGGAAAAACCCGAACCCCAGCGAAATGGCCACCATAAACCCTCCCTTTTTAGCCAGGGTACCCAGGGGGGCTCCTAACATCACAAACAGGATACAAGCCACTGGCAGGGAAAATTTCTTGTGTATCTCAACGGAGTAGTTGTTCTTCGTTTTTCGATAACCCTCTAAAAGGCGGAATTCGTTGTTGATTTGTCTCTCCAGACTGCGAATTCTCCGTTTCTTCAGGCGCTTTTCAGCAGCGTTGAGGAGTGTATCCTGATCGATCATGGTTGTGTAAGTCGCCAGGCGTGCGGTGGCGGCCTCTAAATCGGCGGGGAATAATGAATCTCCCGTAACCCGTTTAAAAGATTCTGTTAGGCGGGTTTTCACACGACGCATCCGCTCAGCATAATGCCGTTGGCGCTCGCGCATCATGGGGATGGTCATTTCCCGGTCGGAGCGGCTGGCGGTATCCCGGCGCGTAAACATTAAATTGTCAGCTATGATGAGTATCACGTGCTTATCAAAATTAATTCGACGGTAATGACCATAATCCTTTAAATCCAATTCGTGGATTTCACCTCTGTAAAGGGTGAGGACAAAGGCATCGCGAATGGTGCTTAACTCCCCTTCCTGGGCGTAAATACTGGTCTGAGTTTGGGTGTTGGACTTACTAAAGATGCGTACGTCCTGCATGCGTCCATCGGTTTTCCCCTTAATAATCATGCTATAATCGGGAATATTGTCGATGAAATGTCCCGGTTCAATTTCCAGGTCTGGACGCTTGCGGTGAATGTCTCCGGAAAGGAGCCGGGCGTAGAAATTCATTTCCGGAAGCACAAAATTATTGAAATAAATAAGCACCAGACTGATAACGAGACCGAACGGCAGCGCCGAACGCAGGATGGAAAGGAAGCTAATCCCCGAGGCGCGCATGGCGGTGATTTCGTTATCTTCCGATAGGCGACCAAAGGTCATGAGGGTGGCAATTAAAACGGCCATGGGAACGGCCAACGCCACGATCCAGGCCAGGTTTAAAAACAGGTATTCAAAAATCGTCCCTGCATCCAGGCCTTTGCCCAAAAAACGATCAATGGCCCGGAGAAAAAAATTGATGAACAGGATAAAAATAATAATGAGCAAGGCATACAGAAAGGGCAGGAACAGTTCTTTCAGGATATAGCGAGTCAGCAAGCGCATAGCTAAAATTACGCTGGATCAGGATTAGAGGTTAGCCGTTTTCCACGGTGCTGAGTACGATTAAAACGGTTGGTGAAAGTGAAGGAGTGCCATTAACTTTGCGCGCCTCTAAATGGGGGCAAATAAGCTTAATGGTGGGCGTAGCTCAGTTGGTTAGAGCATCTGGTTGTGGCCCAGAAGGTCATGGGTTCAAGTCCCATCGCTCACCCCATGGAACGCGGGGCGTGGCGCAGTCCGGTTAGCGCGCCTGCTTTGGGAGCAGGAGGTCGGGAGTTCAACTCTCCCCGCCCCGACACTATGT
>CAZVNL010000035.1:16753-23412 GCA_964628055.1 uncultured bacterium | reverse complement strand
AAATGGTTATGCAACCATTTTTCTGTAAAATTGAGTAACAGGGTTTTCTTCAAGTTCTTTTTTGACGTTACTCAGGTACATTTTCCCGACCATCCATTCCTCATGGATTTCCTGAAGGATAGCCGTCACAAGACGTAGACAGGAATCAGGATTAGGGAATAAGGATACGACCCGTGTGCGTCTCCCTATTTCACGATTGATACGTTCCAATCCATTGGCGCTCCGTATCCGGCGCCAATGGGATCGAGGAAAAGCAAAAAAGGTCAACCCCTCCTCAATGTTTTCCTCCAGCCAGGTCGCAAAATCAGGCGCCATCTTTTCACACGCTTTCACCGTCACCCTTACTAACGCCCTGGCAGCATCAATATCCGGAGCATTGAAGATGTCTCTCATAACCTGGGCAATTGGTTTTTTCAGATTCCTTTTCGGTATATAAGCCTGTGCATTCTGTTGCAGGTGAAACTGACACCGCTGCCATAAAACGGATGGAAACACAGACTGACGCGCCGCTTTCAAGCGACTATGATCATCACTGATGATGAGCTTAACACCATGTAAACCGGGGTGCACAAAATGCTGGAGGAATTCAAACCAGTGTACTTCGGCCTCCGATAAGGACAGCGATACCCCTAATACTTCCCGGGGTTTCCCCGCGTTTACACCCACAGCAGTGAAAACGGCCAAATCCCTGACAGAACCGCCGTAATGGCCCTTTTATACCGTGCATCCAGGTACACATACGTAAAAGAGCCCAAGGGACGATTGCGAAAAAGTTCTAATTCCCGATCCAATGCTCCTGTCAGTCTTGATACTTGCGTAGCGCTGATATTGAAGCCACAGAGTTCTTCGGTTATTTTGGTGACCTTCCGGGTAGATACACCCATCAAATACATCTCCGCTAGGGCCAGCTTCAAGGCCTTTTCACTCCGACAACCCTTTTCCAGACTTTGAGGATAAAACCGCAATCCTCTTACCTGGGGAATCTCAACCGTTAAAGGTCCCATCCGGGTATAAACGGTCTTGGGCTTATATCCATTGGCATAGCCAATGCGTTCCTCATTCCTTTCGTAGGGTTCGGCCTTGAGAAATTCTGAACGTTCTTGCTGCATGGCAAAATTAAACAGCAACTTCATCGCTGGTAAAATGCCATCTAATCCCTGGTCAATTACTGTTTCCAATATACTGTCAATTTCCTTAGTTTTAGTTACGGGGTTCATTAGAGGGTTCTCCTTTTCTTTTTTTTTGGGGTTCAACAATACTTGATATTGAAAACCCTGAACCCTTTTTACAGAAAGAATTTTACACTACCGATGAAGATAATCTAGAGACCGAAAGTAATGATGGGTTTCCTAATTACCTTGTTGTTGGCACTGTTGCAGTTCAAGGTGATGAATTGATTCCTAAGGTGTTTGCACTCAACCAGAAATACCCCAACCCTTTCAACCCACTTACGATTTCAGTTATGAGCTACCAGAGCAAGCCTATGTGAATATCACGATCTATGATCTTCTTGGTCGGCAGATTATTACGTTGGTCAATCAAACCCAGGGACCGGGGTATAAGTCAATTATTTGGGATGCCAATAACGTCTCCAGTGGAATATATTTACCGCATTACGGCAGGAGATTTCACCCAAACCAGGAAGATGGTGTTGCTAAGATAGTATTAAAACAATAGTTTAGTCATGTACCATGGGGACAAACCGTACTGGAATGGTCTTGGTGACTTTCACCGTGCCGTCCGGTTGTTTATCGACAATCAACAAATCCTGTCCCCACCATTGGGGGCCAGTGGGGACCACCATGCGGCCGCCGGGTTTTAGCTGTACCACCAACTTGGGTGGAATTTCTTCCGGGGCTGCGGTGACGATAATCCGGTCGAAGGGGGCTACCTCCGGCCAACCCTGGTAGCCGTTACCGATCTTTACCGACACGTTGCTATAGCCCAAATCCGCCAGTCGCTGGGCGGCGCTGCGTCCCAATTCGGGGACGATCTCGACCGTGTACACTTTTTTCACCAGCAGGGAAAGTACCGCCGCCTGATAGCCCGACCCCGTACCGATCTCCAACACCGTATGCGTGGAATCCACCCGTAATAATTCTGTCATGTAGGCCACGATGTAGGGTTGGCTGATCGTTTGTCCCTGGCCGATGGGTAGAGGTTGATCAGTATAGGCTTTAAAACGCAAGCTAGGGGGGACAAAAAGGTGGCGCGGTATGGTTCGCAGGGCGGCGAGGAGGTTCTCATCAGTCACCCCCCGGGCGACAATCTGCTGGGTTACCATGGCCTCTCGTAAAGTCGTAAAATCCGAGGGCGTCTGGCAGGAGAGCCAGGTGAGGAACCCCAGGGCGATGCTCAAAAACCGCATCCTTTTAATCAAATTGTCGATTTGAAGGCAGGACTTGAGGTTATTTGCGTTCGTAGCGTCCCATGAGGGACGTTTTGGCCAGGACGTGGCTACTTAGGGCGCTTTGCAATTCTGGGAGATGGACCGCCGCCGATAGGTCGAGGCTAGCAATATCCAGGGCATAAAGGGTGAAGTAGTAACGGTGGGGGCCATGTCCCCGAGGCGGGCAAGGGCCGCCATAACCAGTTCTGCCCCAACTATTGGTGCCCTGGGTGAAGCTCTTTTGATCTTTTGATTCAATGCCTTCCCCTAAGCTGGTTATTTCCGCGGGGATGTTCCAGGCAATCCAGTGAATCCAATCTCCCACAGGCGCATCCGGATCGACGCAAGTGAGGGCGTAACTTTGCGTTCCTTCCGGTGCCCCGGCCCAGGCCAGTGGCGGGGAGCTATCCTGCCCTTCACAGGAATAGCGGGCCGGGATGTAGGCCCCTTCAGTAAAGGCCGATGAGGTTAGCTGAAAAGAGTCCATAGTCGCCTCCGTGGTTTGTCCCCAGGTGAAAGCAGATAATCCTAAAATCAGGATTGAGGAATAACGCCAGATGTACATAAAAGAACCTAAACCCCCTGGTGTCATTTTGCAAGTACTGGGAACCGTTAATCACACAACCAGGATCATTTTTTTTGGTTTGGATATCAATTCGAAGTACTTTTATCGAGTTTAATTGACCGGGAAATGATTGTGATTAAGTTAAATAAACGTAAAGTCCTGGGGGTAAACATGCATATGCTCTTTGTCGTCGTGTGTTGTCTATTATCTGTACTCTATGGGCAGGGAGGACCGCCTACCGGGTTGTGCAGCCGGGCCAAGGTGGCTTTCCAGGGCACCAGCCGCAGCTCCACACTTACCCCCGAACAGGAAAAAATAGACGTCATTTATTACCGGTTAAACCTGGATATCCACCCGGCTACCTACACGCTCCAGGGTAACGTCAAGGGAGTCGTTATTGGGTTAGATTCCACTCTGGCTTATCTGGAACTTGATTTCACCAATTCCCTTACCGTAAGTGAAGTGACGCTCAACGGAGATTCGGCTGGCTACACCCATTCCGCTAATCACCTGCAGATTTCCCTACCCTCGCCGGTGAACGTAGGGGATACTCTCACGACGGAAGTTACCTATTCAGGTACGCCTTCCAGCACCGGTTTCGGGTCCTTCAATTTTGATACGCATAATGGTCAAACGCTGATCTGGACACTGTCCGAACCGTACGGTGCCCGGGACTGGTGGCCCTGCAAAGACGACCCCAGCGATAAAGCCGATTCCGTGGATATTGTGGCAACGGTGCCCGATTATTTGACGGTGGCGTCGAACGGTTCGTTAGCGTCGGTGGTATATCCTGATAGCAACCTGGCTACTTATCACTGGCGAGAGTCTTATCCCATTACCACGTACCTGGTGTCACTGGCGATCTACCCCTACCAGGTGTGGTACGACGAATATGTTTCGGCGAACAACGACACCATGCCACTAGAATTTTACGTCTTTCCGGACCATTATAATAACCTGGTCTACAACTACCGGAAAACCAAGGATATGATCGCTGTTTTTGCGACTGCTTTTGGCGAGTATCCTTTTATAAATGAGAAATACGGACACGCAGAGTTCGGCTGGGGAGGTGGTATGGAACATCAGACCCTCACTAGTCTGGGTGGTTGGGGTCAGTGGCTCATTGCCCACGAATTGGCACACCAGTGGTGGGGAGATATGGTTACCTGTGCCAGCTTTCACCATATTTGGTTAAACGAAGGTTTCGCCCGCTACGGGGAGGCGGTGTGGATTGAGAACCAGCAGGGAGCCTCAGCCTACCACAACTATATGATGTCCGTGGCTTATTACGGTCCCGGCACCATCTACGTGGAGAATCCTGCCTCCACCAGTGCCATCTTCAATGGCAACCTTTCCTACAATAAGGCGTCCTGGATCCTGCACATGTTACGCCACGTGGTAGGAGACTCCTTGTTCTTCGAGGGGTTGAAAACTTATGGTGAAACATTTAAATACCAATCTGTGGTTACCGAGGATTTCCAGGGGGTGATGGAAACTATTTCGGGGAAGGACTTAAGCGCCTTTTTCCAGCAGTGGATCTATGATCAAGGACATCCCGAGTACCGCGTGGGATGGGAACAGGTGGGGGATTCTCTTTTGGTCTCCATAGATCAGGAACAGACGGTCGGTCCGGTATTTGTTATGCCCCTGGATTTAAAAATCAACGGGACCGATACTACCTTCACGGTTGTGCTTGAAAACAGCCAGGCCTACCAACTCTATGTTGTACCTCTGCCCCCCGGGGAAAATGTCGTGGCCGTGGTTTTAGATCCGGGCGACTGGATTTTAAAAACGGTCTCTTATGGTGAGTACGTGGCCGTGGAAGAAAGTACGCCTGTTCCACAGGCCTGGGCGCTGTTGCCCCCGTATCCCAACCCGTTCAATCCCATAGTGACTATTGATTTCCAGGTACCAAGACAACAATTAGTGGTGGTGGGCGTCTACAACCTTCAAGGACGCCTGGTAGAGCAACTGGTGGCAAGCCGGTTAACTCCGGGTAAATATCGTCTACAGTGGGAGGGAAGTCGTGTTGCCAGCGGTGTTTATTTGGTCCGGTTGCAAAGCGGCGCCTTTCAGCAAGTGCGTAAGGTACTATTGTTGAAGTGAGTGAAGATTTCACCGTGCAGAAACCGATAGTACAGTACAGAGATAGGCTTTTCCTTCAGTTGATATTCGATGATGCTATTAATTGAACTATACACAGATTAATGTGTATTATTATCTGTATAAATAGGAGACTACCGTGGATAAGTATTGCCGTTTGAACATTACTCTTCCGCAGAATATTGCTGAGGAACTGGAGCGCGTTGCTACCGAATTGCAGGATAAGAGAAGTAGGGTGATCGTTAAAGCTTTGGAACTATATTTTGCTGAAATTGACGTGATCATTGCGGAGAAAAGGCTCCAAGAACTACAAAATGGAAAAACAGAATTGGTCTCTACTGAAGAGGTTTGGGCAGAGCTTGGTCTTTAAAGGATGTACCGGGTCCAATTCCTGAGGATAGCTGTAACTGAACTGAGCGATATTGACCCATTATGGCAACGTAGAATCAAAAAAAGTGGAGTTGCTAACTAGCGATCCGAATCTTTTAAAACACAATATCAAGTGACTAAAAGGGGTTACCATGATTTCGCTCACCTTAGGGTTGGAAATTATCGAATAATTTTCCAGGTGAAAGGAAGAGAATTACAAATTCTTATTATTTGTATTGCTCATTGGAGGTCTGTCCACTGAATATTTACTTTCGCAACTTGGGCTTCAATGTATCGAATCCGGTAATTGGCTAATGCAATGCTCTGGCATTTCCAGCGTTTCGTTTTTAAAACAATGAAGGGTTTGAACCTCAATTGAAACCCTGGTTACCATTTCTCACTGTGATCTTTCTTCTGGTAGGAACAACCTGCAAGCCTCCGGAACTTGAAGTACCCCCTTGCGAAATGGAACCCGATCCAGGTTCCTGTGACGCTGCTATCCCAAAGTATTATTTCGATCCGGATTCAGGGGAATGTGGGGAATTTATCTGGACTGGTTGTGATGGAACGATCCCCTTCGAAACCTATCAAGAGTGCCTGGACGCATGTGGTGAAGAAACCACCACCTGGCCGCTGGATGCTGATTCCATGAACCTGGCCATCCTGGTAGTGGATTACCAGACCTACACCTTTGAAGGAGGTTATTTCAGCCGGTATCCCTTGTGTATTAGTTGTGACCAGGATAGCTTGCCATTCGTGATAACCAAGGTACCTGCAGCGGATTTTGGCTGGGTAACAATTCAGTATGCTCCCACTGGTGATACTCTTTTGCACGCCACTATCGTTTGGATGGGGGAGGGGCAAATTTTGTTTCCCGACACACTTTTCCCGCCGGAGATATTCAGCGCGGTACCAACAATGGTGGCCAAACCTCCCGCTGTCCAGTATCTGGAAACATTGTGGTTGGATTCCAGCGCGGTGATTGCAAAAACTGACTCCGCCTGGATGGCGATACAGTCGCTGGACATCACTAATGATTTTGACCAGCATCCCTTCCGGGTAGGGTTTTATTTTTATGCTCCTGCCCTGGGGGCGTTTGACCCTAACCAGGCTAAATGGGTCCTTTTTCTCTACCGCGGCAAATTCTACTGAGGGACATTCCTGAATCACATCCCTTTTTCTTCTGAATCATACTTGTATTTTTCCCTTTACTTCCCTGCCATGCTTACTCTA
>CAZVNL010000035.1:0-16653 GCA_964628055.1 uncultured bacterium | reverse complement strand
TGCCATGCTTACTCTACCACCTGAAGAAAAATCACCTTAGATTTGGGTCATGTCTGGCCGTCTTCTTGCCGTCCTCACCCTGATTATTTGGGTGGTGGGGTGTGGTCCTATTCCGCAAGTCCTGGAATATTACGATACCCGGCAGGCCAAGGTGGTGGCCCTGGTAAAAAAGGTGCGCACCGATAGGGGGGTAGATACGGTCGTGGTGGAATTACAGCGCTTTCATCCTAACGGTCGCTTGGCTTCCACCACTGCGATTTTGGTCAGTCTCAAGTCGGGACCTTTCCGCGCTTATTATCCCAACGGCACCAAGTGGATTAAAGGCGCCTACTTCAACGATCGCCGGGAAGGAAAATGGATTTGGTGGAACCGAAAAGGAAAGCCTGACTCTATCCGCACCTACCGGGGAGGTTTCTTAGAAGGAGAATGGATCGATTACGCACCGTCCGGGAAAGTCCTGGTACGGAAGATTTACCAGCGCAATCACCTTCAGGGACCTTATGAAGAGTATGACTTACAGGGCCATAAAAAAGCCGTAGGGGCTTATGTGCAGGATCTACCCGATGGGGAGTGGACCTGGTGGAATGAAAAGGGTCTTAAGGACCGTCAGTTGACGTTTAACCGTGGAGTGAAAACGGGCCCCTTTCAAATCTGGAATGCCCGGGGTGACCTGGTCCTTACAGGGAGCTATGACCAGGATTTGAAGGATGGGAAGTGGCGCTGGTATCGTCGGAAAAAGAGCCTCGATTCTCTCGTTACCTACCAGAAGAATGTCTACTACGGGCCTTACCAGGTCTGGCACAAGAATGGACATTTGGCAGTGACGGGGTTGTACCAGGCCGGCCTTCGGGAAGGAGAGTGGCGTTGGTACTCTAAAAAAAAGCAAATGGACTCTTTAAAGACTTATCAGCGGGGTGTCCTTCACGGTCCCTACGAGATTTACTACCCTGAACTTCCTTCTAAAAAGGGGAAGCCAGCACGAATTTTGGCCTTTTCGGCCACGTATTTCCAGGGAGCATTGGAAGGGATCGCAACATCCTATTATCCCAACGGCTCAAGCAAGGAACAATGGACCTATTCCCGGGGCGTCCGTAATGGCCCTTACCAGGTGTGGTCCCGCAGTGGGAAACTGGTAGAACGGGGGTCCTACATGGAAGGGAGGTTGCACGGCGTCATCACGCGTTGGTATCAAAGTGGGCAATTGGCTTCCAAGACCATGTTTGACCAGGGACGCCTCCACGGGATTATGCGGATTTACAGTCCTTCCGGGGTCTTGACCAAAGAACAGTACTTCCTCTTCAACAAACCCCACAGCGCCTTCGAATATCACGATAACCGTCGGCTGAAAGCCATTCGCTTATTTGGCCAGAACGAGGCCGTCCTCTGGGAGCGCACCTGGAACATGTACGGAAAAGAAACTACCCCTCCCGAACAACAAGTTGGTCTCCGTAAAGAAACTGAATTGTACTTAACCGGTGATTTAAAGTATGAGTGTACGTACAAAGGAGATGTGAAACAGGGAGTTGAATGGACATTCAATAAGCAGGGAGAGTGGACCACCTTAACCTTGTACAATGAAGGCAGCCCCTATTTAACCCGGGTAAAAACACCTGAAAGCGAATATTCCATCGACGAGATCAATCCCGGGGGGCTTCTATCGCTGCGTATTGCCATGGAATAGCATGGAGGTAAGAACTATTTTAACGTAATTTTTCGTGTAATGCAGGAAACACTACTAACCTCCTTGCGCCATTGGGGTCCCCCGGGGTTAACGATTGTTATCGGAATTCTCCTGGGATGGGTTTTCCGTCGTTTTTTCCATTCGCGGATAAAAAGACTCACCGATAAGACCCGTTGGCGAGGAGACGATGTTGTCTTGGCCGCCGTAGAGAAATATATTCTCCTCTGGTTTTTCTTAGGGGCTGTTTCCCTGGCAACCGGCGGAATTGAGATCGCCGCTCCTTATAGCACCTATTTATCCATTACCCTGTTAGCCCTTCTTATCTTTTCTATTACCATGGCCATCTCCAAGGTGGCCGTGGGGCTCTTGGAGGTTTGGTCAGAACGCCAGGGGTCCCGCTTTCCCTCTACCGCCATTTTCGTCAACCTGACCCGCATCATCATCATTTCGATTGGCGTACTCATTATCCTTCAGACCATGAACATTTCCATTACTCCCTTACTCACGGCATTGGGCGTGGGGGGGTTGGCTGTTTCCCTGGCCCTTAAGGATACGCTTTCCGACTTCTTTGCGGGCTTGCATATTCTCCTCTCGCAAAAGGTGAAGATCGGTGATTTTGTTCGCCTGGATTCGGGAGAGATGGGCTACATCACTAATATCACTTGGCGCAATACCTCCATGCTGGAACGAGCCAACAATGTTATTACCATTCCCAATACGCGCCTTTCCAGCGCCATCATTAAGAATTTCGACGCCGGCGATCCCTCTTTTTCGGTGAAGTTATCCGTGGGTGTCGCCTATGATAGCGACCTGCAACATGTGGAACGCGTTACCCAGGAAGTTGCCAACTCGGTTGTCCAGGATATCGAAGGAGCCAAAAAGGATTTTGAACCCATTGTGCGGTTTAAGGAGTTTGGGGAGAGCAGCATTAATCTGGTGGTTTATTTTCAGGTCTTAAAATATGGCGACCACCATTCCCTGGTACACGCTTTTGTAAAACAGCTTCATGACCGATACCAGCAAGAGGGAATTGAAATTCCCTTTCCCATCCGTACGGTGGTCCATAAAGATTCCGCTTCATGAAAGTCTGGCTTGTCTGGGGCGCACTCCTGTTAGCTCTGGCCATCGTCTTGGGGGCTTTTGGGTCCCACACGCTCCAGTCGCGCCTTACCGTCGATCAATGGTCTGTTTATCAGACCGCTGTGAGTTACCATTTGATTCATGGTTTGGGACTAATCCTCATCGGGATCTTGGGATTTCAAGTATCGCCAGGCGTAATCCAGCTCCCGGCCACGCTTATTTTGGTGGGTACCCTGATTTTTTCTGGTAGCCTATACCTTTTAGTATTAACTGACTTTAAATGGTTAGGGGCTATTACGCCTTTCGGTGGATTGGCTATGGTGGCCGGCTGGCTGCTCTTAGCCTTCAATGTCTGGAAACACCTTCCCCGGTGAAGTTATTCCTGAAGCCCTTCACCCTCGCACTGTGGGATCTCTACGCTAAACACGGACATTTCCACGATGGAGATGCCGGACTGGATTTATTCATTCCCCGGAACCAGACAATTCTTGCAGGAGAAACAGCTTTCATCCACCTGCAAGTGGCTTGTGAAAGTGAAGGAAACCGCCCCTATTTACTCCTGCCCCGCTCCAGCATTTCCAAAACACCCTTACGCATGGCCAATTCCATTGGCCTGATCGATGGGGGTTACCGGGGAGAGCTCATCGCGGCTGTGGACAATATCAAGACCGAATCCTACCAAGTAGTATGTGGCCAACGACTGTTCCAGATCATCGCTTTAGACGGTTCACCCATACACCTGCAACTGGTGAAAACTTTGTCCCCGACAGAACGTGGGAAGGGCGGCTTTGGGAGTACGGGCATTTAGCCCTTTTTAATATCGCTCCAGCCAGTTCTCTACCGTATAAATAGTTTTAGCACTCAACCAATAAGAGTGCTAAAAAAGTATTGAACTATAGAAATTATCCGCAATAAATTCGCCGCTGCATTTGCAGTAAAAGTGGAGTGAATAGGTTTACTAGTTTAACGCATTCAAACAATCGGGAGACAGACAATGAGTTTGAAAATCAAGCCTTTAGCAGACCGAGTTGTAGTTGAACCTGCCCCGGCTGAAGAAGTATCCAGGGGGGGTATTATCCTTCCTGACACGGCCAAAGAGAAACCCCAACAGGGGACGGTAGTAGCCGTTGGTCCGGGGAAGGTATCCGATTCGGGAACCGTGGTAAAAATGACGGTTAAGGAGGGTGATAAGATCCTGTACGGAAAATATTCCGGAACCGAGATCCAGTTTGAAGGAACCGATTACTTAATCATGCGCGAGAGTGACATTCTCGCCATACTATAAGGAGGATTTGACCGATGGCTAAAAGTATTGCCTTTGATGCTGAAGCACGGACGGCCTTAAAGTCCGGTGTCGACCAACTGGCCAACGCGGTGAAGGTCACCCTGGGACCCCGGGGACGGAATGTGGTAATTGAAAAGAAATTCGGTTCCCCTACCGTCACCAAGGACGGGGTAACCGTGGCTAAGGAAGTGGAATTGGAGGAGAAGTTGGAGAATGTGGGCGCCCAGATGGTAAAGGAAGTGGCCTCCAAAACTTCCGACGTGGCGGGAGACGGAACCACTACCGCTACCGTATTGGCCCAGTCGATCATTGCTGAAGGAATTAAAAATGTGGCTGCGGGGGCCAACCCCATGTCCATCAAACGGGGCATTGATGCTGCCACCAATGCCGTGGTGGAGCATTTGAAAACTCAGAGCAAGGATTTGCCCGACACCACGCAAATTGCTCAGGTGGCCACTATCTCCGCTAACGGTGATTCCGAGATCGGGGAGAAAATCGCCGAGGCCATGGAAAAAGTGGGTAAAGACGGCGTCATCACCGTGGAGGAGAGTAAAACGGCGGAAACCTACCTGGATTTCGTGGAAGGGATGCAGTTTGACCGGGGCTATCTGTCCCCCTATTTTGTGACCAATTCTGACAATATGGAAGCGGAATTGGAAGAGCCTTACATCCTCATCCACGATAAAAAGATCAGTAACATGAAGGACTTGCTGCCCATTTTAGAAAAGGTCGTCCAGACTGGGAAGTCCGTACTGATCATCGCCGAAGATGTGGAAGGTGAAGCCTTGGCAACCCTGGTGGTGAATAAGCTCCGGGGGACCTTCAAGGTTCTTGCCGTGAAGGCACCTGGATTTGGCGATCGTCGCAAGGCCATGTTGCAAGACATTGCCATCCTCACCGGTGGGACCGTAATCTCGGAGGAACAGGGTTTCAAGTTGGAGAACGCTACCCTGGATTACTTGGGAACCTGTAACCGCGTGGTGAGCGATAAGGACAACACCACCATTGTCGGCGGTAAGGGTGAAAAGGATATGATCAAAGCCCGAATCAATGAAATCAAGGTACAGATCGAAAAGACTACCTCGGATTATGATCGGGAGAAACTCCAGGAGCGTCTGGCGAAGCTCTCCGGTGGCGTTGCCGTGTTATACGCCGGGGCCCCCACTGAAGTGGAAATGAAGGAAAAGAAAGCCCGCGTGGAAGACGCGTTACATGCTACCCGAGCGGCGGTGGAAGAAGGTATCGTTCCTGGGGGTGGTGTAGCCCTGTTGCGTGCGATTGAAACCCTTGATGATGTTAAGGTGAGCGAAAACCAGATGGTCGGTGTGAATATCATCCGCCGGGCCCTTGAAGAGCCTCTTCGGCAAATTGCTGCCAACGCCGGTGTGGAACCTTCCATCGTCGTTCAGAAGGTGAAGGAAGGCAAGGGCGACTATGGATTCGATGCCCGCAATGAGGAATATACCAATCTCATGTCAGCCGGGATTATCGACCCCACCAAAGTCACCCGCGTGGCCATTGAGAATGCTGCGTCCATTGCCGGTCTACTCCTCACCACGGAAACGGCGGTGACGGAGATACCGGAAAAAGAACCACCCACACCTCCAATGCCTGAAGGTGGTGGTATGTATTAATCCGCCCATCATAGTGTATGCGGAAAAGCCCTTCCTAATCGCAGGAGGGGCTTTTCTTTTCCGACCCTGAACTTGACTCCCCTTCAATAGTCAAGGTAAATTCATCTTCTCATGGGTATTATTAGACTGAAAAACATGCTCTTTTACGGCTATCATGGCGTCAGTGATTCGGAAAAGGAATTGGGGGGGAAGTTCGAAGTTGATCTGGAACTTAAAAAACCCTTAAAACAAGCTGGTCTTTCGGATAAATTAGAAGATACACTGGATTACGAGGCCGTTTACCAGACCATTTACACTTGTATCCAGGGCCAAAAGTTTTACCTCTTAGAGGCTTTGGCTGAACACATTGCACGAACGATCCTCACTAATTTTGATGTCGAGCAGATCGGTATTCGGGTGCGCAAACCCAATGCTCCCATTCGGGGTGTCTTAGACAGTGTGGAAGTGGAGATTGAACGACGCCCCTCAGACTATGTCTGAACAGGTATATTTGTCGTTAGGTTCCAACCTTGGAGACCGGGAAGCCAACTTAGCCAGCGCCATTACCGCTCTGAATACTTTTCATGAAATTCACCATATTCAGAGTGCCTCCTTTTATGAATCAGAACCCCTGTACAACACGGACCAACCTCCCTTCTTAAACACCGTGGTTGCCCTTCAAACGGAGTTTACCCCGTTCCAATTGTTAAATGCTATTCACCATGTGGAGCAATTGTTGGGGCGGCCCCCTTCCCGCGAGAAGAACAAGCCCCGAACAATCGATATTGATATCCTGTGTTTTGGAACGACAATCATGGAAACTGAGAAGCTTACCATACCCCACGATGATCTGGTCAACCGGCGATTTGTGCTGGTTCCGCTGAATGAGTTGAATCCCGATTTAATCATTCCAGTGTGGAACCAGCCGGTACGGACGTTGTTATCTCTTTGCCCGGATACGTCCCAGGTACGAAAACATCGTTTGGAAAAGAATGCATGAGAAACCTCTACTATATTGCTATTGAAGGTCCCATCGGGGTGGGTAAAACCAGCCTCAGTCGACTCCTAACCGACCGGTTGAAAGCACGCCTGATCCTGGAAGAATTTCAGGATAACCCTTTTCTGAAAGATTTTTATGAAGACCCCGCACGGTACGCTTTCCAGACTCAGCTTTACTTCCTGCTCCGTCGCTACCAGCAACAACAGGAACTCCGCCAGGTAGACTTGTTTCACAACCTGGTGATCTCTGATTACATGTTTGTGAAAGACCGTCTGTTTGCTTCCCTCAACCTCAACGAACGTGAGATGGCCCTCTACGATACGGTGGCCAACCTCTTAGAAAAGAATGTCATCAATCCCGACTTGGTCATTTATCTCCAAGCTGATACTAATAGCTTACTTAACAATATTGCTCGCCGGGGACGCGATTATGAAACCCACATCTCCTACGAATACCTCGACGCCTTGAATGAGATTTATTCGGAATATTTTTTCCGTTACCAGAACTCACCTCTGGTAATTATTAACACCAACCACATCGATTTCGTCAATAATCCCGACGACTTGGAAGATATAATTACCTACATCCGCCAACCAGTAACGGGTACGAAGTTCTATAATCCTGATACCCATTCATCCCCATGATCCGTTTGCTTATTCTCGGTGTTTTGGCTTACTTGGTCTATCGGGTGGTGCGCTCGGTGCTACCTCAATCTTACACCCTGAAATCCTCATCCAAGCCGTCTGAGACAGGAGATGAATTAGCCCAGAAATATGATATCCAGGATGCGGACTTTGAAGATATTGATGAGTCTTCATGAGGCGGTTTTCCCAACCCTTCTGGAACGATGTTTCCTTGTTGCTTCTGCGCCTCGTTTTGGCGGTTGTTTTTCTCCCCCACGGCTGGAGGAAATGGGAACGTGGTCTCACCGAAAGCGCCCAGTGGTTGGACCAAAAAGGGTACCCCTTGTCTTCGCTCATGGCTGTGCTGCTGATCGCCGTTGAAGCCCTGGGACCGCTCTTGATGATCCCCGGACTGTTTACCCGCCTGGTGGCTTTGGGATGGATCGTAATCATGACCCTGGCGATTTTTACGGTACACTTATCAGAAGGGTTGAAAGGGATGGAATTCCCGCTAGTAATCTGGGTTGGGAGTTTAGTCCTCCTACTCCAGGGAAGCGGACGATGGTCATTAGACAACGTTATGACGCCTTGGCTTCGAGAAAAATTTAGTTTTCTTCAGGAGAGTGATTAATGCAAGGTGTTCGCATCCATAAGCATGGTGGTTTAGAGGTTCTTAAATGGGAAGCGTGCCCGCAGCCCGTTCCCGGGGAAACACAAGTGTTGGTCCAAATAAAGGCCGCCGCCATGAATCACTTAGACCTGTGGGTGCGCGGGGGGATTCCCAAGGTTCCCTTACCGATCATACTGGGGAGCGACGGCGCGGGAGTCGTTACCGAGGTAGGTTCACAGGTAACTCGTTTTTCAGTGGGAGATGAAGTTTTTATTCAGCCCCTTACCTACTGCGGTCTTTGTTCCTTTTGTCGGCAGGGGTTAGAAAATTATTGTTACAACTTCGGCATCTTGGGTGAGACCCAGGATGGAACTCAGGCCCAATTTTTGGTGGTGGAGGAGCGGAACCTGCGTCCAAAACCGTACGGCTTGTCCTTCGAAGAAGCGGCCGCTTTTCCCTTGGTGGCTCAAACGGCTTACACCATGTTAGTAGACCGGGCCAATCTCCAGCCGGGAGAAGCGTTGCTGGTGTGGGGAGGCACCTCGGGTATCGGTACCATGGCCATACAAATCGGGAAGTGGAAATCCTGTACCGTGATTGCCACTGGCGGAACACCAGAAAAGTTAGACTTAATGAAACGTTTGGGTGCGGAACATGTTTTGAATCATTATACGGACGATATTCGCACCGCTGTCCGGGAAATAACCGCGGGCCGCGGAGTGCAGGTCGTTTTTGAACATGTGGGCGCCGCTACCTGGCAGACCAGCCTGCGTTGCCTGGGGAAAGGAGGCCGCGTCGTAACCTGTGGGGCCACTACCGGCGCTGATGTAACTTTCAACCTGCGACATTTATTCTACAAACAACAGTCCATTCTAGGCTCCACTATGGGGAACGTGGCCGCCCTGGATAGCATGATTGACCTCGTGGGAAAAGGAATCATCAAACCAATCATTGACCGTTCCTTTCCCATGTCCCGGGTCCGGGAGGCGCATCAGTATTTAGAAGCCAAACGGCAGATGGGTAAAATCATTCTTTACCCTGATACGGATTAAGCTATGGATAAACCTACGCCAAGGTATAATAAGCACGTGTTTATCTGCGTTCATGAGCGGGCCCCGGAAAATCCCCGGGGATGTTGCGCTCAAAAGCGGGGGGTACAATTAAGGTTCCAGTTTGTAAATGCCATCCGGAAATATCATCTGGACAAGAAGGTCAGAATCAACAAAAGCGGCTGTTTAGATGCCTGTGAATTGGGGGCCGCCGTGGTGATCTATCCCGATAATCTTTGGTACCTGGGAGTGAAAGAAGATGACGTAGCGGAAATTGTACGTACGAGCATTGTTAACAACGGGATCGTGGAGCGGTTAGTGGCAACGGAAAAGAGTTGGGCGCGCCTTAACGTTTTACGACACCGGTCTTCCATTCCTATCAGCCAGGAAAAAGGGAAAGAATGATTTTTTCCGTCCTACCCCTATTTTTCATAACCACAACGATACCAAGGAACTGTGGGGGCCTTTTTTCGTAAGGCAGGTTACATGAGAAAGAATAATGTCATGAAACAGGTTGTGAGTTTCCCTCTACTGGTACTTTTAATGCTAACCTTGTTAGGGGCCCAGGAGTCTTTCCACCGTTATCGTGGATTTGGTTTTGCCATTGGCAACCGGGGCTCAGGATTACTATTCCAACAAGGCTGGTCAGGAAAAAAACCCTGGGGACTGACTTTAGAAGGACGGTTTTATGACATCAAGGGTGAAGATGAAATGCTCATGTATGATCCCTACACGGGTCAGACTTTCACCGTAAATGATAAGAGTCTGCTGTTGGTGCCCGTGTTTGGTGGCGTAGAGTATTATCCTTTTTACGGTCGTATCGCCAATAATTTTTTGCCGTTTACATTTTTAAAATTGGGACCTTTATTGGCCCTGGATGCTGAGGAGACGGGTTCGTTTACTAAGCGTTGGCGGCGGGCCCAAACCCACGTTACCCTGGGGGGACAGCTCGGGATCGGGGTTCACTTTTTCATTCCTTCGGGGATGAATGTGAGTTTTGGAATGGGTTGGGATTTCCTGCCCATGGCCGGCACGGTTGACGACAGGACCGATTATAATGGTTTACTCTTATCGCTTGCCTTCACGTGGCGCAAGTAGAAACAGAACAACATTTTTTCCAGGTTTTACCGCACCAGATCAACGGGGAATCTTTTGAATTAACGGAGGCTGAATCGCACCATTTTAGGCGTGTACTTCGACTGCGAGAGGGGGCGACCATCTGGTTGCTGGACGGGGTGGGGACGGCTTACCGGGCTGTCGTCGAGGAGCTTTCGGCGGGACGGGTTCGGGGCCGAATCTTACAGCGATACCCCAACTATGGCGAGACGGCAGTACCCCTTCATCTGGGGTTAGGTTTGCTGAAACGGGATCGGATGGAGTGGGCGGCTGAAAAAGCCACTGAGGCGGGGGTAAAGAGCTTCACAACGCTCTTGCTGGATCGCTGTGTGAAGCGGTCCTTCCGCCGGGAACGGTTGGAAAAGGTGGTTCAGGCGGCCGCGAAACAGTGTGGACGAAGCGTCGTTCCCCAAATCCACGCTACCAGGTCCCTAAGCCAGTGGTTAGAGTCGTGCTCAGTGGGGCCATCTTTAGTGTGTACCCGGGAGGCTGAACTTACCTTGAGGGAGTGGTATCGCTTGACAGCGCCCCACTCGACCGACCTTTTCGTTCTCATCGGACCGGAAGGAGATTTCAGTCCTCAGGAAAAAGCTTTGTTAAGCCAGTCCCATGTGACGGCTGTTCAACTCGGACCGCGCCGCTTGCGCTCGGAAACGGCCGTTATTACCGCACTGACAATTCTTAACGACCTCATTCAGAATCAAGGAGATCATCATGGCTGATTGTCTATTTTGTAGCATTGCTGACAAGACCATTCCAGCGGAGATTGTCTTTGCAGACGATGAAATAATCGCTTTCCGGGACATCAATCCCCAAGCGCCCACCCATATTCTCATCATTCCCCAGGAACATATTGCCACCCTGAACGACCTCACTAAAGAGCAAGCGGCGTTGGTGGGGAGATTGGTGCTGGTAGCCCGACAGTTGGCCCGGGAAGCCGGAATTGCTGAAGAGGGGTATCGAACGGTTTTTAATTGTAATCGCGCCGCCGGCCAGGCAGTGTTCCACATTCATCTACATCTCTTAGGGGGTCGTCCCATGACTTGGCCCCCGGGATAATGACCTCCGAGGTAAAAATCCCCCTGCACAACCGGAGTCAAGGAGTGTAAACTCCACCCTGCAAAACAGTCCATTTTTACCCAGTGTACATTTCTAATCTCACTCTGCATGGTTTTAAGTCTTTCGCCAAAAAGGTGTCCCTTCAATTTGGCGAGGGTATTGTGGCCATCGTAGGCCCTAACGGGTGTGGCAAGACGAATATCGTGGATGCCATCCGTTGGGTGTTAGGAGAACAGAAGCACAGTGTTTTACGTAGCGGGAGGATGGAAGATGTAATTTTTAGCGGCAGTGATTCTCTGAAGCCCCTGAGCGTCTGCGAGGTAACCCTCACAGTGAATAACAAAGGACGTTTACCCATTGAATATCAGGAGGTGGAAATTGGCCGGCGGGTATTTCGCAGTGGGGAGAGTGAATATTTTCTTAATCGGACACCCTGTCGGTTAAAGGACATACTGGATTTACTTGTAGATACTGGCATGGGGGCCGATGCCTATTCCGTTATCGAGTTAAAGATGATTGAGCAGATTTTATCCGAGACGGCGGGTGACCGGAAGCGAATGTTCGAAGAGGCGGCGGGGATTAACAAGTACAAACTCCAGCGGAGAACAGCGCTTCGGAAGTTCGAAGCCACCCGCGCTGACCTGGAACGGGTCAATGACATCATCACCGAAGTGGATACGAAAGTGCGCAGCCTCGCCCTCCAGTTAAAACGCTTTAAACGACATGCTAAACTAACCGACACCCTCAGGGAAAAGGAAATTGCCCTGGCCGTGTTACAACTGCAAGAGTTGACCGGTAAAACCGCACCCATTCGAAAACGTATCGAAGAATACCAACATCTCAAATCTTCGACTTCTACGAACACCTCGCTACATGAGCAAGAGTTGGAGCAACTCCAGCAAGTTTATAAAGAACAACAGGTAGAGCTGGAGAACCTGCGCCAGGAAGTTGCGGAATTAGAGCAGCAGCGTGATACCCAGCGCAACGAAGTGTTGATTGCCATGGAACAGAACCGCTCAGCCAAGGCGACCCTCGACCGTCTGGCGAACGAAGAACAGAGTAACATTACGAAAGTGGGTCAATTGACCGATCACGTACGTGATTATGAGCAGGAGCTTACCTCCCTGGATCCCATCTTAGAGGAAAAATTGCGCCAGTACCAGGAGCAGAAGGAGGCCTATGAGCAAGAAGAACAGGCTTACACGGACGCCCAGGCTGAAGTGGAACGGATGCAAAATCGACGCTGGGAAGAACGGAAGAAGCTCTCTGAGTTGCAAGCCCGAATGGAACGCACAGAAGCTCAGATTCGCGATCGGGAAGAACGGGTACGTCAATTAGAGGCCAAGAAACAAGATCTTGAGGCGGTTCAGGAGCAAAATGCCGGGGAGCAAAAAAACCTCGAGGCGCGAATCCACGAACACCGCTCCCGCCTGGAAACAATGAAGCACCAGGTGGAAGTTATGGAACAAGAATTAACCCGCTTGCAAACGTCCCGCCACGAATTGACCTTGAAACACCACGGCACCATTGCCCAGGTGGAAAGTTTGGAATCCCAGTTACAATTTTACCGGGAGCTAGTGGAGACCGGGGAGGGTTATCCCGACGGTGTCCGGTTCGTGTTGAACCAACTTTCCCAATTTCCTGGCATTTTTGGCACCGTCGCAGACCTGTTTCAAGTGGCAGAGACCTACCAGGCGGCTTTGGAAAGTGCTCTGGGGTCCCTGGCGCATTGTTTGGTGGCCAGAGATCGCGTTGCAGCTCTAAAAACCTTAGCCCGAGTGCGCGAAGCTCAAGGCGGGGAACTGGCTATTATCCCTTTGAAAGAGATCGGCCAACTACAACGCCAACCAAGAACCCTTCCCAAAGAGAGCCAGATCCTGGCCCGCGCTTCGGAGATCGTGGAAACCCCGAAAAATATCCATCCCCTGGTTCAATATCTCCTGGACAATGTTCTGGTGGTAAAGGATCTGCAAGCAGCCTTAGGTAAAGAAAACTTGGCTGGCTGGGATCTGGTGGATAAAAAGGGCGCCTTTTCCGGAACGAACTTTATTTTGAAACATCAGGAAGCCTCCAAACAGGGTAGCATGCTGGGTCGCCAGAAGAAAATAGAGCAACTCAATGGGGAGATTGAACAATTAGTAGCCCAGGTTCAGAAAACAAAACTGGACCTGGATAACCTGGAGGCCACCATTCACTCCCGGGAGGAAGAGCTTGACCAACAATCGTCTTTAGTGGAAAGTAATATTGAAAAGATTTCACAGTTAGAAACGGAAGCGATCCGAAACCACTACAACCAGTCCAAGACCTTAGAGGCCATCCAGGAAGTGACCCACGAGATCGCCGAAAATAGGAAAACACTCCATCAGTTGACTGATGCCTTGAACCGGTTGGTGCCGAAGGTAAAGAACCGTAAAACCGTGGTGGATAACATCACCGAAAAATTGACGGAGACCCAGGCGAGGTTGAAGGCTGTGCAACGGCAACGGGAGGTCTTCCACCGCCAGGTCCAGGATTTACGCATTGAGCTTTTAAACCTGGAAAATCAGCGTGATAATCTCCATTTCCAGAAACGGGTTGCGGAAGAGAACATTACCGAACTGTTGGAGCGCCAGAAGAAGATTAAGGAAGAGCGCCGGGGCTGTCATGCGAAGATGAAATCACTGGGGAAGAAAATAACTTCTGGGGAGCAGGCCGTGGCTAAGATCAACGCTCGTTTGCAGAAACAGCGTAGTATCGTAGGATTACGTCAGGAGGCTTCCCGGGAGACCTTTCGTTCCATAGAAGCATTACAGCGCAACATCCGTGACGAGCAACATCGTCAGGAAGAACTCTTGGAAGAACTCAAGGCCCAGGAGTTACACTTGGTGGAATACGAGCAGCAGATGACGGCGATTCAGGAGCGCATCCAGGAGAAATACCAACAAGCGGTGAGCACCGATCTCCCGGTAGAGGGCACGGTAGACGGCCTTTCCCTGCAGGTGGAGCGCTTGCGCCGTAGCATCGAGAATATTGGTCCCATTAATATGGCGGTGAAAGATGAATATGAGGAGGAAGTGGAACGGTTGAACCTGTTGAACAGTCAGCAGGATGATTTAGTAGCAGCCGAAGCCAACCTTCGGGAAACTATCCAGAAAATAGACCGCGTGGCACGAAAGCAATTCCAGGATACTTTCTACCAGATAAAAGGCAATTTTGAGAAGCTCTTCAAGCTCTTTTTCGAAGGTGGACAGGCCAGTTTGAGCCTCACCGGTGATCCCGATCCCCTGGAAGCTGACGTGGAAATCATGGCGCGACCGCCGGGGAAACGGAATCAGTCCCTAAGAATGTTATCGGCAGGGGAAAAGGCCCTTACGGCCATTGCCTTGCTCTTTGCCATCTACCAGGTGAAACCAAGCCCTTATTGTATCTTGGACGAAGTGGACGCCCCGTTGGATGACGTGAATGTTCGCAAATTTACCAAGGTCTTAAAACAGTTCACCGATAATACCCAGTTTATTGTAGTTACCCACAACAAACTCACTATGGAGGCAGCCAACTACCTTTACGGTGTTACCATGGAGCAGAAGGGTGTTTCCCAACTGGTATCGGTAAAGTTCGACGCCTGAATACGGTTATTTTTCCGGGCTATCAGGTCTTTTTTGTTTTCCGTAAGATTTCCTTGTTGCGCGGAGTCATTTCTTTTTGGTACGCTCAGACCGCGCATTAATCCGGTACGATGAGGACGTAATCCACCATGGCGCGGTAATTTCTCTTCTTGAGGGGGTTCTCGGTACAAAAGGGTGCGTAATCGTAGTCGATAAAGCGGTAGAGAAGGTGTTCATCCCGGCCAGGGGGAATGCCAAGACGGCGGGTTTGGATGATGCGTTTGGGTTGGTACCCTACATCGGCCAGATAGAACCGTTGGGGATGAAAGGTTTTTTGGTCCCAATCCGCCACGGTGAGTCCCAGGGAGCGGCACAGTAACGTTTGTCCGGCGCAGAGTTTTTCTCTGGATCGTGTTAATCCCCGGGAGGTGGGGTTCAACTTTTGCATGGTTGTGATCATTTTTACCTCAGTGCCCCACGGGAGCCCGGCTTTAATCAGGACGGCATTTCCCGCACCCCGGCAACTGATATTAAAGGAGGGGCCTCCCCGAGCATGATACATGTAGATCGTTCCCGGGGACATGAACAGGGCTTTCCGTTTTTCCGTGTATCCCAGGGAGGCGTGACTGGCCTTTTCCCGGCGGTAGTAAGCTTCCGTTTCGATGATCTGTACCCTCAACCATTGACCAACCTGGTGCACATGAATGACCTTGCCCAGGAGATCCTGGGCCACTTTTTGTGCATTGCGATTAAAGAAAGAAACAGGAAGTATTTTTACCGGCATGAGATTGCTTTAACAGGGCAAGAAATGCTACGTAAAGTAGTACGGTTTACCGGGGATGGTATTGGTCAGCCATTTGCGGAGTTTAACCTGGCGGCGATTTATAGTTAATGGGAAAGAAAGGTGGGCAGGAATTGGTTTTCTGTTCTACCAGGCTAAATTTCACCGGGAAACTGATCCAAACGCCCACCGGTTTGCCCCTATTCATAGCGGGACTGAAGGGTGTTTTAGTAATGGCTTCGATGCTTGCTTCATCCAGCCCAGTACCGGGCAATCCTTGCAATACAATCGTTTCTGTCACTTGGCCTTGTTCGTTAATGTAACATTGAATGATTACGGTTCCTTCTATTTTGGTTTCCCGGACCGCGGCAGGGTAGGTTGGTCAGATGGGCTTGAGTGGTTTTGGTGGAGTGTCGTAGAGTACAAACTTTACCGTTGGTGTTGCCGATTTTGTATGTTCGGTGGAGGTGGGCGGTGTCTTGTCTTGGGTGTAAAGGTGAGTAAGAAATAATAGGCCCAGGAAGATAACGGTGACCGCCATAGACGTTAGTACGTTCTGAAATCCACTCACATGCTTCATGGTAATTCCTCCGTATTTCAGGCCCCAAAAAGGTACCCCGGCTATTCAGTGTATGTCAAGTAATACGCATTTATTGTGAGTTGTTGGCCTAAGATATTTAGTAGACGCCCGGGAAAAGGCGATCGGCTTCCGTTTGATACTGGCGATAGGCTTCCCCGAAGCTGGCTAACAAGGCCGCTTCTTCATTGTGTATTCGCTTTAGGATTGCCAGGGTGATGGGAATCACCATGATTCCCAAACTCACCCACGTGCCGAAGAAAACACCGAGTCCTACGAACTCCAGGAGCAATCCGGTATAAGAAGGATGGCGCAGGCGTTTGTAGGGTCCTTTTTTGATGAACACCTGATGGGGTTGAATGGCCACCTGAGTGGTGAACCAACGACCAAGGGTCAGGATGGAAGTCCAGCGAAGAATGAAGCCTCCCAATAGAAATATGAGAGCGCTTCCTTGTAAAAATGAGGGGGAGCCGGGTAGAGGCGCTAAGGGGTACCACTGCAAACTGATTGCGACACTTATGGAGGCGAGAATGGTGATCCACAATATTCGAAGAGAACCCTTGTCAACGTCAAGCTCGGGTGGAGATTGCCGGCG
>CAZVNL010000034.1:0-24983 GCA_964628055.1 uncultured bacterium | reverse complement strand
AACCATGTAAAACATGCCCTGGCTTATGTACCTCTTTAATTTGCACAACGGGTTAGGTTATTAATTAAATTCCCTTACCTTCCCAATCGGCGACATCTTCATAAACGTATTCTCGAACTTTCGCTCACCGAAAACCTGTTTGGCTCTTTTCCATTCCCTGTTACTCCTCTTTCAAAAAAACTGGATAAGGTAACAATTCTCCACTGAAAGCAGATATACCATAACTTGAAGTATTTGTTAATACGTTTATCAGTGTATTTTTGTGGCACCTCAGAGTATTTTGCCATACAGAATTATAGTTCATTGTTAGTCATTTCTCAGGGTAATTTTGCCTTGAAAAATGAAACCATCACGTGGTCATATCCTCTGGGTGGATGATGAAATCGATCATCTGAAACCCCACATCCTGTTTCTGGAAGAAAAGGGGTATTCCCTTACTTCCGTCACCAACGGCCCCGACGCCTTGAAAGCCGTCCAGGAGAAACCTTTCCAGTTAGTCCTGTTGGATCAGTTCATGCCCGGTATGGATGGCATGGCAACCCTCCGCCGGTTGAAAGAACTCAAACCCTCCCTCCCCGTGATAATGATTACCAAGAGCGAAGAGGAGTGGCTCATGAACGAGGCCATTTCCGAGCAGGTAGCCCATTTCCTCATCAAACCGGTGAACCCCACCCAGATTTTTATGGCCTGTAAACAGATTCTGGAAAAGACCCGCATCCGCGAGGAACACACCACCAGTGGATATTTGCAAGATTTCCAGGAAATTGAACAATGCATCGCCTCCTCTCTGGAGATTGACGACTGGTGGCAGATTTACAACCGTTTAATTGCCTGGCAGCTCAGTTTCGATGAACACAAAGACCTGGGTCTGGGGAATATCCTAACTGAACAGATTCAAAGCAGTAATCGTGAATTTGTCCACTTTGTGGAAGATAATTACCTCCAGTGGTTAGGAGAGGAGACCAGACCGGTGCTCTCTCCTCATGTTTTAGGTCATTTTCTGTTTCCAAAGTTAAAACAAGGGCAAAAAATGTGTTTTATCCTCGTGGACGGTTTGCGCCACGATCAGTTCATGGCCCTGGCCCCGGAATTGCGTTCCCAGTTTGATTTGGAAATAGATTACCAGATCTCCATCCTGCCGTCAGCAACGCCCTTTAGTCGTAATGCCATTTTCTCCGGGCTCTTTCCCGTGGAATTATGTCGCCGGTACCCTCAACAGGTTACCGACATGCGCGAACGCCAGAGTGGCTTCAACCGTTATGAAGAACAGTTCTTAAACGATCTACTGCAGCGGAAGGGCTTGGGCGACCTGCGCTATCACTACCATAAAATATCATCTGCGGATGATGGTCTACGGTTCCAGGGGCACATAGGTGAGTACCTCCATCTGGATTTCTTAACGGTAGTAGTAAATTTCGTGGACCTCCTGGCTCACAAGCGCTCTGAATTGGACATCCTCAAAGAAATGCTCCCGGATGAATCGGGCTATCGCTTCGCCGTGCGCACCTGGTTCGAAAATTCCTGGCTCTATCGCTTGCTCCGGGATGTACGGGATAGTGGCTTTACCATCATTCTCACCAGTGATCACGGTAGTATTCGGGTACACCGGGGGGTTTTAGTGGGGGCGGACCGGGAGACCTCCACGGGGATCCGGTATAAATATGGTCACAACCTGAATTGCCGGGAAAAGAATGCTCTTATCATTCGCAAACCACAGCGGTACCTACTTCCGGAAATTGTCCATCAAACCAATTATATCGTTGCCAAAGACGAGGTCTTTTTCCTGTATCCTAACCAACAACATCGGTACGAGTCGGTATTGAAAGGGAGCTTTCAACACGGCGGTATTTCCCTGGAGGAAATGTTGGTTCCCGTAGCCATTTTGAAGGAACGGTAGCCATAACCACGTCCCACACCGTAAGGACCATGATTTTTGAGGAAAACCAGCCCCTTACTTTTCCTTCTCCTTTGGCGACCAAAACCTGGGCCAAGGAGTTGGCCCACAAGGTGGCTCCAGGCACGGTTATCGCCCTAATAGGTGATTTAGGAACCGGCAAGACCACTTTCGTCCAGGGCTTTGCCCAGGGTTTGGGAATTCATGAACACGTGGGCTCCCCAACCTTTAAATTAGTAAGTGAATATACGGGCTCAAGCCTAATCCTCTACCACGTAGATTGCTACCGTTTAAACACCACCCAGGACTTTGTGAACATTGGTGGCATAGAGTTGTTATCCCCCGGTGAGGCCATTACCGTCGTGGAATGGGCCGATCGCATCCGGGACCTGCTACCTCCCGGCACGCTCCAGTTGCAATTCAACCGCTTCCAAGGAGAACCTGAACGCCGGGATGTAACCACCCGTTGGTTGTAAACATGAAACTCCTGGCCCTGGAAACCGCTACCGATGTTTGTGGTGTAGCCCTGTTTGAAAAGGGGCAGCTACAAACAATGGTTGAAAAATCTATTCCTCGTCGCCATGCCGAACGGTTGCCCCTGTTCTTGGAAGATTTAAAAACGCAACACCCCTTTAAATTGGAGGCGTTAGATGGAATTGCCGTTTCCATCGGTCCCGGTTCTTTCACCGGGTTGCGAATCGGCCTGAGCTTTGCCAAAGGACTGGCCTTCAGTCATAACCTGCCGCTCATTCCTGTGCCTACCCTCATGACCCTCGCCCTGGGTAGTAAGCTGGAAAAGGCCCAGCTTAGAGCCTTTCTTTTTTCCCACGGGGAGATTCTATTTCACCAACCGTTTACTGTTCGGAATGGCGAAGTTCAGGTGCAGTCTGAGGTGAAGGCCCAACCGTGGAGGGAAATCAACGCTGAACTACCCTCGGAAGTCCATCTGGTCCATTATGGGTGTGGCCAATTTTTACGAGAAAGGAGTCCGGCGATGGAGGTTTTACCCTCGGCTAAATGGGTAGCCATTTTAGCCCAGCGATACTATGACGAGTGGGTTTTGAACGAACCGGATCGTATTACACCCCATTACGTGAGCACCTTCCAGGTAAAAGCTCCTTCCTGATGCTGATTCGCAAGGCCACCACGGCGGATTTAGAGTCCCTGGCGCTCATCGAGGAACGGGTTTTTTCCTACCCCTGGACGTGGGCTCAATTGGCTTACGAACTCTCCTTACGGCCCAATGTGATCTCCCTCGTACTGGAAGAAAACCGGAAAATCATCGGCTATCTATTTGCCCAGGAGCTTCCTGAAGGTATACGCATTCTGAACTTAGCGCTGGATATTCCCTATCAACATCGGGGATTAGGAAAGCACTTTTTGCGGACCTTTTTAAAACGCTATTGTAACTATAAATTGGTTACCCTGGAAGTAAAGCGGTCTAACCTCCCGGCCCTTAATCTCTATTACAATTTTGGTTTCGAGGAGATAGGTGTCCGGGAAAAGTATTACGAAGACGGCGAAGACGCCCTCGTACTGCGCCTTGATCCCCAAAAACAAAAACTCCCCGGTAACCTTGATCAGGTCAAATCCAGGGATAGAATTCAATAGGTTCCCCACAATAAGTTCTCCCCGTGGATAGCTGGCAAAACACCCCTTATCGTAAACTTCAATTTCTACATCGGTTTTCATCCCATGGCCTGGTTTAAACGGGTAGCGAAAAAGATAAAAGAGACCGACAAGCGGGAGATACCCGACGGCCTGTGGATTAAATGCCCCGGCTGCACCGATATCCTCTACCGCTCGGAATTGGAACGCCAGTTGTCCGTTTGTCGCCATTGTGGGCATCATTTCCGGGTTTCACCGGACGTGTATTATCATCTCTTATTAGATGAAGGCCAGGCTAAGGTGCTGTTTGACTCCCTGGAGCCTGTGGATCCCTTGAACTTCCAGGCTGAAAAGAAATACGCCCAGCAATTAAAATCCGCCCAGCAGAAAACGGGTCAAAAGGATGCCATTACCATTTACGAAGGCCACTTAAATGATCACCCCATTGTGTTGGGTCTGATGAATTTTGCGTTTATCGGGGGGAGTATGGGTTCTGTGGTTGGTGAAAAGGTTTCCCGCGCCATCGACCATGCCCGGGAGCACCGACTACCCCTCATTATCCTGTGTGCTTCCGGGGGAGCGCGCATGCAAGAAGGGGCCATTTCTCTCATGCAACTGGCCAAGACCAGTGCCAAGTTAGCGCGTTTTTCTGAAGAGGGTGGCCTGTACATAGCCATCCTCACCGATCCCACTACCGGTGGTGTCACGGCCAGTTTCGGGATGTTGGGGGACGTGATCCTTTCTGAACCCGGGGCCCTCATTGGGTTCGCTGGCCCCCGGGTGATCAAACAGACCATTGGCCAGGATTTACCCCCTGGTTTCCAGCGGGCGGAGTTTTTGTTAGAGAAGGGCTTTATCGACCACATTGTTACTCGATGGGAGATGAAAACCACCCTCTCAAACCTTCTGAGCATGTTCACATGAATGAGCAGCCTCAGATCCTCATTACTAATGATGATGGGATCTACGCCCACGGGATTTACGCCCTGTGGGAGGCCATGAAAACGGTGGGGAAGGTGACCGTTGTGGCGCCGGATACGGAAAAGAGCGCCGTAGGACATGCCATTACCATTTCCAATCCCATTCGCTTACAACCGGTGCAACGGCGCGATGGCTTTCACGGCTTCGCTGTGGATGGTACCCCGGCCGACTGTGTAAAAATTGCTGTGCACGCCCTGTTAAAAAGCCCACCTGACCTGGTGGTGTCAGGGATCAATTTGGGGGCCAACGTGGGTACCAATGTCATCTATTCCGGCACCGTCTCGGCCGCTACTGAAGGGACGCTGTTAGGAATTCCCTCCATGGCCATCAGTTTAGATTCCATGAAAGATGGTGAATATACCACAGCGAAGAAGGTTGCCGTAAACGTAGCGAAAAAAATTCTTCAGAATGGCTTACCTCCAGGTACTCTGTTGAATGTGAACGTGCCCAACCGGCTCCTTTCGGCCCTTCGCGGCTACCAGGTAACCGAACAGGGAAATGTCTACTTTAAAGATCGTTTTGATAAACGGGAAGACCCCCGTGGCCGAATTTATTATTGGATGACAGGGGAGTTAGTGGATCCCGAGAATCATCTACAAAGGGATAGCCATGCCCTGAGCCAAGGGTTCATCAGTGTAACGCCGATCCATTATCAACTCACCAACCGATCTTTCTTAACCACCCTTAAAACCTGGGATTGGGCATGACACCGCACCAGGGAGGCGTCATTGTATTAGATTTCGGCTCCCAGTACACGCAACTTATTGCTCGCCGGATTCGGGAACAGCACGTTCATTCCGAAATTCTTTCCCACCGAACCACCCTCGACGAAATCCAGTCCAGGAATCCCAAGGCCCTCATTCTTTCCGGGGGGCCTTCCAGCGTCTACCACAGCTCAGCGCCGGTCTGCGACCCTCGCATCTTTGACCTGGATATTCCCGTATTAGGGATTTGTTACGGCCTCCAGTTATTGGCAGGCTATTTTGGGGGCGAAGTTACCACCCGGAAGAGGGGGGAGTACGGCCTGAGCAGGGTACAGGTCCAGGACCACAACCTTTTTTTTCGCGATGTCCCTGCCAAAATCAATGTATGGATGAGCCATCGCGACCAGGTGACCAAACTTCCTGTTGGTTGGACAGTATTGGCCAAATCTACTAACGATATCATCGCTGCCATGGCGGAACCGAAAAGCCAGCGGTATGCTACCCAGTTTCATCCGGAAGTCAGTCATACGGAGGCTGGCACTACCATGCTAAGGAATTTCCTCTTTCATATTGCCGGCTGTGAACCTACTTGGACGGCCGGTCACTTTATTACGGACAAAATTCGTTCTTTAAGGAAACAGTTAGGCCATCAGCGGGTCCTCTGCGGAGTTAGTGGGGGGGTGGATTCCACCGTGGTAGCCGCGCTCCTGAACAGGGCCGTCGGGGAACAAGTAAGCGCTGTGTTTATTGATCACGGATTATTACGGAGTGCCGAGGCTCGCCAGGCGGTTACCGCTTTAGAGGAGGTCTTAAAATTTCCGGTGAAAATGGTGGATCATCGGGAGTTGTTCCTAAAAAAATTGAAGGGGGTTGTCGATCCCGAAGAAAAACGGAAACGCATTGGGGAACAATTCATTCGTTCCTTTGAGTTGGTGGCGGAAGCGTCCGGAGGGTTTAAGTACCTGGCCCAGGGAACCCTGTATCCCGATGTCATCGAAAGCGGCACCGTACACCAGGGCGGCCCTGCCGCGGTCATTAAAAGCCATCATAACGTAGGGGGACTACCCACGGATATGACCTTTAAGTTGGTGGAGCCGCTGAAAGAACTATTCAAAGACGAAGTGCGCCAGGTTGGACGGGAATTAGGTTTACCGGGGACGCTCCTGCAACGACACCCCTTCCCTGGCCCGGGTCTAGCCGTCCGTATCTTAGGCGAAGTTACCGAAGACAGGTTGGCCATTTTACGCCAGGCTGACGAACTTTTCCTGGATGCATTGCACCAGGAGGGCCTATACGACGAGATCTGGCAGGCGTTTGCCGTCCTGGTCCCCTTGAAGACTGTAGGAGTCATGGGTGACCAGCGTACCTATGGTTACCTTTTAGCCCTCCGGGCGGTCACCAGTCGTGACGGCATGACTGCCGACTGGTATCGCATGCCCCCAGAGGTGCTCTCCCACATTTCCAACCGTATCGTGAATAACGTCCAGGGTATTAACCGGGTCGTTTATGACATAACCTCCAAGCCACCGGGAACAATTGAGTGGGAATGAGGTATGGGTAACTGTCGTCCAACTTCAGTTTCATGAAAGGTTTACCGATCATTTCCGTAATGAACTTGTTCCGTAACGGACGCCTTTTCGCCCCCCTGTTTTTGGTTTTATTCGGTGGTTTATTAATTGCCGATCAATCCTGGTCTCGGGAGCGTCGGGGAAGGGAACATTTTCTCCAGGCCGTGGAGCACTATAACGCCGGACGTTTCACCATTGCCGAATCGCTGCTGAAAAAAGTGTTGAAGGAGAGCCCCCAAACCTACGATCTACCCACCACCCTTTTACTCATGAAGACCACACGCGCCCAGGGTCGCCTCGATGAAGCCAAATCCTATGGACGTAAATTGTTGAAGTCCTATCCCAATAGCGAGTACATGAAGGACGTCTTCTTCTGCTACGGGGACATCTTCGCTGACTTGGGAGCCTACGATTCCGCTTTTCGCATGTATTTCCGAGCCCGGACCCTTGCCCGGGACAAAACCTTTCTACAACGTGTCGACAAACGGCTGCTGCGGGCTATTCAACTGAATATTTCGCTCTCCACGCTCGACGAATTATTAGCCGTGGAAACCGATGAATCGGCTAAGACAATTTTGTTTTTAACTCGGGGCTACCGGGAATTGTACCTGGGACGGCCAGATGACAGCGCCTTAACCCTCAACCGCATCGCCCCGGAAACCGTTCCTGAAGATTACTTTGATCTCTATGAAAAATTATTGCTGGCGTCGTACCGACCTCCGAAACAGACTGTTACCATCGGTATTGTCGCTCCCCTCTCCGGGGATTTTGCCTCTTCGGGCCGGCTGTTTGTGAAAGGGTTGTACCAGTTTCTTCAGGAAACCAATTCTCTGGATTTAAAAATCGCCTTTATCATCTACGATAATCGGGGGGAAGAATTAAAAACTATCCGCTCTGTCCGCCGTTTAATTCGCAATCCGCGTGTCATCACTATCATTGGTCCTTTGCGAGAACAGACCGCTTTGGTGGCTGCCAATGTGGTGGACCAAAATACGATTCCCTTGTTATTGCCGATGGCTTATGAGGACGATCTCACAGCCCTCTTTAAACATGTATTTCAATTGAACTCTAACTTAGCCACTAGGGGGAAATTAGCCGCCCGCTACGCAGCGAACATTTTACATCTGGATAGTTTGGCCGTTTTGGCCCCGGCCGACAAATTTGGTGAATCCCTCACGGATGCCTTCTTAAAAGAGGCCGATGCCTTAGGTAAAAAAGTGGTGGCGGTGGAATGGTACACGGAGACTCCGAAGGACCTTAGCCGTCAATTCAAGGCCTTGCGACAGAAGGCCTTTGACTTACGAGAAAAACCTTATCCCTATGAGGCTTACCTGGGGATAGACATCGATAGCGTAGACGCCATGTTCGATGTGTCCGAAGTGGATCTCTTCGAACTTCCTGAAGAAGAACCAGAGGAAAAAGTGGACTCCAGTAAAATTGTCCTGGAAACCATCCAGGGGCTGTATCTCCCCCTTCATCGGGGCGATTTGACCTACGTAGCGCCCCAGTTTCCCGTCTATAACCTCCAAACGCATTTGGTCGGGAACGGAAATTGGCAAAATTTGGAAGTGTTGAACCAGGAAAATGTGCGGCCTCACCTTAGCGGTTTATCGATCGTGACTAACTACCAGAAACCTACCTATAACGTTGCCGACCCCTTTAGCGATGAACTGTTCACCTCCGGTTATGACTGTGCCCGCCTGTTACTCACTGTCATGAGTTCCACTCGGCTCACCCGGGAAGCAGTGGAAAAACGACTAACTTCCTTGGATGAATTCCGCGGGGTAGCCCATATCTATTCTTTCACCCGTTCGGCGACTCCCCGGCTGAATACCGCCCTTCAGGTGTTGAAATACTCCGCCGGACAATTTGTACCGGCGGGGTATTTCATCAAGGATTCCCTCCAGATCATTCAACCTAGAACACCATAGATACTAACCCAAACAGGGATCCCATGTCGCTACCGCCTGAGCTACTGGACTACTCTTCCTATTTTCAGACCCCCGGCTTTGTCGCCCAGTTTTCTTTGCGTTCTTTTGACCTGAATCATTTATCCAGCCGAGAGTTGGTAGCGCGCGCAGTTGGACTTGAACCGACCAGGTTGGTCGTTCCGGAACAGGTTCATTCCACACGCGTGGTAGTCGTGGAGCGACCCGGGCCGTATCCGCAAACCGATGGCGTTCTCACCAACAATCCCCAGTTGGTCCTCACCATACAGGTAGCTGATTGTATCCCCCTGTTCATTCTCGATCCGGTAACCTGTTGTTTTGGGCTGGTTCATGCCGGTTGGCGCAGCATCGCCAAAGGGATCGGATACCGGACGGTTGAACGATTACAGGAATTAGAGGCTTCCCTCGACCAGATACGCTTTCTCCTCGGACCTTCCATTCGCCAGTGTTGTTTTGAGGTGGGTGCAGAAGTGGCGGCCCAATTCCCCCCTCAATTTGTAGATGGAAAAAATGGCGACTTGCCCCATTTGTCTTTACAAGCCGCCCTAAAGGCGCAATTGCTACAGCACGGTATACCCGAAAACCAGGTGAAGGATGTTCGTCAATGCACCTGTTGCCAATCCCGCCACTATTATTCCTACCGGCGGGAAGGGGCTCAGGCCGGGCGAATGATCGGGATCGTTGGTTGGAAATGAGGGAGCTCTTCCGTTTCACTCCTTCCCCCTGCTAAATTAGGGCTACCGATTTGGAACGTATGACTGTTATTGATGCTTTCATTTTAGGGATTTTGCAAGGATTCACGGAATTTCTACCCATTAGCAGTTCCGGGCATTTGGTTATTGGTCAACGGTTATTAGGTCTTGAACTTCCTGGGAATGTGTTCGAAGTAGTCGTTCACGTTGGGACGCTCTTAAGCGTTTTAGTGGTTTTCTGGAAAGACATCTGGAGGCTCCTGTCAACCATCGCTGAAAAGCCGACCCAAGTTTATATTTTAACTTTAATAATTGGAACCTTGCCTGCTGTGGTGGGTGGATTTTCCTTAAAAACAACTTTGGAAGGATTGTTTGACAACGTGAGCTATGTAGCCTTGGCACTTTTTATTACTGGCGTTATTCTCCTAGCGACTCGGTGGATTTCCCATCGGGATGGGCCCCTGACATTAGGACGGGGTTTGATTGTTGGCGTGGCTCAAATGGTGGCGATCATTCCGGGTATATCCCGCTCGGGAGTTACCATCAGTATGGGACTATTTTTAGGGGTTAACGCTCAGGAGGCGGCCCGGTTTTCCTTTTTATTGGCCATCCCGGCTATCGCCGGGGCCGGCCTCCTGACCTGGCTTGATCTCTCTCCACAGGCCCTTTCACCCATTCCTATCTCGGCGTTACTTACCGGCTTAGTCAGTTCCTTTTTGATGGGTTGGATCGCCTTAAAATGGCTTTTGGGAATGTTAGCGTCGGGACGTTTCTATTGGTTTGGGGTCTATTGTATCTTTGTGGCCTTAATCACCCTGGGAGTACAATAGTATGGGTTTAACCGCTGTCGCTTTCGTCGTCTATTTACTTCTCGTTTTGGGGGTGGGGGTTTATTCGGTTCGGTTAACGAAAGATTTAAAAGATTTTGCCCTTGGTGGTCATCGTTTGGGGCCCTGGGTCATTGCCTTCTCCGAGCGGGCCTCAGGAGAATCGGCCTGGCTCATCCTGGGGCTCCCTGGTGCGGCCCTCGTTGCCGGGTTACTGGAACTGTGGACCGTTATCGGCTGTGTGGGCGGGATTATGCTCTCCTGGTTGATTATTGCCAGTCCCCTCCGGCGGGCTACCGAAAAGTACGGGGCCCTTACCCTACCGGAATTATTCGCCAGACGCTTTAAGGACGACTCCGGGACGATCCGTATTTTGTCCGCGGCAATTATTACCTTTTTCTTCATGTTTTATGTAGCAGCACAGTTTTCCGGGGCTGGGAAAGTGTTGAACGTAACCTTTGGCGTTTCGGAGTTGCAGGGGATGATTTTAGGGGCGGTTATCATTGTTTTCTATACGCTTTTAGGGGGCTTTTTTGCCGTGGCCTGGACTGATCTCCTCCAGGGGATTATCATGATTGGAACCCTGGTCATTCTTCCCTTGGTGGGTTGGATTAAGTTGACCGGTGTGCCCCATGAATCCGTTTCGAATTGGTCAACCCTCTTCGGTGGTAAAGAAGGATTGGGTGCTTTTATTAGCGCTCTGGGCGGTTTGAGCTGGGGCTTAGGCTACCTGGGTCAACCCCATTTAGTCGTGCGCTATATGGCCATTGATAAAGCCACCCACATTTCCAAGAGCCGCTGGATTGCTTACAGTTGGGCCGTGCCGGGATTCTTAGGTTCCTTGCTCATCGGTTTGGTAGGCTTGCAACTTATCAACACCGGGCAACTGTATTTCAATGGTATATTGCTGACTTCTATTGACCAGCTTCCCGATCCGGAGAAATTGATGCCCTTAATGGCTCAGAATCTCATGCCCTCACTGCTGGCAGGAATTATTATTTCAGGGGCCATTGCGGCCATGATGTCTACAGCTGATTCGCAATTGTTGGTCTCTACGACGGTTTTGACGGAAGACTTTGCCCGGCATTACTATGGGACCGAGTTAACCGATCGCGTGAGTGTTTTCGTGGGCCGTTTGTTTACGGTGATCATTGGTCTCTTTGCGTTTACCATTGCCCTGGTGAACAAGGACCTGGTGTTTGAGTTGGTTTCCTACGCCTGGAGTGGTCTGGGGGCCTCCTTTGGTCCCGCGCTCATATTGACCTTGTGGTGGAAAAAGACCACTCGCAACGGGGTTGTTGCTGGGATGATTACCGGAGCCTTGTCAACTATCATTTGGGCCAACGTGACCGCCTGGCAAGCGTTGATGACGGAAAGATTGGTTAGCTTTGTCCTGGCCTTTTTAGCGGTCGTGTTCGTGAGTTTCTTTGAACGAAAGGGCCGTAGCCATGCGTGAGTTTCGTACCGCCATCCGGAGTATTCAGGACGGTAAGGTGGAACCAGTTGTGTTCTTAAAAGGCAATGACTATTATCTACAGTCTTTCCTCCTTGATCAACTTACCAAGCGGATATCTCCAGGGGGAACTGTTGAAAAAACTATCCTATTGCCGGAAGAGATGTCCGGGCGAGAGATTATTGACCAGTTAACCAAGACAGATCTGTTCAGCCAGGAAAAAATCTTTATGTTGAGAAATCCCCGAGCCCTGCGCGAGCCCTACCGCCGGGAACTTCTTGACTATTGCCGTCAACCACTTCCCAATCATTATCTCATAATCATTATTGACAATTTCAATGATCAGTCTACCTTCGTAAAGAAACTAGCTGAAATTGTGGAACCGGTGTCGGTGCGTACGCCCTTTCAAAAGGAGCTTCGGAAATGGTGTCGCTATTTTTTCAAAACCCAGGGGATTACTCCTTCGCCGCAAGTTGTTGAGATGGTGCTGGAAATTGCCGGTGACTCGGTTTATCATCTGGCGAACGAGATTGAAAAAATCGGGTTGAGCCTGGATAAAGACCAGGAATTAACCCCTGAGAAAGTCCAGGAGTTTGCTGGGTGGCAGCGGGAATATCAGACCTGGGAGTTTTTACTTGCCGTGGGTCGGCGAAACCTGGAGGTTGCCATCGTCCAGGGTTGGTCTCTACTGACACAGGGTATTTCCATGTTGACCTTAATTTACCGGTTAACCACTCTTTTCCGGGAACTTCTGTTTTTAAAGATTTCACCGGGAACTTCGGGAAAACAAAATGGTTACATTCCATTATCGGATGGATTACGTCGACAATTACCCCAGTTTGCGAAAGCATACTCGCGGAAAGAGCTGGAATATGCCCTAAAAGCCCTGCACCATGCCGATGAACACGTTAAAACCACAAGTACACCCGATGAGTCCTTACTCATCCAGTTCCTATTCGGAGCCTTATCCATCCGTGGATGACAGTTACCGTTATACGGACGAGGAACTTATTGGGCGTTTCCAGGAAGGGGACGAACAGGCTTACGTGGAGTTGGTAAATCGTTACCGCGATAGACTGATGACTTTTGTCTACCGCTTCGTGGATGATTTTGAATTATCGGAAGATATTGTCCAGGACACCATGTTGAAGCTATACACCCATCGGCATTTTTACCGTAACATCGCCAAGTTTTCCACCTGGATTTATACCATTGCGGGCAATTTGGCGAAGACTGAATTACGGAAGCGAAAACGCCGCAAAGTCACGAATTTGAGTCGCATGGGGACCGAGGAGCGGGAATACCAATTACCGGCGGTTCAACCGGAGACGGGGGAAGCGGTGCAGGTGCAGTTCACCGAACAACAAATCCAGAAAGCGATTCAAGCCCTGCCCCCTCATTTTCGGACGGTAATCATTCTCCGGGATATCCAGGAACTTTCCTATGAAGAGATTAGTAAAATCGTCGATGTTCCTTTAGGCACAGTGAAATCACGAATCAACCGGGCTCGGTTGCAATTGCAGGCATCATTGAAACCATTTAGATAAGGAGGCACTGCATATCGATGGATCGTTATCAGTTTGAAGACTTAATATCCGCCTATATCGAAAACACACTCACCATTCCTCAAAAGAAGGAATTCGAACAGCATTTAAAGACCAATCCCCAGTTAGCACAGACTGTGGAATCAGTGCGCCAGGTGATGAGCGCTTTAAAAGCTTCGCCCCAGGTGAAGACCTCATCTGATTTTATGTTGCGTTTACAGCGGCGGATTGCTCGGGAACGCTCCAAACCCGTTCAGTCCACTCCCTCCCGTAGCCCCGGGGACTTTCGTATTTTCGGCTTTAAACCCGCCCATGCCGGATTGATGGTAGCGCTGGTTGTAGCGGTGCTCTTTGTAGGATCTGAATTATTACCAACCCCCACTGGGGTAGAAGCAGTGCCTCCGCGGATGACCACCAAAGTCACCCCCCCACCCTCCATGAAGGCTAATATCCCAACCCTGCAAACAGGGTCAAATCTCATCGCGAACGAAGAAGAAGATTCCTCCAATACAACCCTCCCCGCACCTACCAATCAATTTGAAGATAAAATTCAATTCGTAGGGAATCCGCAGTAGAAACGGCTCACTTCTAATTTTCCGCTCAAAGCTCTTTCGCTTTTCCCCGTTGAATATGTAAGTTTATATAACGGGGATTCTACTACCGTAAAACAACATGATGAGAAAAATCTTAACCCTCTTCCTCGCCCTTAGTGTATTCTATTTTATCATTTTTCCCCGGCCAGAGGGTATGTATTATGATTTAGTTCGTGGATTAATCTTTGTAATCCTAGTCATTGTCTTATATCTCTACGCCCGCCCCAAGGAAAAAACACCCCAAAAAAGGATGACCATCCCGAGAACTTACGCCGGGTTTGAAGAAGAAGGTGATCTCTTCCAGGGTGAGGAACTTCGTGAACAGTACGATGAGTTCATTGAAATTGTTTTAGAGACTGCCCAGGGATTGGGAGATCATTACGCTGCCGCGGTATTTATGCTCGACCCGGTCAACGAAGGTTACACATTACAGAAAGCCACCCGGAAGGATTTCGCCGAGTTTGTTCCCCATGAAAACCCCGTTTTACAGTCGATTATCCGGGAGGACCAAGCCCTTCTTCTACAACAGAAGGATATAACGGAAGGGTGGGAGGCTATCTTTACCCAGCGGAACTGGAGGGGAAGCGAGTGTATCATCGGTATTCGCATCCAGTATAAAAACGCTCCCTTAGGTTGCTTACTATTATTGACGGATCATTTTTCCTCCATCCGGGAAGATGATCGCCACCTTGTGTTTGATCTGGCCAAGATGATCACCCTTGGTGTGGAAAAATTAGAACTCATCGAACGTCTATTGGACGAGCGGTATAGTTGTAACCGGGTGATCAACCTGATCAGCGCCATGGATTTGAAAACCGACGAGGGGGAAGTACTCCAAAAGATTCGTACGTTCTGTCGCTCAGTGTTCAATTACGATAAATTAACGATCACCATGAAAGGGGTTGAAACCAATATGGCGATGGTACGTTTAGTGGACGGTTTTCAGGATGACGTAGGAGAAGGGATGTCCTTTGCCATTACCGATACGCTTCACGGTTTACCCTATCGGGAGAAACAGGTCATCTGTTCCAGTTATTGGGAGCAGGACTTTGATGAAGCGGGACGTTTTGGTCCGGGCGATATGGATCATTATCATTTCATGTCCATCCTGGCAGTTCCCATTATCGCGAATGAAGAGGTCATTGGCACCATCGCTCTGGAAAGAATGACCTCCCGGAGTTTTAGTGAAGCCAACCAGGCCTTGTTGGAACTCCTCTCTTTGATGGTGGGTACCGTATTAAACTGGCACCGGGAGTACCAGAAAGTTCATCAAAGCGCCATTCACGACGGTTTGACGGGCCTTTTGAATCATAAAGCCTTCATGGAACGATTCGTTGAGGAAGTAAGTCGATCCACACGTTACCAACATGAATTTGTTTTGGTTATGTTGGACCTGGATAAATTTAAACGTATTAACGATACCTATTCCCATTTGTACGGGGACTATGTTCTTAAAAAAGTCGCTCAGATCATTAAGTCCAGTGTCCGCACCATCGATGTGGTAGGTCGTTATGGGGGTGAAGAATTTGTGATTTTACTGGTGAATACCAATAAAAAGGCCTCCAAACCCATTGCCGACCGGATTGTAGAAAACATTGCCAACCACCACTTTCATAGGGAAGGCGTTACCGTGAGAATGACTATTAGCGCTGGAATGTCCGAATTCCCCAATGACTCTAACGTCATCAAGGACCTTATTACCAAAGCCGACCTCGCCATGTATCAGGTCAAAGGCGAAGGGGGGAATGGCGTGCAAATATTTCAGGAAGAAACGCCGACAAATAAAGAAAAAAAGTAAATATGGAAAACTATTGATGAGATTTACTATGTCGTATACCCATAGGACGATCGAAAGAAAATGGTGAACACCAGGAAACTTACCCTGCTTCTATTGCTGTTTGTAGGAATGGCATGGTGGTCAGGATGCACGACCACGCCGTCGGTATCCCCGCAAGAGGAATCGCCGTCTCCGGAGACATCCCCACCGGCAATAGTAGTTGAATCTGTTCCTTCCGATACGACCACTACGTCCACGCGCAGACCCGATCCCGAAGCTCTACGCTACTTCATGGATGGCCAACTGTACATGAATCAGGGGCAGTATGCGCGGGCGATCATTGAGTTTCAAGATGCCCTGGATTTGGACCCCGAGGCCGGTGCCATCCATGTTTCTCTGGCAGAATGTTATTGGAACCTGGGCAAGCCTAAACGCGCTGAGACTCATTTATTAACAGCGCTAAAGCTCGATTCCCTGGACTTGGAAGCGCGTAATATGTTGGTCAACCAGTATTTGGCCACCCACCGTTACAAGGATGCTGAAAAACAGTTACAGCTCTTAAAGGTTCTCGAGCCTGATAATCCCCAGCACTTGATAACCTTAGGAGACATTGCGTTATCTCGGAAGCAGTGGGATACTGCTCTACAGTTTTATCAGCAGGCTTACGAGAAAGACCCTTCCCTCCTCGGGCAGATAGAAAAAGTAGCGGAATTGGCGTTACGAACCCGACAGTTCGACCGAGCGGAAACCCTCTTCAAGCGCTTAGCTGACTTGGACCAGCAGAATGTTCAATACCTGGCGACCCTGGCCGATTTGGCGGTAATGAACGAGGACTACCAGGAAGCTATCGAGGCCTTGAAAAAGATCATTGATCTTGAAGGACCCAGCGTCAAGCGGTGGATACAGCTGGGTGCTATTTATTATCAAGCTCAGCAACCCGAAGAAGCTCGAAAGGTATTTATTAAGGCCTATGACCCCAATAATTTGAACGCCAGCGTTTTACATTATTTAGTCACCTTGTACATGGAAGAGGAGAGTTATTCCGAGGCCCAGATTTTTGCCGATTCATTGACGGACCATTTCCCAGAAGATCCCCGCGGTTATGCCGATCAGGCGCTCATTACCCTAAGTCGACACCAAGCGCAGAAAGCCATTGAAGTATTAGCTCCTGTGGCAGACCGTTTCCAGGACGAATTCATGATTCAGTATTTACTTGGGAATAGTTATTACCAGATCAAAGCTTATTCTGACGCTGAGCCTCATCTTCGGCAAGCCCTCGCCCTCAATCCCAGGTCCCGTAATGTACAACATATGTTAGCAATCATCCTTGATTCTCAAGGTCGCTGGAGTGAATCCGATTCGCTGTATGAATTGTTAATCGCCACTGATAGCCTGGATGCCCAGGCCTATAACAATTTTGCCTACAGCCTGACTACGCGTTCCAAGGACTTACCACGAGCCCTTGAAATGGCCAAAAAGGCTGTTCGGTTGGAAGCCGATAATGCCGCTTATTTGGACACTATCGGTTGGATTTATTTTAAGTTAGGAGAATTGAACAAAGCATTGTCCTATCTGCAGGATTCAGTCACGTTGGTGGATACCAATGCTGTAGTACTTGAGCATTTAGGGGATATACTCATGAAGGTGAATCGGGAAAAGGAGGCTCGGGAGGTCTACCGCAAGGCCGCTGAATATGATCAGTCCAATGAACTCCTCCGAACCAAGGCTTATCCTCAATAGAATCTTCCTTTGGTTGCTTCCATTCCTGGCGATCAGTGGTATCGGATGCATTCACCAGCGTCCCCTCTCAACTGAGGTAGAATTTCTCCCCCAACCCGACTATGCTCAATTGGTTGCCACGTACGGTCAATGTAGGGGCAACGGGACTATCATATCCCAGGGGGGAATCCAAGGCCAACTCACTTTTACTTTTAATTCAACCGGGGACAGCACCTTTTTACTATTCAAGGATCTCCTGGGTCGTAAGACAGCGTTCCTTGCCCTCTTTCAAAAACAGTTAATTGCCTGGGATATCCTTCAGGATCGTGTGTATAATCGTGACGCTTTGCAGGAACTTTATCCCTGGCTCATGGGGTTGAAGCCTTTAGAATTCACCAGTATGTTATGGGGCGTCATTCCCCAAACATTTCCTGGCATGGTGGGTGAATACAATTTTGAAAGAAGTTCCGGTCGTATTAGTTTGGTCACCAAACCTAAGACTCAGGGGAACTTGATTCAACAGATTATGTTAGAAAATCCGGATAAAAAATTCAAAATAACCCTTAACATTACCGGGCGGGAATTCGGGGCTGCCTATCCCCAACTTAAGCGTATCGGTTCCCGGATGCTGGCGAAGGTAAGTCCTTAACCATGCCGTCCCTTTCCGTTGTAATCCCCGTATTTAACGAGGCTGAATCCATCCCTGAATTGTTCCCGGAGTTGCAGTCGGTGTTAGCGCCTTATGCTGATTACGAGATCGTTTTCGTGGATGATGGTTCGTGGGATGGATCGGGGGAAATTTGTCTTGAATTGGCTCAGCAAAATGCAGCGGTCAAGTTGGTTCAATTCTACCGGAATTATGGGAAGGCGGCGGCCCTATCAGAAGGGTTTAAATACGCTCAGGGTGACGTGATCATCACCCTGGATGCCGACCTTCAGGATGATCCCCATGAAATTCCCCACCTACTGTCGAAATTAGAGGAAGGATTCGACCTGGTTTCTGGTTGGAAGAAGAAACGTTTGGATCCCGTCAGCAAACGGTGGCCTTCGAAATTATTCAATTTTGTGGTGCGGACAATGACCGGCGTTCGCATTCATGACTTCAACTGTGGGTTGAAGGCCTACCGCCAGTCGGTGGTTCGTTCGATAGAATTATATGGAGGCCGGCACCGATACATTCCTGCTTTAGCCGGGGACAAGCGATTTCGTATTACAGAGATTGTGGTGAATCACCGCCCGCGAAAATATGGTCGTACAAAATATGGTGGCTCACGCTTGTTTCACGGCTTCTTTGACCTACTGACAATTATGTTCTTAAACCGTTATACGCAATCACCCCTTCATCTTTTTGGTTTGTTGGGATTATTCAGTTTCTTTTTAGGGGTTTTGGTAGAAAGTTATGTCGTCGTTCTCAAATATGGGTATGGGGAGCCGTTCCAGAAACATTTTGCCATGCTCCTGTTTGGGGCTCTGGTAATTATTTTAGGGATGTGGAGTTTTTCACTAGGACTGATTGCCGAAATGATTGCCCGCATTCAGCAAGACCAAGAAAGGCGGGTAAAAAGAATCATTCCAGAAAAAGTCGTTTAAGGAATTCCGGTTTTCACTTTTAATAGGATGGATTTACAGTATCGTTGCCGGCATTTTCAGGGAGCTGTTCCCTGTAAACCGCATAAGGAACAGGGCGTGGAATGCTCTTCGTCGTGTCTGGCCAAAGACCTTACGGATTTCAATTTACTGGTGATCAAATTGGGAGCCCAGGGGGATGTAATTCGTACGACCCCCATTCTTACACGACTTCGCAGGGATTATCCCCAGGGCCGAATATTTTGGCTTACCCAATATCCAGAAGTCCTGCCCGAGATCGTGGATCACAAACTTTCCTTTAACTTAGCTTCTCTGCTCTGGTTGCGGGCGTTGGATTTCGAAGTAGGAATTAACTTGGACAAAGACCCGGAAGCCTGTGCCCTTATAGAAGACTTATCCGTCAAACAACGTTACGGTTTTGGACTTCAGGATGGAATGCCAGCCCCTTTGAATTCCCTGTCTGAATATAAATTCCTAACAGGCATATCAGATCGCATTAGTCAGGAGAATCGCCGACATTATTTGGATGAAATATTTCAGATTTGTGGGTGGGAATACAATGGTGAGGAATACCTTTTACCCTCCCCGAAACCGAATCCAGTAATCGATCGTTTTAAACCGGGCGGGACAGTTGTGGGGCTTAATACTGGTTGCGGGGGACGTTGGACCTCCCGTTTGTGGCCGGAAGTTTACTGGGAGAAACTCGTGGGTCAATTAAAAGGCCGGGGGTACCAGGTTTTGCTCTTGGGAGGCCCGGAAGAGGATGACAAGAATCGGCGTTTATCTCAGAAGACCGGAGCGCACTATTTAGGTGTTTTTTCCATCCGCGAATTCATGGGTCTGGTCAAACAGTGTACGGTAATGGTAACTACTGTGACCATGGCATTACATTTCGCCATCGGTTTAAAAATCCCGGTGGTGTTATTGAATAATATTTTCAATCCCAGTGAGTTTCATTTTTTCACCGCGGCTGAAATCTTGGCTCCCGACAAACCGTGTGAATGTTACTATCACCCCACCTGCAGGTATGAGCGGAGTTGTATGTGGGATTTACCCCCCGAACGGGTTCGTGACGCCGTGGTAACCCTCCTTAACTAATGAGATTTACGCTGGTGGGGACTTTCCCCCCTTTTCGCGGGGGGATTGCTCATTTTAATGTGACACTGGCGAAAACACTTGCCGAGAATCATGAGGTATTGGCAATTAATTTTACGACCCAGTATCCCCAGTGGCTATTTCCTGGGAAAACACAATATGAAGAAGAGTCTAGTCTGCTGCCGTTTCCTAATAATACATTACTAAGCTCCATTAATCCTCTATCGTGGCGTAGAACCGGGCAGACCATCGCGGACTTCAATCCGGATGTGATCATTTTTAAATATTGGTTACCCTTTTTTGCCCCTGCTTTTGGTCGGGTTGTACGTTACGTTAAAAGGAGGATCGCACCCCAAGTGCTGGTGATTTGTGACAATGTCATACCCCATGAAAAACGTCCCCTCGATCTGCAATTAACCCGTTATTTTTTCAACGTAGTGGATCATTTTATCGTTATGTCCCGGTCGGTGGAAGAAGACCTCCTTAAGCTTTATCCACGGGCTTCTTATGGATATACACCCCATCCTGTGTACAATTTGTTTGGCCCCCCCTTGAAAAAGGAGGTGGCAAGGGAACAGTTAGGGATAAAAAATGAGAAGACGATTTTATTTTTTGGTTTAATTAGGGCCTACAAGGGACTAGATATCCTGATCAAAGCTGCGGCGGAACTCAAGAGCCGGTTAAAAGATTTTACTGTCATTGTCGCTGGTGAGTGCTATGAGGATTCAGGTGTTTATACGTCTTTGGTTTCGTCCCTGGATGTCGCGGACGTTTGTGATTTGCAGATGCGATTTATACCTGATGATGAGGTGAAGGTCTACTTTTCAGCAGCAGATGTTGTCGTGTTACCTTATAAAAGTGCAACCCAGAGTGGGATTGTCCCCATTGCCTATCATTTTAACTGCCCGGTGATTGTGAGCGATGTAGGTGGATTACCCGAGATCGTTCCCCACGGAGAAGTAGGATACGTTGTAAGACCTACGGTAGAGGGTTTCCGGGATGCCATTCTACAGTTTTATTCTGAAGAGCGAGGAGCGTCATTTCAGGAAGCAATCAAGCAGTATAAGAAACGTTTTTCCTGGGATGCGATGGTATCTTCAATCGAGGAGGTCGTGGAACAATGACGTTCCCTCGTGTTAGTGTTTGTATTTTGAATTGGAATGGCAAGGAGTTAACGCGGGATTGCCTAAGTTCGTTTAAGGATGTTACTTATCCCGATTTCAAGCTTTTAGTAGTAGATAATGGATCCACAGATGGTTCGGTTGAATATATTAAACAAAATTATCCTCAGGTGGATTTGTTAGCACTGTCTGAAAATCTCGGTTTTGCCGGGGGTAATAATGCCGGGTTCCAGCAGATTAAACATCACGATTCAAAGTACGTAATATTCTTAAATAACGATACAACGGTGGAGCCACATTTTATTGAGCACTTAATTGGTCCTTTGGAAGACGATCCCCAGGCGGGCACCACAGTTCCAAAAATCTACTATGCTGACGATCCGGAGCGAATCTGGTACGCAGGAGGGAGAGTGAATCTATGGTTGGGAATGATTGCCCATATAGGCATCAGAGAGTCAGATGAATCCGACTATTCCGTTTCAAGAGAAACAGATTATGCAACAGGGTGCTGTTTTTGCATTCGTACGGAACTGTTTACTACCCTGGGTGGTTTTGACGAGACGTATGCCATGTATGGAGAAGATGTTGATTTGTCTTTGCGGTTGATCGCAAAGGGGAAGACGATTGTTTACGTTCCCCAGGCTAAGGTGTGGCATAGGGTATCAGCTTCCATTGGCGGAGCTTTTTCAAAAGATAAATTGAAGCGAAAACTCAAAGCTCACTTGAAACTTATCAGACGGTTTGCGTCACCCATTCAATGGGTTACCATAGTGTGTTTTCTACCAATTTTAGCAATTATATCGCTTGTTAGGTATTATCGCTATCGGTAATTACCAATCTTCATCTGAATAGAAGTAACAAGCTATGGGTTCCGTGAGGGACCTTATTTTTTTAATTTCCTCTGGCGTTAATCGTTGTTTCCAGGTTTTTATATTAGCCCGACTGTTGCGTTTTAACTGGTGGACCCGACCGTTTTTGATAACGTCAGGGGGATTTGTGAAGGAGGTCATCTGTAGTATTTTTTTTTCTATTCTATGGGTAAACTCGATTCCTAACAGGTCATAAAGCACTCTGAATTCGGTTATCGGATTTGTTGATATGTCCTCATGTCGTTTGTAAATCCAATGCGGGTAATGGCGTTGATAATAAATAATCACCTTGTGTATACAACACCAGAGTAGGGAGCCTTCTTCGATTATGTCTTTATTGGGAGTAAGCATATTTTCTTTATATTGGGCGAGGTGCGTTTTGATAAGTTTCGGTTGTTGTAAGAAATTGTTGAAGTCGAAACGCCAGTTCATTCTTTTTAGACTCCCGACGAAGGCAGCAGGGTGTCTGATGAGAATAATATTTTGTGTATTGAAATTGCTAAAGATCCAGTCGGCAGAAAAGATTGCAATTGGGTCTTTCAACAATGGCCGTAGATGTTGCTGCCGAAAATATTTATTAGTATTTGCTTCAATATAAAAGCGTAATCTGGCAGGGGCGTTTTTATAATCGAATTTTCCATCTTCACCCTTAAAATGTAGTGCTTCGGAGAGCGTATACCGGTAATTAAATAGTTTGGACAATCTCCAGAAGTACTTTTTATCTTGAGTTCCCCATAAATATTTGAACCAGATAGAAAATAAGTGCTCTTTGCGTAGTGATCCATTTGGGGCGAATGTATCAGGTATATACTGAATACTTGGCGTTAAACTAATGGTTTTTCCCACCCAGGTGGTCCCGGAGCGGTGGGAACCAGTAACAAGAATTGGTTGGGTGTAAGAAGAGTGCACTTATTTTCTAATTGTGAGGTGGTGGATTCTCAATGGGATGACTTCAACATCGGAAAATTTGGGTTTTGGGCCTGCTCTCGGGACATTTCCAGCTTTATTTATATCATTCTCTATTAGTTCTTGGACAATTGGTAAGGCTGTATCGAAATTCTGTCTGAGATTGTGCATTGGTTTTCTCCTTATTATTAAAGGATTTATCACCATTAAATTAACAATAATGAGCTAATGCACGAGCTCTTTTTTGATCAAACTAATTTGCACAACGGGTTAATAATACTTTTTTAATCCGTAACGTTTTATTTTAAATCCAGCCTCTTTTATTCTTGCTGATAATAAGGCTTCATTGAGGATCGCCATAATTTTCGCTTTAGTTAATTCCCATGTTTCAGGTGTTATATCATAATGGGAGTGCCATTTCTCCGTTAACCATTGGATTATTAATTCCTTATATCTATTGCTTAGAGGTGCGCCTGGCTTGAAAACAGCGGGGTTGTATGATTTGTAAACAAATTGCCCTAGGGCGTTTTTATCGATAGTAATAATATTATTTATGGTTTGTATTACTTTTTTAGGCATAAAAAAGCAATTTGTACAGATCCATCTACTTACGTCATAACCCAATACGGATATTGGCTCCCGGTGCGAATCTATCCGACCGATGACTCGGTTTAATAATAACGATCTCGATAAAAGCGAAATTCGAGCGTAATTTTCCAAATAACTTCGACCATTGACTAAAAAAGAGCTGTTGCAAAATAGGATTAAATGGTATTGAATACCTAATTGGTGAATCATTTCCAACCCTTTTTGCCAACCAGAAAATTCCCTGAGGTTATTGTCGCCACCACAATAATATACGTTTTTTTCTATTTGGTCTAATGATGCGTTCTCTTGTTTATTATCCAGAATATAATACGTTGTCTCACAATACCTGATTTGCTCTAAATATCCCAGTAATTTTTTAAAGGACCCTTTGTATTTATCTTCACCGTATTGAACGAATAGGACTAGTAATTTAATTTTCATTTTTCTGTCTTCATACAAACCAATTGGGTAAAATTAGTTTTACTTTCCGCTGAAATAACCTCTTTAATCTCGGGTAAATCATAACCTTACCAATGATATTGTTCACGACGTTAAAATTATATAATTGTTTTCCAAAACCTTCGAAGAGTACCTTTATTTGATGGTCTAACTGTTTATTAACAAACTTATATAGTTGTAAGTCGAGATTGTTATATTCATTAATCAACCCAATAATTTCGTTAGTTAATTGGTTAGTTCTTGGCCGTTTACTCGTCACATTTGCTTTTGAATAATAGGGTGTTGACCAATCGAGTAACTTTTTAAATACGAGTATAGATTCGTTAAACCTTTCGGTAACGCCGATGGCGATAAAATGTTTTTTAATATTATTAATCGCCTGTTCTAATAGAACATTTGGGCAACGCCCAAAGTCAATCTCTTTTGGATCAAGGACGCCCACACCGGTAATCGTACGAACTTGAGGGTTGTTGGTCATGTGGTTAATACCACTTGTAAGGTACTCTTCAAAGGACATATTTGCTTTTTTTACATGTTTATATAAAGGATGGGTAGGACTCCTTAATAAATAGTAGTACCCCGATAAAATATGGTCCACCGGGTTTCGAACCATTGATATATAGGTCACAGGATTTGCAAGCCTTTTATGTATCCCAAACAATAGATGTCCTTGTATTATTTTCAATGTTTTTTGCTGATGAATGGAAAGTTTATCAATTGTATTTAGAGAGTCTTTAAAATGAGAAATGGTTAATACTGATTTTTTAGGATACTGACGACTGATAATATCCCTAAGGGTAGTACCTCCTGCTTTTGGGATGTGTAAAAAAATAATGGTAGGCATTGAGCTCATTCTTTTGGAATCTTCCTTAGGAAAAATAAAGGATTTTATTAATCAGAAAGAAACCCTTTATTAAGATTGACGTTCCTCACTGGAGAATAATCTGTTTTACTATGATTGGGGAAATTTAAATTGAAATCGGCGTTAGGTAAAATATCGCTAAGATTAGCAATGGAAAGTAAAGGAACAACATTCTAACGGAAAGGTT
>CAZVNL010000033.1:0-26066 GCA_964628055.1 uncultured bacterium | reverse complement strand
AAAAAGGCTAGAGAACCTGTGCCTCAATTGGCATTATTTTAACCGGACAGTAGTGTACTATAATATAATACGATGGTTTTGGTGTGCCTTACTCATAGTGCGTAGCAGCTTATAAATAACGAGTTATTAGGCGAATTAGTCTTTTGACTCCCGGCGTGTATGGAGGCTTCAACAGTTTCAATGGGCTGTAGCGGATATGTTTCACAATGGCCCGTTCATGAGAAAAGGTCTTGAAGCCGTAAAATCCGTGGGCCTGGCCGATGCCGCTGTGGTTTACCCCTCCGAAGGGGAGGTTCATCTGCAGGAAATGCAGGACCACGTCGTTTATAACAGTACCCCCCGCCGAAGTACACTGAAGGATAGTCTCTATGTTCCGTTTGTTTTTGCTGAAAATGTATAGGGCCAGTGGTTTTGGTCGGCTATTGATTAGTCCCAAGGCTTCTTCCAGGGTGTAGTAGGAAATTACCGGTAGGAGCGGTCCGAAGATTTCTTCCTGCATAATGGACATTGCCGGGTCGACGTTGGTGATTAAAGTGGGGGACAAGTAGCGTTCGTCTGCATCGTTGCTGCCGCCGGTTTCAATCTTCGCTCCGTTCTTCTGTGCCTCCTGGAGGAGCCCCTGCAAGTGTTGGAATTGGCGCTGGTTCACGATCCGGGCATAGTCCGGGCAGGTTTTCTGATCGATTTCGTTCTTACCGAAGAAGCGTTGAATTTGATTTTTTATTGTTTCTACCAACCGGTCGTGTTGGGAGGTGTGGACCAGGAGGTAATCCGGTGCGATGCAGGTTTGGCCGCAGGTGAGGTATTTACCCCAGACGATCTTTGTAGCCGCATCGTCAAGGTCAGCGGTTTCGTCGACGATGGTGGGAGATTTACCACCCAATTCTAACGTGATGGAGCTTAGGTGCCGGGCCGCCGCCGCCATGACCTTCTTACCCGTTTCCGGTCCCCCAGTGAAATAAATGTGATCGAATGGTTTATTGAGCAGTTCAACGGCAACAGTCTTGTCACCCTCAAAGACGGCCACTTCGTTTTCCGGGAATAATTCGGTTACCATTTTTGCGATGAGGTGGGAAGAATGAGGTGTGAGTTCGGAAGGTTTTAGGATGGCACAATTACCGGCGGCCAGGGCCATGGCCAGGGGTCCAAGGGTCAAGGTAAAGGGATAATTCCAGGGAGAAATGATGAGCACCACACCCCGGGGTTCGTACTGGACCCAGGCCCGGGCGGTGAGCAATGCCAGGGTGCGTGGAACCGGTTTTGGCTTCATCCACCGTTTTAAGTGCCTAAGGATGTGCTTGATTTCAGTGGCCGTGGTCCAGATTTCGGTTAAATATACCTCCGGTGCTGGCTTGGCAAAGTCGGCATAGGAAGCCGCGTGGATTTCAGACCGGTGGTCGTAGAGCCAGTACAACATTCTTTTCAGTCTGGCCCGACGTTCGGCAACACCCAAGCTTTTTACTTCCAGGTGATGAGCCTGTTGAGCGGTGAAAACGGAATCAATCCTTTGTGCGAGATGGGCTAAGTCTGTTTCTGGAACAGAAGTCATTTCGTTCATAATGTCCCTTTCTCAAAGGTGGATTCCCGCCTTACGATTTTGCTGTTTCCAGTAACGGCGGTAAATGATGTTAGGTAAATGTTGGAACGGAAGGGTGCACACGTTATCGCTCCATTCATACGTTTTTTCCTGTGCGGTTTGGAAGCAAGAGCGGCTAAGGGAACGGAAATTAGCTGGCTCTACGGCTGCGGCACGGTTGATGAAATCATTTTCCAGTTGGTCGCGTTGATCACAATACTGCCGGAGCCGATTGGGAAAGTCCTGAAGCACCAACCGGTGCAGTTGCTCATGTCGCCACAAAAGAGAGCTGGAATCGAATTGTTCGCCGGGGGTCGGGCCGAGACCGGGGATTGAGTCGTCGTGGATCAACAAGAGTTTGATGATCCCCGTGCACGGGGCCAAGGTTCCCGTAGCCCAGATGGTATGTTTATCAGGGGTGAGGTGTGCCACCAGGGAAGCCGTGCTCTGGTTGGCATGCCGGGAGAGGGAATTCGCCACGTGGGCGCAGATACGGTTCATGAGGAAATGACCGTCAGGCCGATAGGGTTTGTTTCTATGGTCACGCAGAAGGGCGAAAGCGTCAGGAACCCCTAACTTACCTTCCCGTTCCCGGAGTTGACCCAGGGAGCGCCACCGGCGAGTATGACAGGCCGAAAAGGTCTTGTAGAACCAGTCCGCGTAACACCGGGCGAAGTGGAAGGTTTCGCCGCCTTTCAACCACCCCATTCGCTTGGCAGTGGGAACAAGCTCCAGATGGCTAAGGTCGAATTCCGTACCGATGGTGAGACCGTTACTGATTGAATAAACCGTAGTCACCTTTTTCGCCGCCCATACCGGACCGGCCGTTTCCAGGACCCACGCCTCGCGAGTATCGGCGATGATAAAAATGTTATGGTAAGTAAGTGATTTATCCTGGTAGCCATAGCGCCCTCCCTGACCATATTTGGCCAGCAGCTCCGTGATGGTCTCTAAAGCCGTTAGAGCCGTTTTGGACCTTTCCAGCGCCAGTCGGAGGAGGTCCATGCCGGTGAGGCGTCCTCCCTTTTCCCGGTGGATACGGGTAAAAACAGCTTCATTCCCGATCACTACGCCGTGTTCGTTGACGCCCATCTCTGCACCCCACATCCAGAAGGGACGGCTGATTAAAACAGCGTGTGTGTAATTTACCTGGGGCAGGGTCAGGTATGTACAGGTGAGCCTTGAATCCGGAGGATGATCCTGGGCTGGATGGAATTCCAGGGCCTGGGCCTCGTTGGGTTCCCGGTCGCTGTTCTTGCCGAAATTCACTGACTCATCAGCGGTAGCTGGGGGTAACGCTACAAAGGTATCACACATGGCTCAGGATTGTAAAAGGGTCTGGATATCCTTGATTTTCTCCACGGTGCGGCGGTAGCCCTCCTGGATGGAGCGATCTGCCTGGTCGAAATCGAACATTTTCAAATCTCCCAAACGGGGTTGGATGAGGATATCCGGGGGATTAATAGCTAAATGCACACGGCTGATCTGCTCCTGCATGATGCCCACGGAAGAGCCGATTACGTCAATAATGTGCGGCCGTGTGTTGGTCTTGGAAAACCACTGGCGAATCTTGCGCCGGAGGCGTCGTTCCGCCTGGCCGTATTGCCTAACCCAGCGGGCGATTACTTCCTTCCGTTCGGCCTCCACCCTGGCAGAGGCAGCTTCGAATTCAGCGTCGTGAGGTTGCTTTCCATGGCGAGAGATCAGACCGGTGTTGAGGTCAACGGCGATGACCACGTCGGCCCCCATGTTACGGACCACCTGAACGGGTGTGGGCTCCACTAAACCGCCGTCCACCAGCCAGCGATCCTTGTAACGGTAGGGCGTCAGAATGCCGGGGACGGAAATGCTGGCCCGGATGGCCTCCACTAAATTCCCTGAGTCTAACAGTACCTGTTCCCCGGTATTTAGGTCGGTAGCCACAATAACCAACGGAATGTCCAGATCACTAAAGGTCTCGGAAGAGGTGTGCATGCGGTACAGTTCGGCCACCTTTTTCCCATCTAAGAAACCTGATTTGGGGAAGACCACATCCACGTAAGTGAGAACCTTGCGCCAATCCATACTCAGGGCAAATTGCTTCAGGCTGTCCAGGCCACCGCCGGCGTAGATAGCCGCCACATAGGCGCCAATACTGGACCCGGCCAGGTAATGGACGGGGATGTGATGTTCTTCTAAGGCTTCCAGTACCCCGATATGGGCCCATCCCCGGGAAGAACCACTCCCCAGAGCCAAGCCAACTTTTTTTGACTGCTTTTCCACCAGATGTTTCCTCGTACGTGCCGCTAATTTACGCCAGGGACGTTAACCGGGGGAATTCGCTTCCTGAAAAAAGACTATTGGCTGGTTTCCGGTGGTTTTAGATTATCACGGCTCATGCAGGAAGGTTATGATTATATCGTTATTGGCTCGGGATTTGGCGGCTCGGTAGCCGCCTTGCGCCTAGCGGAGAAAGGCTACCGCGTGGCTGTCCTGGAACAGGGTTTGCGCTATCGCACGGAAGATTTTCCTCGCACGAACTGGAACCTGCGCAAGTTTCTCTGGCGGCCATCCTTAGGGCTGTACGGTATACAAGCCATGACCTTGCTAAAGGATGTGTTTGTCTTGCACGGCGCCGGTGTAGGTGGAGGCAGCTTGGTCTACGCCAACAATCTGCTGATACCGCCGGAAGAGGTGCTGAACGATCCCGCCTGGGGCCAACCAAACATGGCGGCTGTGTTGAAACCGTATTACGAACGCGCCCGCCGCATGTTGGGTGCCACCCCCAGCCCGGTCATTACCCCGGCCGATGAACTCCTCCAGGAGTGCGCTCGGGACATTGGCCGGGGAGAGACCTTTCATGTGAACGACGTGGGTGTGTTTTTCGGCGAAGAAGGGGTAACCGTTCCCGACCCTTATTTTGGCGGTGTTGGTCCGCCGCGGGCAGGATGTACCCGCTGCGGCGGCTGCATGGTGGGCTGCCGCTATAATGCCAAGAATACCCTGGATAAAAATTATCTCTACCTGGCAGAACGCCTGGGGGTGGAGATTATCCCCGATACCCGGGTCATTGATGTGAAACCAGTCCACGGAGATGGTTATTCCCTGCTTGCGGAGCGCGTAACCGGGTTTTTTCATCCCCGCAAGGTGTATCGTGCCCGGGGCGTCTTTTTCTGCGGCGGTGTTCTGGGGACGGTGAAACTCCTCTTGAAATGCAAGCATAAAGGTTCCCTGTCCGACCTTTCCCCTCAGTTAGGTAATGTGGTGCGTACCAACAGCGAGGCCTTGGTTGGAGCCAAGGCCGGGAGCAAGGCGGTGGACTACTCCCAGGGGATTGCCATTACCTCCGGTGTATATCCCGATGACCATACCCATATCGAGACTGTTCGCTATGGGAAAGGGCAGGATGCCATGTCCTTTTTGGCCACGCTGTTAGTCGGTGATGGAAAACGCTGGCCCCGGCCGTTACGCTTCTTGGGAACCCTCCTCCAGCATCCCTTGCGATTTCTGAGGTCGCTCAATCCTTTCGGCTGGGCTGAGCGGACCATCATCTTGTTGGTCATGCAGAAGGTGGATAACAACCTGCGCCTGGAATACAAGCCTCGCTGGTGGAGGCTGGGAAAACGTTCCTTAAATTCCTTTCGCCATACGGAGAAGAAAGTACCGTCCTACATTCCTGTGGCCAACGATTTCGCCCGGCGCCTGGCGGAGAAGACCGCCGGGGAGGCCTTCAGTGTTTTACCGGAAGTGCTGTTTGACACCTCCACCACGGCCCACATCTTGGGCGGCTGCGTCAGGGGGGCGGACCCGGAGCATGGGGTCATCGATTTCCAGGGTAAGATTCACGGTTACGACAATCTCTACGTGGCCGACGGGTCGGTGATTCCTGTAAACCTGGCTGTGAACCCCAGCCTCACCATCACCGCCCTGGCGGAATATATTTTAGAACAGGTGCCACCCAAAGAGGCGGATGAAGAATTTCGCCAAACCCGGCAGATGTTATTGCGATAGCATCTGTCACTATTATCGCGGCCCGTCAGGTATTGTACAGTGGATTATTTGCGAACGGGCGGCTTTTAAAATACATACAGGATCAGGAAGTAAAAGCTGGCGCAGGCGAAGCAAAACCACGCTTCCAGGGCAAAGATGCGACGGATGAGCATATCGTTTAGCGGATCCGTGGTGAGCATCCGAACTCCGGAATAGATTCCCCCCACCAGGAAGTTAAGAAACACGGCGGCGTGGATCCAGCCTACCCAGGAAGGGCCGGGCTTCCAAAACCGACACCCGATCCCCACTCCCAAGAGAGTGAATAAGAGGAAATGAAACCCTACCTTCAGCCCCTCTAATAATGGCGTGTAAAACTGGTAAGCCTGCATGATTGAATCCTTCTCGCTATTTGTTTGTTGCAGTAGTCACCGGGGATACAATGTCTTTCAGCATGCACTCCAGGAGGACCGTGACCGGGACGAATAAAACCACCATGGCTACGTAGCTGCTTGGGTGTGCAGACCAGGCCCCGGTTTGGATTGTACCGTACCCGAAAACCAGCGCCGAAGCGTGAAAGCCGCCCAGGGCCAGTAACCCAACGTCCCTATACCAACTACGCTTTCGAAAGTAGCCGTAAACAAACACCAGGGAAAGTACAATTAGCATAAGGTCCACCCCCGCCAGAGCCAGTAGAAACGGAATGGCCTGGTGAACCCAACCTCCCACCGGTGGCGGGGCCGGGAAACCGATCACCCCCGTTCGCCAGAGACGAATCCCGGCCCAAACGAGCACAATTATATGCAGGGTTTGGAGTACGCCGTAATAGGTAATCAAAGTTTGTAAGCGAGTGTTTTTTAAATTCATGGGTAGTTGAGAAAACAGATTGTTTTAAGTAGTTGGCCTGTTTTACATGCCGTCCGGCATGTATATGAATAATACTTACCGCGTCTTCTGTCATTCACTCCGATGATGTTGTAATCCATGAGAGAACTTAATACTTGGCTATTTCAAAGTTAGACTTTGAAGTAGACGCAACCTGGAGTTTCAATTGGTCGTATTTTACGCTAATCTTTAGTGCTTGAAACAGCGCATGCCAGTTAAATACATGGCGATGCCGTGCTCGTTACAGGCTTCGATGACTTCCCGGTCACGGATGGAGCCCCCCGGTTGGATGACGGCCCGGAGTCCCTTTCCAGCCAGTAAATCGATGGAATCCCGGAAGGGAAAAAAGGCGTCCGAAGCCAACACAGCCCCCTTAACCTTTTCTTTACCCTTGCGGAGAGCGATTTCCACCGCTTCCACGCGGCTCACCTGCCCGGCGCCAATGCCCACTGTAACATCCCTTTTGGCGATCACGATGGCGTTGGACTTAGCGTATTTGAGCACTTTCCAGGCGAAAAGCATTGCCGCCAGGTCCTCTGGAGAGGCTTCGGTTTTCGTTACCTGACGAAGGTCCTCTTGGGTCACCGCGTTAACGTTGGTTTCCTGGACTAAAAGGCCCCCGTCTAAATGGCGCGTTTCCAGAATTTTCCTTCTGGGAGTAATGGGTCCTGTTTCCAGTACGCGCAGGTTTTTCTTTTTCGCGAGGATTTGGAGTGCTTCGGGCTCGAACCGGGGCGCCAAAACAATTTCCACAAACACACCCTTGACGGCCTCCGCCACGGCAGCGGTACAGGGACGGTTCAAGGCGATGATGCCCCCAAAAGCAGACAACCGGTCGGCGTCAAAGGCCCGTTTGTAAATATCAAGGAGGTCTTTCCCCACGGCCACCCCACAGGGATTGGCGTGTTTCACCACCACGCAGGCCGTCTCCTCAAATTCCCGCAGGCAGGCCAGGGCGGCGTCGGCATCCATGAGGTTGTTGTATGAAAGTTGCTTCCCCTGGTGTACCGTGGCTTTCAGTATGCTCATTCCTTGGTAGTTAAGCCCTGCATAGGCCGCCGCCGATTGGTGGGGATTTTCTCCGTAGCGCAGAGACGCCTTCCTTACGTAACTGAGGTTGAGGGTCTCCGGAAACGTCTCCGTCTCCAAGTACTGGTGAATGATTGCATCATAGCGGCCTGTGTGGGCGAAAGCTTTCCGCGCCAGGCGCTGACGGGTAGGGAAAGTTACCCCCCCCTGGGCGTCCATCTCCCTTAACACGCTTTGGTAATCTTGCGGGTCCACCACCACCCCCACCCAGCTTAAGTTCTTCGCGGCGCTGCGGATTAGCGTAGGACCGCCAATATCGATCTGTTCCAAGGCTTCTTCTAAGGTAACGTCCTCACGTTGAATGGTTTCAGAGAACGGGTAAAGGTTGCACACGACTAAGTCGATCCAGGCAATTTGATTGTCATCGGCCTCCTGCTGATGCCGGTCCCGCAGACCTAAGATGCCCCCGGCTACTTTCGGGTGGAGGGTCTTCACCCGACCGTTCATGATCTCCGGGAATTGGGTGTAGGTGCTAAGGTCCGTAACGGGAATGTGGCCATCGCGGAGGGTCTGGGCAGTGCCGCCCGTGGAGAGGATTTCGACTCCCCATTGAGCGAGAACCCGGGCAAAGTCCACAATTCCCTGTTTGTTAGAGACGGAAATCAAGGCCCGCTGGATGGTAAGCGTATCCCTGTTTAATAGAGGCTGTTTCGTCATGTGGTTGTTGTAGTACGGTTGTTATGTGAAGGTTTTGGTTTTACGCGGAGGTCTATTTCAGTCGTCCCGTCCAGGCATAACAGTTGAGGATTTCAATAAAGGCCTCGCCTTCCAATTGTTGCACCTTGGCTTTGAGGCTCTCCGGTGTGTCGATTGGGTCAACGGCACATTGTTTCTGTAAGACAATGGGTCCCCGGTCCACTTCTGCCGTCACTAGGTGGATGGTGCAGCCGGTGACGGGGTCCTTGTTTTGGAGTACCTGTTCGTGGACGTTGGTATCCATGCTCCCGGCGTACTTGGGGAGCAGGGAGGGGTGCACGTTGAGGACGCGTCCGGCCCACTCCCGGCAGAACTCCGCCGAAAGAATGCGCATAAAGCCGATGAGCAAAATCAGGTCCACGTCGTATTGCCTTAAAACCGCCGTGAGTTCCCGATCGAATTCCTCCCGCACTTTTCCCTTGTGGGGAATGAAAAGAGCGGGCACCCGGTAATTTTGAGCCCGCTCTAAAATGTAAGCCTTTTTCCGGTTGGAAATTACCACCGCCACTTCCGCGTCCAGTTCTCCGCGTTGAATCGCATCCAGGATGGCTTGCAAATCAGTACCCTTGGTGGAGCCAAGAACACCTAGTCTGACGGTTTTAGTCACCGGGTTTTTCTCTCGGCTGGATTGTGCTCGAGTACATTTTCATAGGTCAACAGTTCCGTAGCACGATTGCCAAATTATTCCGGTAATGACGTTTTTGGTATATAGTAGATGGGTAAGTTCAAGCATGCTTTATTTTAAGGGAATTCATGTGATCCACTCGCTTCTGTACTAGCGCTCGCGTGCCAATATCCTCCCGGTGGAATAGGGGTCCTTCCACGCGGCTGATTTCCTGCTCGGCTTGTTGTTCGGAGGCCTCTATGGTGTCGGCGATTCCCACGACCGCCACTGCGCGCGATCCCAGTTCAAACAGTTGCTTGTTCCGGATTTCCACGGAGCCGTAGAAAAGCCGCGCTGGATTCTGCACTTTTTCCGTGTCAACGGGTTCGTCGCGCACGGGCTTGGTGGGGTAGCCCTCCGGCGCGGCGTATTTGCAGACCGTGGCCTGGGGGTGAAATTCTACGGTGACGGCGTTGAGGCACCCTTGGACGATTCCCAGGCAGATCTCCACCAAATCGGCAGCTAAAAGGGGCAGGACGTTCAAAGCTTCAGGGTCGCCGAACCGGGCATTATACTCTAACAGGCGGATTCCCTGGGCCGTGGCCATGAATCCCCCGTAAAGGAGGCCCAGGTATTCAGCCCCGCATTCTTCGCGCAGGGCCTGGATTGTGGCATTGTTAATGGCCTGCGCCGCGGCAATATCTTCAGGGGTGAGGAAGGGTAAGGAACCCCCCGGACCGGAATAGCTACCCATGCCGCCCGTGTTGGGTCCGGTGTCCCCTATGAAGGCCCGTTTATGATCCTGAACCGGGGGCATGTGAATTAGGTGCTTTCCGTCGCAGAAGCTCATGAGGGAGAACTCCTCACCGTCGAGTTTTTCCTCAATGAGAAAGGTCTTCCCTTGGTTCACCAGTTGCCGGCAGTATTCCAGCGCCTCCGCGTGGGAATGGAGGTGGTCCCCGGCCACTTTAACCCCCTTGCCCCCCATGAGACCATCGTATTTCACCACGTAGTCGTCCCCTAACTGTTTTAGATATTCCCGGGCCCCCTCCAGGGAATTGAAGGCCCGGTACGCGGGATTAGCGGCAATGCCGTATTTTGACAGGAGCTTGCGAGCAAAGGTCTTGCTGGTCTCGATCCGGGCCAGGGCCTGGGTAGGTCCTACACAGGGTATTTGCTGGGCTAAAAGTTGGTCCACCACCCCGGCGTTCAAGGGATCCTCTGGCCCTACGATTGCAAAACCGATATCCTGCTCGGAGGCGAAGGCAGCGATCGATTTTGTGTCGGTTAAACGTCCCACCACCAGCTTATTTGCCAGGGTCTCAATCCCCGGGTTCCGGTGGGAGGCGTAGCAGAAAAGATGAACAGGGTGGCGCGAGGCTTTCAACGCCCTGGCGATGGCGTGCTCGCGAGCGCCTGAACCGATGAGCAAAATATTCATGACCTTAATCCTGAAAGTAAAACGTTCCGGCTGGTGCGTCGCCGTTGACGTTCCCTCTGCCGCCGAGTCTCCATTTCTGATATTTTACCGTCGTCCACGTCTCCAGTTATGTACTTGCCGTCCAAACAGGCCAAGCAGGGGCGATCGATGTGATGCTCCCCTTTCCGGGTAACGGCTTCCACAAGGTTGTCGAGGGATTGGTAGAGGAGCCGGTCGGCTCCAATGTGTTCCTGTATTTCCTGCTCGGTCAGGCGCGCCGCCACTAATTCGTCTTTCGTGGGCATATCCACCCCGTAAAAGCAAGGGTGTTTCACCGGGGGACAGGCGGAGACGAAGTACACCTCCCGGGCCCCGAAATCCCGAACCATTTTTACGATTTGACGGCTGGTGTTTCCCCGAACGATGCTGTCGTCCACGATCATCACCTTCTTGTCTCGGATTTCGAACTCCTGGGGTACCAGCTTGTATTTCACCGAACGGCGGCGCTCGGCCTGCCCCGGCATAATAAAGGTGCGCCCGATGAAGGGATTCTTGTAGAGGCCCTCGGAGTAGCGCGCGCCAAGGGTATGAGCCAGGGAAAGGGCCGCAGTGTTCGCCGTGGCCGGCGCCGGGATCACAATGTCAGGTAACACTCCCGGAAAGGTTGCTTGCCAGAGTTGCGCCAGGTTTTGGCCCATGCGCAGACGGGCCCGGTACACACTCACGTCGTTTAATACCGCGTCCGGCCGCGAGAAATACACGTATTCGAACACGCATGGCGTGAATTGCTTCTCTAGCACAACACGTTCAAAATAAGCCCCGCTCTCGCTGATATAAATCACCTCCCCCGGATGGACGTTCCCCGCCAGGGTGTAACCCAGAGCGTAGAACATGGTATTCTCACTGGAAAAGATGTAGTCCCAGGTTCCCGCGGTGTTTACCCGAACGCCTTTCGTGAGTGGACGGATGCCGTGGGGGTCCCGAAAAACCACCAGGCCTTTCCCCACGATCATGCAAACGGCGGAGAAGGAACCGCTGGCCCGTGCAAATACCTGTTGCACGGCCCCGCAGACCTGATCGAAGAACTCACGTTCTGAAGTGGGGTTTCCGTTATGGTCCAGGGCATGGGCGAAGAGATGTAATAGAACTTCCGTATCGCTGGTGGTGTTGAGGTAACGCTTCTCTTCCTGCTGGATGGCCTGGGCCAGCTCCTGGTAATTTACCAGGTTCCCGTTGTGGGCCAGGCCGATGCCGTAGGGCACTTCGGTCCACAAGGGCTGTATTTCGCCGTGTCCGAAACCGCCGTGGGTGGGGTAGCGGGTGTGAGCAATCCCAATGTTGCCCGTCATGAGCGCCATATTATCCGCGTTGAAGATGTCCCGAACTAGTCCTAACCCCTTCTCCTTGTGCATGCGCACGTCGTAGGTCATCATGCCAGCGGCGTCCTGGCCGCGGTGCTGGAGGTGAATGAGACTGTCGTACAATTCACCCGAAACAGGTTGCGATGAAATAATCCCTACGATGCCGCACATGGTTAGAGCAAGTCTACCAGCTTTTCGGCCAGCCCGGTGTATTGCTGAGGGGAAAGGTGGAGCAGGATGTCTTTCGCCTCCACCGGGAGGTTCAGGTTTTCGATTACCGACCGCATTGTTTCCCGGTCTAATTTTTCACCGTGGGTGAGTTCTTTCAACGTTTCGTAAGCTTTTTGATCCCCCGCTTTGCGGAGCATGGTTTGGACGGCCTCGGCCAGGACCTCCCAGTGCTGGCCCAGTTCAGCATGGAGAACGTCGGGGTTTGCTGTGACCCTTTGGAGGCCGCGCAGGATATTTTTCAAGGCCAGGTAGCTATACCCCAAGGCCGAACCCTGGTTGCGCAGAACGGTACTCCCCGAAAGGTCCCGCTGGAGGCGGGAACGGGGCAGCTTGGTTATTAGATGGTTTAAGAGGGCGTTAGAGAGACCCAGGTTGCCCTCGCCGTTTTCGAAATGAATGGGATTGACCTTGTGGGGCATGGTGCTGGACCCCACTTCTCCCGGAACCCGGCGTTGAATGAAAATCCCCCGGCTAATGTAAGACCACATGTCCTGGCAGAAATCCAGGAGGATGGAGTTGATACGCATCAGGGTCTGGTAGGATTCCACCAGGCTGTCGCAGGGCTCCACCTGAGTGGTGATGAGGTTCGGCTCCAGGCCGCATGATTCGACGAAGCGCGTGGCAAAGGATAACCAGTCTACCTCGGGGTAGGCGAGTTTATGGGCGCTCCAGGTCCCGGTGGCGCCACCTAATTTGCCTTGGAAGGTGTGGTTCAAAAGCCGCTTTGCCTGGCGTTGCAGGCGTTGGTAAAAAACAGCCATTTCCTTCCCTAACGTGGTGGGGGTGGCCGGCTGGCCGTGGGTTCGGGCCAGGAGCGGTTGGGCGCGATAGCACTCACTTAACTGCCCAAGCGTTTTCCGGAGACGGTTCAACACCGGGCGGTAGATGTCTTGCAGTGCATCCTGCCACATGAGGGTGTAGGCAATGTTGTTTACATCCTCGGACGTGAGGGCGAAGTGAATCCACTGTTTCAGATGGCCTAGTTGGCGTTCGTCACATTTCTCGCGGAGGTAGTATTCCACGGCCTTGACGTCGTGACCGATGCGGGCTTCGATGGCTTTGACCTTCCCTGCCTCTTCAGGGCTCAAGGCTACGCCCTGCTTGCGGAGGGTACGTTTGACTGCCTGGGACAAGGGTGTTAGATCGGAAAAGTCGGGGTCTTCGCTCAACGCGATGAGGTATTCTATTTCCACCCGTACGCGGTAGCGGATCAGGGCCCATTCCGAGAAATACGGCCGCAGAGGCTCTAGGTCATCGGCGTAACGCCCGTCAAGGGGAGTAAGGTTGGTTAACTTGTCCACCTTAGGAACCCCTGGAGAGATCCAGGATGCGTTTCACCGCCAGGGCGCAATTGCCGGGATCCAGAATCGTCAACACCGGCGTGTTGCTGGGCATTTGGAGGGTGGACTGGATGTTCACCATCAGGTCCAGTTTGTCTTTAAACGGCGGGCAGGCCAGGGTGGGGAAATTGGAATTGGCCGCCACGAAGCCGGAGAGGGCGTTGGACCGGCCGGCAATGGTTACGTATACGACCCCTTGGGCCTCCGCGTAACCGTCGAGAATATCCAGGAGACGCCGGGGGTCTTTATGGGCGGAGACGATGTGTTGTTCCCAGGGAATCTTCAAGGCCTCCAGGGCCCTGGTGATCCTCCGGGCGTGGGCTTCATCGGAAGATGAACCAAGGATGAGTACGGCTTTCATAGCCACGTTTTTAGATTGTGTTGAATGCGTTCCAAGACCGGTTGCGACTCATCTGGAAAGGGAAATGCCTCTCCAGTGATCATCTCGTAAAGTTGAATATAACGTTGTGACAGTTCTACTACCAGCGCCTCAGGAGCTTTGGGCAGGGTTTCATCGTGATAGGGATCGCAGTGTTCCCGGAACCACAGGCGGAGGAATTCCTTGTCAATGTTTTCCGGTTCCAAACCCTGGTGGAAGCGGTCCTCGTAACTATCGGCTAGCCAGTAACGGCTGGAATCGGGAGTGTGGAGCTCATCCACCACTACGATCTCGCCGCCAGGAGCCCGTCCCATTTCATATTTGGTGTCCACCAGGATGAGACCGTTTTCCCGGGCCTTTTCCTGACCAAAGGCGAACAGCTGCAATGCCGCCTGGCGGCAACGCTCCCAATCATCCGCATTCATCAATCCGCTGGAGACGATCTCCTCCGGACTTGCCGGACGGTCATGCTGGGCATCTTTGGTCGTGGGAGTCAGCAAATTGGTTTTTAGTTTTTGATTTTTTACCAGACCTTCCGGCAGTTTGTTGCCACAGTATTCCCGGATCCCCTTTTCATAGACCGTCCACAACGAGGTGCTGGTACTCCCCGTGATGTAACCCCGGACGACGAATTCCACCGGGAACACCGCACACTTTTTGGCCACGGTGACATTGGGATCGGGAAGGGCGATGACATGGTTGGGGATAATGGAACGGGTTTGCTCAAACCACCAGGCGCTGGTGAGATTCAACACCTGTCCTTTAAAAGGAACCGCCGCCAGGACGCGGTCAAAGGCGCTTTGACGGTCGGTAGTGATGAGGATTAACCGGTTCTCTAATTCGTAGGTATCACGCACCTTGCCCGTTCGCTTTTGGCTCCGCTTTAACTGTGTTTCTACGAGGCAATTATTTAGGGCCCGGCGGATTCGTTGTCGATCATCAGGGATGGTATGCATAGCACGTCTGTGAGTAAGGGTTAAAGAGGACATGGGTTTCAAGCACCTGGCGTACAGTTGCTTCCAAGGATTCGTGACGGACGCTGATACGCCACAAATTCCCCCGGTATACGGACTGTAAGGTGGACATCCCAAAACGGTTAGTGAGGGTTTCGAATTTTTGGCGTCCCAGTAAGTCTTCTTTGTCGCGCACCAGGAAAAAGGCGGTGTTCGGCTGGGGGTGGAGGGGGGCAAAACGTTCTTTGTGGGGGTTCCACAATTCTCCTGAGTGGTGGATCTGCCGTTGGAGCTGGTTTGGGTCTGTGTCCTGGGCCGACACTTCCCAATGAACGTAGCGTTTGATGGCGACTCCCAGACTCCGTTGTTGCAGGGCGTTTTGTACGGAGAGGGCTTCGTTATCCGCAATGAGCAATTCCAGGATCCACTCTTGGGCGGTGGAAGGCCGTGAGTAAACCTGGATCGGCTGGTGTTCGGGGTAATAAGGCACGAAAGCCGGGTCGGGGGTGGCTCCCCGTTGAATATAGGTGCGCAGGGAGGCGAAGATGCAGTCCCCTTCCGGAGAGCGCTCGGGGTGGGGCATGATGGCCATGACGTTCCCGGTAGGGTTACAAACGGCGGCTAGGTTGTAGACCGAGCCGTTGGGGTTGGTGGGGAATTCCGGCAAGATATTTCCCGCTTCATCGCAGTAGCGATATATAGTTTGGTCATTGGCGATGAGGTGTTCCAACAATTCCTGGGGGATCACGAAACGCCCCTCGGCATGCGCCAGGGGTATGTGCATCTGGCTGCCAATCGCCCTTTCCAGGGTGAAAGCGCACCTGTCGGCGGGGACCGTCTGCCTGAGGTAGGCCCAGGTGTTGTAGTAGCCCACGCCGATTATGTGGCTGTTCTGGATGCGTTTGTTGTGGGTAAGGGCCATGCCCAGGCGGTAGTTCTCCAGACCCGGAACCAGGCCAGCCTCCACCAGGATTTGAGCCCCGTTGCATATTCCTAATACCGGTTTTCCCTGTTCACTTTCCTCGCGGATGATATCCAGCACCGGATCCAGGGCTGCCAATATTCCGGCCCGGGAACGATCTTCGTAGGCAAAGCCCCCGGCGAGAATGAACCCATCGCAACCGGTGAGCTTTTCCCGGGGCTCGTTCCACAAGAATTCCACCGGTTTCATCCCTGCACGGGCCACTGCCAACAGGGTCTCGCGCTCGGTATTGGTTCCCGGAAATTGAATGACGGCAATGGTTGGTTTTGTAGAAGTCATTCTTCCAAGATACCGCCCCTTGAATCTTTTGTGGTGAATTCTATTGCGCTGTAAATAATTAACATTCGCGGCAATTTGGGCTCTGGGGTACGCATAAATGGGTTAATAATTCCGGATAATTATTTCGTTTGAAACCTCTTACGGAGAAAATGAAGAATGCTTTTAACCATAGACACAGATGCTCATCAACGGCCGGTCGGGCTTTGCCCAGCAGTTGTTTATATTGGTGCAGCGTTTTCCCCGCCCGCCGGGGACCCACCATCATTAAGGTGCTCCCTGAATCGAGGTTAGAAAGCACCTTGTTGAACAGGACTTGCTTGTATTTCATGTTAATTCCGTAATCGTAATAAAGGGATTTACATAAATTATGTAATCATGTTGGTAGAATTAATTATTTTTACCTTCATTTTTTAGTGTTGATTGTCCCCCACGGCGATACTTAAACATCTCCCTTTCTTATTACTACTCCCGTTCCCCTTACCACCGCTCCAACCTCATAGATTGCCGTTAATTCTTTTAAGGTCTCCTTTGCCGAAACAACCTCCTCTGGCCGGAGAATCAACACCATCCCGATCCCCATATTAAAGACCCGGTACATTTCCCTTTCTTCTACGGCTCCAAGGTTTTGCAATACTTTGAAAATCGGTAGTACGGGCCAGCGGTTCGCGTAGAGCTCTACCGAGCAGTTTTTGGGCAGGACACGGGGTATGTTTTCCATTAAGCCGCCTCCCGTTATGTGCGCCATCCCGTGAATGGTAATTCCTGCTTCTATGAGTAAACGTACGGCTTGGGTGTAATTCTTGTGGGGGGTGAGTAAAGTTTCGCCGATGGTTGCTTTCAGGTAGGGGTGGGAATCAGTTACTTTAAGTCCTCCCACTTCGAAGCAGAGTTTACGCGCCAGGGAGTAGCCGTTCGTATGGAGGCCGCTGGAAGGCAGCCCCAAAACCACATCCCCGGTGGCGATTTCTTCACCGGTAATGATTTTATCCCGTTCCACGAGGCCGGTGACCACGCCCACGACATCCTGTTCCCCGGGCAGGTAGGTACCGGGCATCTCGGCCGTTTCACCCCCCACCAAGGAAACGCCGCAGTCTCGACAGGCGTCAGCAATGCCACCGACGATTTCCACCACCGTGTCGGGGCTCAGGTGATCGTTGGCGATGTAGTCTAAGAAAGTGAGGGGTTGCGCCCCCAGCACGATGATATCGTTGCAACAGGCGCTCACCAGATCGATGCCCAGCGTATCGTAGCGGTTCATCATGCGCGCGACGATAGCCTTGGTGCCTACCCCGTCCAGGCTCTGCACTAAGACCGGGTGTCGGTACTCTTCCAGGATTGGTTTCAGGTCGTAGAGGGAGCCGAATCCCCCCACACCGCTGAGGACGGCCGGTGCGTAGGTCCGCGCCACCAGGGGTTCGATCCTTTCCACGGCTCGGGCTCCGGCGGCGATGTCCACACCAGCGCCTTTGTAGTCGATTATTTTCGCCATGGTTTGGGAAAAGTCGGGGTAGGAAATGTTTTTATCATGTTCAACGGAGTTTATCCCGCAAGCCGCATTCCCATGCTTCCCGGCCCCGGGAGATAGGAAGGAGAAGGCGCTCGTTTATGTTCAACACTTCATGACGTGTGGTGGTACCAATCGCAAGCAAAGGAACGGAGTGGCTGTGGAACAAAGTTGTGATGTAAGGAACCTTGCTGGCCGGGACTTCCAGGATAAAGCCGCCCGTTTCGGAGAATAACAAGCTGTCCAAACGCAGGTTTCCCGGGATGGTCACTTCGCATCCGATGGAGCGTGCGAAACTCATCTCGGCTAGGGCGACAGCTATCCCGCCATCGGCAATATCGTGTGATGATAGGACCAATGCATGTTGAATGGCTTCCCGGATGGCCTGGCATTGGTGCACTACATCTTGCAGATTGGGTTTGGGGAGTTGGTGGCCCATTTCACCGGAGAGGGAGTAGTAAACGCTGCCCCCACATTCGGCCTTGCGCCCCCCCACGAGAAACAGAGTGGAACCGGGTTTTTTGAAAGAAAGCGTAACCACGTTGCTGATATCTTCAATTTTTCCCAGGCAGCTGATGATGGGGCTGGGTGGAATAGGACCCCGGTCGGTTTCGTTGTAAAAACTCACGTTCCCGGCGATGATGGGGATCGGTTGACCGGGATGTTCGGTCACGGTGAGAGCCTCGCAGGCTTCAGCAATCCCTTTGGTGGCTTGGGCGAAAGTCCACATCTGTTGCGGATTTTCAGGGTTACCAGAACAGAGACAATCAGAGATTGCTACGGGTGTCGCCCCCACAGCGGTGACATTTCGTACCGCCTCCACCACGGCGTTTACAGCTCCCCAATAGGGATCGATCAAACTATAGCGGGGATTGTGATCCGTAGATAGCGCAATTCCAACCGCCTGGATTTCCTCGGGGTAAGAGGGATCATTGAAGGGAGCTAAGACGCCGGCGTCGGCCTGGCCAGCCTCGATAACCGTCCGTCCCTGGACTTGTTTGTCGTACGTTTCGTAGACGGGTTCTCGGGAGGCGATGTTCTCATGGGATAGTAGTTCCAGCAGGACGTGATTGTAATTTTCTGGCTCGGGGAGTTCTGGTTCCTCAAATTGTTTAACCGCTGGTTCCATGGGCCGGTGGTAGAGGAAACCGCGCGTGACCTGGCGCGCCGGTGCGTTTACGATTTCCGCGCCGTGGTAGTGGACGATGTACCGACCGTCTCCCCGGATGCGACCGATCACCGTGGCGCAGGCCCCCGTAGAAATGGCCGGGAGGGCGAAGGCTTCGTTGTAATGTTTCAAAATGAACGGGGTGAGGGTCGGAGGGGCCACCCACATAAAGCGTTCCTGGGTTTCCGAGCAGAGAATTACCGAGGGATGAAGATTTTCCATGCTGACGGGTACCTTGTCCAGCCAGACTTCGGCGCCGTAACCGGCGGCGTCCGCCAGTTCTACGCTGGCGCAGGCCACCCCTCCCGCCCCCAGGTCTTTGAAACCCACCGTGGGCAGTTTCCCCATCCCTTGGAGATGTTTAAACAGGGCCAGCGTCGCTTTGGCCAAGTGGCGTTCTAAAAAGGCATTGGGTTCCTGGACGGCCCCCTTATTGTGCTCCTTCTTGTCTTCTTCAAGTTCCAGGGAGGCGAAACTGGCGCCCCCGAAACCGCTGTTGTCGGTGGGTTTGCCGATGAGAATAAGGTCGTAATCGTCGGCATTTTCAGGGGCCTGGGAGTGGATGATCTCCTCTTCCCGGGCAATTCCCAGGGTGACAATGGTCACCAGGCAGTTTTCGTTGTATCCTGGGTGATAATAGATATCGCCCCCAATATTGGGGATGCCTAAAGGATTCCCGTAACCGGCGATCCCGGCCACAACCCCTTCGTGGATCCATTTGGTCCTGGGATTCTTCAATTCCCCGAACCGGAAAGAGTCGGACAGGGCGATGACTTCCGCTCCCATGCAGAGGACATCCCGAACGTTTCCACCGATTCCCGTGGCGGCTCCTTCGTAAGGGACGATCTGGGAGGGATGGTTGTGCGATTCGTGGCTGACCACCACCGTGTAGCGTCGGCCCTGACGATCGGTGGCGATGGACACCACGCCGGCATCTTCCTGGGCGCCGATGATTACATCGGGACCGGTGGTGGTGAACTGCTCTAAGTGCGGCCGACTGCTTTTGTAGGAGCAGTGTTCAGAACCCTCAATGGAAAAGAGGACTAGTTCCGTAAGGGTGGGGGGACGCCCCAAAAGTTCGTTTTGAATGGTGAGGGCTTCCTCTACAGTGAGGGGAATCTGGAGTCGCTGTAGCGTTTCCCCGATGGCCGGGCGATCGAGGGTGGAAAAATCAATTATTTCCGTTGGGGAAGTCACGGTTCCAGAAGGATCGTCTGGTGGCGTTGCGGCCCTACGGAAATAATGTTTATGGGGCATTCTACGGCCTTTTCTACAAAGGCCAGGAAGCCGTGTAGTTCGGTTGGCAGGTTGTCAAAATCGGGATTAGCGCTACCCAATTCCCGCCAGCCGGGAAGAGTGTGGTAGATGGGCTTGGCGGCGCGGTAGGCCGTGAGACTGGCCGGTATCTCCGTCACTCGCTCACCATGAATATCATAAGCGACGCAGACAGGGAGCTCCGTAAAACCGGTGAGAATGTCCAACTTAGTCAGGGCTAATTCCGTGAGGCCGTTGCAGCGCACCGCCTGGCGTAGTTGCACCAGGTCCAACCATCCCACCCGTCGCGGGCGCCCCGTTGTGGTGCCGTACTCCTGGCCGCGCTCCCTCAATAAGCCGGCCTGCGTTGCTTCCAATTCCGTTGGGAAGGGGCTGATGCCTACCCGGCTTACGTACGCCTTGGCGACCCCGATAACCCGGTGGAGGGTTCGGAACCCCACCCCACAACCGACGGAGACGTGTCCCGCCAGCGTGTTGCTGCTCGTCGTATGGGGATAAATACCATGGTCGATGTCGAGACTTACCCCCTGGGCTCCTTCGAAGAGAAAATTTTCCCCGTCCTGGTACGCGCGGGATAACAGCAGTGTGGTGTCGGTGATATACGGTTTTAGTTCCTGGCCGAACTGGCAGTATTCTTCGTAAATCTCTTCGAGAAAGACGTTCCAAGGGAAGTTGAAGACCCGGGTGAGGATTCGGGAGTTGAACTGGTAGGCTTTGGTGAGTTTTTCCCGGAAAACGGCCGGTTCGGTGAGGTCCATCATGCGGATGCCGTGGCGGTACATTTTATCGGCATATACTGGTGCAATGCCCCGTTTGGTGCTCCCCGCGGCCAGGGCTCCCTGGTAACCGGTCAGGGCTTCGTCCATGGCCATGTGGTAAGGCATGATCACGTGGGCGCGGGCGCTGATCGCCAGGCGCGGTTGCAGATCGTATTCTTTCAGTTGATGTAATTCTTCGATGAGCGCCCGGGGGTTGATGACTACACCGTTGGCGATGACGCTGGTGGGATGCTCGTACAACACACCGGAAGGAATAAGGTGTAATTTATATTTCACCCCTCTGACGTTGACCGTATGCCCTGCATTGTTGCCCCCTTGAAAACGGACAATATAGTCTACCTCCCCGGCAAAGAAATCGGTAATCTTTCCTTTGCCCTCGTCGCCCCACTGGGCGCCTACTACAACGGTGATTTTAGATCGGCGGTCTCCCAAAGAAACGGGGGGTGCTGGTGGGCGTTTGGTAAGTGGATAAAATCATGAATCAGCACAAAAATCGGGAACCCAAGGTTACACCTAATCGGGAATAAGTTGAAAGATGCAAATTGGAAAATTGAGATGAATTTCACTTCTGCCTGGGGTTACCGCGTCCAACGGGATCCTAAAATGATGCATGTGAATGAGTATCGCTACTTACTGAAAATTGAAGACCACTCCAGTGGCATTTACCTCTACCGGGTAGAGCGTAATGGTGTCCGGGTAGCCCGCAAAATGGTTCTCGTTAAATAGGATGTTACTGGGCGATATTATCATGATTTAAAAACAGGTTGCCGGATAACGGTTCTAAGGCGTTCCGGTTTTGTCCGGCGGGGATCGCTCAGGTAGATTTCATGGTGCTTGCCCCTTAACTGATATCCTTTATCCCGGGCGTAAGTGTGCAACCTCTCGATAGTGGGACCTTCTTCGTCGTAGGGCCCCAGGTACATGATCTGAACGGAGAGACCTTCGGTGTAACGTTCAAAACGTAGTTTCTTCAGGGCCGGGGGATTTTTCTTGGCCCGTAAGGTTTGGAGGGCTTGCTCAATATTGGCTTCGGTGATCTGGTCCGGTTGCATGATCATAACCGTCCAATGCCACCGGTCCTTGTTGGTTTGGTGAAAGCCTTGTCCTCCCTCCGTCCACCACAGCCCCTCCAGGGGCATGACAGTGTAATCGGGACCCTGGCCTCGGTGCTTTAAGGTAAATTTTACGGTATAGGACACGCCATAAAGCGCCTCCATGGCCTCCTGAAAGGCCCGGGACGTGTTGGGATTTCCCTGACCATCCACCATGAGGAAGTTCATGGGTGGGACCTCCACCAAGGTTATCTCTTTTTTGGAGGGATTATAAAACTGGCTCAGTTCTTTTTTGAAGTCGCGTTTTTTCATGGGATTTATGTAGTTTCAACGTTTGAATAATAAAGTGTTTCGTTTATTCCTGGAATAGACATCGTGCATTCTTATGCCGCTAATAGTTTACTCAATACACTGGGTATTTTTACTCAATTTTGTGGGTAAAGAGATTCAAAAAAGCCAGAAAATGCAGCGTTGCTGGATATTAACCTTTTTGTTCTTCCCACTATGCTCAGAGGTATCTGGAGTATCCATGATGGGAATCTGCCCGCCCCGGGAAATGATTTTCAACGGGTCTTCAGTAACTGTCATTCCACATCTTTTAGGGCCACTATAACGAAGCGGTGTTTTTTCCAATCGTAAAGGGTTAGGCTGTCTCCCCGTACGGAGATGACCCGCCCCAGGTCAGTTTCCTTGAAATTTGTAGTCGTGTATTTGAGGATCTCTCCCAACTGGATGGCTTCGGTCTGGTCGGGAGCGGCGACGGGACCCGCACTGAGGGTGAGTCCCTGGAGCGCTTCCATCATGACCTTCATTGTTTCGGGACCGACTTTGCCGTCGATGCGAATTTCTCGGTCCGCCTGGAATTTGCGTACGGCTCCTTCCGTCTCCTCATCCCACTCACTGGATTCAATTGATACTGCATACCCCAAGGTGTTGAGGATGGCCTTAAAGAGTAGCCGCTCCTCTGGGTCGTACCGCTGGTGGAACTCGGCGGGGGTGACCTCAGGGAAAGCGGTGGTGTCCTGTCCGATTAAAGGGGCGGCTCCGAGCGTAGCCAGAGTAAGGCACCCCATCGATAGGCCCCCCAAGATTCTTCCACAGGGATTAATTCTCACGGCTAAATATAACCACCTTCTCCAAAAAGGTCACGTAAAGGCTTGGAAGGCCTCAGCCCCCTATGAAGCGGTCTCCTTCTTCCGGCGCTCAAGGAAATAGGTGCGCAACATTCCTTTACCTTTAACGGGAATCTCCCCCCTTACTTTGAACAGATACTTATCGCTTAGCTGTTGGTAGGTGGCTTCGGTGACCTGGATTGTACCTGGTAGACCAGTGGATTCCATACGACTGGCGGTGTTCACCATGTCGCCCCACAGGTCATAGATGAACTTTTTCCTCCCGATAATCCCGGCGGTCACGGGGCCCGTGTTGATGCCAATACGCACCTGGATGGGAAGGTTCATTTCGTCAGCTAATTTTTCCACTGCGCGGAGCATGTCCAGGGCCATTTCGGCGATAGCGGAGGTGTGGTTTTCTAAAGGGGCGGGTAGTCCTCCCACGACCATATAGGCGTCTCCAATGGTTTTGATTTTTTCCAGTTTATGTTTTTCAGCTAACAGGTCAAAAGTAGTAAAAATGCGATCTAAGAGAATAACCAATTCATCAGAGGCAAGGGTGGCAGATAGTTTTGTAAAGCCCACGATGTCAGCAAAAAGCACGGAAACGTCTTTAAAGGTGTCAACGATGTTTTCTTCGGCCCGTTTCAAGCGTTCGGCAATGGGTTTGGGGAGGATGGAGAGGAGTAGTTTTTCCGAGCGCTCCTGTTCCAGGCAAAGTTCCCGGGTGCGCTCTAAGACGCGATTTTCCAATTCCGCGTTCAGAAGGCGCAGTTCCTTCTCGGCGGTGTGGCGGGCCTGGATTTCTTTCTGCAATTGGAGGTTCTGCTGTTGCAACTGTTGCTGAAGGGTACAGATGTCTAAATGCGTTTTTACCCGCGCCGAAACTTCCTGGATCTGAAACGGTTTGGTTATGTAGTCGACCCCACCTAACGTGAATCCCTTGATTTTGTCATCAACGGCCTGCAGGGCGCTGATGAAAATCACCGGTATGTCCCGTGTGTCCTTATTTGCTTTCAGGCGGCGGCACACTTTAAAGCCATCCATATCCGGCATTTTGATGTCCAGTAGGATTAAGTCGGGCGGGTTGGCCCGCACCTGCTCAAGGGCCTCAGCTCCACCCTGAGCTTGGTAGATAACGTATCCCTGGCGCTTTAACAAGGCCGTGAGGAGCTGCAGGTTGGCCAGGTTGTCGTCAACCACCAGGATGGCTTTGTTTTGAAGCGCAGCCACTTCCGAGGATATTTTGCCTATTACTTCCCTTGAGGGGTTGTTTTCAGAGGTCATTGGTAGAGCCGCGGTTGGTTTTCGTCTGTGAGGGGAAAGGTACGATTTCCGGGTATTCCCGTATGAGATTGAAGAAGTTGTTCATTGTATTTCTCAAGTATTGGTCGAAGAAGGTACGGGTGCTGTTATTCACGATAAGAAGGGCCCGCTGGGCATCGATGGTTCCGGTTCCCACCACGAAAGAAGCCATGGGAGAAAGGAGCGGGGCATCGGTGAAATCCAGGTGACGGCTACCTGTTAGGGTGAAGGCGTATTGATCCGGGTGATCGGTTAGCCGGAGGCGTTCCAACAGGCGGTAGTTATGGGGATAGTCCGAGTCTGACCAATCAGGACGACCTAAAAATAGAAACGGCTGTGAAATTCCTTGGTTTATGGTTGAATCGGGGAGCGGGCTCAGCCACCCATCCAGGGCCAGGCAGGCCTTCAGTTGGGGTAGCTCTTTGCAAGCCTGAATAGCCGTTGCCCCTCCGTAGGAGTGTCCCAGAATTCCGATTTTGTCCAGGTTCAGAGTGCCTTTCAAAAGGGGAAAGCGATCGCCGGTCTGAATTTCTGCTACTTTGGTGAGTACGAAACGTATGTCCCCAACCCGGGTGATAAGTTGTTGTCGGCGGAGGCGAACGCTGTCGGGATTCCCCGTAAGGTCCGAACGGTAGTCAACCACCCGGCCATCGGGGAAAATGACCATGTTGGCGTCGTAGCTGTGATTAGGAGCCACTACCACGTAGCCGTGACTGGCCAGATCTTCGCTAAGGACGGTGTGAAGCTGGCGCATCCCGGTGATTCCGTGGGACAGAATAAGCACGGGAAAGGAGGTGGTTGTTTCGATTGCCCTGGCGTCCTGGTAGGAGTGTGTTTTGAAAAGGTCGATGTACCGGGTTAAAAACCCCGGGAAGCCCCCGGCCGCTCCCAGAGCCTCGGCCCGCTGGTCCAGATGATCAATATACGGTACCAGCGAGCCTTCCTTAGGTTTCCGGGCCGGGTACCATATCTGTACCATCAGTTCCCGATAGTCGTCCGCCCTTTCAGCGGTGAACCACTCCAGTCGGGTTGAATCCACCCAGTGAAAGGTGTGGGTCCCCACGGCATAAGGCCCCGTCGGGTCTGGTAAGACGACTACGGGCATGAGCCAGGGTAGGGCAACCGACAGGACTAACCAGAGGACGCCGATTCCTTTTAGGAAGACTCCAACAGACTGCCGCTGGCCGCGGTGGTAGAGGAAGTAAAGATAGGCCAGCATGCCGTAGGCGGGGACCATTTGCCAACGGTAGGATTCCCCCACTAACTGGAGCAGAGTGGCAAATATGGTCGCTAAGAGCAGGTAGAGAGGGAGGCTTCCTTTCTGGTGGTGCCAGAGCAAGGTTGAGAGAGTCAAAAAGAGCAAAATGAGGGTGGTGGTTTCCAGAGGTCGCATGCTGAATGATTTCGCAGAGATTCCGTAACTTGTAAACTAATATGGAAAGGGTTAGCAATGGCATTTAAAAAATTAGTTTTTGAGAGTCGTACCGCGGAGCAGCTCCGGGAGCGGGCTCGGGAGTTTCATGAGGTCATGCGCCATCGCCGCAGCGTGCGAGCGTTCTCTTCCCGCCCCGTGCCGATAGAGGTGCTTAAGACCATTGTCCGCACGGCGGCGACAGCGCCCTCCGGCGCCAATAAGCAACCGTGGCACTTCGTCATTGTCCGTGACCCGGAAATGAAGCGGTCCATCCGCCAGGCTGCGGAGAAGGAGGAACGGGAATTTTACCAACACCGGGCCACGCGAGAATGGTTGGAAGACCTGGATCAGTTCAAAACCGACTGGCACAAGGAATTCCTGGAAATAGCACCCTACTTGATAGTAGTGTTTAAGAAAGTATATGACGTGGAGTCGGGCACACAGCGGAAAAACTATTACGTCATGGAATCAGTGGGGATTGCCTGCGGGTTCCTCTTAGCCGCCATTCATAATGCCGGGTTGGTGGCCCTCACGCACACCCCCAGCCCCATGGGCTTTTTACGGGAGATTTTAAAACGGCCGGAAAATGAACGGCCCTACCTGCTTATCCCTGTAGGGTACCCGGACGAAGATGCCAAAGTGCCGGTGCTGAAGAAAAAACCCTTTCGTGAGATAGCGACTGTTGTATAAAGGAGT
>CAZVNL010000032.1:0-26146 GCA_964628055.1 uncultured bacterium | reverse complement strand
ATACGGTAGGCGCTGGCGTGGTAACGGAGATTCTGGAATAAGGACTGAACATGGCAAAACAGACCATCCGAATCAGCCTGAAGGCTTATGACCATACCCTGTTGGATAAGTCCACGGAAAAGATCGTGAGAACGGCGAAGTCTACCGGGGCAATTATCTCGGGACCAATCCCACTCCCCACTAAGTGCACGGTTTACACGGTGCTCCGCTCACCGTTTGTGGACAAGAAATCCCGGGAGCAATTCCAGACCAAAATCCATAAGCGCATCGTGGATATCCTCAATTCCACTCCTAAAACGGTAGAGGCTTTGATGAAGTTAGACCTACCGGCTTGTATTAATGTGGAGATCAAGGGCTGATATGCGCGGGTTAATCGGCAGAAAGATTGGAATGACCCAGCGCTTTGACGCTGAGGGGAACCTGATTCCCATTACCATCATTGAGGCGGGACCCTGTGTGGTGACCCAGGTGAAAACGGCTGACAGAGACGGTTACGATGCCATTCAGGTAGGGTTTGGTGAGGTTAAGGATAAGCATACGACTAAACCGGCACGAGGGCACTTTGCGAAGAACAATCTCCCACCGAAACAAATCCTTGCCGAGTTTGAACCGTTACCGGGTTTTGATTACACCCCCGGTCAGGAATTCAACGTCACCCTTTTTCGGGAAGGTGAGCGGATTTCCGTCACCGGCGTGTCTAAGGGAAAAGGGTTTGCCGGGGTCATTAAACGACATGGATTCAGTCGCGGACCAGAAACCCATGGCCAGAGCGAATATTTACGTTCCCCAGGCTCCATCGGGCAGGCTTCCGATCCTTCCCGCGTATTCAAGGGGACACGCATGGCCGGCCACCATGGGGCCAATCGGGTGACGACGCGTAATTTAGAGGTGGTGGAAATCGACACCAAACAAAACCAATTATTCGTGAAAGGAGCGGTCCCAGGAGGTACGAATGGGATTGTACTCCTCAAGAAATAGCGATGCAGTTACCCGTCTATAAACTTGATGGCACCCAGGCGTCTAAAATGAAGGTAAGCGATACCGTTTTCGGGGTCGAACCGAATCTTCACGTGGTTCATCAAGCGGTTTTGGCCGAGTTGGCCAATAGTCGTCAGGGTACCCACAGTACGAAGAATCGCTCGGCTGTGCGTGGCGGCGGAAGGAAACCGTGGCGTCAAAAGGGTCGCGGAGTGGCTCGGGCAGGGACCAATCGTTCCCCACTCTGGCGGGGCGGAGGTACAGTCTTTGGCCCCACCCCTCACGCCTACAATTACCGACTGCCGAAAAAAATTAAACGCCTAGCGCGGCGATCCGTCCTGTCCGATAAAATGCGGGCCAATAAAATTATTGTGGTGGAAACCTTAGAAGTCAAAGAACCGAAAACGAAGGCCTTTTTAACAATCCTGAAGACCTTGGACATTGTCCAGCAGAAAGTGATTGTGTTACCTGCCGTACTGGAAAAGGACCTGGTTCTCGCCGCCCGGAATTTGACTAACGTGGCCTTAGGTGTCGCCACCTCGGCAAGCACTTATGACCTTCTCGATTGTGACGTGATCCTCACCGATAAAGCCGGGATTACCTTGTTGGATGAACAACTGAGCAGTGAAAAATAATGGCCACCTATCAAGATATTATTTTTAGCCCTATTTTTACCGAAAAGATGAGCGCCCTTGAGGAATCGCAACGGAAATATGCCTTCAAGGTACTGCCGGCTGCTAACAAAATTGAAATTAAAAGGGCTATAGAGGAAAAATTTGACGTTAAGGTCGCCAAGGTCGCCACGATGAATCGCCAGGGAAAAGCCAAGCAGATTACCATTCGCAGCGGGGGCCGACCCATTCGCACTCAGGGGAAACGTTCCCACTGGAAAAAGGCAATTATTACTTTGAAAGAAGGTTATGTCATTGACCTCATTCGGGGAGAAGCGGGAGGCTAATCGTGGGAATACGAACCATTAAACCAACCTCCCCCGGGAATCGCTTTGCCACGCGTTCCGATTTTACGGCTGTTACCACGGATAAACCCGAGAAAAGTCTCACCGTAGCCTTGCGGAAATCTGGTGGTCGAAATCACCATGGCCGCATTACCGTACGGCGTCGTGGAGGGGGTCATCATCGACGCTACCGCATCATTGATTTTAAACGGAACAAGACGGGTATTCCCGCCAAAGTGGCCACCATTGAGTACGACCCCAATCGATCGGCGCACATCGCCCTTCTACATTATGTGGATGGTGAGAAACGCTATATATTAGCCCCCTTTGGACTACGCGTTGGAGATACGGTAATCTCCGGTGAGGGAGCCCCCTTACAGATTGGGAACGCCTTAAAGTTGAAGCACATCCCCACCGGCCAAGTAGTACACAATGTGGAATTGGTACCGGGACGCGGGGGGCAGTTAGTACGTAGTGCTGGCGTCGGTGCCCAGGTAATGGCTCACGACGAAGGGTTTACCACTTTAAAGCTGCCTTCCGGTGAAATCCGAATGATTTCGGAAGAGTGCATGGCCACTCTGGGAGAGGTGGGAAATCGGACCCATGAACAGGTTGTGTCGGGGAAAGCCGGTCGCACCCGTTGGCTGGGATACCGCCCCAAAGTTCGCGGGGTTGCCATGAATCCCGTAGATCATCCCATGGGAGGGGGCGAAGGCAAATCCTCCGGTGGACGTCATCCCACGACTCCCTGGGGCAAACCGACAAAGGGGTACAAAACCCGACCCAAAAATAAGAAATCGGATACAATGATTATTAAGAAGAGAAAGTAGGATGGCACGCTCATTAAAGAAAGGCCCCTACGTAGATCCCAAACTATTGAAAAAGATTCAGGCCATAAACGAGAGTAAGAAAAAACGGGTCATCAAAACCTGGTCCCGTCGCTCGCTCATTACTCCTGAGTTCGTCGGTCACACCCTGGCGGTCCATAACGGGAATAAGTTTATCCCGGTCTTTATCTCTGAGAACATGGTGGGGCACAAGTTAGGTGAGTTTGCCCCGACACGTATTTTCCGCATGCATTCAGGAGATCGGAAGAAATAACATGGAAGCTCGCTGCGTCAGTCGTTACATCCGTCAGTCACCGCGTAAAATGCGGATCGTCCTGGATGAAGTGCGCGGTAAAAAGGTGGGATACGCGTTGAATTACCTGCATTTTTCCCCGCACAAGGCTTCCTATTTCATTGAAAAGACGCTCCGCTCAGCCGTGGTGAACCTGTTGCAAAAGTCTGAATCTACCAACGTGGACCCGGACACGTTCATCGTCTCCCGGGCGTATGTGGACGAAGGACCATATACCAAACGTTTCCGCGCCGCCTCTATGGGGAGAATTTCACGTATCAACCGCCCTTCCAGTCATTTAACCATTTATGTGAGTGACGAGACTTAAAGGAGTTCAGTTTGGGTCAAAAAACACATCCCATCGGTTTTCGATTATCCGTTAAAAAGAATTGGCGTTCCAACTGGTTTGCCAAGGGGGGGTACGCCAAGGAACTCGCCGAGGATGTCACCATTCGGGATTACTTGAAGTTGCGTCTGCCAAATGCGGGGATCTCCACAATTCACGTTAACCGTACCTCCAAAGTAGTTACCGTTACGATCAATACTGCCAGGCCCGGGATTGTGATTGGCAAGGGTGGGGAAGAAGTGGCCCGGCTGAAGCAAGAACTCAACCAGTTGACCGAGAAAGAAGTCCAAATTAATATCTCGGAGATTAAACGTCCCGAGCTGGATGCAGCTTTAGTGGGCGCAAATATTGCCCATCAACTGGTGAAAAAGATTTCCTACCGTCGGGTAGTGAATAAAGCCATCCAATCCACTATGCGCATGGGGGCCAAGGGAATTCGCATTAACGTGGCTGGACGGTTAGGGGGAGCCGAGATTGCCCGAAGCGAGAAGTTCCACGCCGGGAGTGTTCCGCTACACACTCTTCGAGCGGACATCGATTACGCCCTGACCGAAGCCAAGACGACCTACGGCGTCATTGGCATTAAAGTATGGATTTGCAACTAACTGACCAGGTCGTGAAAAATCAATGTTAGAACCCAGAAAAATTAAATTTCGTCGTCACCACCGGGGCAACCGGCGGGGCATCGCCACGCGGGGCGATTACGTTGCTTTTGGTAGCTATGGTTTAAAGGCTTTAGAGCCAGGCTGGATTACCGCTCGTCAAATCGAGGCTGCCCGTATCACCATCTCCCGCGTCGTGCGGAAAAACGGTAAAATGTGGATTCGCATTTTTCCGGACAAGCCCATTACCAAAAAACCCGCAGAAACACGGATGGGGAAAGGGAAAGGCGCCCCCGAATATTGGGTGGCAGTAGTGAAACCGGGACGTATTCTCTTTGAGGTAGAGGGAGTTGATCGTGAGATGGCCCACGAAGCCTTCCGGAATGCGGCCTACAAACTTCCGGTGAAAACCAAAGTCGTGGATCGTCGTGAGGGCGTGTAAAATGAATCGCACCGAGTTAAATGAAATGAACCGGGAAGAGTTGGAGATTAAACTCCAGGACGATAAGGAAGCGTTACAGAACCTGCGTTTTCAGAAAGCATTACAACAATTGGAAAATCCTTTACAAATTCGGTACTTAAGGCGTGAAATTGCCCAGATAAAGACCCGTCTGCGGGAGTTTGAGTTGGGGATTCGCAGTGACCGTCAGGAGCTAACCGATGCCACAAGTTAGACGTCGCCAGACCCTCGTGGGTGAAGTAGTGAGTGATAAAATGGAGAAGACCGTGGTTGTCAAAGTCACCCGCCGGATTCCCCATCCTGTGTACAAGAAGTATGTAAATAAGTACAAAAAATACCTTGTCCATTCCGGGTCCGTTACTCCGAAAGTTGGGGACGTGGTCCGTATTTCCTCGACGCGCCCCCTCAGTAAACGCAAGTGCTGGCAGGTAAGTGAAATTATTAGAGAAGCGATAAAACTGGATTAGCCCGGTGATTCAACAAGAGACCAGACTGAAAGTAGCCGATAACTCGGGAGCCAAGGAAGTGCTGTGCTTCAAGGTCCTGGGGGGTTCCAAACGGCGTTACGCCTCCCTGGGAGACGTGGTAGTAGTGACGGTAAAGAGCGCCATTCCGGGAGGCATAGTTAAAAAGGGGGATGTCAGCCGGGCGGTGGTTATTCGCACGAAAAAAGAAGTGCGCCGACGAGATGGTTCTTATATCCGCTTTGATGATAATGCCGCGGTTCTATTGACTGGCGCAGGGGAGCCCCGGGGCACCCGCATTTTTGGTCCCGTGGCCCGGGAATTACGGGAAAGCGGTTACATGAAAATCATTTCCATGGCGCCGGAGGTTCTCTGATGCATATTAAAAAGGGAATGGTCGTTAAAGTCATCAGTGGAAACTACCGTGGTCAACAGGGAAAGGTCCTGCGAGTGTTCCCTAAAAGGCAACGGGTTATTGTGGAAGGGATAAACTTTATCAAGCGGGCGACCCGGCCCTCTCAGGACAATCCCGGCGGCGGGTTTGTGGAAAAAGAGGCCCCGATTCACGTCTCCAACGTGATGCCGGTATATAAAAATGAGGCCACCCGGGTGGGCTACAAATTTTTAGAAGATGGACGTAAAGTTAGAGTTGCTAAGAAAAGCGGCGAAGAATTAGAAACGTAATCATGGCAGATAAAGACCAGTCAACTAAAATAAAAAAGCGTACCGCGCCGAAAGCCAGACCCAGCGTAGCGAAGAAGGCGGCGTCGAAGAAAAAGGCTGCCAAGGCCCCGACGAAGGCTGCTGCAAAAGGGAAAAGCCAGGTGAAAGCCACCAAACAAGCGAAAAGGACGCCAACGGGACAAGTCTACCTACCTAATCTGCGGAAACGCTACGTCGAACAGGTAGTCCCCAGTTTGATGAAACGGTTTAATTACCGCAATATACATCAGGTGCCGCGCCTGCGTTTGGTTTCTTTGAATATGGGAATTGGCGATGCCAAGACCAATCCCAAAACGCTGGAGAGCGCTTTAAACGAATTAACCCTCATTGCCGGGCAAAAAGCCATTGTAACCGCCTCGCGGAAAGATATTTCCAATTTCAAGGTACGCAAGGGATTCCCCGTGGGGTGTAAGGTGACTTTGCGAGGTAATCGCATGTACGAGTTTTTAGAACGGTTGATCTCCATCGCCCTTCCGCGAACCCGCGATTTCAGGGGCTTGTCTTTCAAGTCCTTCGATCGAAAAGGTAACTATGCCTTTGGTATCAAGGAACAGATTGTTTTTACGGAAATTGATTACGATAAGATCGATACTATAAGGGGGTTGGATGTGAACATAGCCACCACCGCCCAGACAGACGAGGAAGCGTATTGGTTGTTGAAAGAGTTTGGTTTTCCCTTGCGGGAAAAGCCGGTTAAAGTAGTAGCAGAATTAACAGAGGCAGCTTAATGGCAAAGAAGTCTTTAATTGTAAAAACCGCGAAGAAACCGAAGTTCTCCACGCGGAAATATAACCGCTGTTTTCGCTGTGGTCGGGCGGATGGCTATTTACGTGATTTTGGTCTCTGCCGGATCTGTTTTCGGGAGATGGCTTTGAAGGGCGAAATCCCCGGTGTAACAAAGGCCAGTTGGTAAAGGTGTAACATCAATGACCATGACTGATCCCATTGCCGATCTATTAACCCACATCCGAAACGGACAGGCCGCCCACAAACGTTGGGTGGATGTGCCTTCTTCCATGATGAAAAAACGGATCACGTTCATTCTTAAAGAGGAACACTATATTAAAGATTTTATTCTCATTCGCGATGGCGTGCGGGAAACCATCCGGATTTTCTTGAAATACGATTACCGGGGGAAACCGGTCATTACCGGTCTCAAGCGAGTGAGCCGCCCGGGATTACGGGTCTATGTCAGCTTGAAAGATATGCCCCGGGTTATGGATGGACTGGGGATTGCCATTTTGTCAACCTCCCGCGGGGTTATCTCCAATAAAACCGCTAAACAGGTTGGCGTTGGCGGTGAAGTAATTTGCAGCGTTTGGTAGGTTTATGTCACGCATTGGGAAAAAACCGATTTCTATTCCGGAGAATGTCGAGATCGCCATTGCCCCTGAAGAGGTCCAGGTAAAAGGCCCCAAGGGCACCTTAACAGTGAAAAAGCACCCTGAAATCACCGTGAAACAGGAAGACCACCTGTTGATTGTAGAGCGTCTCTCTGATCAGCGTAAGCATCGGAGTCTACACGGTACCACACGTAAGTTACTGGCCAATGCCGTCCAGGGTGTTTCCACCGGTTACCAGAAAGAATTAGAAATTCGCGGGGTTGGATTTCAAGCTGGGGTGGATCAAGGCCAGCTCAGGTTACAGTTGGGGTATTCCCATGATATCGTTTTTGTTCCCCCACCGGAAGTAAGCATTACGGCTCAGCGGACCCTGATCACTGTGTCGGGAATAGACAAACAATTGGTAGGCGCCGTCGCCGCCAAGATTCGTTCCTTTCGGAAACCAGAGCCTTACAAAGGCAAAGGGATACGGTACAAGGATGAGTACGTTCGTTCCAAGCAGGGTAAGACCATAGGTGGAGGTGAGAAGTGAGTTTGAGTAAGAAGGATGTGATGCGTTATCGGCGACGACGGAATCGCAGTAAAAAGCATACGCTCCGTCATCCCAACCGTTACCGGTTAGTTGTGGCGCGGAGCCTGAAAAATATTCAGGCTCAGATCGTGGATGATTCGAAGGGGCATACCCTGGCTTCCGCATCATCGTTAGACCGTGATTTGCGTGAGGCCATTCAGCAGGCAGGTTCCAAGGTGGAACAGAGCCGGGTGGTAGGGGCAACCTTAGCCAAGAAAGCCAAGGAAAAGAAAATTAAATCCGTCGTCTTCGACCGGAATGGCTTTCCTTACACCGGTCGAGTTAAAGCATTAGCCGAGGCAGCCCGAGCCGAAGGCCTCGATTTTTAAAAGGGAATAATTACCGTGGGCATTATCAATCCAGCAGAATTAGATCTTAAAGAAGAAGCGGTCGTCCGCGTAAAACGGGTTGCGAAAGTCACTTCCCGTGGCAAGCGCTTCCGCTTCTCTGCCATGGTGGTCGTTGGGGATGGTAAAGGCCATGTGGGTGTAGGACTAGGAAAAGCGGGAGAAGTCATGTCCTGCATCAGTAAAGCGAAAGAAAACGCCAAGCGGCAAATTGTGAAGGTCCCGGTTATAAACGGTACCATACCTCATCAGATTGTAGGCAAATACGGTGCCAGTCAAGTCATGTTGAAGCCCGCCGCTCCAGGTACTGGTGTCATCGCCGGCGCTGCCGTGCGAGCGGTCATGGAGCAGGTGGGTATCCAGAATATTTTAACCAAACGGTACGGTTCAAACAATTCTATGAACGTCATCCGCGCCACCATGGACGCCCTGTTGCAACTCCAGGACGTCGTGACCGTGGCCAATAAACGGGGTATGACCATTAAAGAGGTGTTCAGTTAAACCATGGCCAAGAAACAGAAAAAGTTACGCATTACCCAGGTACGGAGTCGTATTGGGTATGGCCAAAAGGCCAAACGGACGCTGGATGCCCTGGGACTCCGACGGATGAACCAGACCGTAGAGCAGGCCGATAATGCCGCCATTCGGGGGATGATCAATAAAATTAGCTATCTGGTACGGGTAGAGGAAGTATCATGAAGATAGGATCCTTACATCCGCCCACGGGAGTCCGGCGAGACACAAAGCGTCGGGGTCGAGGTGCAGGAAGTGGCTTGGGCAAAAGCGCCGGCCGGGGAAATAAAGGTTACCACTCCCGTAGTGGCAGCAAACATCGTCCCTGGTTTGAAGGTGGCCAGATGCCCATCCATCGACGGCTACCCAAACGCGGTTTTTCCAACGCCCGCTTTCGTCAGGAATACCAAATCGTAAACCTGAAACAAATTGCCGGGTTGGAAGAGACCACTATCGATCCCCAACTTCTTTATCAAAAAGGGATGATCCGTTCCGCCCTCCAACCGGTTAAAATCCTGGCAGATGGAGACTTAACACGAGTTGTGGATATTAGTGCGACGGCGTTCAGCGCCAGTGCCAAGGAAAAAATTGAGGCCGCAGGAGGTACCGTTACCGTCCTATGATCGATAAGATCAGAAACGTTTTCAACATTCCCGAACTGCGGCGACGGATTCTATTCACTTTCGGTGTGTTGATTATCGTTCGCGTAGGCGCCCACATTCCCCTCCCCGGTGTGAATGGCGATGCCTTACGCGCCGCCTTTGAGAATCTCCAGAGCCAGAACACGTTGTTTGGACTTTATGACCTGTTTGCGGGGGGAGCGTTCCGCAAGGCGACCCTCTTTGCCCTGGGAATCATGCCCTACATTTCTGCTTCCATTATGTTGCAGTTGATGGGAACCGTGGTACCCTACTTTCAACGGTTACAAAAAGAGGGAGAAGAGGGACGGAAGAAAATTACCCAAATCACGCGCTACGGAACCGTCTTGATTTCGGCCCTCCAGGCTTACGGGGTAACGGTCTTTTTAGAATCCATGACCGCCAATGTTTCCAATGCGACGCTGGCTGTGGTTCCTCACCCTGGGGCCGGATTTAAATTCGTTGCCATTGTGAGTATGGTGACCGGGGTGATCCTCATGATGTGGCTGGGGGAACGAATTACCGAACGGGGAATTGGTAATGGTATTTCGCTCATAATCATGATTGGCATCGTTTCCAGACTGCCGAACGTTCTGTTAAGCGAAATTTCCTTGATCAGGGAGGAAGTGCGGGGCCTCCTCTCGGAGGTTGTCCTCATCGGCATCATGTTTGTTGTGGTTGGATTTGTGGTGTTCTTAACCCAAGGAACACGGAAGATACCGGTGCAATATGCCAAACGAGTAGTAGGGCGCAAAATTTACGGAGGGCAATCCACGCATATTCCTTTACGGGTTAACACCGCTGGGGTTATGCCGATTATCTTTGCTCAAGCCATCATGTTCATTCCCAGTACCGTCGCCACTTTTTTTAGCGAAAGTGAATTCATGCAAGGCGTCATGCGCTGGTTTTCGTTTGACCATCCTTTCTATTGGGCAGTTTTTGGTCTCATGATCGTATTCTTTACCTTCTTCTATACGGCCATTGCCTTTGATCCCGTCCAGGTTTCTTCAAACATGAAACAACATGGCGGTTTTATCCCCGGGATTCGCCCTGGAAAACGAACGGCAGAATATATTGAAAACATTTTAACTAAGGTTACGTTACCGGGATCGTTCTTCCTGGCTTTTGTGGCCATTTTCCCGTACATCCTCATGAATGCCATGGACGTGGGCTATGACCTCGCGTCTTTTTTTGGGGGCACCAGTTTGCTCATCATCGTTGGTGTGGCCCTGGATACGCTCCAACAAATTGAATCGCATCTCTTAATGCGTCATTATGATGGTTTTCTTAGTCGTGGCCGATTACGCGGCCGGAGGCGGATGTGATGGTGCGAATCCGTTCCCCCAGGGAAATTAGTAAGATCGCCGAGAGTTGTCAGATAGTGGCTGACACCCTGGATATGCTGATGGACCATATAAAACCCGGTGTCACCCTCGTGGAATTGGATACGTTAGCGGAAGAATATATCCGCTCGCGAAACGCCCGTCCAGCCTTTAAAGGGTATCTGGGGTTTCCGGCTTCACTATGTATTTCCATCGACAGTGAAGTCGTTCACGGTATTCCCTCCAAGCGACGGGTCAAGAATGGCCAGATTCTCAGTATTGATTGCGGTGTGGAAAAGGACGGTTATTTTGGTGATGCCGCTCGCTCGTTCGCCGTAGGGGAATTGTCGGAGCAACAAAAGAAGTTAATGCGCGTGACCTTCGAGTCATTGATGTTAGGGATTGAACAGGCCCGGGAGGGGAACTACGTTTCCGACATTGGTCATGCCATTCAGAAACACGTGGAAGCCCATGGTTTTTCAGTAGTCCGGGAACTTGTGGGGCATGGGATTGGTAGTGCCTTACACGAAGACCCTCCCGTTCCCAACTTTGGTCAGCCCCATCAGGGCGAACCGCTCCGCGTCGGAATGTGCCTGGCTATTGAACCGATGATTAATTTGGGACGGGAAGAGGTCTACACCGCCAAAGACGGCTGGACCGTATTAACCTCCGATGGAAAGGCCTCAGCTCACTTTGAACACACCATTGTGATCAAATCCCAGGGCCCCCATATTCTTACTAAAGGAAGAAACAATGGCTAAGGAAAAACCTATTACCATTGATGGCGTCATTAAAGAGACCCTCCCTAACGCCATGTTTCGCGTAGAAATTGATATTGGCGGTCAGGCTCACGAAGTACTCGCCCACGTGAGTGGCAAAATGCGTATGCATTTCATCAAGATTCTCCCCGGCGATGTGGTCACGCTGGAAGTATCCCCCTATGACCTGAGCCGTGGTCGAATCATTTATCGGCAGAAATAGGTGTCCCCATGAAAGTAAGACCATCGGTAAAAAAGATATGTTCCAAGTGCAAGATTATAAAACGACATGGTGTCGTCATGGTCATTTGCGTGAACCCCAAACATAAACAAAGACAAGGTTAGGGCAGACTGTGGCACGGATAGCAGGTATTGACATACCTCGGGATAAGCAGTTGGCTTATTCCCTGCGATATATTCACGGAATCGGTTTAACAACCGCACAAAAAATTTGCGCCCAAGCGAAAGTAGATCCAACCCTAAGGGTCAATGACCTCAAGGAGAAACAGGTGATCGCCATCCGGGATGCCATCACCGAGCTGGGGGTGAAGATAGAAGGTGAAAAGCGTGCTGAAGTGGCCATGAATATCAAACGCTTAAAAGATACTGGTAGTTACCGCGGGATTCGGCATCGGAAAGGGCTGCCCGTCAATGGACAGCGCACCAAGACCAATGCGCGGACGCGGAAAGGTCGCAAGCGGACTATTGGGTTAGGGAAGCGCAAAGCAGGTAAGAAAGGATAAGACAATTGGCTCGACCTAAAGGGAAAAAGAAAAAGAAGAAACATGTGGAGCCCCATGGGATCGCCCATATTAAGGCTACCTTCAACAACACCCATATTACCTTAACTGACCAGTTTGGGAATGTCATCGCCTGGGCGACCGCCGGGACGTCGGGATTCAAGGGTTCCCGGAAGAGCACTGCCTATGCAGCCTCCCTGGCAGCGGAAAAGGTCGCCAAAGAGGCCATGGCTATGGGACTCACCAGCGTGGATATCCGGGTGAAAGGACCCGGCTCGGGCCGTGAGTCCGCTATTCGTTCCTTGGCCGTGGCCGGTTTGCAGGTAACGACCATAACTGATGTAACCCCTTTACCCCATAATGGTTGTCGGCCTCCCAAGAGACGCCGGGTTTAGGGAAGAGGAACATCACAATGGCTAAGTTAAAGGTACCCAAGGGAAAGCTGGTTCGGAAGTTTGGGGAGAATATTTTTGGAAATCCCAAATACGATAAAATTTTAAGTCGTAAACCATACAACCCCGGGCAGCATGGGCAGAGCCGGCGGCGACGGCTGTCCAACTATGGCCTCCAACTCCGGGAAAAGCAGAAAATCAAGATCATGTATGGTTTGCTGGAGGGCCAATTTAGAAATTATTTCCGTAAGGCGGCTCAGATGAAAGGCGAAACGGGAACTAACTTGATGCAATTATTGGAACGACGGTTGGACAATGTGGTCTACCGCCTGGGGCTCGCCCCCACCCGCGCTGCCGCTCGCCAGTTGGTGAATCATGGACACCTGTTGGTCAATGGTCGCAAGGTGAACATTCCCTCCTACCTGGTGAAGCCCGGAGATGTAATCGCCGTGCGGAAGAAAAGCCGGAAATTAGACGTGGTTTTAGATGCTATGCGCCGCGTGAAAGGGGACTTAGACTTACCGTGGTTGGAACTGGATAAAGCCCGCATGAAAGGCACCTTCCTTGATATTCCAGCCCGGGAAGATATGCAAGTCCTTGCCAATGAGCGCCTGGTCGTAGAATTATATTCAAAATAATCAACAAAAGAGGTTTAACACTTTATGGCCAAAGAATTGAATTTAGTCATTACCGTAGATGAAAAAACGGAAACAGACTCGTATAGTCGTATTACGCTGCAACCTTTGGATCGAGGGTTCGGTATCACCGTAGGAAATGCCCTCCGGAGAGTTCTCCTCACCAACATCCCGGGGGCCGCTATTACCAACATTCGTATTGACGGTGTTTTGCACGAATTCTCCGCCGTTGATGGCGTTCACGAAGATGTGGCGGATATTATCCAGAATTTAAAGGGCGTCCGGTTCAAACTGGAGGAGTCCAACCCGGAAAAAGTAACCCTTCACTTGGAAGGACCGTGTACCTTCACAGCCAAAAATATCCAAGAGGCCAGTGATCAATTCCAGGTGCTAAACCCTGACTTGTACATCACCGAGCTCATTGAGGAGGCCAAGCTGGATATGGAAATTCGTATTGGGGTGGGGGTAGGCTATGTTCCCAGTGAACACAACCTGTTACCCAACGCTCCCATAGGCACCCTCGCTCTGGATAGCATATTCAATCCCGTTAAAAAAGTGACTTTCAAAGTCACACCGGTTCCGGGGGCCAAAGAACCCCTCGAAATCCTGACCCTAGATATTTATACCGATGGCTCCATTACCCCCAAGGATGCCTTGAGCTATTCCTCCAGCATCCTCATTGACCATTTCAAGGTAGTGGAAGGGATCAGTAAGCCGGAGGTGTTGGAAGTCACCGATATCATCAGTGATGAAGCCCTGAATATCCGCAAGCTGTTGAAGTTGACCATCGACGAGATGGAACTTTCGGTCCGGAGTCATAATTGCCTCCAAGCTGGGGGGATTAAGTATATCTACGAATTGGTGAGTAAAGAAGAGAACGAAATGCTCAAGTACAAGAACTTCGGGCGCAAGTCACTCACCGAGTTGGTCGAGAAACTAGACGAAATGGGGCTCCATTTTGGCATGGACGTGGATCAATACCTAAAACAAGATGTATAGCCATGAGGCACAGAAAAAAGGGTCGTAAATTAGGGGTCTCCCCGGCGCATCGCCGGGCGATGCTTCGTAATTTAGCCATTAACTTAATCGAGCATCATCGTATTCAAACCACCGACGCCAGGGCCAAGGAATTGCGTCGTTTTATTGAACCGTTAATTACTTTTGCGAAACGGGGTGATCTCCATGCTCGACGCCAGGTCTTGCGGCGCATACCCAATAAGAATGCAGTGGCGACCCTGTTCAATGAGATTGCTCCCGTTTATACCGATCGACCAGGGGGCTACACGCGTATTGTTAAACTTGGTTTTCGGGATAATGACCGGGCGGATGTTTCGTTGATCGAATTTGTGGATATGGAAGGGCAAACCACCACGAAAGAGTCTAAAGAGAAAACAACGAAAAAAGCCACCCCGTCTCCTAAAAGCGAATAGCTCCCATCCCTTTGTTAACTCATCCTCGTAGTTCCTCTAAGGCAAGCCTTTGGGTTGCCTTATTTTTTATTCTAACCGTCTCCCTTCCCGCCACGGAACCCGAGAGCGTTTTTGAACACCGGTGCCTATGGGTCGTTCGGACTGCTATGACGACGCCTGAGTCCATAGATCGGGTTCTCGACTTTGCCACCTTGAATCGCTTTAACAATCTCCTGGTACAAGTGCGCGGCAGGGGAGACGCTCTCTATCGTTCGAATCTAGTGCCCCGCAGCAAGCTGCTTTTAGAAAGTCAGTTTGACCCCATGGAGTACATTCTGACCGAGGCTCATAAACGGGGAATTAAGGTGCACGCCTGGGTCAATGTTTATCTCCTCTGGTCAGCCCGCGATTGGCCCTATGCCAAGGATCATTTGCTTCAAAACCGTCAGAATTGGTTGGACACCAAGGGAGAATGGCCTCTGAACATCAACCGCCAGTTAAAATCCTTTAACAATGGCCAAAACGGAAAAGAGGGCTTATATCTGGCCCCTAATCACCCCGAAGTGAATAAATACTTGCTATCTGTATTCCGTGAACTGGTGGCGAAATATGAAGTCGATGGGCTCCATCTGGATTACATGCGTTACCACGATCGCGATTACGGTTATAACCCCTATGCCATCACTGTGTATCGCCAGGAAACGGGCCTGTCGCCGCCTCCATCAACATCCATAATGGCTAATTCAGTCAATTCTAATCCCACAACTTCCCGGCAGGCGATCATGTGGGATGATTTCCGGCGCAAGGCTATCACCGATTTAGTCCACGAGACGAGGGATATGCTCCACGAGGTACGGCCCCAGTGTATTTTATCAGCGGCCGTAAAACCGAACTTGTACGTCGCCCGAGAGCAATATCTCCAGGAATGGGACGTCTGGCTGGCAGCCAATTATGTGGACTGGATTATTCCCATGAATTATACCCCCAATATTCGCGAGTTTGCTAAAAATATTGATGTCATCTATGACAACCTACCCAGTAAATACCGTAACCGGATCATCATGGGCGTGGCCACCTATAACCAGGTTTCTGAAGATGCGGCTGATAAAATAAAATACACTCGAATTACCCATTTCCAGGGTATTTCCCTCTTTTCTTACAATACTATCCGGAAAAATCCCCTTTATTTCGCCCCTATCCGGGAAGCCCTCTTCCCTTAGCTCTCCCTCAATTATACGGACCACCCGGTGTCCGCATCGATCCGTCATTACCGGGGCAGCGTCGAACATTTCCTTAAGCATATACTTTGCGAGGTGCCTGAGAAGTAGTTATTTTCTGCTAACCATGAACAGGCAGTTTTATGCGCTACGAGGGGTCTTCACGGTGACAACCGATCACCCGTCTCCGGCCACTTACAAGGATTATCTGTCATGAAAAACCCCTTTCCTACGGCTCCCTGTTCTTTGTGGTTGGATACGTACGGAGCCTACACTCCCTCACCACCTCTGGAAACTTCCCTCGCAGTTGACGTGGCGATCATTGGCGGTGGCTTTACTGGGCTGGCCACCGCCCACGAATTAAAGCGGGCTGATCCCCATTTGAAGGTCGTTGTCCTGGAAGCCCAGGAAATCGGGTACGGGTCCAGTGGCCGGAATGGATCTTTTGCCATGACCGTGATCGGTCTCGGTATTGGTGTTACAGCCCTGTTGAAAGGGAAGGATTTCCTCCAACGGGCGCACCGTTACATGATGGAGGCCGTTGACGGATTAGACCAACTCATTACCCGGCACAACCTGGATTGTGATCGTATCCGGCCTGGTTTTTTACGGGTGGCTACTACCAAAGCTTATATCAAGCAGATTCGGCACGACATTGAATTGATCAACTCTTTAGGGTTCGAGGATATTGAATGGCTGGATGAGGAGGCCGTGAAGCAACGCGTTCAGTCACCACACTACCTGGGGGCCCTTTGGGAACCGCGTCTCGTACTTATCAATCCTCTCAAACTGGTGCGGGAAGAGAAACGGTTGGCAGTGAGCCTAGGGACGGAGGTCTTTGAGCACACTCCCGTCTTAGAGCTCGTTTCCCAACCAACCTTCCAGTTGAAAACACCGAAGGGGACCGTCAAGGCCGAAAAAGTGGTTTTTGCCACCAATGCCTATTCCCATCTATTCCCCGAATTGAAGCGGAAGCAGATTCCCTCTTTTACCTACATGCTGTCTACGGCGCCCCTCACACCCGACCAATTAGAACCTATCGGATGGAAAAATCGTGAGGGGGTGGAGGATGCCCGTAACCTGATTCATTACTATCGTCTCACCCCGGATAATCGCTTGGTGATGGGTGGCGGGCCGGTAGGTCTCACCTGGGGGAATAAGTTAACCGGGGATGGGAGTCCCCGGGCTTGGGAACACCTTGAAGAGCACATTCACTTTTTATTCCCCTCCCTTCGGAACGTGACTATTACTCATCGCTGGGGAGGGCCGTTTTCAGTTACGCTGAACCTGGTTCCCGCTCTGGGGTTCGTGGGTGATGAACGGGCCGTGTACAGTTTGGGGTGTATTGGGCACGGGGTTTCCCTTAGTCATCGCAACGCCCAGATCATCCGGGATCTTATTCTGGAAAAGGAAGGCGCTGGCGCCGACTGTCCCTTCCTTAACCAACGGATCGTTCCCTGGCCTCCGGAGCCACTTCGCCTGGCGGTGGCCTATGGTATTCGCTCTTATTTACTGGTGGAAGACTATGTGAACGAATGGTCGCTCCATCGGTCCCAATGAACATTTCAAATTACACGGACCAAAGAGTAGTTTTGAGAAACCGGCACAGCCCCAATAATTTTAACCCGCAAATTCGAGGTTAGATCATGGCAAGACATTCTGTACATGCACCTACAGGAACCACGCTACACTGCAAAGACTGGCAAATCGAAGCCCCATTTCGCATGATTCAGAATAACTTAGACCCAGCTGTGGCCGAAAACCCGGAGGAGTTGGTCGTCTACGGCGGCAAGGGTAAGGCTGCCCGGAATTGGGCAGCCTTTGAGGCCATTCTTCAGACCCTGCAACGTCTCAGAGAAGACGAGACCCTCTTGATTCAATCGGGCAAACCGGTGGGGGTTCTCCGGACGCATACGTGGGCGCCCCGGGTACTTATCGCCAATTCTAACCTGGTTCCCCAATGGGCCACGTGGGAACATTTCAGCGAGTTGGATAAAAGGGGTCTCATGATGTATGGGCAGATGACGGCTGGGAGCTGGATTTATATTGGTACCCAGGGGATTTTACAGGGCACCTACGAAACCTTTGCCGCAGCGGCAAAGACCCATTTCGGCGGGGACCTGGCAGGAAAATTCGTGCTCACCGCTGGTTTGGGCGGCATGGGCGGTGCGCAACCCCTGGCGGTAACCATGAATAAAGGCGTCGTTATTGCCGTAGAAGTAGACCCCAAACGCATTCAACGACGCTTGGAAACACGCTACCTTGATGTGGCTACCGAGTCACAGGACGAGGCCTTAAGCCTGGCCCGGGATGCCGCCCTGAAAAAAAAGCCCCTCTCCATTGGGCTGTTGGGTAATGCTGCTGACGTTGTTCCCGAATTGGCGCAACGAGGGATTGTCCCTGATTTAGTCACCGATCAAACCTCAGCCCATGATGAATTAGATGGCTACGTCCCCAACGGTATGACTTTTCAAGCCGCTCTGGAGTTGCGCAAGAAAGCTCCCCACGAATATGTTAAACGCAGCTTTGCCGCGATGGCAGAGCACGTGAATGGCATTTTGAAGTTAAAAGACCAGGGGGCGATTTGTTTCGATTATGGGAATAATCTCCGGGGACAGGCCCTGAAAGCAGGAGTGAAACGGGCTTTTGACTATCCCGGGTTCGTTCCGGCTTATATTCGCCCGCTTTTCTGTGAAGGAAAAGGGCCCTTCCGGTGGGTGGCGCTTTCCGGGGACCCTCAAGATATCTACAAGACGGATGAAAAGGTGAAAAAACTATTCCCCGCCGATGAGGCTTTGCATCGTTGGATTACCCTGGCCCAGAAAAAGGTGGAGTTTCAAGGTTTGCCAGCCCGTATCTGTTGGCTGGGGTATGACCAACGAGCAAAATTCGGTCTGGTGTTGAATGACATGGTGGCTTCGGGCGAGTTAAAAGCCCCCATCGTCATTGGTCGTGACCATTTAGACACGGGCTCCGTGGCTTCTCCTTTTCGCGAGACTGAGGGGATGCAGGATGGTTCCGATGCGGTGGCCGACTGGCCGTTGTTGAACGCCCTGGTGAATACGGCCAGTGGGGCGACCTGGGTTTCCATTCATCATGGGGGTGGCGTCGGTATGGGGCTTTCCATCCACGCCGGTCAGGTGATCGTCGCTGACGGTACTCCGGAAATGAGACTCCGTCTGGAACGGGTGCTCACCAACGACCCGGGGATTGGGGTCATGCGCCATGCCGATGCAGGATATGAAAAAGCCCTCACCAACGCCCAAGACTGGGGGCTGGATATTCCCCTGATTTCGAAAAAGGGTTAGCCTTCCTTTTCTCCTGACGGCCCACTGAGTTCCTGGAGTTTAATTGCCTAGATTATCCCTTACGAATATTGGTCGATTGGTTACCTACGTTCCCGAAACCGACGAGGTAGCGACCTTCGCAAATGTGGCCGTTCAGATCGTTGACGGACGGATTAAAGAGATTGGACCGGGAAGAGCGGAAAAAGGAGAAGTTTACGATTGTATGGGTCATCTGGTAACGCCGGGTTTTGTGGATCCTCACACGCACCCGGTATTTTTAGAGGGTCGCCAAAAGGAGTTTGCCTTGCGCCTACAAGGGGTATCCTACGAGGAAATTGCCCGGCAAGGGGGCGGGATTCAGTCCAGCTTACAGGGAGTACGATTGGCTCACGAAGACGAATTGGTGGAACGGGTTACCCGACGCATGGATCGTTTTCTGGCTTTAGGAACCACCACCGTCGAAGCAAAGAGCGGTTACGGCCTGGACTTGGAATCGGAATTGAAATCGCTACGGGTGCTCAAACGGGTGAATGAAACTCATCCGTTGGACATTTTTCCTACCTTTTTAGGGGCCCATGCTGTCCCTCCAGAATTTCAAAGTCACCCCGATCGTTATGTAGATTATCTGGTCGATACAGTATTGCCGGCCGTGGCCGAAGAGCGTTTGGCGGTTTATTGTGACGTGTTTTGTGAGCAGGGTTATTTCGACGTTCCCCGATCGCGGAGGATCCTGCTCCGGGCGAAAGACCTGGGGCTTAAGCCGCGTTTACATGCCGATGAGTTTAGGGATTCTGGCGCGGCAGAGTTGGCCGCTGAGATAGGGGCCGTTTCCGCCGATCATCTCATGGCAGTGAGTCGTCCGGGGATTCGGGCTCTACTTCAACATCACGTGATAGCCACGCTTTTGCCCGGTACTACCTTTTTCCTGGGTCAACAGTCATATGCCCCGGCGCGAGACCTCGTGGAAGCCGGCGTTCCAGTGGCCTTAGCCACAGATTTTAATCCAGGGAGTTGCTACCTACAGTCCATGCCTTTCATTATGTCTCTGGCCTGTCTCTACCTCCATTTAACCGTTGAGGAAGCTTTCCAGGCGGCCACCTACACTGCCGCCCAGGCCCTGGAGGTTTCTGCCGACGTGGGACACGTCACCCCGGGGGCGCAAGCGGACTTAATTGTGTGGGGGTTAGAAGATTTGTTGGAAATACCCTACCTGGTCAGTAACCAACCCCTCCAGGCCGTTGTAAAGGGCGGTAAAGTGTTTACTCAGGACTATCTTAATCCTTGATTCGCGTCCCCTTACCCCGTAAACTTAATCCGCTTGTTCGTGACTATGATTAAAATAAAACCAGCCCGCAATATGCTTTTTCTCCTGGTGCTGAGCCTAGTATGGCTGGATGTGAGTTATGGCAACTACGCCTTCTACCGCCAGGTGAAGAATACCTGCAAAATGTACCGCATCACCGCTCGGGATGGGGATATGGCTTTCACCGAAAATGATACCGGTGGAATTGTCTTCGACCTGACTCTAGCCAGTTTACGCAACAATTTTCAAATGGTGATGGTGGTGGGTTTTATTGCTGCTGGCCAGGCGATCAAGCATCAGCAGTATTTAAAAGACAAGATGGAAAATTACCGCCCCGTGCTCCCCGTTGAAGTGGTCGTTGCGGTGAATATCCGTGCTGGTCGGAACCCCACGGTCATCTCGGCCCGTGCTAGTCGAGAGCTGATTCTTAAACTCACGAATGGGGCCATCAACACGGAAGATTTTATGCAGGAAATCAAAAATACCATTGAAATAATATAAGGAGGTCACATGAATCCCTTTGGATTACAGGAAACATTACTAAACTATCTCCGGGCCATCGGTTGGTCCATTGCCGCCGCTATTGGCTTTTCTTTTGGTGTTGGATTAGCTATTAAAGTTTTTGACTGGCTCTCTACCGATATCGATGAATGGGAAGAGATTAAGAAGGGTAACATAGGTGTAGCCCTGATCTTTGTCGCCTTGATCGTAACAGTAGGTGCGTTGGTCTACAAAGTCATTTGATCTCGTAGACGGTTTTCTTTCAGCAAAAAGCAGGGATTCGTACGCGTCCCTGCTTTTCTTTTTTAAAAAGGACCCGCTGCTAATTTATTGAGGACGCCAGTAAATCAAAGGTATTGGACGATGCTTTCCAGATAGCGTTTATCGATGTTGTTGAAGGAACCGATGGTGGGACCATCCACATCCAGTACCGCCGTTACCTCCCTATCACGGATCACCGGTACGACGATCTCTGACTGGGTACGCTTGTCACAGGTGATATAGTTCTCGATCTTGTGAATGTTGGAGACGATGATCGTCTTTTTCGACGCGGCTGCCTGTCCACAAACCCCCCGGCCAAATTCGATTTTGCCGCAGGCTAATACTTCCCCCTGATAGGGTCCGATTTCCAGTACCCCCGGTTGGGTTACACGGTAGAAACCCACAAAAATCCAGTGGGGAAATTGTTTTTTTAAAATGGCGCACACCCAGGCCATTCGGCCAACGTCATCTAAGTAATCGTTTTGGTCTAAGACCCCAACCGCCATCTGTAAGGCTTCTTCATAAGCTTTGCGTTTGTACATGGGTAACCTCATAGGAAGAGTAAGGCGACAAGACTGCCGATGAAAGTATTCAATAAATTTACGACGTTATTGTCCATCCAGGGATAGCCTCGTTTAAGGTGGGTCTTCTGTTGACAATGAAGCCGAACTTCCACGGTTCGCCCGCATTGGGTACACTGATATATGCCCTGTAGGGTACTGCCCAATATAGAATCCACCAGACTGCCGGTTACTCCAGAAACGATAATGATTGCAGCAAAGTCCAGACGGTGGAGGTATGCAAAGCCGATAGCGGCAATGACCAGCGCCCCGGCAAAGGAGCCCCAGAGTCCTAACCTCGTGACGCCTCCGGAAGTACCCGGTTGAACTTTCTTCCTGGAGAGGATTAATCGGGGTAGGACTTTGCTGAAAGCCCCGATTTCCGTTGCCCAGGTGTCGCTATTGGCGGCGCTTAGAGCGGCAAGGTAAAGGAGGTACAAGTACGGTTGGGGATGGTAAAAATGCACAATCACTAAAAGTGTGGGCAGGCTTCCGTTGGCTAACACTTGGAGGATATCGCGGTTAACCGTGTGGGGGGTGGGCGAACGATGATTGGGTAATCTGGATAGAAGAGAGGCGAGGATGAAAAACACCATGATGGGTACCATCCAGGACCAGCCACCAGCGCCAAAGATTACGAGACCCATGAGATATCCTCCCACGGCGCCACTTTTAGACAATAGCTTGAAATGCCAGGCAATCCAAATGAGGAGTGCCGAGACGACGATCCAAGGAAGGAAAATCAACACTGTTTGGTACTTAAAATGGTAAAGGACGAGGTCGTAGAATAAGGCGGTTAGCAGGGGGACAGAGAGGTTATCCGAGCCCTCTTTGCTGGTGGCTTCAACTATGGTTATTAACAAACTAATCAGGATGGAAATCCCCAAAGTACTGGTGATAGGGAGGCGATCTTCAGGTTGAAAAATACTGGTGAGCCAAAAAGATCCCGGCCAAAGGATGAAAAAAGTAACCAGGAACATGGTCAAACTACCGGCCAGCGACTTTTTATCCTGCCAGATGGTAAAGTGCCGGGGGTTGCCTTGATGTTCCCCGATTACCGCGGCCGCCGTGTCTGATAGAGTCATGGCGAGGGTGGCCAAAATGAAGGTCACTGGCTTGTGCCACCAGAAAATGGCCAGCAAGAGAATGGAGATGGGAAAATATACAGTACCCAGTGTTTTCCTTCCCGGAAGACTCAGAAGCCGTGTTGTGGGAGATTTCAAAAAAGCGAAATTAGTGACAGCGAAAATTAGGGACAGAATGATGACCGGGAACTGGCGGCGAAATACGAGGGGAGCACCGCTTACCAATATTCCTACACACAGGTGGACGAGTTTACGAGCTGTTTCTTGGGAAAATATTCCCTTTGTGCGGAGCCTTTCTAAAAAAGTGATTAGTGCAATGATGAGAAGAAAGGCGATTAGCGTGAGAAAGCCATCTCCCAGGACTGGGAATATGGGAAGCTGAATCATGAGGGAAAATAGGTCTACCATAGACTCAAGGGGAAATAAAATTGGTAGGTAGTAATAGTTGAATCGGGTTAAAATTTAATTGTGATCAGGGGAACCCACGCGTATGACGAGGACGACCGTAACCGGCGTATTAAGATTTATGTAAATGGTGCGCTTGTCTCCCGGGAAGAAGCGCACATCTCGGTTTTTGATAGTGGCTTCTTGTTAGGGGATGGCGTGTGGGAGGGAATCCGTTTACAAGGGGGACACATCTTGTTTTTAGAGGATCATTTAGAGCGGTTATTTGCCGGTGCCCGTGCCATCTCCCTAAAAATCGGGAAAACCGCTGAAGAAATACAAGGGATACTTCTCCAGACGCTCCAAGCCAACGGAATGGTTACCGATGTGCATTTACGCTTAATTGTTTCACGGGGGCTGAAGCGGACACCCTACCAGCATCCCCAGGCGAATATCGGTGGACCAACAATCGTCGTAATCCCGGAGTACAAGGTTCCCAGTCCCCATATTCAACGGAAAGGATTAAGACTGGCTACCGTTGCCGTCCGTCGGGGAACACCTGATACATTGGATCCCAAGTTAAACACGTTAAGTAAGATGAATTGCATCCTGGCCTGTATTCAAGCGGAACAGGCTGGGGCTGACGAGGCCCTCATGCTGGACGTCAACGGGTTCGTGGTCACTTGCAACTCCACGAATTTCTTTATGGTCACTAACGGTGAAGTCTGGACTTCCACAGGTGATTATTGTTTGAACGGGGTCACGCGAAAACAGGTTATTTCGATCTGCGAAGCCCAGCAAATCCCTGTTTTTCAACGCAACTTCTCCCTAATAGATGTCTACCACACTCAGGAAGCATTTGTAACCGGGACTTTTGGCGGAATCCTGCCAGTGGTAGAAATAGACGGATATCCGTTATCCCAGGGAAAACGAGGGGCCATAACCGCCCGGTTGCAGCAACTCTATCGGGAACGCATAAACCAATTGTATCCACCAGGGAGTACCCTTGAAGGCTGATTCTCAACCACTTCGGATTGCCATGTGGTCCGGACCACGGAATATTTCTACGGCTCTCATGCGTTCTTTCGAAAATCGCCAGGATACGGTGGTAACCGACGAACCTTTCTACGCCTACTATTTATTGAAAACCGGGCACAACCATCCCGGCCGGGAGACAATCATCGCCAGCCAGGAGGCCGACTGGAAAATGGTCGTACGTTTTCTCACCGGTCCGGTCCCCGGGGGTAAGGCAATCTGGTACCAGAAACACATGACGCACCATATTCTCCCCCCTATGGACATGGACTGGGTCTTGACCATGATCAACTGTTTTTTAATTCGGGATCCCCGGGAGGTCATCCTGTCCTATTTGAAACAGATTGACAAGCCCACGGCGGACGTCCTGGGATATCATCAGCAACTGCGTTTGTACGAGTTTTTATCCGAAAAGTTGGGACAACCACCCCTGGTCATCGACGCCCGGGATGTTTTGGAAAACCCCGAAGGAATGTTACGATTACTCTGTGGAAAATTGGGCATTGAGTTTACCAAGCGCATGCTCAAATGGCCCCCAGGTCCCCGGGATAGCGATGGAGTATGGGCCCCCCTTTGGTACTACAATGTTCAGCAATCAACTGGATTTTTACCCTACCGCTCGCCCGCTGAACCGCTACCTGAGGAGTACGATGCCCTGTACAGAGAATGTCTTCGTTGCTATGAGTCCCTCTACAAACTGAGATTAACGATCGATACACACGGTGGAAAACATACCCCATGAGTCAGGACCAATCAGCATTAGACACCAAATCCATTGGACTGGATTTAGGACTTCGATTGGGTCGCTTCTTCCTGGAAACTGATGACCTGCACTACGGCTACTGGCCACCGGATTTGGAGGTCAAGGTTTCTAATTTCGCCCGCGCCCAAGAGCTTTACTCGCAATTCGTACGCTCCCACTTTCCAACGAATATCAAGAGGATCCTGGACGTGGGCAGTGGTTCGGGTCATTTTGCCGAAGCACTGGTGGCAGAAGGTTTTCACGTGGATTGTGTCTCTCCCAGCAGTTATCTCAGCCAACAGATCGAGGAACGTTTACCATCTGATAGCCAGGTTTTTAAGACCACTTTTGAAGAATTGGAAACTGGGAAGCAATATGACCTGGTATTGTTCTGTGAGAGCTTTCAGTACGTGTCTTGCCGCTTGGCCATTGAGAAGTGTGTCAAATTATTAAAGCCAGGCGGTTACCTGCTCATTTGCGATTTTTTTAAGAAGGAGGTGGGAACGAAGAGTCCCTTAGGTGGGGGGCAGAAATTATCCACTTTCCTAGAGATTATGGAAACCACACCGTTTGTGAATCGAAAGCAGATTGATTTAACGGCGGAAACGGCACCTACCATGGACATAATGGATCAATTTATTAACGAGGTAGCCGACCCTATTCGAACGGTCTCCAGCCAGTATCTCGATGCCCGTTATCCCCGCTTGATGAAAGTACTACGGTGGAAATTTGCTAAACGGATAAAAAAATTGAACCGCGTTTACTTTAGCGGACAGTTAAATCGAGAGATGTTTAAGAAGTTTAAGGTTTACCAGTTGTTTCTGTATCAGTTGCTGGAGGGATAGTCGCAGGTAAAAAGTCGCAGGTCGCAGGTCGAAAAGTCTGAACGTCTGAAGGTCTTAAAGTCCGAAAGTCGGGACCTCCCCCCGGCCCCCTCCTAAAGGAGGGGAAGGAGATATTCTGAGAATAGGAAGGGATGGAATGTTAAACTCTGAATGTCGAAAACAACCAATGTTTCCATGGTATCACAAATCCTTAACTTCATCACTAAGCGTTCCTCGTTCGACATTCATCATTCATCTTATCCCCTATCAGCGGTTCAGATAAAAGGTCAGGATCAGGAGATCCTGACCGAGAGGGAAAGAAACAGTTTTGAATACTAATTTCCAATTTCTACTTTCGTTTATCAAAATCCAGGGCAGAAAAGTCTCTGAACTGCTGTGAATCCCAGGGCTTGTTGACAAACATTCGTAAGAATGTTAACGAAAAAAGCCTTTGACCTTCAGGTGTAGATTTCTCGGTAGTGCCTTCCTCGAAATGACAACCGTATTTTTAATCATGTCGCCCTGAGGGGCGGCGCTCAGGAGCAAGCTTTAAGGGAAAATAAACAGGTTTTCTCCGACCCAACTCCCCCGGGATCTCCTGATCCCGGGGAAAGGAATAAACCAATAGTGAT
>CAZVNL010000031.1:0-28553 GCA_964628055.1 uncultured bacterium | reverse complement strand
GATATCGTTGCTTATATCTACCCTGTCCCGACCCTGAGTACCCGTTCGTCCCCGTTATAGTCTTTGATGAGCGTAATTTTTTTATAGCCTTCCTCTTGAAAGACAGCCAAAGCCCGTTGCGGGTGGTCTCCCAGGCCTACTTCCATGACGATCCAACCTCCGGGGTTTAAGATCCAGGGGGCCAGGTAGGCTAAACGGCGGTAGAAAGTGAGACCATCGGCCAGGTCTGTGAGGGCCAGGTGGGGTTCATACTCTTGAATTTCGGGCATGAGAAGGGGAACTTCTTTGGCGGGAATATAAGGGGGATTAGATACGATCAGGTCAAAAGAGCCTTCGGGGACATTGCTTAAAATATCGTCTTGCTGGAGGGAGACATTTTTCACCTCTAAGTCCCGGGCATTTTGGCGGGCTATGCTTAGGGCTTCCCCGGACACATCCAGGGCGGTGATTTTGGCGTGGGGAAGTTCTTTTGCCAGAGTGAGTGCCATGCAGCCGGAGCCGGTTCCCGCGTCCAGGATACGAGGGGCAGTCCGTCCTCCCATGGTGTAGAGCGCCACATCTATGAGGCGTTCGGTTTCCGGTCGAGGGATTAAGACGGCGGGTGTGACGGTAAAGCGCCGGCTGTAAAATTCGGCCCAACCGGTTATGTATTGAACTGGCTCCCGGTTTAATCGACGTTGGAACCAGGCGTTAAAGGTGTTCCATTGGACATCAGTTAACTCCTTTTCCCCGTGCTCGTAGAGTTCACTGCGGGAGCAGTCCAGCAACGTTTCCAAAAGCCATTCAACATCTGTTTTGGGGGAGGAGAAACCCTTACTCTCCAGGAGTGCACTGGCTTCTTGGATGAGCCTTTGGGTTCGTCGGTAAGTGGGACTGGGACTTTGTTTTAAAGGCACTAATTGGCCTGTAATTGGGCCTGCTGGTCGGTGAGTTTTAGTTGCTCGAGCAGTTCCGTGAGGTCCCCGTCTAAAATTTCTTCCAAACGGTAGGAAGTGTAGTTGATACGGTGGTCGGTAAGGCGTCCCTGGGGAAAGTTGTAGGTGCGTATCTTGACGGAACGATCGCCGGTGGAAACCATGGAGCGGCGCACGTCGGCCCGTTCTTTTTGTAACCGTTCCTGTTCCAGGGCCAAAAGTCGCGCCCGGAGTACTTTCAAGGCAGCCGATTTGTTTTTGTGTTGCGATTTCTCGTCCTGGCAAGTCACCACCACGCCCGTGGGGAGGTGCGTGATGCGGATGGCCGATTCGGTTTTGTTTACGTGTTGCCCGCCCGCCCCACTGGCCCGGAAGGTGTCAATTTTCAAGTCGCCATCCTGGATCGTTATGTCCGCCTCTTCAGCCTCGGGGAGCACAGCCACCGTTGCGGCGGAAGTGTGCAATCGTCCTCCGGTTTCGGTTTTTGGCACCCGCTGAACCCGATGTACCCCACTCTCGTATTTCATTTGTCCGTAGACGCCTTTCCCCTCCAGGGAAAAGATAATCTCCTTGAACCCACCGATACCCGTCTCATTGGTGTCTAAGACGTTTTGCTTCCAATTCCTCCGTTCAGCATACAGGGAGTACATTCGAAATAGGTCCGCGGCGAACAGGGCTGCTTCTTCACCACCGGTGCCGGCCCTTATCTCCACGATAATGTTCCGGTCATCTCGAGGGTCTCGAGGCAAAAGGAGTAATTTTAACTCTTCCTCTACCCGTTGACGTTGTTGGATTAAGTTGTGATATTCCTCTCCCGCAATGGTTTTCAGTTCTTCATCCGTTCCAGAGAGCAGCTTTTCGTCCTCTGCAATACGCTCCAGAATCATGAGGTAATCACGGCCCTTAGCCACGATTGGTTCCAGGTGACGATGTTCCTTGGCCAGTTGTCGGTATTTCACCTGGTCCTTGATGATGGCCGAATCAGCCAACTGTTGACCCAAGTCGGCAAAACGGTCGATAATTGCGCTAATCTTGTCCTTCACCCTATAGCCTCGGCGATATATTTACGGCCTACCATCTTCGGATAACGTTCACCAAACGCCGTTTGCAAGGCTTTTATGGCTACCGTAACCATCTCGTCTTCAGGAAGCTTGGTGGTAATTCTCTGTAACAACAGCCCTGGAGCCCGGAGCATCATGAAAACCACCCGGTCACCGTGGCGAGCAGAAAGTTTGATGAGTTCGTAGGCAACACCACTCACCAACGGAATGAGGGGCAGGTGAACTGCAAGGCGTAATGGCAAATTAATGGTGCCCAGAGACCAGATGAGGAGCGTGTCGATACCGGCGAAAACAATGATAGCTGTGAGCAAGACGATAAAAAGAAAACTGGTTCCGCAACGGGGGTGTTGAGTGGGAAAACGTTGGGCATTTTCTACGGTTATATCTTGTCCGGACTCGAAATTGTATACGACGCGGTGTTCAGCCCCATGGTACTGAAATAGGCGGCGTACATCTTTTAGCAGGGAAATCGCTCCCAGGTAGGCCACAAAAAAAGCAATCCGGAAAATACCGGCTACCAAATTGAAAAGGATGGCCTCCTTTTCAATGTTCAGCAGGGAGGTTGTGATCCAGAGGGGAGCCACCATGAAGAGGCCCACGGCCAGAGCCAAGGCTACGAGAGCGGAGATGATCGTGGAAAAGCGCCCGGAAGATTTTGCTGTTTCCTCCTCGGGCATGGCGATTTCTGCCGACCATTGTAAGGTTGCCAAGCCCATTTTTAGAGCCTCGTAGAGGGCGACCATTCCCCGCAGGATGGGCCATTTCAAGATACGTTTCCGCTCAGTGAGGGAAGTGAAGGGTTCGCGCTGTATGTGCAATTCTCCATCGGGTGCCCGCACGGCCGTGGCATAGGCTCCCGGCACACGCATCATCACCCCCTCGATGACCGCTTGTCCCCCAACCAAAATGGCAGGTTTCATTAACAGAAGCGTTAGGGGTCTCACGGTAATTGGACTTTATGTTTTAAAAGGCTATGAATTCGATGAATGCGCTCACTGCTTGGACTGGGCGTACTTTTTCCGGAACTGTTCGATGCGTCCAGCGGTGTCCACCAGTTTTTGTTTCCCGGTGAAAAAGGGATGGCATTCTGAGCAGATCTCAATTCTTTGATCCCCGATGGTGCTGTACACCTGGAAGGTATTACCACAAGCGCAGTGTACTGTTCCTAATTTATACTCGGGGTGAATGCTCTTTTTCATGACCGACTCCTTAGTGTAAGTGGGCTAAAGCGGTTCGTACTCGCTCGATGCCCGTTTTAATGGTTTCAAGATTCGTGGCATAGGAAAAACGCAGGTATCCCGGGGCGCCGAATCCGTCCCCAGGAACCGTTACTACACGTACCGAATCTAAGAGATAATCGCTTAATGCTATAGAACTGTCGAGGGGTTGGCCGTCAACGGTTTTTCCCAAGTAAGCTGACATGTCAGGAAAGGCATAGAAGGCTCCCCTGGGTAGGAGGCATGACACGTGGGGGAGGGTGTTGAGCAATTGAACCATGAGGTCCCGGCGTTCTTGGAACTGCTGTTTCATCTCGGTCAAAAGGGATTGGTCTCCCTCCAGAGCGGCGATGGCGGCCCTTTGGCCGATGGCGTTGGCGCATGAAGTGGACTGACCTTGGATTTTAGTCATGGCGTTGATGATTATTTTGCTACCGGCGGCGTAACCTATACGCCAACCTGTCATGGCGTAGGTCTTGGAGAAGCTCATGCAGGTAACGATTTCAGCGGCGTGATCATTGATAGCTGCTGCACTCACGAAGGACCCTTCGTAGATGAGGCGTTCGTAGCATTCATCGGCAATGACGATCCATCCGTGTTTGGCGGCCAGGGCCAGTAAGCGTTGGATGGCCGCCGTTGACCAGACGCCGCCAGTAGGATTGGAGGGGGAGTTAATGATCACTCCTTTGATGGATGCTTGAATTTTTACTTCGAGGTCGGCGAAGTCCGGTTCGAATTGTTGGTCGGGGAGGGTTTTGACGAACAGGGGTTCGGCTCCTGACAGGCGCACGAACTCCGGGAAGGAGACCCAGTAGGGGGTAAAAACGATAACCTTGTCCCCCTCCTGGAACAAGACCTGGCAGGCATTGTAGATGCTTTGTTTCTCCCCATTGGATACGAGAATTTGGTCGGGTGTGAAGTAGAGGTTGTTTTCCCGTTCTAATTTACGGCAGATGGCTTCTCGTAATTCCAGGAAGCCGGGAGCGGCCGTGTATTTGGTAAACCCGTCGTCCATGGCTTGCTTGGCAGCCTGGATGATATGGGGAGGGGTATTGAAATCGGGTTCTCCCACGCCAAAGTCTATGACTGCCTCACCCTGCGCCCGTAGCTCCGCAGCACGCGTAGCCATTGCAAGAGTATAAGAGGGGTTGACCAACCGGACTCGGTCAGTCAACAGTTGTTTACTCAACGAACTAAATTTCGTGCTGCTTCTTGTGATACTCCTCGGTGTTGAATCGCGATTCATCGATGGCGTCGAGGTCGCGCTTCCGGCGGGGAGCCCGTTTGCGTTTGGGTTCCACTGGGGTGAAGCCCTCTAACTTCGATCCCATGAATTTATCCTGTTCGATGTCGAATTCCTCCGAGAGTATCTTCCGCGAGCGCTTTGGTTTGGGCTTCCCCCTTTTGGGGGTGGTTTCGCGCTTTCGGGGTAGGGGAACGTCTTCCATGCCTACGCTTTCCAGATCCGACTCCGCCAGGGCTTCTTCGTCCGCCGGCAATTCGGTACTCTGTTCTTTCAACGCTTCTTCGTCGAAATGGAAGCGTTCGGGGTTGAAGAGTCCGTAAATGGCGCCGTATCCGCGGGTAATTCCATTACCCAACCCCAGATAATTAGGGAGGATAAAATTGGTTCGGAATTCCCCGGAAAAGGCACCCCAGTTGTTTTCATCTACCGGCCTGGGGAAGAGGGACGTGAGGTTAACCTTGGTATAAACCTGATCGGTGAGTTCCAGCCCCATTTCCCGCGCCAGGAAGACGATGTTCTGTCCTAACAGGCGATTCAAAAAACCCACCCGCTCCACATTGTTGAGGAAACGGTAGCGGCTCCCCGTGGTCTGATTGAGGGCCACCCAGGGCGTAATGAATCGGTACCGGATTAACCGATGAATGGGGTGGAAATGATCCGTATAGGACTCCGCATCCACATCCACCACCTGGAAAGTGATATTGCCGAAGTCCAAGAACTCAAACTGTTCGATGAGTTCCTGCACTGGGTCAGCTCCTTCCCCGATCCCGATGATGTAGATTTGTTCATTGAGGATTTTTACCTGGACCCGGGGGTAGAGAAATCGCTCCCGGTAGCGTCCGTCTAAGAGAGGGATCACTTTAAGATCAGGGTATTGCCTCATGAACACCCCTTTTACCTGATAGGGTGTCTTGCGCACCGGTTTGTCAGTTACCAGGCGCGCCATGACCGTTTTTACGCTAGGATAGTTAGATTCCATGACTACACCTCATAGTTTTGCTACACCTATGTCAAAGTTTACGGCTATTGACTCATAGTATCCAAAAATTCTTCATTGGTTTTTGTCCGTTTCATTCGCTCCTGTAGAAACTCCATGGCTTCGATTACATTCATTTCGTTGAGTAGCTTCCGTAAAATCCACATTCGAGCCAGGGTCTTCTTAGGTAACAACAGTTCCTCCTTCCGGGTTCCCGAGCGGATGAGATCAAAGGAGGGGAAGATGCGCCGGTCGCTCAGACGCCGGTCTAAAACCAGTTCCATGTTGCCGGTGCCTTTAAACTCTTCGAAGATGACGTCGTCCATGCGGCTGCCGGTGTCGATGAGGGCCGTGGCGATGATGGTGAGACTCCCTTTCTCTTCCGTGTTCCGGGCCGCACCGAAGAATTGCTTGGGTTTCTTCAAGGCGTTGGAGTCCACACCCCCGGACAGGATTTTCCCGCTGTGTGGGATGACGGCGTTATGGGCGCGGGCCATGCGCGTGATACTGTCCAGTAAGATGACCACATCGTCACCGAACTCCACCATGCGACGGGCTTTTTGCAGCACCATGTCGGCTACGGTTACGTGGCGCTCGGGGGGCTCATCGAAGGTGGAACTCACAACTTCAGCGTCCACCATCCGTTTCATGTCGGTAACCTCTTCCGGCCGCTCGTCAATGAGTAAAATTAGTAAGCGCGTGTTGGGATGGTTTTTACGAATGGCATTGGCGATTTTTTGCAGGAGAATCGTCTTCCCGGTTTTGGGTTGAGCCACGATGAGTCCCCGCTGACCCTTCCCAATGGGCGAAATGAGGTCCATGATGCGAGTCGATAAATCCTTCGAGTCAAATTCGAGATTGAATTTTTCATCCGGGTAAAAGGGAGTGAGGTTATCGAATAAAATGGTCTGTTTTAAGGCGGTGATAGGCTTATCGTTAACCGTGTCCACCTTCAGGAGGGCGTAGAAACGTTCTTTTTCTTTAGGCGGGCGGATTTGACCAAATATCTGATGCCCGGTCTTCAAACCAAAGCGTTTGATTTGAGACGGGCTTACGTAGATATCATCCGGGCCGGGTAAGTAATTAAAATCAGGGCTTCGTAAAAAGCCATAACCTTCGTTCAAGACTTCTAAAACTCCCCGGGCGTGCATGAGGCCTTCTTTTTCGTCGTGAGCCTCCAGAATCTTAACAATCAGTTCCTGCTTGTTAAGACCGGAATATCCTTGGATTTCCAAGTCTTGGGCGAGTTTAGTGAGATCCCTGATTTTCAGGGCTTGTAGTTCATTTACATCCATCTCGTAGTGATCCTTGCGATTTGAGTCGGGCTAAATTCCTATAGGAAATACCCAATAAAGCTAAAACGCGGGCAAAAGTTTACGGGCTAAATTAAGCTAAATGGCTCCCGGGTCAAAGGAAAAATGAAAAGTGGTAGAATATTGTCTCTGCCAGGTAGTGGCTACCAAAGATCAAACCAGGTGTGTCCTCGGAAAGCTGTGATTTTAACCACGCCACACTATCGGCAAAAGTCTCAAAGGGCGTCGCTGTTAGGCCCTGTCTCTTTAGCCTTTCCCACAGTTGGTGGGCGGGTAGCAGGTCGGTGTCGGGGACGCTGGTAACCGCCAGTCCCGCCAGGCGTTTTGATAACACCGGAGCAATCAATTCCAGCTCCTTATCCCCTTTGAGAGCCATTAAGCCCCACGGTTTTGCGCCGTAGAGTTGTGCTAAAGTTTGCGTAGCCTGTTCGATGCCATTGGCATTGTGTCCTACGTCGTAGTAGAGGGGATAGTTCGTCTCCAGGTGTTGCAGACGTCCAGGCCATTGTACCCGCCTTAATCCCAAACGGATGGTTTGACTGGGTAGGTCTGCATCAAATTGGTGGGCGGCCTCGCACGCCAAAGCTGCATTTTCGACTTGGTGATATCCTAACAACGGGATCCAGTACTTCTCGCCCTTCCAGGAGAACGAAGTCCCCGTTTTTTCGATGGTGCATTCGTTCAATTTTTGGGGAGATACCGGGATCGAAGGGGTGTTAGTCTCAGTTGCCAGGGAGGTCAAGGTGTGGTTGACGTAGTGCATCTGATCCAGCCAAACTACCGGCACACCGGGTTTCATGATGCCGGCTTTTTCTTTGGCAATGGAGGTCAGGTCGGATCCTAACAGCTCCCGGTGGTCATGGTGGATACGCGTGATCACCACTACCCGGGGCGTGAGGACGTTGGTGGAGTCCAGCCGGCCACCCAGACCGGTTTCTACCACAGCCACGTCAACCTCCTGTTGGGCAAAATAAGTGAAGGCCAGGGCAGTGGTGGTTTCGAAGAAGGTCGCTTCGATGCGGTCGATGTGCGGTCGATAGTGTTCTACGAAGTTGGTGATGGTTTCATCATCAATGGAGAGGCCGTTGACGCGAATCCGTTCGTTGAAGCGTAAGAGATGGGGTGAAGTGTAGAGACCGACTTTCAATCCGTGGGCTTGCAGAATAGAGGCGAGCATGGCGGCGGTGGAACCCTTTCCATTGGTACCGGCTATGTGAAGGGAGGGAAAGCGCTCGTGGGGGTTTCCGCAGCGTCTTAGAAGCCGCCGGGTGTGTTCCAGCCCGACCTTAATCCCTAACCGCCGGAGTCCGTAGAGATAGTCTAAAAGAGCGGCAAAATCAGGGGAGGTGAACAGTCTGGACATGGTCAATGGACATTCCTAAAAAGCGCCGTACAATGGATTGAAGATGGAGCGGTAAATCGGTGACAAAACAGTGCAGGTCACCAGGGCTGGAATGTGTCGTGACCAGATCGTCTTGAGTCAGTGTATTGACCACTTCCTCAGCCACCGCTTCGGCTGAGTCGATGAGCGTTGGCGTGGGTCCCAGGACGCGCGTGATGGTCGGTTTTAACAGAGGATAATGGGTGCAGCCTAAAATTAACGTATCGACAGTATCCGCCATAAACGGTGATAGGTAATGCTTGGCCACTTCTTCCGGGACCGGGCCTTCCAGCCATCCTTCCTCCGCCAGGGGGACGAAGAGGGGGCAGGCCTGGCTTACCACACGAACGGTGGGTGACTTTTTTTTCAGCGCTTTAGTATAGGCACCGGAGCGGATAGTTGCCAGCGTACCGATGACCCCCACGTGACCGTTGTGGGTGTGTTTTAGGGCGGCTTTGACACCGGGATGGATGACATCTACAATGGGGATGGGGAGCTGGGATCGTAGTGGCGTTAACGCCGTGGCGGAAGCCGTGTTACAGGCCACCACGATCATTTTCACCGCGTGTTCTCTTAAGAAAGCGGCGATTTGAAGGGCATACTCGCTCACCAGGGAAACACTCTTATTCCCATAGGGGACCCGGGCGGTATCCCCTAAATAGATGATTTCTTCGTAGGGGAGAGCTTGCCGTAAGGCCTTAACGACGGTCAAGCCGCCCAGGCCGGAGTCGAAGACGCCGATGGCGCAATTCCTTTGCGACTTACCCCTCGGCAAGGACCTGTTCCCGGCTTTCTCGGAAACGTAAGATGGCGTAGTATATGGCCGTAGCGATGCGCTGTCGGTAGGCCGGTTGCCTCAATTTCTTTTCTTCCGTGGGGTTGGATAGAAAACCAGCTTCAATGAGCACATTGGGCATGCTCGCCCCGACCAATACCTGAAAACCGGCCTGTTTCACTCCCCGGTTTACCGTATTGATCTGTTTGGATAGCTCCTCTTGAATGATGGCTGCCAGGTCCTCACTCTCCTTCATGAACATGCTCTGGGCCATGGTGGCCATGATCAAGTTTTCACCCGTGAGATCGCTGTATGGTTTGTTGGCGCTCTCTTCTAATTTAATAACGGCATTTTCCCGGGCCGCTACCTCGATGGCATCGTCAGTCTTGCCGGGACGTAACAGGTACGTCTCAAACCCTTTTACGCTGCGGTTGGGATTGGAATTCAGGTGGATACTCACAAATAATTTTCCATTGCTCTCGTTGGCTATTTTCGTGCGCTTCCACAAGGGGACAAACACGTCCTCGTCACGGGTGTACACAACCTTGATGTGGGTATTGCGCTCTAACGACAACCCGATGCGTTTAACAATGTCCAGGGTGATATCCTTTTCTTTGGTTTTGTAACGGCCCATCGTTCCCCCATCCTTCCCTCCGTGACCGGCATCCAGGACCACGGTGTCCAACCGCCAGCGGTCCCGAACGTCACGTAGGCGCTCAGCGCTCAAGGCGTAAGGGGTTCGTAACGTAACCACGATGGAAGCGGGATCCGTGCTCTGGAATACTTCGTGACCGACAATTTTCGAGCGTAGTTTAAAGGCTAATTGCGCCGATTCTTCAAACTGTTGGCTGGTGATGCGTTCCACCACCCCACGAGTGGCAGTCTTCCGAATCTCCGTCGTGTCTACCAACGCGTCTTTTATCGTTAAGTAGAACCACCCGTTATTGTGCAAAAAGGCACTGATGTAACCGTCGGGAAAGCGCTTTTTAGTGGCCAGACGTAAAATCGTACCGTTGGCTTTTTGTTCAATAGAGAGACCAGTGATGTTGAAATCAAGTAAATCAATATAGAGCACCCGTTTCAAAGGGTCGTAGGTCATCCCCGGGAAAATGCCCATCCTAAGTATGTTGAAAAAGGCCGTTGCAGGCAGGTAAATCTCCCCCCCCCGGAGGATCGCCTGGGTGGGCATGTGGTAAATGTGCTGATCGACAATGATGAAACTGGTAAGGGCCGATACCTTTACACGGTGGTCACCAATGTACAAAACAATTTTCTGGCGTTCCTGGTTGACGTAAGGGGGTCGTTGGGTAATTGCTTTGGAGATATCGGTTACTAAGACGTAGGTACCAGGGAGGTCATCCAAGGTCTGGATTTCCAATTCCTGTTGGTTGATGCGGTTGATGACCCGTACCGGAGAGGCCTGGGCCAGGGTACCACACCACGTTACCACCAGGGCAACTATCAAGGGCAGGACTCTGATTAGAAACCGTTTCACGGCCCCGAAGTTATCCCGGGCGCAGGCGGGATGCAATATCGCGGCTTATAAAACCGTTTCCAACGCCAAGGAGCCGGTGAGCATTGGCGACGTGTGGAGTAGGGGGTTTTTCCAGGTACTTCGTAAACGAAGACCCCAGTAAAGAAATGGCCCCTGGCGATATTGAAGGCGCAAACCCCAGGACTGACCCGTTGCTGTATAGGCCACGCTGCGCATTTCCCCCGGTAGGTTAATATCCCAGAAATAGACGCGACTCTCGTACTGGTCAACGCGGGTCACGATCCAGTCCACCGTTATAACCCAGGGAGGCCATTTCCCACTCCATAGGTTCTCCACCCCATAGCCTGTGGAAATTTGATTCGCTGTACGTATGTGAGAAACGCTTATCTGCCCTTTCCAAACGTATCGGGTACTGAATTGTTGGTAGATCATCCCTTTCCAGGCATCTTTTTTAGTGTGCGTTGTTTCCTTTGTGTCGAGAAAACTGGCTGGGGGCTCAAGCGTCTTTGTTTCCTGTTTCCACTGGAGTTTATAGCGACGGTAACGGCTATGCCATTGCCACCGGATTCCCGTTTCCTGCCCCTTTACGGGGGCCAGCCTGTTCTCCGGCACTGCTCCTGTGCGGTAGATATCCCCGTAAACAGTGAGTTGGTGTTTTCGCCAGTTCCATTGAATTCCCTGGTAAACGCCCTGTTCATCGCGCCGCTGGCTACTCCACTCGGAAAAGGGGTTGGAACGCAGGGCATAATAGGTGTTGGCATAGGAGCGGATGGAGATCAGGTAATAAAATCCTCGTGGGTGGAATCGGGCGCCGGTCAGGTATCCCCACCGGGAACCATACCCTCGGGCTATTTCGCCGAATAGACTCCAGTTCCGGAATAGATACTGGAAATTAAAGGCGGCTGCCGGGTTACTCTGGCGAATCCTGTTTTCATTCCATTGGCTGGTTGAAAACGCAATTCCCAGTCGATTATCTTCCTGTTTCCATTCCCAGAAACCGATGAAGGAACGTTCCCAAAGCTGGCTGCTCTGCCCAGAGGTGTGTATTCCGGTGCGCCTCAAGTGGATGGTCCCTACGCTATCTACGTAACCGTCCCGGGGGTTATTCCCCAGAGAGAGTCCACCGGTACCCAGGGAAGTCTCCCGCTGAAAACCTATTCCCCGCAGATTCCAGGATTCGTCACTGGAATGGTATGCCCTCAGCCCGTTGCCCCGGCGGGGAATGGTTTTAATACTCTCGAACCCCTTGTTGACAGCCACCGAACGCCAGGAGAGGAGTCCGTAACCCAAAATTAACTCGTGGTCACCAATGACCCACTGGTTGTGGCGGTTGCCTCCCGAGAGGTAGCCTGAGATCCGGTCGGCGATGCGGGTTTCCCCAGGGTCCCGTTCAATAAAGAACCCCAGTCGCTGGCTGGAGAAGGTCCATTCCCCACGCCATGCATAACGTACGTCTTGATGGGCAGTCATACGCTGACGGAGAAAGAGGGGTTTATTGGCCTTTAGCAATGGTTGGCGAATTTCATTCAACAAAACGCGTAATTGGGAAGAAAGGGTCTTTTGTTGGTGCAAACGATTACAGTCGGACGAATCGACCCAGGCGCGCAGTAATTGCCCATCCCCAGCCGAAAGGAAGGAAAGGGTTGCTAACTGTCGGAGCGCTGCGGGTGTGAGTACCCCTCCCGTGCGTTGGAGGGATTCAATGATGAACAAGTCCTCCGCCGGGAGGGTTTCTTCTTCATCCAATCCCAGCTCCTCGATGAATTGATCAGAAACCTGTGCCGGTAGTAGCCTAAGGTTCAGGAAAATTAAACCCCAGACCCAACCAGTGCGACAGGCCCAGTTGCGCATGGGTAGTGGCGGCATAGTCAAGGGAAAAGTGTACGAAGGAAAGTTCCACTCCGCCGGTTACTTGTCCTGGGTTTGCAGCGTACCCCAGGGCAAAACGGAGCCAGCGGAAAGGGTGACATAAAATTCCAAACTTTGCCCGTCCAGGATACTCTAAATCCTGCTCCCATTCTAAGATGGTTTTGATACGGGGTGCGGGTACATAACTGACACCAGTGGTAATTACCTGTGGTAAAGGTTCCCGGTATGGACGGAGGTGAGGGTTATTCACGTTGTGTAAGGTGGTACTCCACTCTAACTCCTCACCAAGACGTAACCTACTGGCTATTGTTATTCCTAAGGTGCTTTGGGACGAATAATTTTTAATGAATAATTGGTAAAGTGTTATTGCCAGTCCAACATCCAATAACGGTTTAACACGTTTACCGGCCAGAAACGTAAGGGTTGTTTCCTGATAAAGACTGTTTCCGAAGCGGGTGGTACCCAGTCCTAAATGAAAGGTAGACAGAGGATAAGACACAGCCGCGGATTGGTGTAAGAGTGCTTTCAGACCGAAGCGGTTGCCCCAACTTAGACACATTTGGGGAGTGGTCATTTGAACGATGCTCGCGGGATCGTTCAGAGTTCCGGTGGTTTGGAGGCTGCCGTTCACCACCATGAGCCCCGTCGCCACGTTCATGGGCGCCAGGGACGTGTGTTCGAAAGCACCCTTTGCCGGACTGGCTGCCCCGAGAACAAGGAGTAAAACTAATCTAACCTTAGTCTGCTTGTAAGGCCCCACTTCTTATCATTATCCTAACTCTACATATGAAAATAAACAACTAAATCCTACTATAGCCGCTCTCGCCCCGTTATTAACGAATGGCGCCTCGTTGGACACGGGGCGCCATTCCAGGTATTAATCCATGTGATCTATTTTTTCTGGTATAGGACTACGATGAGAATCAACGCCAGCAGTCCGGCCAACCCATTTTCTCCGAATTGGGTCATGAGTTTGCCAATTCCTGCTATGACACCGAAGGGATCATCGAACAGGATGCCGATGATAATACCGAGGATGACCAAAGACAGGAGTAGATCGGAGAGTTTGGCAATCCATTCGGTAACCACTTCTAACGCATTTTTCATGTTTGCCTCCTAATGATTTGCGCAGGATAGGGGTCCCGCATAATGGGACCCCCTAATATCCCGTTTATTACCCTAGGAAAGAAACAAGAAACAACAATGCAAGCAGGCCTGCCAGACCGCCGTCCAGAAATGCATTCACCAGATCAATGATCCCGCCGATGGGATCGAAGCCTGTGGAGTACAGGATGTTGGCAAACACAAAGAACACGATCAAACCCTTGATTAAACTCACGATTCCATCAACGACGGTTTTTACGGTTGAACTTACATCAGCCATATTGTTCCTCCTTGGTTTGGTTCAATGTAAAAACGGGGACAGTTATCCCCGTTTTGTCAATTGTGATGTATTCGTTTTGTTGAATATGAACATCTTTTCGGTAGAATTTAAGCACATTTCAATAATATTCAACAAAGAATATTCCAGGTGAATTTCCTCGAAAAATGCCTTCAGCAGGTGTTATTCGTTTGGTTTTAAGGGCGCATTTTTTGGAGCAGTCTCCCTGACTGACCCGTGATTCAACAGCCAATCCCTGTAGCCCTTCACCAAATAATACAGCCCCAAATAGCGCACCAAACCGTTAGAGATAGGAAAAGGCACCCATCCATATAGCCATTGAACTACCCTGACCAGCCAGGACCGCAATAAGAGACGCCCCGCCAATCCCCGCCAAACCGTCTCTTTGGAGAAAGCGGCGTAGCGGGTTCCAAAATGGACAGCAACCTGAGGCTTGATGGAATTGAGGTAAGGGATGTTCTTAAAACCACACCGGTATAAACTGTCGCAAAACTCTTTGAGAGTATGGTAGTGGTGGTGCCAGGAAAGGGGTGTTTGGGAGGTGAAGAATCCCCACGGCGACTGCCGGTAGAGGCGATCGGCATATTCCGTATCTTCCACACCGTAGGTTCGGAAGTGCTCATCGAAGAGCCCGGCCTTCTTGATGGCGCTGGTTCGCACCACCGTGGCGTTAAACAGGAAGCGGCGGTAGGGCACCGGGGTCAAACCCTTTTTCGGATACTGCTCCAGGCGCTGATAGAGAAACCGTTGGAATTTGTCCCGGGCAATTTCGGGTGCCGGGTGGGTAATCATCATCACACCGGTGAAGGAGTTATCGTTAAACCACGGCTCGACCTGAGCCAGGAAATCAGGGGCCAATTCGACATCCCCATCTACAAAGACCAAAAGGTCTCCCTGAGCTGCCTTTATACCCGTGTTCCGAGCGGCCGCTAACCCGCGATTACGACGGTGGTAGTAGATCCGCAATCGTTTATTGTTTTCGTGTTGCTTTAAAATTGCCCGGGTGTCGTCCTGGGAGCCGTCGTTCACACAAATAACCTCGTACTCGCTGCCGGGGATTATCTGTTTCAGGTAGGAAGGCAAGGTAATAGGCAAAACCGAACCAACATTGTAACAGGGAACGAGGAGACTGAACTTCATCGGTGGCGCTCCAGGATTTGCAAAAGACGCTGGGTGCATTCCGGGAGTGAATAGCGTTGGACGGTTTTATACCCGTTGGTAGTGAGCGTTTGCCGTAGAGTGTTAGAAGCGAGTACCTGGAGTACCCCTTCGGTGGCCGCTTCCTGGTCTCTTACGGGCACCAGCCAAGCGTCCCGTTGATGGTGGCTATATTCCCGAACCCCCTCGTTTCCGTAGGCCACCACGGCGGCCCCGCAGGCCATGGCCTCCATAACCGGTAAGGCCCACCCCTCCGATAAACTGGTATGTAAAAATATCTTTGAGCGCTGATAGAGATTGCGTAACTCTCCAACCTCCGGTCGGACGTGATACTGGTTCACCTCGGACCAGGAGCGCACCGGGCGCCGGGCGGTGAAACATTCCACCCGCAACGATGGTTGCCGGGCCTTTAACCCCCGCAGAATGGCCAAAGTCTCTTTACTACCCTTTATGGGGTGGGGGTGGTAATAAAATAACACATCAATTTTCCGGGGGGAGCGTTTATCCGGTGGAAAGAATTCCGTCAACTCCACGGCGTTGTAGATCGGCCCCTCGGCGGCGACCCCCAATTGTTCCAGCGCGGCTTTAATCCACCGGGCGATGACGATCTTCACGACGGGCAGACGATAACCCTCCAGGACCGACTTCTTGTGCTCGTCATAGGTTTCCAGGGCCTGGATGAAGTAGAAGGGTACCCCGGCTTTAAGGGGAAGATTGGCTACTTGGTGGATGGTCTGCCACCCCACAGCGAGAATGGCATCAGCCTCCGGTAACAACGAAGCTGCAATGCGCGGGAGCACCATTTGTTGGACACCCTCCACAGCGGGGTAGTAGGGACGATCGGGAACCCCGCCCAGCCAATCGTAGAGTCCCTTAGCCACCTGCCGCCAACCCCCGTTGATCTCCTGGGGATAAACCAGCGTAACCGCGTGTCCTTCTCGGGTTAACTGACGGGCGTGTTGCCACACTACTTTAACCCCTCCCATGGGGACGGGAATGACACCGGGGAGGATAAAAGTAATTCTCAAATGGGCAATCCTAATTGTTGGTAATATTCGTATAACCGGTCCAAGACCCGCTCCAGGTCGTGGGTGCGCTCTACCCAGCAGCGACCTTCCTGTCCCTTTTTCAGAATTTGGTCCGGGTTCTCGATTAACTTCACCAGTTCCTGGTGCAGGGTGGTTTCGTCACAGTTGACGAAAGGATGGTCTGGTAAAAAAGCCTGGTAACGCGCATTCATGCGGGTGCAGGTGGCCACGCCGAGGGATAATGATTCCAGGGAGTTCATACCGTAGCCCCACCCACCCCGGTCGGTGATTTGATCGATGTAAATATCACTCGCTGCCTTGATGCGCAACACCTCTTCGTTGGGAATCTGTTCCATTAAGCGGAAGGTGATCCCATGGCTTTTTTCCAGATCCCGGCCCACTTCTACGATTTTGTCGGTGCCCTTGTAAAACCAGTTGGTGGTGGCGTGGGAAATGACCAGGGGGTCGTTCAATGTTTTTTTGGGCTGGTATTTCTTCACTTCGAAAGGAAGGAACAGGTAGTTGAGCTGGGGATGCAGGTCGAGGAGATCGAGTTCGTTGGTGAGATTCAAATCGGCTAGGGAGTCCAAGGTGGGGATCACGCCGCGATTTCGCAAGTCCTGGCCATGGTAGTGGCAGATAATTTTTACGCCCGCTTCCTTCAAGCGCCGGGCCAGGGACCCGGAGCGGTACAAATCCAACCCCCATTCGAAGTGCACTACGTCAAAGTTGAATACCTCCAGTTCCCGGAGCGCCGGTTCAATTTTGAAGGACCAGATCCAATCCCGGGCCCGGAAGTAAACCCGTTCCCAGACCGTGGGACTCCAACGGGGGGGACGATGTTGTAAATGATCTTTCTTGATGGCGCCCACAAATTTGTCCCGGATGCGAATGTACCGGGGGGACGAGTTGATGAAGGGGAGGTCCAAGCAGATGTCTTCCGGGTAGCCGCCGGAGCTGTGGTACATGGTAATGGTGCGGCAGGTGTGTCCCCGGCTCTCATGCCCCCGTTTCCATAAGCTGAGGGTCCCTACCGTATTTTCCGGTGCGATGTACAGGATTTTCATAGAATGTGTTTTGTGAAGCGCAAGGAAAGAAAAAAGGCTCCCAAATCGTTTTTCTGGAACGAGGCGGGTGTCTTAAACTCGTGGGTGTACATTTCCGGTCGTGCTAACCCCTCAGCCATGCAGGAGTTAATTTAAGGATACCCCGGCATCAATGAAGCTGTTTATTATTCCCTCCTGGTACCCCTCCCGCCTCCACCCGGAAAGCGGTTCTTTTTTCCGCGATATGGCACTCCTGCTGCAAAAAGCCGGACACGAAGTCACCGTCATCACCTATCTCATCCATTCCACGCGGGAGGCCTTCCAGTTCCGGGCCCTGCCGAAAGAACGTTCTCAACCACAACAGGAGGGGGCCTTGCGCGTATACCGGGAGGAAGCGGTGAACCGTTTTCCCAAGTTCCAGAAACGAGCCTACGCCTGGTACCAACCCCGGGTGATCCGCCTCGTGGAACGGGCCCTGGCGCAGGAGGGAAGACCAGACCTGGTGTTGGTCCATTCTTCCCTCTGGGCCGGGGCGGCGCTGGCCTGCTACATAGGAGAGGAGTCCCTTCCCTTTTTCATCACCGAACACCTGAAAGAATTCCTGCCTCCCGGCGGGTTTACCCCCTTCCAGAGGGAATGCATCCAGGAGGCTTACCGTTCGACGGTGGGAATCCTGGCCACCAGTGCCGCTCTGGCCGAAGGCATTATGGCTCAATTTCCGGTTCCACCCTCGCGCCTGCACGTGGTACCCAATCCTGTAGATACAGAGATATTTCAACCGGGGAATGAGCCCTCCCGTTCACCATTTACCTTTATTACGGTTGCCCTCTTACGCCCGGAGAAGCGCCTGGATGTTCTCCTGCGAGCCTGCGCCCAGGTTCTTGGGAAAGGACATTCAATTCGGTTAATTGTGGTGGGCAAGGGGCCCGAGGAACCGCACCTGCGCAAATTGGCCCAGGAATTGAAGATGGCTCCCCATACGAAATTCGTTGGTTACCAAACTCAGAGGGAAGTAGTAAAGCTGCTTCAGGCCAGTCACGCTCTGGTCCTGTCCAGCGAGATGGAAACCTTCGGGATGGTCTTGGTGGAGGCTATGGCTTGCGGAAAGCCCGTCATTGCCACCCGCTGTGGCGGACCAGAGTCTATCGTTACCCCGAAAACCGGTCTCCCGGTGCCGGTGAATGATCACGAAGCTCTTGCCACGGCCATGGAGACCATGCTCAGTAGTTACCACCGGTTTCAACCCCAGGCCATTCGGGAGTACGTGGAAGCACGTTTCAGCGGCCGGGCCTATGCTCAATCCATCGAGAATCTATTCCAGTCTATCGTAGCGGACTAACGGGGTTTCCGGAGTCTTAAATAGGCCAGTTCCTGGCGGTTGAAAAAGCCTGTGACCAGCAACCCCACGGGAAGGATTAGAGACAACAGTATTTTATTGGTAATAGTGGGGGCGGAGGTATCCTGTAAAACGTAGGCCAGGAGCATGAACAGGCCGATGCGGAGCAGGCGCCACCATTCGTAGCCGATGGTGTACAATTTCCGGTTCACCATAAACAGGAATACCGCCATTACCAGGAAGGAGAGGCAGGTGGCGTAGGCCGCACCCAGGGCCTGGTAACGGGGAATGAGCAGCAGATTGAGTACAATATTGACGCCCGCCCCCACACCCCGGGTGATAGCTACCCAGGAAGACTTCTCCAACTGAAACACCCCTGGCAACTGCAACAGGTACGCCCCGTGGAATACATACCCTAAGGCTACCCAGGGTACCACGGCGGTGGAGGTCCAGAACTCAGACCCGTACACTGTCACCGGTCCCACCTGAAGGCGGACGATGTCATTCACCCACACTAAGAGTAGAATCCACAGGAATCCCAGACCTGCCAGCACATAGGTGGTGATCCGGGCGAACAGAGAGGTAGCCCCGGTAGTGGGTCCTTCTCGCAGGAAAAAGGGCTGCCAGGCCATGTTAAACCCCATGACTACCAACAGCATGAGCATCCCTAACTTGTACCCGGCGCTGTACAGTCCCACCGTGGCCATATCCGTCATGGATTTCAGCAAGTACCGATCTACCAATTCCATGAGCATGGCGAAGATCCCTGAGGGCAGAAAAGGGAGGCCGAAACGCATCAACTGTTTCCAGGCGGCGAGGGAAACCCGGCTCCAGCGCGCCCGCCGGAGGACGATGGGGAGCGTCACCAGGAACAACAACCCGGACATGATCAGGTTGCTCCATAAAACCCCTCCCACGCCCATTTTCAGGTACACCACTAAAAGGATATTCAGGGTCAGGGTGCCGAGGACGTTCACCAAGTTGAAGGTAATGAACACCAGCGGTTTCTGTTCGGCGCGGAGCAGAAGTTGGGGGATGGACCACAGAATGTCGAAGAGTAAAATCCCGGCGATGAGCACCAGGAAGCGGGCGTAGGGACCCCCTAAAAGGACCGGCGCCAGGGGGATGGAGAGGGCCGTGATGGACAGGGCACTCAAGAGGGAGGTGATGAGGAAGGAACAGTAGGCCGTGGTGAGATACCGGGGACGTTCGGCTTGGTCGGCCTGCACGTAGCGTTTCAGCAAGGCGGCGTCCAGCCCGTAGTGCAGGATCACGCCCATGAACCCCATAAAGGTGTACGCCAGGGAGATTACTCCGTATTCCGCTGCGTCGAAGATATTAGTGTACAGCGGCAGGAGCAGAAAGGTCACCAGCCGGGAGAGAATGTGCCCCGTGCCATAAATGACGGTTTGCCAGGAGAGGGCTTTGATTTTATCCCGCACCGGGGACTTAGAAGCGGATTTCCAGGGTGTCCCGGAACATGCCACTGGCGCCGAAGCGTTCCTTGAAGCGGGCCAGGCCGAAGTTGGGCTCTTCCTTCACGGTGAAGATGCCAAAGTCGAATACCCGGTAGCTCCGTTCAATGGCCCATTGGAATATTCGGTAGAACAACAGGTTGATGGGGCGGTATTCCTGGTACGCCTCGCGATGGCTGATGTAAAACGCCAGGACCACCTCATCTGTGGCTGCAAAATTCACCACCCCGGCAATCATCTTGTCCTGGAGGTAGGCCCCGAAGAGATTGATGCGTTCGGGGAACAGGCTTTTCAGGCGCAACAATTCCTTTAGGGTGTGGGTGGGTTTGACGTTGTGGCGGATTTTCAGGTTTTGTTTTAGAATTTCGTAAAAGGTGGCGAAAGCCTCCGTCTCTTTTACCACCACCCCCGATTTCCGAGCTTTGCGCACCGCCCGCTGGTGGGAGACTTTGAACTTGGCCAGGTTCTGCTCAATGGAATCTTCTAAGAAGAGGATGCTGGAGAGTTCCCGCACCCGGTACAGGAAACCGTGTCGCAGGAGGGCGAAGTCGATGTAATTGGAAAGACGCCGGTTGTAAATGGTGGGCGGCAGGGTCACCCGGATGCCCTGGAACCCTGCGTCCCGGGCGTGATGGAGGAGGAGCTGCACCAGTCCATTGGCGTCGGCGAAGGAGAGGTCTTCCGGCACCACGAAGGAACCCATCGAAGCACCGGGATGGGAGACCAGGAGGCGCCCCTCAGGTGTAGGGACCTCCGCCGCGGGAAAGAGGACGAAAGGGCGGCCGTTCTTTTCGATGAAGAGGCTGTGATCCTGGAAACGGCCTGGGGGATGGTAGCCTAAAAACCGCCGGGTATGGAAAAGGGTACCGTTGTTGGATCGCCACACCCGGGCATCCCAGGCCACGGCCTGGCTCGGTTGGTAGTGTTTTATAGTCAACATGGATCAGGCTTTAACGTAAAATAAGCAGGGCAAGGTTCCACAAGCAATCGCAAGTTAGAGAGGATGAAATATAAATAGTCGCTATTCATTCCCCAAGTTCGCCAGAGAATTGTTGATCAGGTTGGAAGGTGTGGTTGACCGTAATGTCCTCGGTGGCGGTTCAGCCCGGTCTTTTTAAGCGGCCATGTTTATTAAAGTTAAACAGTGTTAGGTGGGTAAATTTAGTCAGTGGGCCAGATTACTGCTTTGGGGTGTGTTTGTTGTGTTACCTAATCCCCCGAAAATAATTCCAAATGGAAGTTGAATCTGGTTCGCCATTCCTCTAATTTGGGTGCGTTTTATCAGGAGTGACCATGTCTGAATCCAGCATACGGGAGATTACCGCCCGAGAGATTTTAGATTCCCGGGGGAATCCAACTATCGAAGTGGATGTCCGTTTAGGGGACGGCAGTTTTGGCCGGGCGGCGGTTCCTTCCGGGGCCTCCACCGGTACGCACGAGGCCGTGGAGCTGCGCGACGGGGATCCCCGGCGCTTCTTAGGGAAAGGGGTCCAAACGGCCGTCCGGAATGTGAACACCATCCTGCGTCCGGCGCTCCTGGGCATGGAAGCCGGGGACCAGGTGGCCCTGGATCATACCCTCATCGAGTTGGATGGCACCCCCAACAAGTCCCAGTTGGGGGCCAACACCCTCTTGGGGATATCCCTGGCCGTGGCCAAAGCCGCCGCCGTTCACCAGGGACAGCCCCTGTTCCAGTACCTGGGGAAGGATCACCCCACCCTCTTACCCATACCCATGATGAACATCCTCAACGGCGGAACCCATGCCGACAACAACGTAGACATCCAGGAATTCATGGTTTTCCCGGTAGGGGCCGCTTCCTTTACCGAGGCCCTGCGCATGGGAGCCGAAACCTTCCACCACCTTAAGCAAGTGTTAAAAGACCGGGGTCTGAATACCTCCGTAGGGGACGAAGGCGGCTTCGCACCTAACCTACGTTCCAACGATGAAGCCTTAGAGGTGATTCTGGAAGCCATTCACCAAGCGGGATACCGCGCTGGAGAAGACATCTACCTGGCCCTGGACCCGGCCGCCAGTGAATTCTACGAAGACGGGCGCTACCAGCTGCGTTCGGAGGGCAAATCCCTTACCGCTGAGGAAATGGTGGCCTATTACCAATCCTGGGTAGCGCAGTATCCCATCCTTTCCTTGGAAGATGGCCTGGCGGAGGACGATTGGGAAGGTTGGAAGGTCCTTAATGCTGCCTTGGGGTCACAAATTCAGATTGTGGGTGACGACCTGACAGTGACTAATATTAACCGCTTGCAACGGGCCATAGATGAGGGGTGCATGAATGCCATCCTCATCAAGTTGAACCAGATCGGCACCATCACGGAAACCCTGGAAACGGTGGGACTGGCCCAAGGGCATGCTTATGGCGTAGTCATCTCCCATCGATCGGGGGAGACCGAGGACACTACCATCGCCGATTTCACCGTGGCCGTGGGAGCTGGCCAGATCAAGTCCGGTTCGGCCTCCCGCACGGAGCGCATTTGCAAGTATAACCAACTCTTGCGTATCGAGGAGGCTTTGGGGTCCGAAGCCCGTTTTGCTGGCCGGGAGGTTTTAGGCGGCCCGTGAGACGCTACGCGACCCTCCGCCGGAGACGGTCCCGGCGACCGGTTAAAAAATCCGTAGACCTCCAGGGACGCTTTGTCCGTGGAGTGCTACTCTTGGGCGCCTTGATGTTGCTCCTGATCTTCCTTTTTGGCGACCACGGCCTGTACCAGCTCTATCGCCTCCGCGCCCAGCGGGCCGAAATCCAGCGTACGATTGCCGAGCTAAGGAGCAGTAAAAAACAATTAGAATCCGAAAAAACACGCCTGGAAACGGATTACAAGTACATCGAACAACTGGCACGGGAAAAATACCGCATGGCCAAAAAAGGGGAAAAGGTGTTTAAAGTGATTAAAACCCCACCCACAGACCAGTAAAAACATTGTTGACGTAGTATACTACCCCTTTCTGTCGTCGTAATTTTTATAAGATTTTAACGCGGTAGGAAAGCCACGCTGCGTTGTATTCTAGGTGGTGAGGATCCCCTGTTTCATAAGGAATGTACTTTTACCAGCTTCCTGACCGCCTAATGGCGAGAGAGAATTCTCTGAATGTGGAAAAATGATATTACTGCGATAAAGGCTTTACCGCTTATCTCATCGCACCTGAAAAACAGATGGTTTCTGATAAAACACTAAAAACCTAAACTGTAGTACACTTTATCGCCCCCCATTTTCCCGGTACAGATCAGTTCCACGTGTTTCGGTTCCTTTTTAAAGTCGTATACTAGTTCGGCTACAATCGATTGGGATGGCTTAAGGATCGCCAACCCCTGGTGTTTGCCCTCGAAGGGATTTAATTCCCCCTTGGTTTCGTAGGCCCCCCGAATTTTCAGCAGGGCCATGGCTGAAAAGTCCAATTCCCGGTCACGGGAGATATTGGTTACTTTTAATTGCAGGCGCACCCGTTTCCCCTCCCGGGTGGCCTGCAAAAGGCGATATTTGGCCTGGTCGGCAATTTGGTCCACGCCCACGGGGTGCGAAATACGCCCCTCCTCTAACGTTTCCAGGGGAATGTAAAATTCCACGGTGGCCTTGATAAATTTCCCGGTGCGGTCTCTCTTAAGTTTTGTTACCGTAGTCCCGGGGTACAATTGGCCGATGGATAGTTTCCGCACCGCCTGTGGTTCCAGGTAGATGTCGGTCTTTTTAATGACTTCCGTCTCCTGGGCTTTCAGGTAGGTCAGGGATAGAAAGAGGCCCGTGTACAAGAAGGTTTTAAGCATGGGTTTCCTTATTTTATTCAGTGAGGGTGTGGGTTTTGATGAAGGCGTCCAGGTAGATTTCCACCCGGCGGTTCTTGGCGCGGGCTTCATCCAGCGTCAGGGAGTTTTTTCCCAGGCTATCCAGGGGGATCACGGGACGGAACTCCCCGTACCCCATGGCGGAGAACTTGCTCTCGGGAATCTGGGAAAATTTGCTCAGCAGCTTGACGATATTCAGGGCGCGGGCGGTGGAGAGGTCCCAGTTGCTGGAGTATTTGGCCTCGGGTGGTAGCGGCAGATCATCCGTGTGGCCCTCGCAGCGAATTTCAACATTGAGGTACCCCCCTCGTTTTTGAATGGCTTGCAGGAGTTTGGTGTACCGGGGGTCATCCGAGATGTGCATGAGTTTCGATAACCGGATAATGCCGCCGATTTGCCGTAGAAGTGGGTAGACAATGGGTTGCACTTCATCGTTCATGGATTTAAACAGGCGCCCGCTGGCCATGGTGATTTTCACGCCCTTGGTGACTCGCTCTACCGCCACATAGGAAGACTCTACGTTCTCCTTTAATTCCTTGTACGTTTCGTCGAGTAGGACATTGATGACGCGGTCGATGTGCTTTTCGGCGTCGTTTAATACCACCAGGAGCATGATGAAGAAGGTTAAGAGCAACGTCACCAGGTCGGCGTAGGTAGTGGTCCAGGCGGTGCTCTTGGCCTTGGCCTCCTCGGCGGAGAGTCCGAAACTTGATTCCGGCACGCTTAAGTGGCCTCGGTGCCCCTGATGGATTGAGGAACGAAGGTCATGAGTTTCTCCCGCATGAGCAGGGGGTGTTCCTTGGCATGGATGCTCACGATACCCTCTACGACAATGGTTTTCAACATAAGTTCTTCCTGGGATTTGCGAGTGAGTTTCCCGCCGATGGGAAGGAAAACCAGGTTGGCTAAGAGGACACCGTAAAAGGTCGTGATCAGGGCAATTCCCATGCCCCCTAACAGGTCGGCGAATTTTTGAGCCACGTCGAATTCCAGTGTATCGACGCTGGTGCCCTGGCCGCCGGAGAAATTGTTCATCATGATGATCAATCCAATAATGGTTCCCAGCATCCCAAAGGCCGGGGAGTAGGCACCCATATAAAAGAAAATCTCCTGCCCCATTTTATGGCGACGCTGGATGTTGTTCAATTCCAGGTTCAGGTAGTTGCGCAGCCGGGCAGGGTCACGTTCGTTAATGGCTAACTCAATCCCATTGCGCAAGAAGCTATCCTCAATGTTCGGCAAATCAGCCTCCAGAGAAAGGACTCCGTTCTTCCGCGCTTTGGTTCCCATCTCCACCAGTTTGTCAATGACCCCTCGGTAGTCGTGGTTTTCCGCCGAAAAGGCATTCTTGATCACTCCCCATAGACCCAGGATATTCTTGAACGGGTAATTAACCATGGCAGCCATAAAGGTACCACCAAAGACAATTAAGATAGAGTTGAGGTTGAAAAACCAGTACAAGTCCCCCCCTCCATTCATCACCCCCACTGCAATGATACCAAAACCGGCTAACAGTCCAATGGCTGTTCCGAAATCCATGGTCGCTCCTTACTCAGTTATAACTGAATTATTAACAAACAATCCTAAACCCCTCGCGAGGAGTCCCGGGGGAAATTAATATACAATAGGGTAACAAGATGTACCAAAAAATTCACGGTACCTCACCTCCCTTAGATTATACTGCGAAAGCTTACTCTAAAGATAGTCCTAACAGTTGTAAATTTCCTTGCGGTGGCAATCGCAACTCCATGAATCAAGAACGGGAAGCTCCATGAAAAAGCTATCTTTCTTTCTCCCCTTTTTCTTATTCTACGCGGTTTTCGTAGTGGGCCAGCTCCGGGCTCAAGGAGGTCAGTGGACGGTAGTGGCAACCTACCCCATCCCGGAAGGGGCGGCAGGTCTGGCCTACGATGGTACTTACCTTTACTGCGGTATCTACGGCTCCAATGGGGATGAAGTGTACCAGATCAACCCCGCCGATGGCAGCTACCAACTCCTTTTTTCCAACCCTAATATTGGCGATACCTACGGCATGACCTACAACGGCCAGCACCTGTGGATCACCGACCACGTGTTGAGTATCTCTACACCGGCCACGGCTATCGAACTGGATTTCCAGGGGAATATTGTCTCCCAATTCGATCTCCCGGCGCATTACATGTCTGGGATTGCCTACGATAGCGGCACCTTTTGGGTAGCCCGGTACTATCCCGATCCGAGCCAGATTTATCAGGTAGACAGTACGGGTGCTGTCCTGGGGCAATTTACCGCCCCGGATAATCAACCGTGGGATTTGTGTTTGGAAAACGGGAACCTGTGGATGGCCGATTATTGGGGTGACGCCCTCTATAAACTGGATCCCACTACGGGAACGCTGCTGGAAACCCACGCTTCCGAGGGGTCAGACCCAGCCGGCATCGTCTGGGATGGTCAGTACCTCTGGTACTGCGACAACGGCCAGGGTTACCAGCAGGACTATCTCTACAAGGTGGATTTGAGCGGAACCGGCACCCCGGTCCTGGTGCTGGGGTTTACCGAGCATGATTTCGGGAACGTAGTCATGGGTCAACCGGCAACGGTGGAATTGAATGTGTTCAACAGCGGAACGGGAGCCCTGGTACTCCAGGATTTACAGTTTACCAGTCCTGAATTCGCCACCACGCACGTTCTCCCCGACACCATTCCGGCCGGTAGCCAGGTGAATGTGACCCTCACCTTTACCCCTTCCTCCTGGGGGTATTATGAAAGCCTACTCACCGTGACCACCAATGATCCCGTGACTCCCCAAGCCACCGTCACCCTCAGCGGTTACGGAATCGCCCCTTTGCCAGAAATTGTGGTGGAACCGGGGTTTGTGGAGTTCGACGCCGTTCGCGTGGGCGCCCTTACCGGGCGTTGGCTGACGGTGAGTAACCAGGGGGACCAGGACCTTACCATGACGGAGATCACCGTGGACGATTCCCGGTACTGGGTGGAGGCGACCCTGCCCCTTACCTTGTCCACTCGCGATAGCGCCTCCTTCCGGGTCTGGTTCCAACCCTTCGCCGCTGGCCAGGTGACGGCCACCCTCACTATCACCTCCAATGATCCGGACGAACCCCTCTTGGCGGTACCCCTGTACGCTGACGTTATTTATTACTCCACTACTATGGGCACCCAGTTGTGGTCTTTCCAAACCAATGTGCAGCAGGAGAAGGTGGTGGCTATTCGCTGCTACATAGATTTAAATAACGATGGCGTGGAGGAAATATTGGTGGCCGATAACCGTTATCATGTCTACTGTTTAAACGGGAACAGTTCCGGGTCCGCCGATGTGTTGTGGGTGTTCAACAGCGCCATTCCCAATATAGGGACCGGTTCTATCTATCACGAACAGGGAATGACCGTAGCAGGGGATCTAAATGGTGACGGGGTGGCGGATGTGGTGGTGGGAACCGCCTGGGGCAGCCGGGCCGTGTTCGCTTTAAATGGCGCCAATGGGAGCATTCTCTGGTACTACGATACCCACGTAACCGGGGGCGGCGGTTGGGTCTACCAGATCGATGCTCAGCGGGATTTCACCGGCGATGGCATCACCGATGTGTTGGCCTGTGCCGGGGACGACTCCTACGGTACCGGACCCAAGCGAGTGTACCTGTTTGACGGGACCAACGGGTCCTTGCTTTGGGAGCACGCCTTTTCCGCGGCCATGAGTTCGGTGGTCAGTGTGGAGGATGTCACTGGGGACGGAGTTCCCGAGACGGCCTGCGGGGAATCCAGCAACACCGGGACGGCCCACGTCTACCTCCTGGACGGGGCCAATGGTAACATTCTCTTTACCCGACCCACCACTTCCAGCGCCGTGTACGCCCTCACCACGATTCAGGACATTACTGGTGATGGTCTGATGGATATCTGCTACGGTGATTTTAGTGGCAACCTGCGGGCCGTTGGGACCAACAACCAAGAAGTGTGGACCTACAGCATGGGGTTGGGCTTGATCACCACCCTGGTGCGGGTAACCACGTCCAATGGCGATGACTATTTGCTCCCCTCTATTTTAGGTAATACCCAACTACCTTTTCTCCAGGCCACGGATGGAACCGCCCGGTGGACCACCGACGCCGGAGGGTACATTTTAGATGCCTCACCAGTGGAGGACCTGGATGGAGATGCCTTTCCCGAAGTGGTCGTGGGGACCCTGTCCCATCTCCTGACGCTTTTTTCCGGTAATGATGGTCAGCTACTCTACTCCGTAGACCTGAGCACCCCGGTAGACCAAACCAACGGGGGACCCGATGTAGATGCTAGTGGCGCCCCGGAATTCCTGGCCGGTACCCGCGATGGGTGGGTGTACTGCCTTTCCGGCGGGGGTACCATTGCAACGGATTACCCGCCGGTTATTTCCCAGGTGCACATCGACCCGCCGCAACCTACTACCGGGGACTCGGTGAACGTCCTGGCTACCGTTACAGATGACCTGGGCCTCGGTACCGTGCAAGCCTTTTGGGGCCTGGACTCCAGTACCTTTCTTCCCCTAACGATGACTCCTACGGGCCCTCCGGATGAATATGGAACAAGCTCCCCCATTCCCCCGCAACTGGTAGGAACAACCGTTTACTACTATGTGTATGCCTCCGACGGCACACATACGGTTACCTCTCCCTTGGCAACTTACACAACGGCTGCCCTGGGTGGGAATGATGATAAAAACCTTTTACCACTCCGTTATACCCTTCGACAGAATTACCCCAATCCCTTCAATCCCATTACCACTATTCCTTTCGATCTGCCCGAGCCCAGTGTGGTGACTCTTGCCCTTTACGATCTCATGGGCCGGGAAGTGCGCGTGTTGATCCGGGGTGAAGTACCAGCCGGGTTTCAACGGGTACCCTGGGAAGGGACAGACAACCGGGGTAATCCCCTGTCTTCAGGAGTGTACCTGGTGAAGTTCTTCGCCCGCTCACAGACCAGTGACAAAACCTACACCCAAACCCGGAAGCTGGTGTTGTTGAAATAGAAGTCGAAAAGTCTGAAAGTCACTTGTCACTTGTTGCTGGTCTCAGGTTGCAAGTCGCAGGTC
>CAZVNL010000030.1:0-28863 GCA_964628055.1 uncultured bacterium | reverse complement strand
GTGGGCCCGCAGGGATTCGAACCCCGAACCAACGGATTATGAGTCCGCTGCTCTAACCGTTGAGCTACGGGCCCTAAAGGGCGGCGAAAATTACTTTTACCCCCCTTAAATGCCAAGGGGATTCAGATGGCGCTCGACGATATCCCCAGGCCGCTTCACCGGTGGTGTCAGGTTACGTGAAAATAATCGCCGAACCGGCTGCGCGCTCGTAGAATTCTCCTACGGTAAGTACCCCTTGAACCTCATCGACTAAGTCGTCTTGGGTCAGTTTGAACATGTCCATGGCTAATTTACAGGCGAAGACCTGGCCCCCCGCATCGTTGATCATCTCCAGGAATTCCTCCACCGGGGGAATGTCCAATTTTTCCATTTCCCGTTTCATCATTCCCGTGGCCAAGCCGGAGATCCCGGGTAAAACTCCCAGAAGAGAAGGAAAGGGTGTTGTGATGGGGAATTTCATCATGGGCATAGCCATATTCAAAGCTGCATTGCCCACCGTGGCGATCTTTAGGCTCTGTACAGTTTTTTTCAGAATAGCGTTGAGTCCGAAGAAGGTGAAAAAGAGGGTAACTTCGATTCCTTCCATGCGGGCACCGTTCGCCAGGATCAGTGCCGGATAGACTTCGTCTAAACCGCCGCGCGAACAAATGATCGAGACCCGCTTTATGGGTTCTAGCTCAACTGGAGGGGTGTGTTTCGTTTCCATGTCAAATACACCCTTGTGGTTTTTTTAATCCTGCGATTTTGGCTGCTTTCTTGGCCGGTCCCCCGGGGAAAAGTTGGTACAGCTCCTTGGTGGGGACTACGTTTAACTTATTCAGTCGTCGAATGGAAGGTGCATTTCCCCGTTCTTCAAATTCTTTACGCATGAATTCCAGTACCTGGTAGTGGCGTTCCGTAAGGGGATCGATTCCCTCCTCTTTTGCCAGCTCAATTGCCAGCTCACGATTCCAGATGGTATGGTCAACAAGGAAACCCTCGTCATCCACTTCAACGTCCATACTGGCAATTTTACGTATTGTCATCGTGTTGCTCCTGTATTTTAGATTGGTTGTTTCCATTTTCTTGGGCTATGTTCTTTAAAAAGGCCATCAAGAAACCAATCCCCCGTTTTAGTTCGGGGGAGTTCAATTCCCGGAAGGCCTTCCAAAGGGAGTATTCTTCAATGTTTTTGGTCCCCAGGTTGCGATAGACGTTGACACCGTTGTTCAGAGCGGTGAGCATCTCCGGTTGAGTGAGACTCTTAATCGTCTCCAGAATGGTGACAATATTGTCGGCTAATAGGCGCACATCTTCCGGGGAGAAGTGCGTCATTACCTGGTGCCCTACACGCAATAGTTCACGTAAAAAATCGAAATATCCCTGTTGTTCAAACAAATTGAAATATTGGACAGTATCCTGGAATAATTCTCGTGCGAGGGGAGCACCGTCAGAAAGTAGTTCTTGGAAGCTTTCTAACTGTTCCAGGAGTTTTCGGAAGGTTGAGATATTCCGTAAAACAGCCTTCATTAATAGGATACTCTCGCCACTCTTGATCTGCGGTTCGATTTCCTGCAATTCTGAAGTGGGGGAGTGGAAAAAGTCGCGCGCAAGATGGCCTAAGTCCTGCTGGAGCTCGCTCCAAACAAGATAGTGCTGCCGCTGTATGCCCAGCTCTTTATTGATCTGATCTAAACTCTCCTGGATGGTGTCTAATTGCTTTTGCAATGAGGGGCTTTCCATAGTCAAACGCGCTTTCCGGCTAAAGATAGGGAGGCTTCAATCGGTAGTGCGGCCCCCTTTAAGAGCAGGTTCCAGTACATCCAGCGAAACAGCATTTTCCCGTAGTGATTCATTTTCGTTTCCTCCAGTAGGGAGAAGGGACCCACTCCAGGTAGGGGGAATTTCCCCGGCAAAGGTTCCGTATCGTAGTTGAAATCGATCATGATGCCCTTGTTATACCCCGTCTCGATGTAACAATTGGCGTGGCCATCGAATTGCGCTTTTAACGGATTCCCGTTGATGTAACTGATGATATTCTGTTGGAGTATTTCCGCCTGGAAGTGGGCGACGGAACCCGCTTTGGAGCTGGGGAGATCGGTGGCATCCCCAATTACAAAGATATTTTCATACTCCTTGGATTGGAGGGTGTGTCGATCCGTAGGAATAAAGTGTAGGTCATCACCCAGATTTGAGCGTTCGATGACTTCAGCCCCCATGTTGGTGGGGATCACAACTAATAAATCGTACGCCACCACCCGATCGTCCCAGGAACGGAGCTCATTGTTTTGCCAATCGACTTTTTCCGCGTTGAATTCGGGGTGGATACGGATATTTTTTTGAGTCAGGAAATCCCCGAAAACCTGGGCAGCTTTAGGCCTAGTAAAGGCGCTTGGTAGAGGGGTCACTAATTCAATTTCCACCTCCTGGCGAAGCCCCTGCTCCGTGAACCACCAGTCGGCTAGGAAAACAAATTCCAGGGGGGCCACGGGACATTTAATGGGCATTTCCATGATGCTCAAGACCAGTTTTCCCCCTGACCAATGGGTTAGGAACTCCCGCAGGGCCAGCGCCCCCTCCAGAGTGTAAAAGTCGAAGATATTTTTGTACCAGCCACCCTCACGTAACCCCGCTGTTTCCGCCGGGTTAATCCTTGAACCTGTGGCGATAATTAGAATATCATAGGGTATCTGCCTCCCCTCTTTTAAGACGATCTGACTTTTTCCCGGTACAATCCGGTCGACTTCCGAAAAAAGCGACTCTATCCCCGGAGGGAAGAAGGGTTGTTTGGGCTTGAGGACGTCTTTTTCCGTGTAGATACCAAAGGGAATGAATAAAAATCCCGGTTGGTAGTAGTGGATTGGATTCTGGTCAATAAGGATTAGACGCCAGGTGGGGGTATCTAAAAGTGGGCGTAGCTTGTTCGCCATGATGGTACCGGCCGTACCAGTACCTAAGATCACTAAGTTTTTCATGTATATTTCCCCCGCTTTGGTGGATTAGGTTAGTTCATGACTGCGGTCAAGGTCAGGGAGTTGCTTGAACAACATTTTCAGGTCTTGGCACCGATCCGGCAACTGGTAAACAGGGCAGAGTCGGCATTCAGTATTCTGGCAGGTGGGGGCCCGGTTCTGGATCTGCCAGCAGGGTTCGGTACTCGAGGTGTAAGCCGTACAGGCCTGGCGCTCTTCCTCCGGGCAAGGCTTCAGCAGCCAGCAGGGAACCTGGGCAAAAAGTAATTTGATCCCCGCTACGTTCAACCCGTATTCATCCAGGTATTTTCTAATACACCGAATGCGCGCTATGTCCACCGGGGAATAGAGCCGCCGATTCTTTCCCGTGCGGTAGGGGATGATGAGCCCTAAGTCAACATACTGGCGGAGCGAATACACGGATGTATTCGTCAACTGGGAAGCAACGCGGAGGGGATATAAAGGCGTGGTGGGGTCCGGTTTGGATGGTTCCATTGTCTAAGTTAACCTCGTATTCCGTAATGATTGATGCAGTAATTCTGTATTGACTGATACAGAATATTACATACAAACTAAAAGAATAACAAGATATTTATATCCACTATTCGTTCTGCATTGAAATACGAAAAGGGGAACAGGGATAGTTAAGAAATCATCCCCAGTTGGAAAATGTCAAGCGATTTGGGTCAAATCCAGAGCGGTAGGTCGGTTGAGAGGAACGGGTTTTTCTTCGGGATGTTTTCGCTGAGCGCGCTTTAACACCTTCTGTTCAAAGGCCAGATACAATACGGGAATTACGAAGAGGGTTAGGAAAGAAGCCACGCTCAACCCTCCGATCACCGCACGGGCCATGGGGGACCAAATTTCCGCCCCCGAACCTAATTCCAGTGCCAGGGGAATCATGGAGAGGATCGTGGTAAGGGTCGTCATGAGGATGGGGCGCAGCCGCCGCCGACCGCCGATGATAACCGCCAGCCATAAGTCTTGCTCCTGCTTTTCCCGCAATTGATTAATATAGTCCACTAAGACAATACCGTTGTTTACCACAATACCTACCAAAAGAATAGCGCCAATAAGGGCGGTGACGCTCAGGGTAGTTCCTGTAAGGAGCAGCCCCCAAATGACCCCAATCATGGCTAACGGAATCGTGAACAAAATAACGAAGGGGTCTAACAGCGACTCGAACTGGGACGCCATGACCATGTAGACCAACAAGGCCGCCGCCAGGATGGCGATGAACAGGTAACGGAAGGATTCCATCAAGTCCTCGGCGGTGCCGCCGATTTCCCAACGGAAATCCGGTGGAAAGGTCATTTTTTTCAATCCCGCCTCCAAATCTTTAGTAACGCTTTTCAGGTCCCTCCCGGAAATGGAGCAGGAGACTGTTGTTACCCGTTCCTGGTCTTCCCGGTAAATGGTAGTGGCGCCCTCTCCCGAAACTACCTCGGCAATATTGCTAAGCGGAATCGGCTCGCCGGTAGGTGTGGCGATGTAGAGGTTTAAGAGGTCCTGCTTGGAAGAGCGGAACGGTTTATCGAACTGAGCCCAGATGTCGTATTCATTGCCCCCTTCCCGGTAGCGGGTGACCACCGTGCCCTTGATGCTGGTTTCAATGGTGCGGGCAATTTGGGCCACCGACAAGCCCATGGCCGCCGTACGGTCCCGGTCAATATGGATTTGGTACTCTGGCCGGGGGGAAGAATAACTGGTTTGCACATCAGCAACGCCTTCTATCTGCCTCATCAAAGCCCCCACCTCTTCCCCCAAGGCCCGTCCGGTTACCCGGTCGTGTCCGAAAATCTTCACCTGGATGTCACCCGCAGCCGTCATGCCCGGCGGCCCCCCTTCTTCGTCGATCGTTACCTTGATCCCAGGGACGTTCTTAAACCGTTCTCGCAGAGTGTCCTGGATCTCAAACTGGCTGCGGCCGCGATCCTGCACGTCCGGGAGGGTAATTAGAATGCGCCCCTGGTTGGATCCCCGGGCCCCGAACAAGGCGCTGAACCCTTCCCCCGTGCCAAAGCTAACATAGATGTTCTCGGCCTCCGGGACCTCATCTTGAATCGTAGTCTCTAATTGGTGAAAAGTGGCGTTGGTTTCTCTTAGGGCGGTACCGCTGGCCCGCTCCACGTTGAGACCGATAAAGGACTGGTCCGAGCGGGAGATGAAATCGCCTCCCACGATGGGGAATAAAGCCATGGTCCCCACAAACAGGACGGCCACCGCGGATAGGAACACCTTTTTTCGTTGTAACACTTGGTCCAGAGTCCACACGTAGCGTTTTTCTAACCGGTTTAAGAACCGGCCAATAGGGTCGCCCCGGCCCAGGACCACGGCCCGTGTCTGTTGCCGTCGCCCTTTTAACCAGCGCGAGGCCAGCAGGGGAATTAAAGTCAAGGCCATGATCAGGGATGTGGATAAGGAGAACACAATAGTCACCGCCATGTCGTTGAACATGACACCGGCGATACCGGGGACGAATAAAATGGGGATGAAAACCGACAGGGTCGTCAGCGTGGAGGCGATGATGGCGGTGGAGACTTCCGTTGTTCCCGTATTTGCCGCCTGACGAATGGGCTCTCCCTGCTGGTAGTGACGGAAGATGTTTTCCAGCACCACAATGGCATTATCCACTAACATTCCGATGGCCAGTGCCAGGCCCGCCATGGAGATGATGTTCAGGGTTAGGCCCCCTTGCTGCATCACAAAAAAGGTGAGGATCACCGAGATGGGGATGGAAAGGGCCACGATGAGGGAACTGCGGAGATTGCGCAGGAAAAAGAGCAGCACCAAAAACGCCATGACAAAAGCCTGGAGGGCGGTGTTCCTCAAATTGCTGATGGATCGTAGGATGAATTTGGATAGGTCCACCACCGTTTCAAAACGGATTCCCTGCCCTACTTTCTCCACAATTTCCGGGAGTTCCCGCTGCACGCTCCGGGCCGTTTGCACCGTGTTGGCGTCCGCCTGTTTGTTCACTAAGAGAAGCAAGGCCGCCTTGTCATTATTGCGAATGATTTGCCGCTGCTCTTTAAACCCGTCTTCGACCCGGGCGACATTCTTAAGGTAAATGGGTTGCCCTTCTTGGAACCCCACCACCGTGTTTTTTAATTGCTCCAGGTTGGTGTATTCGCCCAGGGTTTTCACCGAGTATTCCTGGGTTTGTTCATCAATGTATCCGGAAGGGATTTGCAGGTTTTCCCGGCGAACCATGTTAATAACATTTTCCATGGAAAGGCCCTGGGCCGCCAACTCGTGAGGATTGAGTAGTATTTTTATTTGGCGCTCCAAGCCCCCCTGAATGGTGACACTGGCGACTCCCTTGATCCGCTCGATGCGCGGTTGGATCTGTTCTTCCACCAGGTGACGCAGCTGAGCCATGCCCAACTCATCGGAACTGATGGCGGTAAATAAAATAGGCTGCATGGAAGGGTCAAAAGCAAAGGTCAGGGGATCGGAAGCATCCTCCGGCAGGAAATCCCGGGATAGATCAATCATTTTACGCACGTCGATCTCCGCCTGGTCCATGTCGGTCTCCCAGTCAAATTCCATGATGATGACGGAAGTACCCAGGGAGGATTGTGATGTGATCTTCTTGACGTTTTCCACGGAAATGACCGAGCGCTCCAGGGGTCGGGTCAGGGCATTCTCAATGTCTTCCGGCCCCACTCCCTCGTACTGGGTAATAATACCAATGACCGGGAAGGTGATGTTGGGGTATAAATCCAACTTGAGGGTGGACAGCCCAAACAGACCGAACCCCAACGCAATGAGGTAGATCATAGTGAAAGTGATCCCCCGACGGATGGCTATACGGGAAAGAAACACGACTCTCTCAACTTAGGGGTTGATGATGTTGACAAGGGAAGAATCGCTTAACATGTGTTGCCCCACCGCAACGATGGTATCTCCCGGTTCTAATCCGATGCGCACTTCTACGGTTGTGTGGTTAACGATGCCGGTTTCGATGGTTTGCCAGCGCGCCCGGTTACCCGCCACTTTGAAGACATGCTTTTCCACCACTACTTTGTCCGTAGATACATCGGTCCCGGCGCTTAAGACCGTTTTTTCGATGATGGTCTCCTTGGGAATAGTGGTCACCTGCTCTTTGCGTTGAAAAATGAGGTTTACGGTGGCAAACATCCCCGGCCAGAGCTGCCTTTCCCGGTTGGCAATTTCAATTTCAGCATCCGCGGTGCGGGTCAAAAGATTAAGGGTGGGGTAAACCCGGATTACCCTCCCCTGGAAAAACGTGTCTTCGTAAGTAGAGACCGTAATCCGGGCCGTCTGTCCGGGAAATACCTTGCTCAAATCGCGCTCAATGATCTGGATTTTTACTTTTACCGTGTCCATGTGGGCGATTTCGAACAGGGGCACTTGGGGGGCTGCTAGGTCACCCTCATTCAGCCATCGGTTGACAATAACGCCATTGATGGGGGCAACGATGCGGGTGTCATTCAGTTGGGCTTGGGCCGCCGCCAGGGAGGCCTGAAACTGTTTCACAGCTGCCCGTGCCGCATCCCACTGGGTTTCGATGGCATCTAATTGACTCTGGCTAATGGCATTTTCCTGGTACAGTTTTTTTATCCGCTCCCGCTCCACCGTAACGTTTTGGAACTGGGCTTGGGCTGATTCCAACCCCGCTTCCGCCTGGTGAACAGCTTGGACGATTTGTTCCTGGTCAATGTCGGCTAACAGGTCTCCTTTCCGAACCGTTTCACCTACGTCACGATAGAGTTTCACGATCTGGCGCGGCACGGCGGAAAAGACCTTGATGGATTCCCGAGCTTCAATGGTACCGAAATATTTACTGGTTTCTTCAATCGTCCCCTGTTGCACAACCATTACATGGACGGGAATGGCTTCCTCCCGGCGCTCGGCATCGGTGGATTTTGAGCCGCAACCGACGAAAGCTGTGAGTCCGATTAGTGAAAGCCATAACACGTATTTGTTAAAACGCATGGTATTTTCCTAAAGTTGGTTTAAAGCTTTTTGCAGCTGGGTGCGGGCCAGGTTGTATTCGAACAAGGATTGGTAATGACTCATGCGGGCCTGGTTGAGTGCCACTTCCGCATTCATGACGTCCAACTGGGTACTACTTCCTTCCCGGTAACGCAACTGCGCTAGGCGCAAGGCTTCCTGGGCCTGTTCCACCAATTTGATCTGGGACAAAACCTTCTCTTCGGCCTCCTGGATGGTGAAGAAGGCGCTTTCCACCTCTTCCCGGATGGCTTGCTGAAGCATTGCCTCCTGGTCGTCTAAAATGCGCTGGTTTATTTTCGCCTGCTGGATCTGGGTCTGATTTTGCCAACCTGAAAAAAGTGGTAGATTTATGCTGATGGAAGAGTTAAATGATTTGAAGAAATCGTCCTGTGTAAAATCGGTGGTTTCCTTTTCGCCCTGGTACTGATAGGTCGTGGAGAACATGACCTTGGGAGTCAGGGTGGACCGGGAGATGTCCACCTGCTTTTGGGCCATGGCCTTTTGGGTCACCAGGGCTTGCATTTCAGGGCGTTTTTCAAAGGCCATTTGCACCAGGTCTTCGACTTTTTCTCCCAGCAGGGGATCGGGAACGTACTGGAGGGTTTCCGTCACCAACAACTTCTGGTTGGCGGGGAGGTTCAGCACCATTCTCAAGCGTGATTCGGCCAGGCGTACATTGTTCTGGGCCGAGATTAACTGCGGTTTCACGGAAGCCAGTTGCACCTCTGCGCGCAATACGTCGAAACGGGAGGCCTTACCCACCTTTTTCATCTCCCGGACCTGTTGGAGGTTTTCATCCGCCGTCTCTACGGCCTGCTGACTCATGTCGATGAGCAACCGGGCAAATAAGAGACTTAAATATGCGGTGGTGGCGTCGAGCAAGACAGATTCCCGGGTCATTTCATACTGGGACTCGGTGAGGTCGTAACCTAATTTCGCCAGTTGATAACCGTTCCAGGCCGCTCCACCTAAGAAGAGGGGTTGTTCGAACTTGATCCCCGTCACCAGGGTGTGAGTTTGGCCAACTTTAAAGGAGATTTTCGGCGGACCCGTGGGATCGGGATTGTCAAAAAAGATAGTGGGCAACTCCCAGGCGCGCTGGTAACTGGAATAGGTCGCCACCGTGGGTAAAAGCCCGCCGAAAGAGGCCTTTACCTGCGACCAGGCACGGTCACGATCCTTCTGAGCCACTTTTAATTGGGGATTGTTGGCTACGGCTAACTGGCGCACCGTTGCGAGATCCAATGGCAACGGCTGACCCCATGCGAGGATGGTCCAACTCAAGAGCAACAGAGAGAATATCAGCGCTCCCGCGATGGGAAACTGCTTAAAGCTGTCCCGCTTTGTCTGATAGGTTTTATTCATGCACGAATACCCCGCAGCATAATGTGTATGACATCCTGTTTGGTTTTGGTGAGATCTAAGGTTCGATGACTCAAAAGCCATTCCATGATTAATTGGTGGATGGCGCCGATGATCGTCAGCGTGATGGAGCGGGAATCTAAAGCCGTCCCCGGTGGGAGGTACTGGGCTAGGCGGGCTTCGATGGCCTCAAGGTACCGTTGGCGTTTGGAGAGGAACTGGTCCCGCAGATTCCGGTGGAGGGGAGATTCAAATTTCACCTGTTCAGACATGACCAGGCGGATGAGGTGATGATTCCGCTGGAAGTGTTCCACTGCCTCGTTTACCAGGGTTTGGACTAAGTGCTCTAAGGAGTCGGTCTTGTTGATGCAGTCCACCAGGTGACTGAAGTACTGGGTGATCTTTTCGTCGATGAGGGAGAAGAACAGGTCTTCTTTATTTTTAAAGTACAGGTAGATAGTGCCTTTGCTGATTTCCACATCCTCGGCGATGGCGTCCAGGAGGGTAGCGTGGTAGCCTTCCCGGGCGAACCGTTTTTCAGCGGCGCTCAAGATGGCCTGGCGGCGTTGTTCTTTTTCCCGCGCTTTGCGGTCTGAAATGGTCATGAGTTACTCCATATTACTGGTCAGTAACTTACTGACTAGTCAGTCATTATTACAAGCGAAATCTTAAACCTAACTATGGCAAATGAAACCTCCCCCCTGCCCGCTGCGTGAGAAACTCTTCCCATTACCAGTAAAACATAACCTCAACTATTGGAAATAGAGCATACAAAACTACCCTTACCAGTATAATAAGCACTTTACTAAGATAAGGTGTGGTTTTGTGTTAGCCGGGAATGCCATCCCCGAAAATAATTAAGAATTCAAACAGTTAGTTTATGCAGGGCTATAAAACTTCCTACTATCCTGCTATTAAGTTGACGATGATTTTCAGATCTTTATTTCTGAGCTAAGATAGCCTCCATTTCGTCCAGGAGGGTGTTCATTTTCCGGGCGGTGGCAGTGATGGGTTCCGGTGTAGTCATATCCACACCGGCTTTTTTAAGTAGAGCCACGGGATAGTCGGAGCTGCCACTGCTCAAAAAACTTTTATATGCCTCAATGGAGCTTTCACCCTCATCCATGATTTTCTGGGCAATGAGTTGTGCCGCCGCGAAAGAAGTGGCGTAAGTATACACGTAGAAATTGTAGTAAAAGTGCGGGATTCGTGACCAGGAAAGGGTCTCTACCTGGTCAACAACCATGTCAGGACCCCAATAGGTTTGGTAGATATCCCCGAAGATTTTATTAACCACGTCGGGTGTTAAGGGTTCTTCCCGTTCCAGCATTTCATACAGGACCTTCTCGAATTCCGCAAAACGGGCCTGGCGGTAGAAGGTGCTGCCGATATCCTGTACATACTCCTGGAGCAGGCGCAGTTTCTCGCCGTTGCTGGTGGCATGTTGGAGCAGGTAGTCTCGCAAAAGGGCTTCGTTGGTTGTGGAGGCCACTTCGGCGTTGAACGTGGCGTAATCGCTGTAAATGTAGGGTTGGTTTGTGTCTGAATAGTATGAATGAATGGCATGTCCCAATTCATGGGCTAGAGTGAACACGGAACTGAGAGTGCCGTTGAAATTCATCAAAATGTAAGGATGGACGCCATAGGTGGAGGACATATAAGCGCCGCCGCTTTTCCCCTGGTTTTCGTAGACATCTATCCACCGTTCGGTAAACGCCCGGTTAAGGAGCGCCTGGACTTCCTTCCCCAAGGGTTTCAAAGCCGCTTTAACTATGGCCTGGGCCTCCTCGTAAGTGTACTTTTTTTCCGCTTCCGGAAATAAGGGAGCGTAAGTATCGTAAGGATGGAGTTCCTCAACCTGGAGGAGTTGTTTTTTCATCTTGGCCCACCGGTGGAGCGGTTGGAGATTATTATTGATGGTGGTGATGAGATTCTCGTACACTGCCACGGGGATGTTAGGTCCGGAGAGGGCCGCTTCCAAAGCGCTGTCGTAATAACGGCTCTTGGTGTAAAAGATATTGGCTTTGATCTGGTTGGTGAGCAAGGCGGTTAACGTATTGATGTGGGCTTTGTAGGGAACATAGAGTTCCATGTAAGCATCGTGGCGCACCCGACGGTTGGGATTTGTCATGTAGAGGTAATAGCGGCTACGGGACATTTCCACCGCATTGCTGTCCCCATCGTAAATGGTGCCCCAGGTGAAATCGGTGTTGATGAGCAGACTGAAAACGCGGCCGGAACCATAGGTGGCTTCCCGGGAAAGAGCCAGGAGCTGTTCCTCTTCTTTGGATAGAATGTGGGGCTTTAAACGCGTGATATTATCCAAATAGTGTTGGTAGAGTTGTAAATCGGTATTTTCTTGCAAGAAGGCCCCTATGGTGGCGCTATCGATAGCTAGAATTTCCGGCTCGATGTAGGCGGTTGTATGCGACATGCGAGTCCCCAAGCTGCGGACACGTTGTGAAAGAGCTTGGTAAGTAGAGTTGCCTTGATCCTGGTCCAGTTTCCGTCGGGCGTAGGAATAGAGCTGATCCATCTTTTGTCCCGCGGCGTCATGGAGTTGCAGACACGCCAGTAAATCTTCCACTGAATTCCCCAACCGGCCCTCAAAAGCGGCTAACCGGGGTATCAGGGCCTCTACTTCCGTAAAGGCCTGTTCCCAGGCTGCATTGTCAGGAAACAGGTCCGTGAGGTCCCAGGTGTACTGAACCGGGATCTCGCTACGGGCCGGGACTTTTTGCGATTCCTGAGCTGGGAGGGGAAAAAAGAGCACCAAAGCAAGCAGACCTCCCACCCATTCCGAAGAGCGGTTTAATGCTATTTTTAACATGAGACCCTCCTATATTACGATGCAATTGATGGGGTTATAACTGTGGGAAACTATTGCCGACTTCCAGTGGAGACCAAAGAGATTATAAGACTTTCCTTGACACACCGTATGTCTGTTTCTATTTTGCGGCCGCTTTATTGAGGAGAGAATCTTGAAGAACGCACTATGGACTAACATCTTTAGAGACTGGAACAAGACCGAGAGTCGCACGGTGTTGACCCTACGGAACGTGCCTGTTTTCCAGGGGTTGGCGGACAAGGAATTCCGGGAGGTGGAGAAGCTCATCCACGAGCGGTCTTTTCAACCCCAGGAGTTTGTGTTTAAGCGCCACGCTCCTGGAGAGGGGATGTACATCATTCTTTCCGGGGGGGTGGAAATCGCCATCGGAATCCGCTCCGGGGATAAGAAAGTCCTGGCTCAACTGGGAGAAGGGGACTTTTTCGGGGAGTTGTCTCTCTTGGACACGGAGAACCGGTCGGCTTCCGCCATTGCCACGGACCATACCCAACTCCTTGTCTTTTCTCAACCTGATCTCCTCTCCCTGTTAGAGCGCAATCCGGTGTTGGGGAATAAGATTCTCTTGAATTTGGCCCGAGTGATCAGCGCGCGCTTACGGAAAACCAATGAGCTGTTAACTAAGAACCAGAGTTAATAAGCATGCCCCAAAAGCAGACCGATCCCCTGCAGCGGATCTACCGCATTATCCTCGCGCTACTCTTCCTGGGCTTCCTCTACATCGTCTGGCCCTATATTTCTGCGGTCGTTTTGATGCTGGTCTTTGCGTTTCTCTTTACCATGGTTCTGCTGCCGGGAGTGGATTCTCTGGAGCGAAAAATCCACAGTCGCGGTCTCAGCGTCCTCATCGTTATGACAGTGTTGGTGGGGGTCCTGGTTATATTTATCGGCAGTTTCATCTCTCAGTTGTCCCATCAGGCAGCCGATTTCTCCCGCAAGATTGACCCCGATGTCCTCACCCAGGAGTTTAAGGATCTTTCAGCCCGGCTCACCGCTTCCTTGCCGGCTTTTGCCCGGGACCTGAAGTTCGGAAGCGGCGACTTTGCCGGGAACCTCAGCAATATTATCAATACCATTCTTCAAAATCTGAAATCCATCATGGGAACCATTGGCAATTTCCTGTTCACGGCCGCCATGGTGTTTATTTTTACCCTCATTCTGCTCTATGAGTATCACAGCTTCAAACGGACCCTGGTGCAGTTCATATCCAATAAATATTTTGAGGTGGGGTTGCGTCTTATTTTTAATATTGAGCGCTCCGTGTCCGGGTATCTTCGTGGTCAATTTCTCTCTGCGGCCAGCGTGGCCGTGCTTTCGCTCATTGGATTGGGCATCCTGAATTTATTCGGTGCCAACTTGACCCTTACCGTGTTCATTGGCATCATCGCTGGGTTGGCAAACTTGATCCCCCTCATCGGTCCGTTTGTGGGGATGATCCCCGCCATCCTCATCGCCTTTATGAATAATCTCGGCAACGATGTAGCTCTGGCCCACCACCTTTTTGGCGTGATTCCCTCCCCCTTCTTTATCGTCGATATCATCCTTATGTTTATTATCGTGCAGCAAATCGAAGGGAATTTCATCACTCCCACACTGGTGGGTAAAAGCGTTGGGCTGCACCCCATGTTGGTGATCATCGCTCTTTTGATCGGAGGGACCTTGTTGGGACCCTTGGGGATGCTCTTTGCCGTCCCCGCCGCCGGGGTCATCAAGGTGATCGGCCAGGAAGTGGCCTTCGTGCGCAAAAACGCCCACCTGTTGTAGCCCTACGCCTTGATCCCACTCTGAATTTACCCGGACAGGGTGGCCGAAAGATTAGGTTTCTAGGACTTTTAGTGCTCTTCCACTTTAAAGAGTAAAAAGTTCAAAAAAGAAAGTTGAAGCTGTTTTTCATTCGGTAGCGTGTAGAACCAGAGTTGGGCATCCTGGCCGTTCAGGTCTGGTTTGTGGACCACATTTTCCGGTTCCCCTAAGATTTCCTGCACCTGGGGAATAGTCATCCCAATTTGGAGTTGGCGTTTCACGCTGGCTCGCCGTTGACGAACCGCTTCCATGCGCCCAGCGATCTTTTCTTGAAGGCGCAGACTCTCCAGGGTGGCCAGTTTCGCCTTCAGTTCCTGGAGAATGCGTTCATTTTCACTCCCCAGACCACCGATGAGTTGGCGCGCTTGTTCCAAGGATTGGATGGCTAATTGTAGGTCTTCCGGGTTTTGAATTTCGTTGGCCTGTCGCACTAATTGCGAGGCCGTCTGGTAACGCAAGGTTCCGACCTGGAACCTCAGGTTGGGGTCCAGGTCCAAGGCCTGGTTGAAGTAGGTTAAAGCCTTGTCAAAGAATTTATATTTAAGCGCCGTCTGGCCTTTTTTAAGGAGTACCTGGGCGCGAAAGCGGGAGATTTCCGGGCTTATTTCCGGGGAGAAAGAAGAGACTTTCAAAACCGTTTCGAGGGCCTCCTCAGGTTGATTCGTCTCCAGGAGTTGTTCTGCCTGCTCCATCATGAGGTTGGCAATGTGGTTTAACCGGTCGTTGATTAAGCGCGCCAGGGCCGTATCGGCGGTGGCCTGCGCCTGAAGATATTTGTCAATCGCTTTGGCCGTGAGTTTTCGGTTTTCGAATTGTACCCCTTCGTCATAAAGTTGAAAGGGAATTTTCTGGTTACAATTGGCGATGTATCGCTCAGCCCGGTAGCGATTGGCATGGTTGGGATACAACGTAATGAACTCTTCAAACTTCTCCTTGGCCGTGACGAAATCGCGCCGGTAGTAGTAAACCTTTCCCAAATCACCCACCGTGAGTTTACCGCCGTAAAAGACGGAAATGGTAAGCACCACGGCGTAATCGGGCAAGTGAAATTGGGTAATGGGAGTTACGTCGCCGGGATCGCTGAGGTGGTTGATCTTGGTGTAGGAATGTTTGAAATCCAGCCCGATGGTGAACCGGTTCGCCTCCCTTGTATCGAGGATAAAGCGTAATCCGGCAGAATAAGAGACCGCGGGTCCCCACCCCTTGGGAGTGGCGTCGTACTGGTCTTTTCCGGTGAGATAAAACTTGGCCGTGGCCAGGCCGTAGGTGTATCGGAAGTTCAGAAACCACCACTCGAACCATTGAAGATTCCAAGACTGGCTCAGGCTCAGCTCCAGCAAACGAGGGGCGAATTTTTTAGCCCCCGGGTCCCAGGCAGGGTTTGTGTCCCCCCAGATGGAGGTTGGCAAGTTGGGAGGCGCAAACAGGGAACTGTAGCGGAGGTTTAACCCGGTGTGCATATCCAACCAACTGGTCTGGAGAAGATATTCAGAGAGATTGGATTTCAGTAAATCCAACTCTAATTGATGCCCGATACGCTCGGTGAATTTTCCCCCGTCGAACTTGGATACCCCCTCCGCGTACTGCATCCACTGGGAAGGCATTTTCAGTCCCGAACGTCCCCCGCCCCCGTAAAAACCAACGCCGTAGCGCAATTCCAGGGGAATGAAGTGGATCGGCTCGTGGAATTCGCGCCGGTAGAAAAGACGGTCGCGCCAGTGCCCCGGCTCGTACGTGATTTTCGTCTCTGGACGGAGTTGGATCAAACCCCAGAGATAAGAGCGCGTCGTATCCGCAGAACCGCTTGCCGTACCCCAACTGGTCGCCGTGAGGGTGATGAGGGTCCAGATAATTAGGAAGGAACGCATACCGACTCAAAATACCTGCTTTCCTCCGTATCGGGCAAGGTAAACAAACCGTCCCTTTTAGGCTCAATGTAAGGGATTATGTTGTATTGTACTCTTAGACAACCTTAAGCTTGGGAAGCGATTACAATGAAATTATCAAACTTCCTAACAACCCTATTCCTGGTCTCCGGCATACTTGCCGGGAACCAGTTGGCTACCCCAGGGGACAGTTTGAAAACATTGTCCTTCGAGGAGCTGTACCGGCTTATGTATCAAAAAGCGTTGGAAGATGGGAGTGTGGATCCAGGTGAAAAAGCACTCCTATCGACCTTACGCTCCTCCCTGGGATTAGACGCGCCATCCGCGGCCGAAATAGAGAATAACATCAAACTTAGTCCTACGCTTATTAGGGATCAATCTGGACGCTGGCCCTTGGTGGCGCAAAATATGGTGTACGGGGCTTCGATTTATGGTTGGATGATCCCCTACGTGTTGGATGTCCAGGATTATAAATGGTACGTGGGGAGTGAAATGATGTCCTTGGGGGCGGCGTACTACCTGACGTATAAATACACGAAGAACATGGATATTTCCCACGCCCGCGCGCAGATGATGCGGGCCGGTTCAGCAGTGGGTTTGCGTTATGGACAAGGACTCAATGCCCTTTTAGAGTTAGACCGGGGAGACTCGCGGACCTGGGCCTGGATGCTCATGGCCTCCGTCCCGGCCGGTATTTGGGTAGGGGATCAATTATACCACCGCTGGCAACCCTCTAACGGTCAGGCCTGGTCCCTGACCCTGTGGAGTGAGATCGGGGCGTCAACGATGCGCAGCGTGTACCATTTTATTCGCGGAGAACCTCAAGAACCCGAGTGGTCGCTTGCCGACGGGATACAATATGACCAGGACCATGCGGCTTGGGAACGGGATCATGAAGATTGGCAGAAAAGGCAGTTGCTTTTTGAAATGGTTGGCTATCCCCTAGGCGCCTACCTGGGCCGTCATTTCTTCGGGAAACGGCAGTATACCTTTGGAGATGCCGTAATGTTGATGCAGGGCTGGAGCGTGGGGCAGCTTTACAGCCTGATGGTGGCGGATATCCTGGGAATGGATTTTAGCCAAAATGCCTGGAGAATGGTCGTTACCGCAGGCGGAGTGGGTAGTACCTTGTTCATGGATCGTTACATCCAGGGGCGGGATTACACCTTTGGCCAGTCCGTGCTCAGTGTCTTAGGGACGGGGTCAGGAATGGCCTTCGGCATGGGTTTGGCCGTCGTTGTAGAAACCAGAGATTTTAAGACTGCTGAATTCTTTACCATGGTCGGCGGCATGGTGGGGTTTTTCCTTTCCGACCGAATTCTGGAAGTAAAGCAGGAAAAGACACTCACTACTTCTACCAATTTACCTCCGGTTAGTGTCCTTCCAACGTTTCAGGTTCTCCCTGATGAAAGCCAAGGGGTCCGACTCCTACCCGCCCTTGCCCTTGATATCCGGTTTTAACCGGACGGCAGATATATCCAGCACCCTATTTAAGCAAAACCATTTTTCTCACCACGATCGTTCCTTCGGTTTCCAAGCGGTAAAAGTAAATCCCACTGGCGAAGGGGGAGGCATCCCAACTTATCTCTTTGACGCCCGGTTTCAGAATTTCGTCCACCAATACAGCCACTTCCCGGCCCAAAAGATCGTAGATCGTGAACCGTATAAAACTTTCCCGGGGAACGGCGATTTTGAACCTGGTATTGGTATTGAAAGGATTGGGATAGTTCGGGGAGAGTGTAAATTCTCCAGGCAGGTTTGGTTTGCGGTTCATTATCCGGATATTTGTGGTGTCTGCCAGCGTCCAGCGCCGGAGACCGGCGAAGGTTATGACATCCCGCTGCACCAGGCCTATCTCCGGGGCAAACCACTCAATGTAACCGTAGTCACTTCCGATGAAATGCTCAAAGGCGTAACAGTCCGTAAAGGTACCCAGGGTAGTGAATACCGTGTCAGTTTTACTTAAAAGAAATACAGTGGCATTCCAGTTATTATCAGGGTCAAATACAACCTGCCAGGATTCTCCAACCGCGGCGTTGAAATCAAAAAGGGTATCCTCAACCGTACCGGAATCACCTTCAATGCGAACCCGTACGCTGTTATCCTCCCACCGAAACTGGCGAAAAGACCAGTCATCCCGGAAATGGTCGAATTCGAAGTACAAATGTCTATCAAGAGTGGCCGTATCAGTGATCGTCTCCGTCCAAAGTGAATCTCCGGATTGGTAGGTCCAGCTCCGCCCCAGTTCCAGGGGAAAGTAAGCTTCGTCTTCAGAGACGAACTGGCCGTATTGCTGGCCGTTGATTTTGGCGGCAATGAGCTGTCCTGACTCGTAGTTTAAATCGCCGATGAACCACTCGGTGATTCCGATGCCAGGCAAGAGTATATATTTATTGGCAAACCCCGAGAACCACTGGTAGGTCATGGAGTGTACCATTGTATCCGGCAATAACCAATGAGTTACAGGCTGATACTGGTATTCAACGGTATAGCCAGCGCAGGTGGTATAAGTCGTCGAATCGCCAGGTGGCGCTAAGTCGAAGTAGACGAGTTCTGAGTCGGGACACCCGACTCCGGGACAATACTGTAAGACCTTGAGTTCCGTCGTGTCGATCCTGAAATATTCAGTCCACGACAGCACCATACCAGCCAGGCGAAAATAACGTTTCCCGTTAGGTAGTAGTGTATCACCAGTAACAATGATTCTTCTATAACCATCAAAAGAAGAGCCCCCCTCATTATAAAGCCAGATTTCATACTGCCAGCGGTCACCTAGATGTAAGGGGTAATAGCTCAAACGCTGGGTCGTGTCCACCGGATTGGTTATATTGCTGATGATAATTTGAATTGTATCGGAGAAACCATACCCTAAAACTTCCCCTACCAGATCATAAATGCCCGTTGGCAATAGGGTGTCAGAGGGCGCGTGCTGTAAAGCCCAGGTTAAAGATGAGTTGGGAGGTATTGTTACGTACGTAAGCATCTGGTAGCACCCGTGATGGGTGCCGGAATAATAATCTCCGAGGACATACTCCGCCTGGCAGGTATTGGAAAAATTTAAGGTAACGGTGTCCGTAGAGAGGTTAGTTGCCGTCACATCGATAGGAATGGTTTCACCAGGGAGGTAGACGCTTTGCGGCGTACCCACGGTCACGTCTATTTGACCAAGGCTTACTCCCAAAAGAAGTAAAAGACAGATTTTTTTATTCATAGGGCTCCTCCACCGAAAAGTTACGTTCAAATTACCAAGGAACCAACATCTTTGAATCCTGGGAGTCGGGTGGGGGCGAAAACACTGGCTTTCCATGTACCCTTTTCTCCCTAACTTTCCCCTTGGGAACAATGCCCCCCACGGACCATAAAAGGGACGATCATGGTGATGATTTCAGCCGCCGCCGGAGACGGTTACAGCTCATCCTGGAGATACCCGTAATTCTATGAAAATTCACACCACTATTGTTGTGCTCCTGATGTTTTTGGGGTCGGTTTCGGTTGGTTTGGCGCAGGAGTTTACCATTGCCCGGGTGCATTATGGGGGCGGAGGGGATTGGTACAGCAATCGCAGCAGCCTGCCCAACTTGCTGACCTATCTACGTACCCATACGCCCATGAAAACGGCTCGGGACGAGGCCCGGGTGAAATTGACCGACCAAGAACTCTACGACTATCCCTACCTCTATCTCAACGGCCACGGGAATATTCGTTTTACCGAAAAAGAAATTCTTCGCCTCCAGGAATATCTCCTCCGCGGTGGCTTTTTACATGCGGATGATAATTACGGGATGGACGCTTCCTTTCGCCGGGAGATGAAACGTGTTTTTCCCAACAAAGAGTTGGTAGAACTCCCCCACGATCACCCCCTTTTCTCCAGCTACTATCGTTTTCCTGACGGGTTGCCCAAGGTGCACGAACACGATGGCAAGCCTCCCCAGGCCCTGGCCCTGTTTGAGGGCGACCGGATGATCGTTCTCTATACCTACGAGTGCGACCTGGGAGATGGGTGGGAGGATGAAGAGGTTCATAACGATCCGCCTGAGATTCGTGAGGCGGCCCTGAAAATGGGGGTCAATATCGTTTACTTTGCCCTGACCCAATGAGGATTGCTGAATGTGGCTAATACGGGTTGGGCAACAAGGTGGGACCGGTGAAATTCTCTGGCAAAGTAAAAAAAGCGTAAGTTGGCTGCTTAATTGAAATCTATTCTTGAACACCTCCACACCTTGCGCCGGCAGGCCCTGAAGCATGATCTGACCCGCCTGACTTGGCAACTCTATGTGGGTCTTCTGACCCTTTTAATATTGGCTGTCCTTCTGGAGGGAGTGCTCTATCTGGCCCCCAGCATACGCACGGGAGTTTGGCGCAGTTTTGGCCTGGGTGGGAGTTTGGCGATTTTGGGTGGCTTGGTCTACCTGGTATTGATTTACCGCAACCGGATTGCGCGCTATCGGTGGTCAACACTGGCCTTAAAGGTTGGGCAACGGGCGTTTACCAAACCGGATACCGTGCTGAATGCCCTACAACTGGAACGTTCCCGCTCCCCGAGTTCTTCAGCCGACTTGAGCCAGGCCTATATCGAGTCCGTGTCCCGCACCCTTTCCCGGCTAAACACCAACGCGCTTTTTTCCTCGGATTCCCTGTGCCGTTGGCGGAATATCACGTTCGGGCTCTTGTTAACGACCCTGTTATTTTTGGTTGTCACCTGGCAATGGAGCGGGGCCGCCCTGCACCGCTGGACCCATCCTCGCACTACCTTTCAGGCGCCGCTCCCCTTCAAGATTGAAAGCCTCACGGGTAATATCCATTTGTTGGGAGGCGCTTCTACAGAACTGAGGTTCATGACCCGGGGCGCCACGCCGGATTCCCTCTACCTGGAACTGCGATCCCGGCAGCTACCAACCGCCACGGATACCGTAAAAACTCTGGCTGCGGCGCCGGATTCGTTGGGGACCTACGCGTTTTCCCTCACCGAGGTGGACCGGGATTATCGTTATCGGGGCTATTACTCCGCCCGGCATTTCTGGCAGGCCTGGCGGGAAGTCTCCACCCCCGTCTACTCCATCTCCGTCACCGATCGACCCATTATGGAAACCTTTACCATTAAAATCGTGCCGCCCCCTTATTCCGGCCTACCAGTGGAAGTCCAGGAGGCCAATCTTGCCAGCGTTAAAGGGCTTAAAGGTTCCCTGGTGGAGGTCGACCTCACCAGTAATCGACGGTTGCGTACCTGTACTCTGACCTTTAACCGTACGATCATTCCTTTTTCCGTGAATCAATACCGCGCTAATGGACGTTTTACCATTGAGGAGGAAGGTCAGTTTACGGTTACGTTAGAGGATGAACGGGGTATTACCAATCAAAATCCAATCCCCTACCGCGTGGAGGTACTCCCCGATTTTCCCCCGGACCTGCGGGTCATCCAACCACCTCCCATCGTCGCGTTAGGGAGCGATCTGCTCATTCCCCTCCAGCTACAAATCGAGGATGACTATGGTTTTTCCAATCTCCAGGTGGGATATGAACTCCAGCGTCCCACTTACATCCAGGCGGAACCGTTTATTTCTATTTTTACCATTCCCATTCCCGATCCAAAACAGTTGAGTCAGGAGCTTGTGAGTCTGTGGGACCTGTCCGATTTGAACCTTATGCCAGAAGACGAGGTACACTACCATTTCGAGCTTTACGACAACGATAATATCTCGGGACCCAAGAAGTACCTCTCGGACACTTTCGTGGCGCGCTTGCCCTCCCTGGCCGATTTGTACCGTGCCATGGAGAGCCAACAAGGCGCGGTCTTAGATAAGGTGACCGCCACACGGGAAGAGGTAACTTCCTTGCGCCAACAAATTGAGGAAACCAAACTGGATCTCATGAAGGCCGAAGAGCGGTTAGATTGGGAGCAGGAACAGGGTGTCAAAGACCTCGTCGAAAAAGCCCGGAAAGAAATCGAGGCTCTCCAGGAGATTGTTGACCAGTTGGAAACCCTTCAACAAGCTTCAGAAAAGCACGCCTTGTTCGATGAGGATTTACTGGCCAAATTCAGAGAATTGTCCAAGCTGGTGGAGGAGACCTTCTCTCCGGAGATACTCAAAAAGCTATCGGCCGTGGAAGAAGCCCTGGAGAATATGGAGGTGAAAGACCTCCTTCAGGCCGTTAAAGATTTGGCCGAAAATGTGGATCAGATTGAGGCCGATCTGGACCGCTTCATCGATATTTTCAAGCGTATTCGGGCTGAACAATCCTTGGAGGAGATCAACAAGCGCTTAGAACAATTGCTGAAACAACAGGATCATCTGAAGGAGCAAATTCCAGCGGTTGACGCGGAATCCTCCCGGGCCGACCTTTCCCGCTTGAGCGAGGAAGAACGCCGCCTTGGGGAGGAATTTTCCGCGCTCCAAAAAACCATGGAACAGGCCGAGGACGCCTTGCAACCATTCAATCCCCAAATTGCCAAGGAGCTGGCTGAACTGGCGCAATCTGATCTAACAGAGCGGATTGAAATGATGCTCAAACAAATTGCCCAACAGTTGCAACAGGGTAAAACGGGTGCTGCCCGACAGTCCAGCCAACAGGCGCTTGAGGATTTAGAAGCGCTCCAGGAATCGGTCATGGAATTACAGCGGCAGTTCCAGGAACAATCCGTAGCGGAAATGGCCGCCCGGTTCCGGTCCCTACTGCGTAAAGTGCTGACCCTTTCTAAGTCCCAGGAGGGGTTAGGCTCGGTGACGGAGCAGTTGCCGCGGAATTCTTCCCGCCTGACACAAATTGCCAGCAGCCAGCAAGTCTTGCAGGATCAACTCCGTCAAATCATGAGCGCCGCCATGGACCTTTCCCGGGAGACGTTTGCCGTAACGCCGGAGCTGGGCCGGGCCATGGGCCGCGCCTACGCCCAGATGGAGCAGGCTAAAGAAAAACTGGCCCAGCGCAATAGTCAGGGGGCTCAACGCAACCAAAAGGGGGCAATGACGGCTTTGAATGAGGCGGCCCAGGTCGTGCTACAGTCAATCCGACAAATGCAATCCTCAGGATCGGCCAGCGGTTTCGAGCAGTTTCTCCAGCGCATGCAAGAAATGGCCGGTCAACAGCAAGGGATCAACAGTCGCAGTTGGCAACTGGCCCTGGGTCAGATGACCGTGGCGGCCCGCAGTGGACTGCTGCAGCGTCTCCTCCAGGAACAACAACAGGTGCGTAAATCCCTTCAGGAACTCCTGCAGGAAATGCGCAGCAGTGGTAAGCAAGGCATGGGTGACCTGAGCGGTATTGCCCAGGGAATGGACGAAGTTCTTAAGGACTTCCAGGCCGGTAACGTGACCCGCAAAACGGTAAAGCGCCAGGAGCGAATCCTTTCCCGCATGCTGGATAGTCAACGCTCCCTAACCCAGCGGGGGATGCAGGAGAAGCGCACCTCTCGCACGGCGGTGCAGGTAGTGACCCCGGGACCTGCCGGACTGCCCGCTGACTTGGGACAGCGCCAGGACCTAGCCCTGGAAGCCCTGAATCGGGCCCTCAAATCCGGTTATCCCCGGGATTATCAGGAAATGATCCGGCGTTATTTCCACACCTTGAGTCAGGAATTTAATCCGGCAACTTACACCCCCGGAATTCCAACTCCGGATACGGTGAATACTGAGGTCTGGCCCTAAGATGGGAACCCCTTATTACCGACCCTTGAGCCTTTTATTCCTGGGGCTGGCGATTCTGGCTCCCGCTGGGGCGTTGTCCCAAACGCACTCCCTCAGTCGAAGTGCTCTCCAAGAAGCCTTTCTCATCGAGCGTCGCGGTAATCTTGAGGATGCCCGGAAAATATACGAAACCATTTTACAGTCCGATCCCACCAACCGCCGGGCCTATCAGCAATTGAAAAATATCTTAAAGCGCGAAAAGGATTACGAAGCCACGCTCCAACTCTTGCAACAATGGTTAGCCAACGTGCCAGGCGACCTCTCCGCCCAGATCGAATTAGGGGAAATCTATTACCTGTCGCAGAAAAAAAGTATGGCTCGCAAGCTCTGGCAGGAGATGGAGGCGCGACCTGGTTCGGGAAAACGGGTCTATCGCCTCCTGGCGCAAACTTACAGCCGCATGGGGTTAACCGATGATTTGGAATCGTTGGTGCAGCGTGGCCGGGAGCGCTTCCACCAGGCGGCTTTTATGGCCGCGGAATTGGGGAACTACTACTATCTCCGACGCACCTACAACAAGGCCCTGGAAGAATATATACTCCTGCTCCTGTTCCAGCCCCAGCAAAAACAGTTCGTTCAAAACAGGCTGTTGCTCATGAGTGACGAACAGGAATCACAGCCTATCATCGAGCAGCAACTTTTAGAAAACCTGCATAAACAGGAGCGTACCTTCCGGGAGTTGCTCAGCGCTTTTTACTTTAAAACCGGTCAATATCGCAAGGCCTTGATCCAGAACCGCCAATTGGGATTTGCCAGCCCCAGCGACCAACAACGGTGGCTACGCTTTGCCAATAATCTCCGTCTGGAAGGACAGTTTAATCTGGCGATCGAGGCTTACCAGGACCTCCTCTCCCAACCCTTGAAACAGTCTAACACGCTTGGCAAAGCCCTCCTGGGCTTAGCCAAGACCTATGAAGATCAAATTATCTTGCCTTCGAACGAGGCTCCGCTGGTGGCCTTTTACCCGGGCAACGTCTTTTTTGAAAACCCTTTTTTAGGAGGGGCCAACATATCCAAGACTTCCCTGGAAACTACTTTTGTTCTTTATGATTCCATTCTCACCCGTTTTCCCCAGACCTCCTTTTCTCCCCAGGCCCATTTCCGCTTGGGAGAAATCCTTTTCCGGGTCAACCAGGATTTTGACGGGGCCCGTCGCTCCTTCCTGGCGGCATTGGCCGCGGAGCCGGTGCCCCGTCTCCGGGAGCAAATTAACTTACGCTTGGGGGACCTCTACATTGCCCGGGGAGATCTTGAGTTGGCGCGGACGTATTTCGCCAGTCCCGTGCTAACACCTTCCAACAAGACCCGCCTGACGCCTTTCGTCATGAAAACTATTTTGGTAGCGTTACTATCTGGAGCCGTGCCTGCCGCCCAGGCACTCGTCGATTCCCTAGTGAAAGTAAGTCCCAGCGAGGAACTCTATTTTAATGACCTGTTGGAACTCCAGGACCTGTTGGCCACTTATTATAAACCGGACCAGCCACCGGATTCCACGGCCTTCCAGATGTTTCTCCAGGCGGAGCTGTTATTGCGTCAGGCCAAGGTTACCGAGGCGGCGGAAGTGTTGGCTTTTATCCGGGAACGAACGCCGCAGGCGGCCATCGTGCCGTTGGTCACTTTTCGGGAGGCCACCCTGCGGTTGTCCCACGATCAATTCGAGCTGGCCGAACAGTTGGCCGAAGGGCTCCGCGACACACCCTGGGCTGCTCAAGGCTTGGTCCTTCTGGGGGAAATCACCGAGCGCCGGGAAGAAAATCCTCAGGAAGCCCGCCGCTACTATCATCGCCTGTTGAAGGAATACCCCAATTCCATGCTGGCCGAACCCGTGCGGCTTCATTTGAGAGAAATAAATGCTAAATTGGAGGGCTAAATGATCCGGCTTAGTCTCTTTTTACTGCTTTTCCAATGGGGAATGGCGCAGAAGTTGCTCATTCCCATGGGTCTGGCCCAGAAAGACCACCTGAAGGCTTACGGCGTGGCGTACTGGGTCCTGCAACAGGGAATGAATGTGGAGTGGCTTTTGAATTACCGCGGGGGATCCTTTTTAACCGAAGCCTTACCCATGATTGAGCAGGAATGCCGTTTACGCGGGGTCACTACCGAACTTATATCGGCCGGGGAAGTACTCAAAATCTACGCTACCATTGAAGAAAACAACATGGATGTGGTCTTGCTGGAAAAGGCCCCGCGCATCGCCATCTACACGCCCTCCAACAAACAGCCCTGGGACGATGCGGTTACCCTGGCGCTCACGTACGCGGAAATACCCTACGAAACGCTCTGGGACGAACAGGTTTTTTTAGGGGCCCTCAAGGATTACGATTGGCTTCATCTCCACCATGAAGATTTCACCGGTCAATATGGCAAGTTTTACCGCAACTACCGCCAGGCGCCGTGGTATATTGCCCAACAGCAGCAGTTCGAAGCCCTGGCCCAGCGTCTGGGCTACCCCACCGTTCATGAAGAGAAAAAAGCCGTGGCCCGGGTGATCAAGTCCTATGTAGCCCAGGGGGGGTTTCTCTTCGCCATGTGTTCAGCCACCGATTCGTACGACATCGCCCTGGCGGAAGAAGGCTTTGACGCCGTAGAAACCGTTTTCGACCGCTCCCCAGCCGACCCCCAGGCCCAAGAAAAATTGGATTATTCTAAAACCTTCGCCTTTACCGATTTTACCATCATCACGGATCCTCTGGTCTATGAATTCTCCGATATTGATTACCCCCCCAGCAACAATCCCGTGCTGCGAGGGGCGGAGGCGGACTATTTCACCCTCTTCGAATTCTCCGCCAAGTACGACCCGGTCCCCACCATGCTTACCCAGGACCACGTGTCGGTAATTAAGGGGTTCATGGGTCAGACCACCGGCTTTAACCGGGAGCGAATCAAAAAACACGTTCTCATTATGGGCGAAGACCCGGCCTCCCCACAGGTGAAATATCTCCACGGCAATTTTGGAAAAGGAACGTTTACCTTTTTAGGAGGCCACGATCCCGAGGATTACCAGCATTTTGTGGGTGACCCGCCCACGGACCTTTCACTACACCGTAACTCCCCCGGCTACCGACTGATCTTGAATAATATTCTCTTTCCCGCCGCCCGCAAGAAGGAGCGCAAGACGTAACCTTTAAGAAGGAACGAGATTTGGCCCCTAAAAGAGCCCTCCCTCTAACCCCGACTGGCTAATCTTCCCCATGAAAGTCGTTATTAAAGAACAACAGTTAGCGGACGCTATTACTGTTTCCCGGCAGATTCCCGAGTTTAAGGCTCCCTATGGCGTCGCTGAATATAAGCGTCGGTTGGCAGGAGTTCCCCATTATATCCTCACCGCATACGTTAACGGGCGGCCGGTGGGGTTTAAAGTAGGCTACGAGCGGGAAGGCGCCTTTTATAGTTGGATGGGGGGCGTACTCCCCCAGTTTCGCTGGCAGGGGATTGGGGATCGGCTGGCGGCGCGCCAGGAACAGTGGGCCCGCCAGGAGGGGTATTCCCGGGTGACGATCAAAACACGCCGGAAATACAAGGCGATGTTGGGATTGCTCCAAAAGCGCGGCTACCAAATCCTGCGAACCGTTTCGCAGCACCCGGTGGAAGAAACACGTATCTGGTTAGAGAAGCTTTTATAACTAATTTAGTTGGCCGAATTGAACGGTTAACGCAGGTACAATGGAGGATAATAAGATGCAGATTTTACACGTCTCCACCGCACAACGGGTGGATTTTGTGGACATTACTCACCGTGTTCAAGTGTTGGTGTCCGAGGCCCAGATTCACGAGGGGCTGGTCACGGTTTACGTGCCCCATACCACTTGTGGGATTACCATAAACGAACATGCCGATCCCGATGTGGTACGGGATATTCAGAACCAGTTGGCTGCCTTGGTTCCTTATAACCGGGGATATCATCATCGGGAGGGGAATGCGGACAGTCACATCAAAACCAGTCTCGTAGGTTCTTCGGAGACGGTGATTATTGAGCAGGGACGCCTGGTCTTAGGTACCTGGCAGGGAATCTTTCTGTGTGATTTTGACGGTCCCCGACAGCGGAAAGTATACGTTAAGATCGTACCGGACCGCTGAGCTCTTTCCGGGCCTTACAGCGGTACCAGGGTTGTGGCTGAAACCCCTGCGAATCCGGTCCTGGTGGGACACGGTGGATTGGCTGGCCAGGCGCATTGTGGGGGTCCTGTTTCGGAAACGACATGGGCTGATCCAAGAGCCCATTCCCCCCCTGGAGGGGATCACGAAATCTGTGGCTGCAACGGGTGTGTTGGCTTTTTCAATTAAAGTATGCTCTGTTGAAAAACAAGGGATTATTTGTATAACATTACGATCATATTGTACATAGGCCACATATTAGCCGGTGAAAAGCAGGGACAAAAGGTACCCATTTACCCTCTCAAACCCTAACGGTTATCACGGGCGATTTCAGCCCTTACCGGCCGCCCCTGAGCCATGAGGTTCAAATCCCGGTCAGGAATATATTTGGTTTGAAGTTGGTCATTTAATTCCATAATTTTCCTTTTGTAAGGTGTTGAGAGTCTTTACCAGTAACAATTGGTTCGCAATAGGTGGAGAAATACCAATCGTTTCCCCATATTTCTATCATAATATCGCAATAGATGGTTATCTTTTCCAGTCTCTAGGGGTGATAGGAAGCAAAAGGTTCCGCATGTTGAGACTGTTAGCTGGCATCGCTATAAACCTAAAATGAATTTGAACCGATTATGAAAGAATCAATCTTCATAGGTTGGATGGCCCTAATGATTGGTCTTATACTTGGCTGCAATAAAAATTCGGATGACCTTAGTTTGGGACCTATTCCCCCAGGAGCTTATCAATATACAAGCTACGATTCAACCGGAGTGGCAATTGTCAAAGGGTGGCTCACACTCAATTATGAGGGTTCGCTAAATATCACGGGTGAATGGCATCTCGAAAAAATTGGCAATCCACACAATATCGGCCCCCAAGTGGGGAATGGCAATCTTGTTGGAGTAATCGACCAAGAGCGCGTTTGGGTTGAGTTGAATCCTCAATATGTTGACAATAACCTTCAGCTAAACGGAATAATTGAAAATGGCCACTACAAGGGTGAGTGGATTTGGACAAGTTTTGCTGGTATCACCAATCGTGGATCGTTTGAAGCAGTAAGAATTTGAATTGGTCGCTAGTGCAATAAATGCTAGCTAACCACTCACTCCAGCGGACTGCGAATGCGTGGAGCCAAATTTTATTTTTGTGAAGAAAAAAGCTCAGTATGCTTGAGAAAGTTCAGTGGTGAAAAATCCCGCAGACGTTGAGTTGTGCCGTTAGAAGGCTTATGACTTATGAACAATAACCCGTTGTGCAAATTA
>CAZVNL010000029.1:0-29149 GCA_964628055.1 uncultured bacterium | reverse complement strand
AAACTGGTACACTTTTCACGACCGAAATTGGTACATTTTTAAAAGACCGTTGACATGACCCTTTTTTACATCTATTTAAACAACGAGTTATCCGACGCGCTTACGTTTTTGTAGATACTCGTTGAGAGCCAAGTCCAGGCTTTGGTCGGTAAAAAGCGGGATAAAATCTATTTTCCTCCGGTGACAGGTTCGTCGTAACCGGTTCCGGTATGCTTGAATGGTTTTTTGGTAGGCCTCCCGGATCAGCCACGGTTCGGTGGTAATGGTTTCCCCGGTTTCCAGGTCCCGGAAACGCGTTCGATTGTTAAACTGAAACTCAATCTCGTTGCGATCTAAAATCTGGAAAACAATGACTTCCTGTTTATTATGGCGGAAGTGTTTTAAACCACTCAACGTTGCTTCTACGTCGTCAAACAAATCGGAAATGAGAATGACCAATCCTCGTTTTTTAATGCGATCAGCCAGGGTGTGAAGGACGTTCCCAATGTGCGTGTCCGGTCCCGGTTCAATCTGGTCCAGGTATTTTAATACAGTGTTTAAATGCCCCGGCGTCGAGTGGGGAGGGACGAACTGCCGGATGGTTTCATCGAAGAGGATTAATCCTACCCCGTCACGCTGGTTCAACATGAGATAGGAAAGGGCCGCGGAGAGAAAACGAGCATAATCCAACTTGGTGACGGAATGACTTCCGTAAGTCATAGAGGCGCTGATGTCGACGATGATGTAAGAACGAACATTGGTTTCTTCTTCGTACTGTTTTATGTAGTACCGATCCGTCTTACCGTAGAGTTTCCAGTCCAGGTGGCGAAGGTCATCCCCTGGTCCGTAGGCGCGATGTTCGGCAAACTCAACGCTGAAACCGTGGTAGGGGCTTTTATGTTGGCCTACCAGGTACCCTTCCACCACCAGCCGTGCCCTAAGGTGCATATTGTTTAATCGGGCTACCATTTCGGGTTGCAGGTATTTTCGTTTATCGACGCTCATGATAAAGCCGGTGCTGGTATTTAGTCTAAGAGCCGGCGGAGAATTTCGTCTGTATCAACGCCTTCGGCTTCTGCGTTAAAATTGGGAATGACCCGGTGGCGCATGACCGGAAGTACCAGGGTTTTTACGTCGTCAATGTTGGGCGTGGGGCGCTGGTCTAACAGGGCCCTGGCTTTCGCTCCCAGGATGAGATATTGCGACGCCCGGGGTCCGGCACCCCAGTCAATCCAGTCCTGGATAAAGTCTGGGGTGTTGGTATTGTTGGGCCGCGTCTGGGCCACCAGGTCTACGGCATATTCCACCACGTTGTCAGCCACGGGGACACGACGTACTAACTCTTGGTAGGCGAGCAATTCATCACGACGAATCACCGGCTGCAACTGGCGCTCCGGCTCCGTGGTGGTGGTTTGGACGATGGTGACCTCTTCGTCCCGGGAGGGGTAATCAATTTTGATGTGAAACATGAAACGATCCAACTGGGCTTCCGGCAAGGGATAGGTCCCCTCCTGTTCGATGGGATTCTGGGTGGCTAGGACAAAAAACGGTTCCTCCAGGGGGTAGGACACGCCCGCTGCAGTCACTTTGTGTTCCTGCATGGCTTCTAAGAGAGCGGCCTGGGTCTTGGGAGGGGTGCGGTTGATTTCATCCGCTAAAATGATATTGGCGAAAACCGGCCCCTTGAAAAAACGAAACTCCCGTTTACCGGTCGCATGATCCTCTTCAATGACTTCCGTGCCGGTGATGTCGCTGGGCATGAGATCCGGAGTGAACTGGATACGGCTGAATTTTAAGTCTAAAAGTTGTGCAACGGACTTGATTAAGAGAGTCTTGGCCAAACCCGGGACGCCCACCAATAGCGTGTGGCCTTTACAGAGGAGGGCAATGAGTATGTGGTGAATGATTTCGGTTTGCCCGATAATGGTCTGTCCGATTTTCTGGAGAACACGCTCCCGGGCGGCTGAAAGTTCTTCTAATAAGTCTAAATCTTTTGATTCCGTCATGAGTCTCGATCCTTGAATTAATGAAAGGGGAAGATGGTTTAAACTTACGGGGGGCCCTTAACGAGACACAACGTTATTGTCTTGTACCACCTCTGGTATGGTTAGAAATTTAACCCTGTGGTTAATGTAGGAAACAGCCAGAAAGTTCCCCTGGTGGGGATGCGCATCGAAGAACTGGAACGCGTCGCCCGGGTGTTCCGTCAGGAACCTTTCCGTGGGGAGCAGATGTTCCAGTGGGTGTACCATCACAAGGTGGAGCGCATCGAGGAAATGAGGAATCTGTCCCGGGATTTCCGTCGTGGCCTGGCAGGCGCGTATACGGTACACACCTTGCGGATTGTGCGCCAATCTGGCGCCCTGGAGGACACCGCACGTAAGTTTCTTTTAGAGACGCCTACCGGCAACTATGTGGAAGCGGTATTAATCCGGGAAGGTCGTCGCCGTACGGTTTGTGTTTCTACTCAGGTGGGATGTACCCTGAGGTGCCAGTTCTGTGCTACGGCTCGTATGGGATTTGTGCGCAACCTTACTGCAGGAGAAATCGTGGATCAGGTCTTGCTGCTCCAGCGCCAAATAGAGGAACGGGTAACGAATGTAGTTTTCATGGGCATGGGTGAACCGTTCTTAAATTACCAGTCCGTTATGGATGCCGCCCAACTCCTTACCCATCCCCAGGGGATGAACTTGGGTGCCCGACGGATTACCATTTCCACCGTAGGAATCGTCCCTAACATTCGACGCTTCACTACCGAACAGAGACCTTTTAAACTGGCTATCAGTTTGAATAGTGCCACCCAGGAGCAACGGTTAAAAATGATGCCCATTACGCGGAAATATCCTTTAAACGATGTGCTGCAAGCGGCGCGGGACTACTACCGCGCTCGCCGTCGATATCTGACTTTTGAATACGTCCTTTTGAAAGGCGTCAATGATACGCCCCGCGATGCCCAAACCTTGATACGACTCATTGGCCGTTTACCATGTAAAGTCAATGTGATTCCTTACAATGAGATGGAGGGACCTTTTCAACGCCCTGAGAAAGGGGATATCCAGCTATTCTTAGAGACGCTGTTCCAAGCGCCATTCACGGTTACCGTTCGTTGGAGCAAGGGGACGGAGATCAATGCCGGCTGTGGTCAACTGGCGGTTCATGGGGAGGCTGTAGTTTGAATCGCGTTTCTTTAGAGGCAATGGTTCGTTACGTCCAATCACGTACTGGTTTTACGGGCCGCATTGCCGTGGTATTAGGCTCGGGTTTGGGGGCCTTCAGTGAAGGACTTACGAACCCCCGAGTGATCCCCTATGCTGCCATTCCCAACTATCCCTTACCCTCCGTGGAGGGGCATAGCGGGGAACTGGTGAGCGGTTTTCTCAATGATATTCCCCTGTTAGTAGCCAAGGGACGCTTTCACCGGTACGAAGGTCACGGGTTAGAAAGGGTTACGTTACCCATCCGCTTGTTTCATGCCTTGGGAGTTAGACGAGTTATCATCACCAATGCGGCCGGTTCTCTCCAGCCCGAGTTCACTCCAGGGTCACTCCTGCTCCTCACCGGCCATTTGGACTGCACTTTTCAGGAGCACCCCCGACAACCTCAGCCAGTTACGGTACCTCCTTATTACGTTCCCATCTTATTGGAAATAGCCCGGTGTTCGGCCCAGGAAGTAGGAATAACCTTGAGGGAGGGGATTTATTGTTGGACCCTGGGACCGGCCTATGAAACACCGGAGGAAATTCGTTACTTTCAGTCCCTGGGGGGCGCCGCAGTGGGGATGAGTACAGTCCCTGAAATTAATTGGGCGGGCTCTCATGGGTTGGAACCTTTGGCCATTTCCATGCTTACCAACTTTGCCGCCGGCCTCAGTGCCGCTCCCCTCACTCACGAAGAAGTTATTGAAACTGCTAACCAGGTGAAAGATTCCCTGCTCCGTTTCTTAACCCGCGTTATCCAAAAGCTAGAAGGACTTCCCTGATGCCCAAGTTTCGTCCCGAGATCCAGCAGCTTGAAAAAGAAATAATTGCTCTTCGTCGCGACTTTCACCGTCACCCCGAGTTGGGATTTGAGGTTCAGCGCACGGCAGGAGTTGTGACTGACCAGTTAAAGGTTTTGAGTTTCGATGTACAGACTGGAGTGGGGAGAACCGGGGTGGTAGGTGAAATTGTGGGCGCCACCCCGGGGCCCTGTATTGCTTTGCGGGCTGATATGGACGCCTTGCCTATCCAGGAGATGAACAACGTGCCCTATCGTTCGGAGATCCCCGGGGTCATGCACGCCTGCGGTCACGATGGCCATACCGCCATGTTGCTCGGCGTTGCTCGGGTCTTAGCCTCCTGGCGGGAAAAACTCCAGGGTCGAATTCGGCTGATTTTCCAACCTGCGGAAGAAGGGGAGGCCGGTGCCGCAGCCATGATTGCAGATGGTTGCCTGGAAGGGGTCGATGAAATTTATGGAATTCACTTGTGGAATTATCAACCTTACGGTGAGGTGGGCGTGAAGGAAGGCCCCATTTTAGCTGCCGCCGACATGTTTGAGGTCGTCATTCAGGGGACTGGTGGACACGGTGCCGCGCCCCAGGGAACGGTGGATGCCATCGTCGTTGCCGCCGAGATAATTTCCACGCTCCAAACCATTGTGAGTCGCAATACGAATCCCCTGGAAAGTACGGTGGTGTCCGTGGGGAAGATAAGCGGCGGTCACAATTTTAACGTGATTGCGGATCAGGTAACGCTTCAGGGAACCGTACGGGCCTATTTAGAAACCAACCGGCAGATGGTTAAAAAACGTTTGCAGGAGATTCTCGGCGGATTTGAGAAGGTCCATGGGGCTAAAATCACCCTGAATTATGACGATAAGTATCCCCCCACGGTGAACGCACCCCTTCCCACGGAAAAGGTATTCGAGGCCGCCCAGGAAATTGTTGGGCCAAAGACGGGAACGCCTTACCTTTCCATGGGGGGTGAAGATTTCAGCTACTACACCCAGCGAGTGCCAGGATGCTTCTTTTTCGTGGGCTCAGCTCCCCAGGATCAAGAGGTAGGCAGCGTCCCGCACCACTGTTCCCATTTCGATTTTGAGGAACAAGCCCTGTTGGTGGGGAGTAGTATTCTCCTCCAGTTAATCGAAAATCAACTTTTAACTCGGAAGTGATTATGCAGTCGTACCACGAAGAATTATGGTTTCAAGTACCTGCTCGTATGGAGTTCATAAACATAACGCCAGAGGTGGAACGGGTCGTCCGGCAGAGCGGTATTCAAAATGGTTTATGCCTGGTGAACGCCATGCACATAACCGCTTCAGTCTTTATTAATGATGATGAACCTGGCCTTCACCGAGACTATAAACGTTGGTTGGAAGGGTTGGCGCCCCACGAGCCTCTGGAACAATATGACTACAACCGCACTGGCGAAGATAATTGCGACGCTCATCACAAGCGCCAGATTATGGGTCGGGAAGTGGTCGTTGCCATTACCGATGGACAACTCCATTTCGGTCCCTGGGAACAAATTTTCTACAGGGAATTCGGCGGTCGCCGCCGGAAACGGGACCTGGTAAAAATCATTGGAGAATAATCCCTATGGCGCTTGAATCCACCCAGGCCACTTTGGCCTTTCTACTTTCCTGCGCTTTTAAGGAGTTGTTTGCTTCCCAACGTCAATTGGTTATCGAACACTCCATCGCCGACGGATATTTTTGTCACGCCGCCGATGGAAAGCCTTTGACCTCCGCCGAAATTGAACGGTTGGAATCCCAGCTTCTTCGTTTAGTGGAGAATGAAACACCCCTTGAATTCGGGACTCTGCCACGTCGGGACGTGTTGGCCGACTTCACGGCAAAACAGTCGTCCAGCAAGCTCATGATCATGGAGCAATGGACCGTAGATCCGGTTCCAATCGTACGCTTTGGCCGGTATTGGGATTATCAAATCGAACCGATGGAGCGGGATAAACGGGAGCTAAAACCATTTACCCTGCTCCAATATCAATCCGGTTTTATTTTACGTTTTCCCACCCTGTTGGATCCCGGGCAATTGCAACCCTTTCGCGATTGTCCCAAATTGTTTGCCACTTTCGAAGAGCATGAGCGATGGGGGGCGTTGTTAGGGGTGTCTACGTTGGGGGATTTGAATCGTCTGATTCATAACGACCACAGTAAGGAAATGATGTGGGTTGCCGAAGGTTTACACGAAAAAAAGCTCAGCCAGCTTGCCGATCAAATCGGCGCCGATTTCCCTGGCCGCCGCCTGGTGACCATTGCTGGTCCTTCAGCGTCAGGAAAAACCACCTTTGCCAAACGCCTGGGCATTCAACTCCGGGTGAACGGTTTCCAGCCAATCTCCATTTCTATGGACGATTATTTCATCGACCGGGAGAAAATTCCTGTAGATGAAGAAGGGAATCGTGATTTCGAATCAATTAAGGCTTTGGATTTAGATTTATTAGGTGTTCGCATTAACCAGTTATTGGTGGGAGAACCGGTGCCAAAACGGAAATTCGATTTCGAAACCGGCCGGGGATACGATACGGAACAGACAATGCAGTTGAAAGACAACTGTTTCATCCTCCTGGAAGGGATTCATGGGTTGAATCCCCTGCTTTCGGATATGTTTGGCAAGGATCACCTTCATCAGATCTACGTCAGCGCCATCACCCAGTTGAACATTGACGCCACTCATCGCGTGTCTACTTCCGATCTGCGCCTTTTACGGCGGCTGTGCCGGGATCATAAATTCCGGGGATACTCTCCCATTGAAACTTTGCTACGTTGGCCATCAGTCAGGCGGGGAGAAGAAAAGAATATTTTTCCTTACCAGGAAGAGGCTAACCTTATGTTCAATTCCTCCTTGGTTTATGAATTACCGGTCCTCTGCAGTTATGTAAAACCCCTTTTACAGGAGGTGACCGGAAATGGTGAGATCGCGAATAAGGTCCAACAGCTCATTTGTCTGTTAACTTTCCTGGAACCGTTAGAGGAACGGTTGGTACCAGGGATTTCCATTCTACGGGAGTTTATCGGGAAGAGTGAGTTCGACTATTAGAGGTTAGCTCGTAGCATTTACAGTCCTGGCAGCTAGTTGTTTTTCATTCATTAAAATGTTCTTGCCAATAATTTGGACGAAACATTAAGTTGGTTTAAATAATAATGATGGTGGTATAACCATATCACTAGTAATAAACCAAGGAGAAATGCAGATGAGGAAAATCAACAAGCTCGTTACGCTCGTTTTGCCTCTAGTAATTACAGTTGGTGTAATGGGACAGACAGGTTCAATACATGGAACCATTACTGATATATATGGTGACCCGTTACCTGGTGCCAATGTAATCTTGGAGGGGACGTCCCTGGGAGCGGCTACCGATGCTATGGGTGTGTATACCATTGAGGGTGTTGCACCTGGCACCTATACCGCTAAGGCCTCCTACATCGGTTATGAGTCCACCAGCCAAATGGTCACTGTTGGTGTGGGTTCAGTCCAACTTAATTTTGCCCTCACCATAAGTGCTATAGCAGCAAAAGAGATCGCGGTTATTGGATCACGATTTTCTCACGCTGCAGAAGATCAGGCCGTTCCGGTTGATGTATTCACCGCCCAGGAGATCCGTCGGGCAGGGTTCACTGAGACAGGCCAAATATTACAGGCCTTGGCACCCTCGTTTAACCTACCGAGGACCAGTATTACCGATGGATCGGATACGGTACGTCCCATGACCCTTCGCGGGTTGAGTTCAGGGCAGGTCTTGGTACTGGTTAACGGTAAACGCCGCCATACCACTGCCCTTGTGCATGTCAATAACAGTCCCGGACGGGGTGATACAGGGGTGGACCTCAATGCTATCCCTGCAGCTGCCATCGAACGGATTGAAGTACTCCGTGATGGGGCCGCTGCACAGTATGGTTCCGACGCCATTGCCGGGGTAATCAACATCATTCTCAAGTCTGGAAATTCCGGTGGAACCCTAAGTATTTACTCTGGTCACTATGCCCATGAAGTAGACGCCATTCCGTCGGATTATGACCTCTATGGTCTCAAGTATGGTGATGAAACAGAGTGGATGGAATGGAATCCCACCGGGACCGTGGTCTATGATGGTCGTGATGCCGATGGTAATCCTCACGCCCATATTGAAGGCAGTAAACCGTACGTTGTGAATGACGGGGAAGTTCTCCAGGCCCAGTTGACCCGTGGTTTCCAATTGGGTGAGGATGGCTCCCTTCTAATCGCCGCTGAGTATCGCAGCCGGGGAATTGCCAATCGCGTGGGTTTTGAAGGGGAGCAGTACTACGAACCCAACTCTGATTACTGGAGTGATGATGAGGCGGAGTCCCAACGTTTACAACCGGGAAGTAACTGGTTCATCGATCCCCGGCGTATGATCTGGGGCGACCATGCCCAGAGTAATCTGGGAGCGATGTTCAATGCAGAAATTCCCTCCGGTGACAAGCGCTACTATGCCTTCGGCGGGTATACAGTGCGGAATGGCGATACCGGTTGTTTCACTCGTCAACCTGACCAACCGAATAAAGTCTGGTTGAGTTCCAATCCCACAGGCTATGTTCCCCATATCCAACCCAATGTGGTGGATTTCTCGTTAGCCGCTGGGATGGAAGGTGTGTTGGGAAACTGGTCCTACGATCTCAGCGCGGTATATGGGAAAAATGATTTCCACTTTTTCATGAATAGTACCAATGCTTCGTATGGACCGGAACCGCTGCGACGCTATGATATTGGTGGCTTCTGGTTTGACCAACTGACCACTAATTTCGATGCGACCAGTAAAATGGGTAATTTGAATGTTGCAGTGGGTTTGGAAAGACGTAGTGAATCCTATCGAATTTATGCTGGCGAAACCGCTTCCTATGCCAATGGTCAGGCGGGAACCAGTGTGGCCGGATGGGATTCTTCCTACGTGGATAGCAGTGGTGCCACCGTGCATGTATATGAGAACGCCACGAGCGGTAGTGCTGGTTGTCAGTGTTTCAGCGGCTTCAAACCTTCTAATGAGGCGGCTACACGAGATGCAGATCGTTCCAGTTTCGCTGCCTATTTCGATTCCGAATACAGCGTTATGGATAACTTGCGTGTCGGAGCAGCCTTGCGGTTTGAAAACTACAGTGATTTCGGGAGTACGGTTACCTCCAAGGCCACAGCGCGTTTTGAAGTAATGGATGGTGTAGTGCTTCGTGGTGCCTATAATACTGGTTTCCGAGCTCCTGCTCTGGCACAAGCCTACCAGGCAAAAATCGCCACTAATTTCCTGCCGGATCCCGTAACCGGGGAAACGGTGGCCTTTGAAGTGGGTACCTTTCCCACGAGTCACCCCTTTGCCAAAGCTCTGGGGGCCAAAGACCTCAAACCGGAAGTCTCCCAGAATCTCAGTGCTGGTACGAATATTAATTTCGGCTCCCTGCGATTCAGTTTTGACCTCTACAATGTCAATATTCAGGATCGCATCGTGTTAACCGGCAACTTTACCGCTAATGAGTCTGGTAATGACGATAGTGATGGTGATGGCGAACCGGATGATCCTTTGGGTTATAAAGTCTGGCAATTGCTTCAAGAAGCAGGTGAAGTTTCTGCCACCGGTGGTCGCTTCTTCACCAATGCTGTGGATACAAAGACCACGGGGTTTGATGTTAAGGCGGCCTATCTTGTTGATCTAGGTTCGATGGGGAACGTTGATCTCTCCCTTGCCTATAACAGCACCTCCACGGAAGTAGTAGAGGTACGGGTGCCCTCAGGACTCACCGATCCTACTATTCAAGAGTTGGCCTCTACGACGACCTTTGACGACCGGGAACGCCGGACTATGGAGGATTCCCAACCGGAAAATAATATGATTCTTGGTATTAACTGGTCTTCCGGAGGTCCTCTGGGAGTGAAGCTGAATATTCACAAGTATGGGAAGTTCAGCAGTCGCTATGAATTTAGTGATGGAACTCCTCAATGGTTCTCTGCCAAGACCCTTATTGACGCGGAAGCCCGCTACGATCTGGGTCCTATGACTTTTACGGTAGGAGCCCAAAACCTCACGGACCAAATGCCTGATAAGATCAGAATGCCAGGACGGGGAAATGATGGAGCCTTTGTATATCCTAATTTCTCCCCCTACGGTATGGGTGGTAAATTCGTGTATGTGAAAACGTCCTATAATTTTTAATTCTCTAGAATAGTGCAAAAGGCGGTGACTGATGTCACCGCCTTTTTTATATCACCAAATAGATAGCCACGGTTAATTTACGAACACAATAAAATAACTAATTGGACCGACCATGAATATCAATCCCTATAAGCCGTTCCGTTTTTCTCGCACGGGATTCGACAAGGTAACCCCATCCGCTACCTTGGCGATCAATGACCGGGTGCGAAAATTGTGGTCTGCTGGACGGCAAGTGTACCACTTGGGTTTTGGAGAATCACGCTTTCCCGTGCCTACACTTATTGCTGACGCGCTTAAACAAAATGTCCAGCAACGAAGTTATCTACCCACCCTAGGTTTGCCTGAATTGCGGGAAAAGATTGCCACTTTCTATAGTAAAAATTTTCACATGGAAGTAGAACCCCATCAAGTAGTCACTGGTATTGGGAGCAAATCCTTACTTTTTTCGGTCATGCAGGTCCTGGATGGAGAAACCATTTTACCTACACCCTGCTGGGTTTCGTATGTTGCCCAGGCGCAATTATCTCGTCATACGGTTCACTTTCTTCCCTTACGCGAGATTGATAATTACCGTCTTACTGTTGCAGACTTGGAAACCACCTTGGAGCGGGTTTCCAGAAACCCGGGATATGCTAACATTTTAGTAGTTACAACACCTAATAACCCTACGAGTACTACACTTGCTCAGGATGATGCTAAGCAAATCGCTGCTTTCGCTCGCGACCAGGCAATCATGGTGTTGAGTGATGAAATTTATGCCCTGCTTAACTACACAAAGGAGTCCCACATTTCCCTGGCTCATTATTACCCCGAAGGAACCGTGGTTTTTGGAGGGTTGAGTAAACACTTATCACTAGGAGGTTGGCGTTTTGGAGTAGCTATTTTACCTCCCGGTAAATCAGGAGAAACCTTGTGTGAAGCACTGCAGGCTTTAGCGGGATCGGTTTGGACCTGTGTTCCCGGTCCGATCCAGTATGCAGCGCTGGTAGCTTACAGTAATCTACCTGAAATTGATGAGTACATCAACATGTGCACAACGATGCATACAATCCGTACTCGTTATCTATATAATGCGTTCTTGAGTTTAGGAATTCCATGCCCAGAACCAAAAGGTGGTTTCTATTTATATCCCAGTTTTAATGCCTGGAGAGCTGCTCTCTATACCCATCGCATTAAGTCTAGTGAAGACTTAGCTGCTTATCTTTTAGAAAAGTATGAATTGTTGGTGCTGGCCGGATCCTCTTTTGGTGATGACCCAACTAATTTGACCTTGCGAATAGCCACAAGTTATTTAGATGCGGATACCGACGATAAGGTAGAGGCATTGGTGGCCCATTTTCAGAAGCGACCGGATCCTCAGGATTTTATTAAGAATTACCATCCCCAACTACGACAGGTCGTGGATCGTTTTGCTGCATTCGTAGACGACTTGAACAGAGGAAAGTAAGATGCGTCAGGCAGTATTCGTAGAAGCAGCTCGAAGTCCAATAGGTAAAGTCGGAGGTGGTTTATCCAAAATTCGTCCCGATGATCTTTTATCTTTTGTTTTAAAAGGCCTTGTCCAACGGGCAGGTATTGAGGGGGAATTAGTAGAAGATGTTTATGCTGGTTGTGGAAACCAAGCTGGAGAGGATAATCGGGATGTAGCTCGCATGGCAGTCCTTCTAGCTGGTTTTCCCAGCTCGGTATCCGGTGTGACAGTTAATCGTAATTGTGCTTCTGGTTTAGAAGCCATAAACCAAGCTGCCAAAGCCATCCATGTTGGTGAAGGAGAGGTATTTATTGGGGCGGGGGTGGAGAGCATGAGTCGAGCTCCATGGGTTATTCCCAAACCTGATAAAGCTCACCCAATTGGCCACCCTAGTATTTATGACACAACGGTAGGTTGGCGGTTTCCGAATCCCCATCTTGATACTCTTTACCCAATTGTAAGCTTGGGTCAAACAGCGGAAAACGTTGCCCAAGAGATGAATATTTCCCGTGAAGAACAGGATGCTTATGCTTTGGAAAGTCATCGAAGGGCCGTAACGTTTCTTGACCAAGGAAAATTCAAGGAAGAGATTATTCCTGTCCCTATACCACAAAAGAAAGGTCCTGCTATAACTGTGGAGTGGGATGAACATCCCCGCTATAAGGTTGAAAATGGGCATTTCGTATTGAATACCTCGCTTGAACAATTAGCCAGACTGAAGCCGGCATTTAAGCACGATGGCACGGTAACTGCTGGTAATGCTAGCGGCGTTAATGATGGAGCTGCCGCAGTATTACTTATGAGTGAGGAAAAAGCGCGAGAGCTTGGCTTAAAGCCTATGGCTCGTTGGGTAGGCTCATCAGTAGCAGGAGTGGATCCGGGTGTAATGGGATATGGTCCCATCCCTGCCACACGGAAGCTTCTGGATCGCTGGTGTCTCCCTGTGAACCAGTTAGGATTAGTTGAAGTAAACGAAGCTTTTGCAGCGACTACTATTGCGGTTATTCGTGAGTTAGGGATGGATCCTGATAAGACCAATGTGAATGGAGGTGCTATTGCTTTGGGCCATCCGCTCGGTTGTTCAGGAGCCAGGATTATGACTACCTTGCTTCACGAAATGAAGCGCAGAGCATCCCAAGTAACACCACCATTTTATGGCTTAGCAACCCTTTGTGTTGGAGTGGGTCAAGGAGTAGCAACCTTGGTGGAGTGGATCTATGAATAAACAGTCGAAACCTCTGGAAGGAATCCGTGTCTTGGCACTTGAACAATACATGAGTGCACCTTATTGCACTATGTTATTAGCAGATGCAGGGGCAGGGGTTATAAAAGTTGAACGTCCGGGTAAAGGGGATCCTCGCCGGTCCATACCTCCTTTCGCCGAAGGATCTGGGGGGAAGCGGAAGGCCGGTGGCTTTATGGCCTATAATCGAAATAAAAAGAGCTTGGCGTTGGATATACGTCACCCATTGGGGAAGGAGATTTATTGTGATTTGGTAAAAAAAGTTGACGTCGTGGTGGAGAATTTGCGCCCGGGTTCGGTGGATAAATTGGGTATAGGTTATAAAGATTTAAAGCAAATTAATCCCCACTTAGTTTACGCAGCGATCTCCGGATTTGGACGACTGGAGGGGTTTCAAGGACCAGAAGGGAATCGTCCCGCCTTTGATATTGTAGCCGAGGCTATGAGTGGAATCATGCATCTCGTAGGGTTTGCCGATAAACCACCTTCTTGGACCCTTTATGGTATGGCAGATATTTATACAGGGCTCTGTGCAGCATTTGGTATTCTCCAGGCTTTGTTCATGCGGGAGCGAACTGGCGAAGGGCAATTTGTTGACAGCGCTATGTTAGATGCCATGGTTTCACTTAATGAACGTATGATCATGTTGTACTCTCTCACCGGGGTGGAACCTGAGCGCGGTAGATTAAAACATCTCTATCCGCGGGGAGCCTTCAAATGTAAGGATGGTTACTTAGCGTTGAATGTACCAGATGATATTATCTGGGCACGACTTTGCCGTCTTATGGGTCGTGAGGATCTCATTGAAGACAAACGCTGTGTTACTGGTACTTCGCGGGCAACCCATGCAGACTTCATCTGCCCTATCATTGAAGATTGGTTGGCTCCTAGGATGCGCCAGGAGCTCGAAAACCTGTTAAATGAAAACGGAATTCCCACTGGGCCGGTATATACAGCAAAAGAGGTCTTTGAGTCACCACAATTGAAGGCCCGGAAAATGTTGGTTACTATCAGTGATCCGGAGGTAGGAACCTACACGTTCTCCCGGGGGCCGGTGATATTATCCTCGGCACCTGAACTTCAGGCCTCCCCAGCTCCACGATTGGGAGAACATAGCCGAGATATTTTAATGGAGCTCTTGCACTACGAAGGAGATCACCTGAAGTACTTGGAGCAGGAAGGGGCAATTTATCTTTCAGATTAATCTAAAAGAGGACATTATGCGAAAAAGAACACTTTTGATTTTGGTATGTAATTTTTTCTTTAGTTTAGAAAGTAGCTTTGGAGCAGCCTCACATCCGGTCTATGCCCGGGAGGGTATGGTCGTTAGTGCCAGCCGTTGGGCTTCTGAAGTAGGGGTGGAGATCTTAAAACAGGGTGGGAATGCCGTTGATGCAGCAGTTGCCACCGGGTTTGCTCTGGCAGTAACCTATCCCCAGGCTGGAAACATTGGTGGGGGTGGTTTTATGGTTGCTCGTATCCAGGACGGTTTGACTTTTACCCTGGATTACCGGGAAAAAGCGCCGGCCTTAGCCTTCCGGGACATGTACCTCGATTCTGCCGGGAATGTGATCCCGGGACGCTCCCTCTCCGGGGTGCTGGCTGCGGGAGTCCCTGGGTCGGTGGACGGATTATTGAAAGCCTGGGAAACCTACGGCTCGGGGCGTATTTCCCGACAGCAGTTGTTACGACCGGTTATTTACCTGGCGTTGCACGGCTTTCCCCTTACGCGACGATATGCGCAGTTGTTAAATGTATACCGCGACTTTTTCGCCCAGGATGACGGAGCGGCACAGGTCTTTATCAAACATGACGGTACTCCTTGGCAAGAGGGTGATCGCTTAATTCAAAAGGACCTAGCCCGTACCTTGAAACTCATCGCCCGGTATGGTCGAGAGGGATTTTACACGGGGAAAGTAGCCGATTATATCGTGGCCGAAATGAAAACCGGGGCAGGATTGATCACCTATGATGATTTGAAGAATTACCATGCCAAGTTTCGACCTCCAGTGGAGGGTTCCTATAAAAATTATACAATCATCTCCATGGGTCCGCCCAGTTCGGGTGGCGTTTTATTGATAGAAATGTTGAATATGTTGGAATCTTTCCCCGTGGATTCACTGGGGTGGAACTCTTCCGCCTACGTGCATCTGTTGACTGAGGTTGAGCGCCGGGCCTACGCAGATCGGGCCGAACTGTTAGGAGATGCCGATTTCTGGGAAGTTCCCGTGGCTACCCTCACTTCCAAATACTATGCCCGGGAACGCATGCGGGATTTTGACCCCACCTCTACCACTCCCAGTGCGTCCGTCTACGCCGGTCTACCTCCCCCTACCGAAAGCCAGGAAACCACCCATTATTCTGTTGTAGACCGAGAGGGGAATGCCGTTAGTGTAACTACGACTATCAATACGAGCTTCGGTTGTGGTGTGTTGGTTGAAGGGGCGGGTTTCTTCCTTAACAATGAGATGGATGACTTCTCCCTGAAACCCGGGGTCCCCAACGTGTATGGTCTGGTGGGGAATGAAACCAATGCCATTCAGGCCGGTCAGCGTCCCCTCAGTTCCATGACGCCCACGATTGTGTTGCGGGACGGGCAGCTCTTTATAGTCATCGGCACCCCCGGCGGTTCGACAATCATCACCACCGTTTTGCAGGTTATTTTGAATGTAGTGGAATTTGAAATGGATATCCAGGAGGCCATCGTGGCGCCGCGGGTGCATTCCCAGTGGTTACCGGATATTATTTTCGCTGAGCCGTGGGCTCTTTCGGTCGATGTTCAACGCAACCTGGAGCGTCGGGGGCATACACTTCAAATCTACCCCGGCAACGCCATCGGCCGGGCTAACGGAATTCTGATATTGGAAGACGGATTGTATGGGGGTGCCGACCCCCGTGGGGAAAACGCAGCGATTGGCTATTGACCGTGTTTATCCTTCCCAAACTTCATCTTGGATTAGCAGACTGGGATATTTGCTCCCAGACCTTAATTCTATTTTGGATCCACATATTGGGGGGATCTTCCTTTGCAAGGAAAGCTTCCTCCTTTTGATCGAGCCATATCCACGTTCCTGCGGGATTTCCCAGTTCATAAATCCCCTCTAAAGCAACGTCTTCATCCGGGTACCACCAAGTCCATGCACCTACTTGGACTCCGTTTATAAATTGGCCCTCTATACGCTTTGTTCCAGAAGGATACCAGTCTGTGAAAGGACCATCGAGCTGTCCCTCTTTGAAAGAATGTATATAGCGTACCTGTCCGTTAGGGTACCATTCTTTTTGTAAGCCGTCCTCTTTTCCATCTTGCCAGTGAAAAAGCCACATGGGTCGGCCGTCTTGATACCACCCCAGATCCGTCCCTACTTTTTGGCCTTTAATGAAAGTAGCCTCACCTTCCTTCTGACCATTTTGATACCACAGGATTAACTTACCATGAAGCACACCATCGCGGTAAGGTTCGGCGGAGGAAACCACGCCATTCTCATACCACAAGGTCCAGGACCCCTCCTTTTTCCCATTGATATACTCTCCCTCTTGTTTTAATTGACCATTGGGGTACCAGCTGTACCAAAGACTGTCTAGTTGGTAATTTTTAAAGTAGCCTTCCTGTCGTTTTTGGCCGTCCTCATACCACCAGATCCAGTGACCGTTCTGGAGTCCATTCTTCATCTCACCTTCAAATTCTCGCTGGCCGTTATTATAATTATAGTAAACTTTGCCAGTATAGGGATTTTCATCATGAATAAGGTACTTACGGGAAGTCCCATCCAGGTCGCGGCGATCCACCAGGTTTTTAATATTTACCTGAGCTGCTAGAAGAATTGGTAGGAGAATAAAAATCGTTATTAGTTTCCTTGTGCGGGGAATCGCGATTAAAAACAAGTCGCTACATTTATCAGAGATCAGACCCATAGGTTAACGGACTGGGAAGGAGTCAACTCCTCCGTGATTGAAGTTTAGCTAATAAGCGCAGGATTTCCAGGTAGAGCCACACCAAGGTTACCAATAGGCCAAATGCCCCGTACCATTCCATATACTTAGGGGCCCCTTTCTCGCTCCCTTCCTCGATAAAGTCAAAGTCGAGCACCAAGTTCAGGGCGGCAATGATTACCACCCCGAAGCTGAAGAGAATCCCAAAGGTGGAATTGCTGTGAATCAGGGGTATTTGAACGCCAAAGAAGCTCATGATAAAACTCAAGATGTAGAGGAACGCAATTCCCCCGGTGGCCGCAAATACGCCCAGTTTGAAATTCTCCGTGGCTTTGATCAGTCCGGAACGATAGGCCAATAGAAGGGCTCCCAAGGTGCCGAAAGTCAGGAAAACAGCCTGGTTGACGATCCCGGGATAGGAGTTTTCGAAAAGACGCGAAACCCCTCCCAGAGCCAACCCTTCCAAAAGGGCGTAAACAGGGACGGTGTAGGGAGCCCACACCTTTTTGAATACGGTGATGATGGCCAGGATGAAACCTCCGCCAAAGCCCGCCAGCATGAAGCTGGTTATCCGGGGGTCAGTGGGAGCCAGGTTCCAGGTAAAGAGCGCCGTGGTCATTAGGAGTAATAAGGCGCCAGCGGTTTTATTAACCGTGCCTGTGATCGTCATCGTTTTGGCGCTGGTCCCCGCCACCTTAAGGAATGTACTGGCTCGGAGAGTAGGATTACCCGAACGGAAGGTCAAATGTTGATTCATGGTCTATTAATTGATCTTAAAGTTACCGAAACGTAGCTAAATCCCTTTTAGTCGTTGTTGGATTTCGGTTGTAATATTAGCGACGGGGATGCGCACTTGTTCCATGGTATCCCGGTCCCGGAGGGTAACCGTGTCGTCCTCGAAGGTTTGGTGATCCACGGTAATTCCAAAAGGAGTTCCGGCTTCGTCCTGGCGGCGGTAGCGCCGACCAATGGAGCCGCCGCTATCGTAAAAAGCGCTAAAAGACTGGCGTAAAGTGGCGACGATGCCCCGGGCTTTTTCCGGCTGGCCGTCCCGGTTGACCAAGGGGAATACGGCACAGGTGATGGGCGCGATTCGCGGGCTCAGTTTCAGTATGGTCCGCGTTTCACCACGTACCTCTTCCTCGTGGTAAGCGTCCACCAAGCACGTTAAAAAGGTGCGGTCGACGCCGGCCGAGGTCTCCACTACCGCTGGAACCAAATGGCGCTTGGTCTCCGGGTCGAAATAGGTCTGTTTTTTCTTACTGTGCTGATTGTGCTGATCCAGGTCGAAAGTCCCCCGGTCGGCGACCCCTTCTAATTCCGACCAGCCGAAGGGAAAGTCGTATTCCACGTCGTAGCAAACCGCTGAATAATGGGCCAACTCGTCGGGCTCGTGAGGCCGTAAGCGGAGTTTGTCTTGATTGATCCCCAGATTCTGATACCATGCCAGGCGTTCTTTGCACCAGTACTCTAACCAGGTGGCGGTTTCTTCCGGACGGACGAAGAATTCCATTTCCATCTGTTCAAATTCCCGGGTACGGAATAAAAAATTGCCGGTAGTAATCTCATTTCGAAAGGCCTTGCCCATCTGGGCGATGCCGAAGGGAAGTTTTTGACGGGAGGTTGTCTGAACATTCGTGAAGTTAACGAATATGCCCTGGGCCGTCTCCGGACGTAAGTAGGTTACTTCATCGGAAGCCTCCACCGGTCCGATGGTGGTTTTGAACATGAGGTTGAATTGGCGTGGTTTGGTCCAATCCTTAACGCCGCATTTGGGGCACGGTTTATTTTGGTTCACCTGGTCGGCGCGGAAGCGACTTTTGCAGTTTCGGCAATCGATGAGGGGATCATGAAAATGTTTTTCATGTCCACTGGCCGCCCAAACGGTGGCGTGCATGAGAATCGCCGCGTCCATTCCCACGACATTGTCGCGGGCCGTCACCATGTTTTGCCACCAGGCGTCTTTGATTTTCTTTTTCATTTCCACCCCTAAGGGACCGTAGTCCCAGGTGGAGCCTAAACCGCCGTAGATTTCAGAACTCTGGAAAATGAATCCCCGACGTTTGCAGAGGGAAACAATTTTTTCTATGGTTTTATCATCCATCGTAAGGTCGCTCAATCTTGATCCATGGCTTTCAATTCCCTCTCGATTTCGTCGTTGTAGGGGACGGTTTTGCCCTGGGGTTCCGCTGAAGTGGCCGGGGGCTTTTTCCTGGTGGTTTTTAAGTAGAGTCCCACAATGAGAAAACCAATGGCAGCGATGATGCCCGGTGCAACCCAGACCATTAAATTAAACCCCTGAGCAATGGGAACAGCCAGGATGCGCTCCCCGTACCGTTGGGTGTACAAATCCAGAATTTCTTGCTTTGTCTTACCCGCTTCCACCAATGCCTTGATCTCGGCTTCCATTTCGGGATGACCGTGGTCATAGACCGTGCCCCCGTAGCAACAAGGGGCCATGAGGCTCTTTTCTAACTCGATCACGAGTTTTTCTTTATCCGAGGAGGAGAAAAGAGTTGTCGTTAATAAGAGTAATAGTAAGGAGTATTTCATCTTTTTTTCCTCTTACGTTTTGTTGGTCCTGCCGCTCGTTTTCGATCAATGAGTTCTTCGGCCATTTCCCGGGTGAGGGTTGCCGGTTCAAAATCCTTAGGCAAAGAAGCATTCACCGTTCCATCGGTGACGTAAGGGCCGTAACGCCCTTCTTTCAGGAGCAAGGTTGCTCCCGTTCGGGAATGTTCTCCCAGCGCCCGTCCTGGGCTAGGGTGTTTCCGCTGGTTCAAAACAGCAACTGCTTGCTCAAGAGTGATATTCAACGGTGTTAATGGTGGTCTCAATTTGGCATTCTGTCGACCCATTTTCAAATAGGGTCCGTAGCGCCCATAGTCGGCCTTGATCTCTTCGTTGGTTTTGGGATGCACCCCCACGGTGCGCGGTAGCGACAGGAGTTTCAGCGCCATTTCTAAGTCCACTTCTTCCGGTTGCAGGCCCTTGGGTAAAGCGCGTCTGGTCTTGGTTTCTCCTAACTGGAGGTAAGGGCCGTACGGCCCCTCGCGGAGATAGATGGTGGACCCAGTTTCCGGGTCAATGCCCACCACCAGATGTTGTTCCTCATTTCCTTGGATGATTTCTACGGCCTTCTCCGGTGTGAGGTCGCCGGGCGCTACATAGGAGGGAATCTTTTTACGTAAAGCGCCTTGTTGGAGATAAGGACCGTAATTTCCCACCCGGGCAACGATAGGTTCTTTATCCTCTGGAGCAACGTCAATGGTACACGCAGCGGCGATGTCGATTTTTTCCTGGAGCATGTCCGCCAAGCCCCGGATTTGATCGTCTCCAAAATAGAACTGCTTCATGAAAGGTTTGGGTTTCAGCTCTCCCCGGGAGATGGCGTCTAAGTTGTCCTCCATTTGAGCGGTGAACTGGGTATTTACCAGAGGTTCGAAGTGATTTTCTAAGAGTTGGGTAACCGCCACGGCTAAAAAAGTGGGAACGAGGGTTCCCTTTTTAATTTCGACGTAGTAGCGTTGAACAATTTTATTGATGATGGAGGCATAGGTAGACGGCCGGCCGATTCCCTGGGCCTCTAATTCCTTGACTAGAGTGGCTTCGGTGAAGCGGGCAGGGGGTTTGGTGGCGTGTTCAACGGCCTGTAATTTTTCACAACTCAGGTGTTCCTTAGGTCGAAGGGGTGGTAAAAGGCGTTCCTGGTCTTTCCCCGGGGTTCCGTTAGGGGCCGTTTTAGCTTCGTAAACGCGCATGAAACCGGGGAATAGAATCACCTTACCTGACGCGCTGAATTCGGCTTTTTGGTTGGTAATGGTAACCACGGTCTGTTTCCACCGGGCGGGTTTCATCTGGCAAGCCAAGGTTCGTTTCCAGATGAGCGTATACAGCCGTTGGGCCTCGGCGCCTAAGGTGCGGTGCAGCGCTTCCGGGGTGGTGAAATGACTTCCGGCGGGCCGAATGGCTTCGTGAGCCTCCTGGATATTTTTTACTTTGGATTTATACTGGACAGGTTTGGGTGGTAGGTATTCATCGCCGAACCGTTGAATGATCTCCTGGCGGGCGGCTGATAATGCTTCGTTAGAAAGGTGCGTGGAATCCGTGCGCATGTAGGTGATGAAACCGGCCTCGTATAGTCTCTGGGCGATGCGCATAGTTTTCCGCGGGGCAAAATGCAGTCGATAAGCAGCTTCTTGTTGCAGGGTACTGGTGGTGAAGGGAGGCCGCGGTCGGGTGGTTTGGGGTTTTTCTTCGATGTGGGCCACCACCCAGGGACCGGGCTTTAATTCCTTAACCAAAGCCTCCGCCTGGGAGGCGTTCAATAGGATCACCGCGGGGTTGGTGAGTTCTCCCGTATGGGGATTAAAATCCTTGCCGGTGGCCAGGTGTTTATGATTCAGTTTTGTCAGAGTGGCATTAAAAGCGTCCATGTTTTCGTTAAGCAGCCTGGCCTTGAGATCGTAATAAGTGGCCTGCCGGAAGCGAGCCCGTTCCCGTTCCCGATCCACGATGATCTTAACCGCCGCCGATTGGACCCGGCCGGCGGAGAGGGATTCTTTGATGAATTGCATGTTTTTCTGCAAGGTGTTCCATAAAACCGGCGAAAGTTTGTAACCTACCAGGCGGTCGAGTATCCTCCGGGCCCACTGAGCCTGGACTAAGTGTTGGTTAATCTCGTCCCGGTGCGCCATGCCTGCTAAAATCCCCTGTTTCGTAATTTCGGTGAACTGAACCCGGGAAATCTTCGCCTTCGGAATCTCACCGGCAATATGAGCCGCAATGGCTTCCCCCTCCCGGTCAGGGTCGGTAGCAATGATGACCTCGGGAGCGTCCTTGGCCTTGGCCTTTAGTTCTTTAATGAATGTCTTCCGGGCAGGAATCGTCTGGAGTCGAGCTGCAAAATCCTTTTCCACGTTCACGCCCAATTCACCTTTGGGTAAATCCTTGATGTGCCCCAGACAAGCCATCACTTCGTACTGGTTCCCCAAATACTGGGCAATGGTCCTCGCCTTGGAAGGAGATTCAACAATCAGGAGTGGTTTGCTATTTTTCACGGGGTCGAATTTACTGCCGCAAAATCAAAGGGCCGCCCAAATTTGACGGCTACCGTTCGCGGTGGTTTCCGGCGTACTTTAACCTTGTGGAAAGGGCCAAAGCGCCACCGGGCATTACTCATTGGGGTCGTTGGCCAGGTATCAACAGGGTGGTCCACGGTTTTCATTCAGAGAAAAGGGCGACGCGCCTTACTTCGAATTTAGTTTTTTTAGTGGTCGCTAATAGGAGGCCAGGAAATCAGATTAATTAAAAGCACTACGCAAGTATTCTACCACTTGGGATAGAGGGACGGTTTTTTGTTTCCCGTCGGTTAAATCCTTAACCAAGGCTTGTTGGTTACGTAACTCTTCCTCGCCTAAGATTACGCTAAACCGAACGCCGGTGCGGTTAGCTTCCCGGAGTTGGGCTTTTAAGCTCCGGCGCAAGGGATCGAAAGTAGCCCCGAGTCCGGCCTGACGGATTCCATTTAGTAGGGTGAGTAGTATGGGACGGCTTTCAGGTCCCAGCCCAATGAGGAAGACCTGGAGGGGATTCGCGGGGGTCATCTTTTGGGTCTGTTCCTGGGCTAACAGCACTCGTTCCACGCCGGTGGCGAAGCCGATGGCCGGGGTCGGTTTACCTCCCAGGGAGGCCACTAAGTCGTCGTAACGTCCCCCACCGCAGAGGGCATCCTGAGCCCCGAGGACGGGGGAGGTAATCTCAAAGGTGGTGCGCGTGTAGTAATCTAAGCCGCGTACTAAGTACGGATCACGAACGTACGGAATATCTAGCTGCTCTAATAAACCACACAATTCCTTAAAATGGGCGGAGTCTTCTGGTGCGAGAAAAGCATCAATGGTGGGGGCCTGCTTTATGATTTCCTGCTCTTCGGGGACTTTAGTGTCCAGGATGCGTAGGGGGTTGGTTGCAAAGCGCCTTTGGCTGGTGGGGGTCAGGTCCTTGAGATAGTGGCGTAACGCCTGCCGGAGGGCCTCCCGGTATGCCGACCGAGATTCCGGTGAACCGATGCTGTTCAATTTGAGGGACAGCTCTTCTAACCCCAATTCCTGCAGGAGTGTGTAGGCCAGGAGGATGACCTCGGCGTCCTGTTCCGGATGCGGGGAACCGAGAGCCTCGATACCAAACTGGTGAAACTGGCGTTGGCGCCCTTTCTGGGGTCGTTCGCGACGGAAGAGAGTGTCAAAATAATAGAGCCGAACCACGGGGGATTGGTGAGCTAAATTGTGTTGCAGGTAGGCCCTCACCACCGAAGCTGTGGACTCGGGCTTCAAGGTCAAGTGGTCGCCACCCTGATCAACCCAACTGTACATTTCTTTGGTGACGATATCCGTTTCACTACCCACGCTGTGGGTAAAAAGCTCCGTCTGCTCGAAGGCCGGGGTGCGGATTTCCTGGTAACCCGCCCGAGTGAGGACGTGATGAATGGTGGCTTCTAAAGCCCGCCAGCGCCAACTTGCTGCGGGCAAAATGTCATGGGTACCCTTGATAGAGCGGTAATTAGTTTTGGGCATGGAACCCTAATCGACGAGTGTATCTAAGACGGTGCGCGCCTGGGCCACGTATTCTTGGGGGACGTAGACCGTCACCCGGGTGCCGGGGAGATTCACCGAACTAATGCTGTAGGCGGAGGTAAACCAGTCCGATTTGGCGAAGTGGGGAATGTGGTTTTTGTCCAGAATCTCTCCCACCATTTCGGCGAAGATATTTCCCGGGTAGTCCTGCACGGCGACCCACTTGATTTCTTCCAGGGGTTGGTCCAGGGGCAGTTGATCCACTAAGGTCACTTTGCAATCGGCGCAGACTTGTTTTCCTGCTACGTACTCGGCATGGCATTGGGGACAGTACATTATTTTACCTTTCTTAACCGCTGAATTTGCATTGATCACGGGCTGAAAAAAAACCCGGAAATTACCAGCGGGGGAGCTGATTGGGGATTAAATCCAGGGAACCCGGCTGCGTAAGCCCCGCTGCTCCTCGATTTTCAGATCCCTGAGGAGGGGAGACTTCACGTTAATGCGCAGGTAGAAACTGGAACCGTAACCGCTGGGTGTCCAGGTAATGGCTAGTTCCCAGCAATGGAGATCACGATAGAGGGAGAGCTGATGACTGACCAGAGTCTTGTTAATTAAATCAAAACGGGCATTGTAACTCACCCGCCAATTCTTGGTGATTTGCAGGCGCGTATTGGTGTTCATCCAGAAATTTTCTTTCGCTTGGCGAGGATCCGTTTTCGACACGGAGTAGCTGAAGTTAAAGGTAGTTTTCCACAGTTCTCCACTGCCCAGGGGATGGACCGGTTTGTCTTCGTCCTGGCGACCGATCAATAGGCTGTCGGCGAGGAGATTGGTAGTTATGTCCTCGGGAGTGGGGGCCGTCGGCGCCTGGAGGCGTTTACCGGAGAAGGAAAAGCCCGTACCCAGCCGGGCGCTCACCATGCGCGGAAGGGGAATCCCCCGGGCAGTGCGCCGCAGCGAGGTGCTTCGCTTACCCTGGGCAAGGTCAAAGGCGTAGAAGTCGTGGGTCATGGTAAGATCGAAATGTAACTTTTGTCCAATCTTGGTTCGAATGGAAGAGCTGAGATTGGCCAGCTTGTAAACCGGTTTTACGAAGTTGTAACTGGTGGAAAGGTTCCAACTGAAGAGTTGCAGCTTTTTTTCTTCGTCTCCTTTTTGAATCTTAGTTTGGAAAACGTTGTTGAGGGAGAAGGTGAGTAATTGTCTTTCTTGCCGGGGAGTACCTCCCACCATGAGGCCTCCGAACCGATCGTGGAGTAAAACTTTCCCCGTAGTGTCGGTTAGGGACTGGAAATATCCCAGATCCCAGCCGAACAGGGGTTTGGAGAAGTCAGGCGTGTAAGCGTAGCCTATGGCGGGCGTCGCCACATGCCGGAGATAGTGGAAAGGGCCGATTTTAATGGGGAAGAGACCGTAAATCTGGGTCCGTAGGTTTACCCCGAAGGACCCGGTAGTGCGGATGGCCAACCCGGACTGTTTGGTGATCTGTAGGTTGCCCTCTTTCCCTAGGCTGGCTACCGTTGTCTTGGTAACCCAGTCTGAGGAGAGGTGCAAGTTGGGGGAGACGGTAATGTACTTAAATATTTTTTGCGGGGCGTTGAAGTTGAGGGAATGTGTTAAGGCGTTATCCACGGCTTGCTGGGCGTCGGGATTCCAATAAAAGGTAGAGTCGGTTAAAGAATCCGATTCATAGTAAGTGCGTATTTTATTGGTTAGGCGGCTGTTGTAGCTCCAGGTAAGATTGTTGTACCAACGGTGTTTGGCGGCCGCCGTGGGAAAGATTTGGTTTTGCGGATGGTTGAAGGAGAGGACCGGCAGAGAGTAGTTAGTAATCTTGGCTTGTACCCCCGCCTTGGTGGGGGGCGTGTAAAAAGGATTGGCGGGGTCGGGATGAATTTTTTTATCGGCCATGAGGTCGGTGTTGGAGGATAAATTGATGTTGATAGAATTATTGCTTTTTTTCCATCGCTTGGTATAGGTGGCCTGGGAAATGGATTGTTGATTCAAGCGTCGGGCCTGGTTCAAACCGGTTCTGTAATTATAATTACCGTTGCTGTAGTAACTCCAGTTTACCCGTAGCGTTTGATCGTTGCGCATGACCTGGTTGTGCGTCCATTTAGCTGAATACATGCTCTGTCGGTTTTGGGCCAGGTTCATAATGTTGTTTTCGGCACCGGCAAGACGCTGCCAGGTTTCGAGATGGAGCCCCCCCTGGAAACGATAGCGAACCTTGTAGTTGTTCTGGAGGACAAAGGTGAACCCTTCTTCGTCGCCAAAGCTCATGGTCAGTTTCGAATCCCAGTAGTCGCTGGGCGCCCAGTAATACCCGAGGCCGTTGATAAACTGACCACGCGATCTGCTCTGCCCGTAACCGGGCATGATCCAACCTGAATGACGCCCTCCGCTTCGATGGGGAAAAATCCCAAACGGTAGACCCATGACGGGAATGCCCTGTAGGTACAGAACAATGGGTTTCACCACCACTTTGTCATCGTTGACGATTTTCATTCGATTGGACTCAAAATGAAAGTGCGGCGTCTCTAAGTCACAAGTGGTAAAGCGACTTTTCTGGATGTAGAATGTATTTTCGTCTTGGTTGCGGATTTCGTTGCCGTAGTAGAAGCCGTCGTCGGCCTTGGTTTTGCCTCGGGTGATTTTTCCGTGACGGGTTTTCAGGTTGTAGACCAGTTCATCACCTTCCATGGGTTCGTGCCCCCGTTCGAAGAGGGTAGGTTGCTTAGGCGTGATCGTTGTATCGTCCAACGCTTGCGGCAGCGCGGTAACCAGGTTAGAACTCCAGTCCACGTTGATGAACCCAGCTTCCAGGCGCATGTCACGATAACGAATGGTGGCCTGTTCTTTCAGGTCGGTTATTTCCGCTTTCAGATCGTAAACGATGAGCTGAGATGCATAGTCGATGGCGGACTCCACGTTCCGATTGGCAGAATCCGGTGTGAAGGTTCCCTGGGCGCCTCCCAGGATGTAGATCCCGTCCAATTCATTGTTGCTAAACTGCATCACAACTGTGTCTCCTGACGCTAAATTTTGCCCTTTATAGATGGAATCCTCGAAAGCATGATAAAGCGTCGTCGCCATTTTTTCCAGGCGCAGGGAATCCAAATTCCCTTCGTCGAAATACCCTTTCAAGGCTACACTGGTCATGTCGTCTTGAACCTTTACCGGAATTTGCGCCACGGTGGTGGAATCGCCCTGGTTTAGGGAACGTTCCTTCCATCCGGAACGGTGGTAAACGGCGTGGGCTTTGGCAGGAATGAAGATGGATTGCAACTTTTCTTCCCGGTAGCGCAATTCGATAGTACTCCCTGTAAGCACCTGGTTCTTTTCGGTAATCCGGGGGTTTACCTTTAACCAGGTTGTTTCCTGGTCTTTGGAATAGATGGCTGTTCCGCAGGTGGCCAGACGATCCTCTTCGCGGATGGTTACGTCCCCGGTGGCTACGTAGGAAACGGCATCCCGCCCTTCTTTTTTACGATAGGCGAGTTGGTGGGCGGTTATGGTTTGGCTTTCCTGCTGTAGCTGTACATTCCCCTGGGCTAAGCCGCTGTCCAGGGAGGTATAATAGCGGAGGGTATCGGCGATGAGGTCGTAATCCTGGTCCCAGATGTGAACCTGGCCGAAGGCGGTAATGACATCGTTAAAAGAATCGAAGGTGAGGGAATCGGAAGTGAGGGTGAGATCATTTTGCGTAACTTCGATGTTCCCCACCATATTTCCAAAGCCGGAATTTTCCTGGTATTGGGCACGATCGCAGGCGAGGGTTAGATCCCCCTTGGTAAAAATGACATTACCGGTGAGAATCTGCACGGCCTGGCCCTGGACGGTGATATTTTCCAGCACGTCCGCCCGTTCCAGGCGTAGGCGGTCATCACCGTGGGCCAAACCGGCTAAAAATAAGAGGAAGAGAACGACCCGTCTCATTTACGGTAACGTTCCGGCCAGAGGTGTTTTAAACGGTTGCGAATGAATTTTTCATAGCCCCGGGTAGTGGGTTGGTAAAAGGTTTTCTGGATTCCCTCGGGGAAGTAATTGACCTTGACGAAGTGGTCTTCGTGGGCGTGGGGGTAGTCATATTCTTTCCCGTAACCCTGGGCTTTCATCAAGGCGGTGGGGGCGTTGCGTAGGTGCAGCGGTACGCCGGGAGTTCCCGCATCTTTAATTAGTCGGGTGGCACAGCGGAGGGCCTGGTGGGAAGCGTTGGATTTTTCGGCGCTGGCTAAATAGGTGGTCACTTGAGCCAAAATGATGGCCCCTTCCGGCATTCCGATGAGATGGACTCCCTGAAACCCGGCCACTGCCAGGGGCAAGGCTTGAGGGTCGGCATTACCCACATCTTCGGAAGCCAGGATTACCAGACGCCGGGCAATGAATTCTGGTTTTTCACCCCCTTCCACCATGACTGCCAGCCAGTACATGGCCGCGTCAGGATCGCTACCGCGAACTGATTTAATGAATGCCGAAATAGTGTCGTAATGGTAGTCCCCTAATTTATCGTATAGTTGGGTGCGATCCTGCTGGGCTTCGGCCAGGATCTCGGCCGTAATGGTCCCTTTTCCGTCGATGAGATGGTAGCTTATTTCCAGGGCGTTTAGCATTTTTCGGGCGTCGCCCCCCGCCGCAGCGATCAATTGTTGACGTACGTCAAGTGGTAGCGTGATCGTTCCCCGGGAGAGTAAAATATCCTGCTCCAACGCCTGGTTTAAGATTGTGTCCAGGTGCTTTTCTGCGAGGGGTTGTAGGACCAGGGTTCGGCAGCGGGAGAGGAGTGGGCTGATAACTTCGAAGGAGGGGTTTTCGGTGGTGGCCCCGATGAGGGTGATGGTCCCCTGTTCCACGGCGTGGAGCAGGGCGTCCTGTTGGGATTTGCTGAAGCGGTGAATTTCGTCAATGAACACAATCACCGTCTGACCCATTTCCAGGGCCTGTTTCCCCTGTTTGATGGCCGAGCGCAGGTCGCGCACGCCACTGGAAACCGCCGAGAGCTCGATGAGCCGGGCGTTCGTCTGCCGGGTAATCAGGCGGGCCAAGGTGGTTTTCCCCGAACCAGGTGGGCCCCACAAAATCATAGAAAAGGGACGTTTGTGCTCTGTTACTCGAGATAAGATTTTACCGGGGCCTACCAGATGGTCCTGACCGACAAAATCCGCTAAGGTACGGGGACGAATCCGGTCGGCAAGGGGCGGTAGATGATTGTGAAATAGGGACTTGGTTTTCATCTTCACCTGCCAATTTATCCTGCTCGGAGAGAAAGTACAACGCCTGAAGAGAAAAACGTTTTTTCCTACCGCATAAGCCTGGAGCCATTCCCGGTTTATATTTTACCCAATATTTCTATTTGGGGTATTAGCAAGTTTAACGGCGAATATTTAGTTGTTTAGACTTTTCAGTTCGCTGAAAATAAGGCTAACCTTTTAGTGCTGGCCGTGACTAATCTATAAGTTTCAGGTCTCAGCCAGGAATAAATTGGGGTTGAAGTTGGTCAATTAATTCCATGACTTCACCTTTGAAGTATCCTTATAGTTTATCAGTTGCTAAATATAACCAATGCATACTAACAAGCGCTTGTAACTGACTTCCCTAGGGGGCGAGTGGTACTAATTGTAAGTTCTACAAAGGACAACGGCGACTGGAAACCTATCGTACGGAGTAGTGTGACCACGATGCAAACTTTGCCCCTTTCCCGTGTAGCAGATGGCCCTACCGGTCAGAAGTACCCGACGGCCTAATCCAGGGGACTGCGGACACCCATTCCACCCTTGTTCATAACGTG